>JAKQOW010000077.1 GCA_029565065.1 Acidobacteriota bacterium | reverse complement strand
TTCAAGGCTCGGCGGCAGCAGCTGCTTCTGGTGTCGATTCCCGTAGCGTAACGCCATGCCGGTGCTCCTCAGGGTCGGGTGATTCATTATATTAATTTTTTCTCGCCGCTTCAGCTGTGGCGTTCGTTCATCATCATTTTTGCGGGACAGACCCTACGATGCAGAGGGAATTGCGACACAGCCTCTGCGCCCCTGGCTATTGCCTCCCGTCCCTCCGGGCCGGCATCCTGCCCTCGAGTGTAATCGGGGTGATCCATCGCTGCCATGACTTCCGGCCTCTGCCCCTCCGGGTCGGCGTCTTGCCCCCAAACGGCACCATCGGGTGGGCGGACGGCCGTTCCTTAGGGGACAGGAGATGGCAATCGGTGAGTCGGTGAATCGGGAGACGGGAGACGAGAAACGGGACCTTGGACCTGGGTGATGGGACCTGGAATCCGAATCCCATTACCCAGATCCCAAAACCCAGGTCCCAGGTCCGATCACGAGCACGATTACGATGACGATTACGATCACGATTACGAATTACGATTACGAATTACGATTACGAGTTACGATTACGAGCACGAACCCTCAACTCTCAACTATCAACTATCAACTATCAACTATCAACTGTAACGGGGCGCCCTCACTTCTCCTCAACTTGATTCAGCGTCCGCGCCACCGCGGCCAGCACCGCTTCGACGTCGGCGGCGGGGACCGCCGGATCGCTGCTCACGGCCAGGAAGAGCTTCGCGCCACCCGCGAGGGGGACGAGGTACGACTCCACGTTCCGGGCGCGGGGTATCGAGGTGGACTGCGCGCCGCCGGCCACCGCATGGCCGAGGAACGCCCGCTCCGTCGTCCGGGCGGCCGGGGTCGACAGTCCCATGAACGTGGTCTTGAAATAGCCCAGCAGCTCGTCGTCGTTCATCCCCATGCCGTCCACCATGTCCTTGGGCGCGGCGGCCAGGACGATCTCGATGCGGCCGACGCCCTTGCCGGTGTCGGGCGGATGAGCCAGCGCCACCGCATCGAGGCCGATCTCCGCCGGCGCGGCAAAGGGGACGGGTGTCTCGAAGCTGACGCGCCACCAGGTGTGGCGGAGGCCCGGGCCGCCCGCTGACTCTTCGGCCCGCACGGCGCCAACGAGCGCACACCCGGCGAGGAGACCGATAATCAGGAAATATTTCATGGTGCAACCTCCGCAGTGGTTATGGATTCGATTGCGTTTCAGGGGCAGGCCAGCTCCTGCTTGCGGAGCAGGCCCACGGTGGCCCCCCGGGCACCCTGGAACCGGGCCAGCACCCACTCGCCGCCGGCATGCAGCGCCGGCGCCACCGCCACGGCGTCGCCCCGGATCACGAAGCCCCGCCGGCGCTCCGGCGGCAGCGGGCCCACGACGTGGAAGTGGGATTTCTCCGCCGTGACCCGGCAGGGGACCAGCGGCTGGAACTTGTCCCGTCCGAATGCGTCGCCCGGCCAGTTGGCGCCGCAGAACGAGGCGATGCCGCCTGCCGTCTCCATCCGGACTCCGCCGGCGGTGACGAGGAAGGCGATGGTGCCCTGCTCGTCGACGTGCTCGTAGCGGCCGTCGGTGACGAGCCCCGCCACGCCCGCCCCGTCGCAAATGTGGGCGGACGGCCCGAACACGGCGGTGTAGGTGAACGACAGGGCGTCGCCCGCCAGCGCCAGGGTCAGCTCGCCGGTCTCGCTGGACCACCGGCCGCTGGGATCGAACGCCGGCGGCGGGACGGCCGGCGGATCCGTTTCCGCCAGCGCCAGTCCGGCGGCGGCCAGCGCCAGGATCAGCAGGATGCGAACGATGGACGGCGTCGTCATGAAGTCCTCCCGGTGCCGGATGTCAGTGAGACGGCCGGACCGTGATGTTTTATCACGAAAAGAGAATCTTCGTCGAGGTTCGACACGTGGCGCGGGGACGGGATTCGGGTCGGATTCGGATCGGTCAGTTGGGCAGGTTGCGCAGCAGGGCGCGGACTTCGTCGCGGTGGCCCAGCAGCGGCTCGTCCATGGCCAGATACTGCTGGAACAGCTGACGGGCCTGGCCGAAGTCCCCGATGAGGTTGTACGCCTTTCCCAGGTAGTAGACGGCGTCGGCCTGGTAGCGGGTGTTGCCGGTCTTTTCCTGCATGGTGCCGGCGATGGCACGGGCCTTTTCCAGCCGGGCGATCCCCAGCCGGGCGCGGTCGCGGTCGAGGCTGACCGTCACACCGCCCATTCCCTGCTTGGACAATTCCAGGTAGCAGAGGCCGGAGAAGAAATTGGCGTCGAAATTGTCAGGTTCGTGCTTCAGGTAGCCGGTGAAGTGGCGCAGCGCCTGCTCGTACTGCTTCTGTTCGAACGCCTGGACCCCCGACTGGAACTGGTCGCTCTGGAGGTCGGCGCTCTTGAGCATGTCGAGGCGGGGCAGGTCCAGGTCGTAGCGGTCGTGCTGGACGCCGGCGATGTAGCGCAGCGCGCCGAAGGGGACGGTCACCAGCAGCAGGGCCGCGGCGGCCGCGACCAGGCCGGGGTGCCACGTCCACATTCTGATGAAGAAGCCGGCCGGAGCCGCGGCCCGGCGGGGCGCCGGGGTGAATGCGGCGGGATTGTCCCGCACGAAGCGGCTGAACGCCAGCAGATCGGCCACCTGGATGTGGCAGTCCGAGCATTCCATGAGGTGATGCTCCACCCGCTGTTCCTCGTCTTCGGGAAGCAGGCCGAGACAGTAATCATGGAGCGCTTGCTGAATCTGCTGGTGGTTATGTCCCTCGCCCTTCATGACCGATCACCTTTCCTGCTTATGGAGTACGCGGGATAGGCTTTTGTACGAAAGATTATCATCTTTTTCCTAAATTTTTCCATGGAAACGTTGAACCGGCTCACCAGGGTCTGCTTGGGCATGTTGAAATGGGCGCTGAGCTGCGCGTACGACCACCCCTGGACGACGTGCAGATGGATCAGTTCCTGGATGTGCGGGGGCAGGGTCTGGAAGATCTCGCGGGCCTGCTGCGACGTCATTTCCGTTCCGGCCTGTTCCTCGGCGTCCAGGATCCGGTGCTCGCTCGACTCCTCCAGCGCCACGACGACCTTTTCCTCGATAGACTCCGGCCCGTCGGAGAGGAACCGGCTCCGATCCTGCTGCCGTTTTCGTATTTCCTTGATGATAATGATTTTCAGGATGCCCAAGGCATAGCAGAACAGGTCCTGGTAGGTGGGCTGGCCGCGGAATTTGCCCCGGTGGATGTTGTCAAAGAGGCTGAAAAAGGTTTCCTGGACCAGGTCTTCGGCCGCGTCGCCCACGTGGCTCTGGGCGACCTGGATCAGGCGCTCGCGCAGCTTCAGGTACAGTTCCTCGGAGAGGACTGATTGCGGCTGTTCGCTCATCCGTCTGACACGGCAACAGAAAATCGTTCGCTGGTGAACGTCGGGTTGCCGTTATTTTGTGTGCCCGTGTTTTCCGCCGGCGGCCGCCACCCGCGGCTGCGCGGTCACTTGTCGGACAGCTTTTTGACGTTGGGGACTATCTTCTCCTCGAACCACCGCGATGTATGGGATCGCACCATCTGCATGAGCGAAATCGTGGCGATGAACGGCTCCGGATAGCGCCGGGCCTGCTGGTAGACGTTCACCAGGGCGTTGGAGTACTTGTCCAGGTAGACGTTGTCGATCTGCGTGGGATCGCCCATGACGATGAGTTTGGAGTCCTCGCCCAGGCGCGTGCCCAGCGTGCGCATCTGGAAGGGGTTGGCGTTCTGGGCCTCGTCGAAGAGCACCACCGAGCCCGACAGGTCGGCGCCGCGGACGTCGGCCAGGTTCATCATCTCGATGACCCCGTCGTCCAGGAGCTTCTGGTAGCCCTGTTCCTTCTCCAGTCCGTTTTCGCCCACCAGCTTCTGAAGCTTTTCCACGAACGGCCGCATCCGGGGCAGGAGCTTGCGCTTCACGGTGCCCGGCAGGAACCCGATGTCCTCGCCCAGCCGCGACTTGGTGATGATGGGCTTGATGAGCTTGATGGATTCGTACTTCTTGCGGAGGAACACCAGCTCCAGCGCCGCGGCCATGGCGATGTGGGTTTTGCCCGTGCCGGCCTTGCCCACGACCACCTGGATCTTGACCTCGTCGTCCATGGCCTGGGTCATGCAGACGGCCTGCTCGAAGTTGTGCGAAAAATTCTTCCGGTCCAGCACCTTGGGCCCCACGCCCAGCACCCGGATGCGGTCATACTGGGTGAAGAGCAGGGTGTCGCCGCTACGGTAGCCGAGCCCGAGGTAGTTGCCCGTCTCGTCCTGCAGAATCACGCCCTCGTTGTAGCGCAGCCGGACCCGGTTGAAGTTGGTCAGCTGCCACTCGTTGGGCTTCTTGGCGGTGAACATCTCCTCGATCTCGGCCGGCGTGAGCACCACGGTGCGCAGGGGATCGGCGGCGCCCGTCAGGCTTTCCTCGGAGACGTGGTCGTGGAGGTAGTCCTCGGCCTGCAGTCCCAGGACGTGGCATTTGATCCGCAGATTGCGGTCCTTCGTCACGAGGGTGACCGGCCGCCCCACCTGCTGCTTGAGGTGTATCAGCGAGGCGAGCAGGTAGTTGTCGTAATACGACAGGTCCAGGTCGCGCGGGAACGCGGCCTCGGCGTACTCGGCCAGGAAGAAGAGGAGGCCGTCGTAGCCGTTGCGGATCCGGATCCCGCGGTCCGCCTGGTACGGGTCCCCACCCGACAGGATCTGCTCCAGCTTCTGTGACACGTCCCGGGCGTTGAACCCGATGATCGGATCGCCCTTCTTTTTGTCCACCTCGTCCAGGCCGTGCAGCGGGATCACCACCAGGTGTTCCTGAAACCGGAACAGCGAGGTGGGGTCGTGCAGGAGGACGTTGGTGTCCAGGACGTAGATTTTGCGGGCGGATTCCTGCGCCGCAATCGCGGAGACGACCGAAGCAGTTGTTTCAAAAGCGTTTAGGGCGACGCCCTGTTTCTTGGCATTCATCGTCCCCACCTTACCATCACTGTGACTTTCGGACAACAGATATTTCGTCTCGGTTGGACAGCGGACATCGGATTTCGGGCAGTCTCGATTCACCACAGAGGACGCCGAGGACACAGAGATTTTGTTCATGTTCTGAACTCGGATCGCAATCTGTCGTCACACCTCCGACTCACCAACTCACCGATTCACCCATTCACCCATTCACCATGCTATTCACTGTTGACTATCCCCTCCCCCCTTCTCCCATAGCCGTTTTCTCCCACTTGTGGTATATTTATCTCAAAATTCTGAACTCAATTATCAGGCAGGGGATATGCGCAGACTCTACCGCAAGTTCAAGAACCGCTATTACACGGTGTTTCTGATCGTCCGGCTGCTGGTGCCGGTGTTCCTGACCGTGCTGCTGCTGCTGTTGCTGATCAGCGCCGGCGTGCTCACCGATGTCGTCCACCCCACCCACAGCCTGGAGGTGATCAACCCGTCCGACTACCACATGTACGCGGTGGACTTCACTTGGGACGGCGCCGGTGATGACGTGCTGCAGGGCTGGTACATCCGCGGCAGCAACCAGTCGCCGCTCATCATCCTGTGCCACGGCTACGACACGAACCGGACCGAGGTCCTGAGCCTGGCGTCCCGGCTGCGAGACTACGGTTACAACATTTTCGTCTACAACCTGCGCGGGCACGGTTTGTCCGGCCAGGCGGTGTCATCCCTTGGACTCAAGGAAGTCGAAGATCTGCACAAAGCGGTCGAGAAGCTCGTCCAACGCCCCGAGGTGGATTTCAACCGCATCGGCGTCTACGGCTCCTCGCTGGGCGCCTTTGTCGCGCTGAAGGCCAGCAAGGGCAAGCCCCACATGCGCGTGCTCGTCCTGGATTCGGTGTACCCCAACATCGAGACGTTCATCTCGATGAAGGTCGAGGACATTGTCGGGTTTCGCACCTCGCTCCTGTCCTTCTTCGTCCGGATGCTGTACCGGC
Source organism: Acidobacteriota bacterium (assembly GCA_029565065.1). Taxonomy (GTDB): domain Bacteria; phylum Acidobacteriota; class JAAYUB01; order JAAYUB01; family JAAYUB01; genus JAAYUB01. The sequence continues at coordinate 10,897 of JAKQOW010000077.1, read as the reverse complement.
TGTATTTCCGGGCGCCGTTTGATCTCGTCTCCGCTGAAATCACGCCCGAGGAATACAGCGGCAAGAGCATCCTGTTCATCACTGGCAAGGACAAGGCCAGCGCCGGCCTGGCCAAGGAAACCCGCCGGCTGTACACCAACTTCAAATGCCGGAAGGAGATCCTCAACCTGGCCAACTCGAGGGAGTCGCTCCTGTTCGGCGAAGAAAAGCACCGCTACGACCAGTTCGTGCTCGACTACTTCCGGAAGGAATTGCCGCTGATGGAAGAATCGGTGAAAATCGACTTGGGAAATTCCCCCCGGTGATTTAAAATACCTCTTTTTGCGGCCACGTTTTTCACAACGGATCTCCATGCATGCATCGAATCGAATGCCTGAAAGTTTCCGGCTTTAAATCCTTCCGGACGACGGTTTCCACCGAGTTCCCCGGCGCGGTCAACGCCATCGTCGGCCCCAACGGGTGCGGCAAGAGCAATATCTGCGACGCCTTCCTCTGGGTGCTCGGCGAGCAGAGCGCCCGCGTGCTCCGCGGCAACCGGATGGAGGACGTCATCTTCAACGGGACCCAGCGCTACGGTCCCCTCGGGATGGCCGACGTCACGCTGCGCCTCAAGTACATCCCCTCGCCGGGCGACGACGAGCAGGCCCTCATGAAGGAGGACATCGAGATCACCCGGCGCCTGTACCGGGACGGCGCCAGCGAGTACTACCTCAACGGCAAGCGGTGTCGCCTCCTCGACATCCAGGAGGCCTTCGAGGGCACCGGCCTGGGCTTCACCTCGTACGCCATCATCGAGCAGGGGCGCATCCAGAACCTGCTGGCATCCAAGCCGCTGGAGAAGCGCGCCCTGATCGAGGAGGTGGCGCGCATCGTCTCCTTCAAGCACCGCAAGAAGTCGGCTCTGGTCAAGCTGGAGCTGGCCCATAACAACCTGTTGCGCATCCGGGACATCATCGCCGAGATCGAGCGCAACCTGAAATCGCTCAAGCTCCAGGTCCAACGGGCCAAGCGCTACCGCCACCTCCGCGACAAGATGCGCGCCTACCTGCGCATCCGCTACTTCCTCCTGGGCCGTGAGCTGCTGGCGCGGCTCGACCAGAACCTCCAGGAGCTCGGCGACCTGGATGCCGCCGCCCGCGCCGTTGAGGCCGACCTGCAGGAGTGGATCCAGCGGCTGGCCCGCGAGCGTTCCGAACTCGAGGGAAGCGAGAAGCGGCTTCAGGAGCACCGCGACCGGCTGGCCGGGCTCGAGCTGCACCTGCAGCGGATCGCCACGTCGTCCGACTTCCTGCGCAAGGAGCGGCAGGACCTGGCCGCCCGCCTGGACGGGATCCGGCAGGAGCGCCAGCAGCTCGAGGAGCGCCGGCAGGAGTGGCAGGCGCGCCAGGCCGAGCTGGACCGCCAGGCGGAGACGCTCGACGCGCGGCTCCTGGAAGCCAAGGGCCGCAACGACGCGGTGGAGCAGGAATACACCGCCGGCAGCGACCTCCTGGCCCGCCAGGAGAAGGCGATGGAAGATCTCCGCGGCCTCGTGTTCGAGGAAGCGGGGCAGGTGTCGCGCTGGCGGAACCAGGAGATCCAGCTCCTGGAGCAGGATAAATACACCCAGCGCCAGCTCACCCACAAGGAGGAGGAGCTGGCGGTGCACGGCGCCGCGACCGAGCGGCTGACCCGGTCGGCGGACGGCAAGGCGGCCGTGCTCGACGAGCTGCGCGGCGCCATCGCCGCGCTGGAGGACGAGCGGGAGCGCCTCAGCGCCGACAGCGAGGCCGGCCAGGAGCAGCAGGCCGCCCTCCAGGCCCGGGTGGCCGAGCTGGAGAAGGAGGTCAGCGCCCAGACCCACCGCCTGCGCTCCATCGAGGAGCTGGAGCAGCGCAACGAGTTCTATTCGGACGCGCTCAAGCAGGTCCTGCCCGCCTGCTCCGGGCACGCCGCCTTCCGCGGCACCCTGGCGGACTTCCTGGAGGCGGGGCCGGAGTTCCACCCGGTGGTGGAGAGCTTCCTGCGCGCCGAGCTCGAGACCGTGATCGTGGATGCCCCCGAGCTCCTGGAGCAGGGCATTGAGCTGCTGAGCCGGAAGCGCTCCGGGCTGTGCCACTTCCTGCTGGCGGGCTTCCCGCCGGCGGCCGAACCGCCGGATGCCGGTGACCTCACCGGGCGCCCCGGCGTGATGGGCCGGCTGCTGGACGAGTTCCAGCTCGACAGCGCCGGCCGCGACTACCTGCTCCGGATCGCGCCGGGCATCGGCAACGTCTGGCTGGTGGCCGACTGGCGCACCGCCGTGGAAACCGCGCGGACCCATTCCGGCGCCGTCTGCCTGGCGCTGGACGGCGTCGCCGTGAGCGCTGCCGGCCGCGTGTCGGTGCTGGGCGCGGAGGTGGGCAAGGGCATCCTCGGCTACCGCCACGAGCGCAAGACCATCACCCGCACGCTGCAGGCTGCGGAGGCCGATCTCCAAGCGCAGCAGGCCGAGCTGCAGGCGACCACCCAGCGGCTGGCCGGGCTGGAGAGCCGCCTCGAGGACCTGGACGCCGAGCTGCAGGAGCGGCGCCTGGTCCGGGTCCGCGAGGAGGAGGAGCTGCGCAGCCAGCGGGAGGAGCTCCAGCGCCACGAGCAGCTCCTGCGCGCGGCCGCCCTGGAGCGCGACAACCTGAACCAGGAGCGCGCGGGCATCCAGTCCGAGCTCGGCGGCATCCAGGGGCGCATCGCGGAGCTGGAGCAGAACCGCCAGGCGCGGCAGCACGAGTTCGAGGAGTGCCGGCAGGAGATCGCCCGGCTGAAGGACGTCACCGCCGAGCTCAACCGCCGGTGGTCCGAAGCGCGCGTCGAGTACGCCGCCGCCCGCGAGCAGCTCAACGCCGCGCGGGCCGAGCTGGAGCGCAACCGCCAGCTCCTGGCCGACAACGAGAACCGGGGGGCCCAGCTCGACGCCGAGACCGCGCAGATCGGCGACCGCCAGGCCGAGATCGGCCGCGAGCTGGAGGCGTTCGAACAGCGGCACCAGGAAGCCGTCCGGGACCAGGACGCCCTGAAGGCGGAAATCGAGCGGCAGCGCGAAGCCATCGAGGCGAACCGCCACCAGCTCGCCGCCACCGAGGGCGAGGTGGAACTCCGGCGGCTGTCGCTGGACGAGCAGCGGGAGAAACGGAACCAGAGCGTCATCCAGAAGACCCAGCTCGAGGGCGAGATCGCCCACCTTGAGGAGGGGTGCGTGCTGGAGTTCCACCAGCCGCTCCGGACCCTCATCGCCGAGGGCCTGGCGGACACCGAGGAGCTCGACGCCGAATCGGCCCAGCAGAAATTCCTCGACTACCGCGACAAGGCCGAGCGGATGGGCAGCGTCAACCTCCTGGCGGTCGAGGAGTACGAGCGCGAGGAGGAGCGGCTGACGTTCCACCGGACGCAGGAGACCGACATCGCCGAATCCATCCTCAACACCCAGAAAGGCATCGAGGAGATCGACCGCCGCTCGACGCGGCTGTTCAAGGAGACGTTCGAGGCGGTGAACACCAACTTCCAGGAGATGTTCACCCGGCTCTTCGGCGGCGGCACCTGCGAGCTCCGCCTGGTGGACGAGGAGAACCTCCTCGAGAGCGGCGTGGACATCGTCGCCTCGCCCCCCGGCAAGAAGCTGCAGAACATCCTGCTGCTCTCCGGCGGCGAGAAGGCGCTCACCGCGCTGGCCCTCATGCTCGCGATCTTCAAGTACCGCCCCAGCCCCTTCTGCCTCATGGACGAGGTGGACGCGCCGCTCGACGAGAGCAACATCGACCGGTTCGTGTCGCTGGTGCAGCAGTTCAGCACCCAGACCCAGTACGTGCTCATCACCCACAACAAGCGGACCATGGAGATCGCCGAGACCATCTACGGCATCACCATGGAAGAGGCGGGCGTGTCCAAGGTGATCTCGGTCCAGCTCAAGGACGTCGAGAAAGTCCTGGCGTGACCCGCGGGGGAACCATGGCGGAGGACCATCCCGCGCCGGCCGTGCAACCGGGCACCCTGTATGTCGTCGCCACGCCCCTGGGCAACCTGGGCGACATCACCCTGCGCGCCCTCGAGGTGCTGCGGGCGGTGCCGCTGGTCGCCTGCGAGGACACCCGCCGCACGCGCCCCCTGCTCACCCGCTTCGGGATCAGCAACCGGCTCGTCTCGTACCACGACTTCAACGAGCGTAGCCGGACCCACCAGCTCCTCGACCACCTCCGGGCCGGCGTTGACGCCGCCCTGGTGAGCGACGCCGGCACGCCCATGCTGTCGGATCCGGGCGCCGAGCTCGTCGGCGCCTGCCGGCGGGCGGGGGTTCCCGTGGTGCCGATCCCCGGCCCCAGCGCCCCGGCCTGCCTGCTGTCGGTGAGCGACCTGCCCGGCGGGCCGGTCCTCATCGCCGGCTTCCCGCCCGCGCGCCGCGCCGAGCGGGGCCGGTTCCTCGACGGCTTGGCCGCCGCCCCGCACACGACGGTATTCTTCGAGGCGCCCCACCGGATCGTCGCCCTGTTGGAGGATCTGCTGGCCCGGTGGGGCGACCGGGCGTGCCTGTGTGGGCGCGAGATGACGAAGCTCCACGAGGAGTACCGGCGCGACACGCTGGCCGGGCTGCTGGCGGAGCTGCGCCGGCGCGGCACGCCGAAGGGGGAGTTCACGCTGGCCGTGGCCGGCGCCGCGGCCTCCCGCAGCGCCGCCGACGAGGGCGGAGACGCGCCGGTGGATGCGGCGGCGCTGCGCCGGGAGTTCCGGCGCCTGAGCCGCGAAGGGCTGTCGCGGGCCGAGGCGCTCCGCCGCCTGGGCCGCGCCCACGGGCTGCCCCGCAACCGCCTCTACCGTCTGTTGCTGAACGACGATCAGTCGGAGATCAGCTGAATCATCTCGCGCACCGCGCGCTCCAGCCCCACCAGCACCGCCCGGGCCATGATGTTGTGGCCGATGTTCAGCTCCTCGATCTCGCCGATCATGGCGATGGGCATGACGTTGCGGTAGGTGAGGCCGTGGCCGGCCAGGACGCGCAGGCCCAGCGACACCGCCAGGCGGGCGGTCTGGCGGATGCGCTCGTACTCCTCCCAGGCGGCGGCGGGCGCGTGCTCCAGGTCCGCCGGCACGAGCTCCGCGTAGCGCCCCGTGTTGATCTCGATCATGCGGCAGCCGAGCTCCGCCGCCCGGCGGATCTGGGCCTCATCCGGGTCGATGAAGATGCTCACCCGGATGCCGGCGCCGCCCAGGGCCTGGATGGCGCTCCGGACGGCCGCCTCGTGGTCGATGACGTTCAGGCCGCCGGTGGTGGTGACTTCCTCGGGCCGCTCCGGCACCAGCGTGCACATGTCCGGACGGATCCTCGTGAGGATTCCGATCATCTCGTCGGTGGCGGCCATCTCCACGTTCAGGCGCGTCTTGACGGTGCGGCGCAGCAGCTCGACGTCCCGCTCGTGGATATGGCGGCGGTCGTGGCGCAGGTGCACCGTGATGCCCTGCGCGCCGGCCAGCTCGGCCAGGACGGCGGCGTGCACCGGGTCGGGCTCGGCCGCCTGGCGGGCCTGGCGCAGCGTGGCCACGTGGTCGATATTGACACCCAGCTTGCTTCCCATGTCAGCCTCCTTCACGTCGACGGGTCTTCCGGCGCTGCCGATATTATACGGCGAAACGCCTCGCTGTGGACGCCCGGCTTCTCGTGGATGACCAGCGGCGGTTCCGCAAGCGCCGCCACCGGAGCCGGATGCCAGCTGTGGAGGAACATCCGGGGCTGGCGGCTGTGGGGGAACGCGAGGACCTGCCGGGACCGGCCCGGATGGAAGCCGGCCGCGGCGGCCGCGGCGGTCACGTCGGCGCGGCGCTCCCACAGGTGGATGAGGTCGAATCGTCCGAATGGCGCCAGGAACCGGCGGGCGGCGGCGAAGAGGTCGGCCAGGTCAAGGCTCAGCTCGTGCCGGGCCTCGGCCTTCTCCGGGTCCGGGCTGAGGCGGCCGGAGCCCACCCGGCGGTACGGCGGGTTGGCGAAGACCACGTCGGCGGGCGCGTCCACGTCCGCCGGCGCCAGGTCGCGCACGTCGGCGGTCACGATCCGGATGGCGGCGTCGGCGCCGTGGCGGTGGACGTTGGCCCGGGCCAGCTCGGCGAGCGCCGGCTGGAGCTCCACCGCGACAATGCGGTGAAACCGTTTCTTGACGAACAGAATCAGCGGGATGATGCCGCAGCCGGTGCCGATCTCGACGAGGCGGTCGGTGGGGCTGCAGCGGATGAAGTGGGCCAGGATCGGCGCGTCGGCGGCGAAGCGATAGCCGCGCTCCGGCTGGAGGATCTGCAGCCGTCCGTCGAGGAAAGCGGTGGGGCGGGGCATCCCGCGTCAGGATGCGGCGGGCTGGCCCAGAAAGCGCAGCGGGTTGACCGGCCGGTTCTCCATGTGCACCTCGAAGTGGAGGTGCGGGCCGGTGGCCTTGCCGGTGGAGCCGACATAGCCGATGATGTCGTTCTTGCGGACCCGCTGCCCCACCCGAACGCTCATCGCGGAGAGGTGGGCGTAGCGGGTGGCGATGCCGTACTTGTGGGCGATGATGACGACGTAACCGTAGCCGCGCTGGGCGCCGGCGAAGAGCACCGCGCCGTCGGCCGGGGCGATCACCTTGGTGCCGAGCGGCGCCGAGATGTCGAGCCCCTCGTGCATCTCGCGCTGGCCGCTGACCGGGTCGGGGCGGTGGCCGAACTCCGAGCTGATGTATCCGAGCACGGGCCACGTCGTGGGCAGCGACGACAGGTAAAGGTTCTGCTCCAGGGCGATGTCCTTGAGCCGGACCACTTCCTGCTGGATGCCGCCGCTTTTCTGGATCAGGCCGTTGAGGTGGGACAGGTTCTCGGCCGCCAGGTCCTTGGCGGACTGGGTGTCGGCCGAGAAGCCGCCGATGCCGCCGGTGGTCGACCGGACCGTATCCGGGGCGATGCCGGTGAGGCGGCTGATGTTGCGGGTGATCATCTCGATCTGGGACAGCTTGTCATCGAGTTGGCGGGTCTTGTCGCGGTACTGGAGGTTCTGTTCCTTGAGGGCGTTGTGGCGGGCGAGGATGCCTTCGAAATCCATCATCTTGGCCACGAGGTGGAAATAGGTGAAGACGCCGTAGCAGGTGAGCAGGGAAAGGATGATGGCGACGAAGATGACGCCGTAAATCCGCCGCATGGAGATGCGGAACTGTCTGACGCGACCGGGGCTGTTCGGGGCAACGATCACGGTGAATGATCTGTCCCTGGGTCCCATCGCACCTCCTGGCTTTCAATTCCGGCTTGTGAGTACAGAACGGCTTAACGTATTGAAAAAGTGTGACTAAATGTTAACGGGACTCATGCATTATATCATGCCGGCCGGTTGAGTCAACCGAAAATTTGCCGGCCGGGGTCACGACTTGGCGAAGATCTTGCGCAACCGCTCCATGGTGTCGCGCAGCTGGGCGACGTTGGTCTTGAGCGCGTCCATGTCCTTGCCCATCTTGGCCAGCGAGCCCGCCTGCTTGTCCAGGTCGGACCGGGACTCCTTGACGAAGGCCTGGTAGGTCTTGCGCAGGCCCTGGATCTCCACCGCCAGGTCCTTCCGGCCGGTTTCGAGGGTCGCCAGCTCCTCCTGCCTCGTCTCCAGCGTCTGCAGCTGCTCCCGCACGGCGGCGGCCGCCTCCTCGGCGGCCGTCTGCTTCTGGGCCACGGCGGCGGCGTCGGCGGCGATGCGCGCCTCGAGCTCCTGCAGCCGCGTCGCAACGGCAGCGCCGCCCGCAGCCAGGCGCTGCTCCGCTTCCTTGACCCGGAGGTCCAGGTCCCGGTTCAGCGCCTGCAGGTCCACCGTCGGGGTCTCGGCGACCGCGGCGGCTGCGGCGGCCGGCGCCGGCTGGTCCATGAGGGTGCGCACCTCGGCGCGGAGCGCCTGCAGCTCGCTCTTGATGAGGAGCGTCTCCTGCGCCGCCCAATCGCCATCGGCCCGGGCCGGCGCGCCCTCGATGGCGCCCCGGATCTGGCCCTGGAGCGTCTCCAGCCGGTCCAGCCGCTTTTTCAGGTCGGCCGCGCCGTGGGTGTCGGCGTTCAGGCGGAGCAGCTCGTCCAGTCCCTTGCCGATGGCTTGCAGGGATTCGCCGACGTCGGCTGCGGGGCGGCAGAGCTGCACCTCCTCGCGCAGGGAGGCGACGCGGGCGTCGAGCTCCTCCATCCGCGTCCCGAGCTGCAGCACCTGCTGCTCCACCGTGCTCTGGAGGTTGCCGAACTGCGTGGTCAGGTCGCGGAACGCCGCCCGGTGGCCCGTCAGCTCGTCGCCCAGGGCCGTGTGGAACTTCAGCACGCCCTGCACGCCGGCGAAGAGCTTCTCGAACTGGCGCTTGAGTTCCCGGGTCTGCTCCAGCGTCAGCGACGGCGCCTCGGGCGCGGCCGCCTCCGCCGCGGGCGGGTCGCCCACGGCCTCGCCGGCGCCGCTCTGGGGCGAGAAGCGGGCCTGCAGCTGCTCCTTCTTGCGCTGGAGCGCCTCGAACTTGTGAAACACCAGGCCGCAGCGCACGCATTCGTTGGCGCTGTCGGTCTGCTCAAAACCGCACTTCGGGCACTTCATGGGAGCCACTCCGGGTGATGAAGAGTCGGCGCGACAGTCCGAAATGGTAGCAGATGCCCCGGTCCGATGCAAGCGCCGGGCAGCCGCCGCGCTGCCGCCGGGCTTCCACTGAGGTTGAAATAGTTGCGCCCGGCTTCATTATTTCGCGCCGGTGGGGTATAATGATCGAACCATCGTCGAACGACGGACAATTTCAGATAAGGAGAGCTGCGGTATGGTTAAGCGAGTGTTCAACTTCAATCCCGGGCCGGCGACGCTTCCCCTCGAGGTGCTCGAGGAGGCGGCCAAGGCCACGGTGGAGTTCAACGGTCTGGGGATGTCCATCCTGGAGATTTCCCACCGGTCGAAGGACTTCGAGAAGGTCCTGAACGACTGCGTGGCCGACGTGAAGGAATTGCTGGGCCTGCCCGACGGCTACAGCGTCTGCTTCATGGGCGGCGGCGCCAGCACCCAGTTCGCCATGGTCCCCATGAACTTCCTCCCCGCGGGCGGGAGCGCCGACTACATCAACACCGGCGAGTGGTCCAGCAAGGCCATCAAGGAGGCCAAGCTCTTCGGCACGGTGAACGTGACCGCCAGCTCCGAGGACAAGAAGTTCTCCTACCTGCCCGACCCGAAGGCGGTGCCGGTGACGCCGGGCGCGGCCTACGTCCACATCACCAGCAACAACACCATCTACGGCACCGAGTTCTTCGCCTTCCCCGACACGGGCGCCACCCCGCTGGTGTGCGATATGTCGTCGGACATCATGTCGTGGAAATTCGACGCGTCGAAGTTCGCCCTCATCTACGCCGGCGCCCAGAAGAACATCGGGCCGGCGGGCGTGACCATGGTGATCGTCCGGCAGGACTTTCTGGCCAAGGCCAACGACAAGATCCCCACCATGCTCAAGTACAAGACCCAGGCCGACAACAACTCGCTCTACAACACGCCGCCGGCGGGCGCCATCTTCATCGTGGGCCTGGTCATGAAGTGGATGAAGAAAAACGGCGGGCTCGCGGCCATGGAGGCGAAGAACAAGGCCAAGGCCGACCTGCTCTACGCGGCCATCGACGGCGGCGCCCCCTTCTACCGCGGCACGGTGGAGCAGGGCGCCCGCTCCCGCATGAACATCCCCTTCCGGCTCCCGTCCGAGGAGCTGGAGGAGAAGTTCATCAAGGAGGCGAAGGCGGCCGACCTGGTGGGCCTCAAGGGCCACCGCAGCGTGGGCGGCTGCCGCGCGTCGATCTACAACGCCTTCCCCATCGAAGGCGTCCAGGCCCTCGCGGACTTCATGAAGGAATTCGCGAAGAAGAACGGCTAGTCCGTCGTCCGGTTTCTGGAAGGACTTCGCGAAACGGATCGGCCGACCTCAACCCCGATCCTTCCGGAGCGACAGGAGCGATCGGATCAGATACGGAAACGGGCGGGCTCACCCCCGCCCGTTTTTTTTCAGGTCCCAGAACCCGGGTCCCAGGTCCGAAGTCGTCTTGGCGCCTTGGCGAGCCGGACCGCGCGTCCCGATTTCCCTTGTCCGCCAATTCCCCTTCAGTCTATGATGGAAAACGTCTTGCCGGCGCCGCACAAATTGACAGGGTGTGTATGTCTCTAACCGTCGTGCGATCCTTCCTTCATTCCCATCCGACCGTTGCGCGCTGCCCTGACAGCCATCCCGACGACTGGAAAAGGCGTTGAATGGACGCGATGAACCGTCATTCGATTCGCCGTGTCGCCGGTTTCCTGCGGACTCTGGGAGTCCTGATGATCGTATTACCGCTGCTCGCCGGCGGTTCGTGCGACCGCACGGCGGGCGGTGAGACGGCCACGGCGGATCCGCCGGCGGCGCGGACGGAGCGCGCGGCCGGGCAGGGGGAGCGGCCGTTGCACTTCTCGGGGCGCGTGGTCGCCGTGGGGGATGGCGACACCCTCGACGTGCTGGCGGACGAGGCGCCGGCCGACGCCGGCCGTCCGGACGACCGGAGCCGGGAGCGGCGGCCGGTCCGGGTGCGGCTGGTGGAGATCGACTGCCCCGAGCTGGGCCAGCCGTTCGGGCGCAAGGCCCGGCAGGCCACGTCGGCCCTCTGCTTCGGCCGTACGGTCCGGGTGGACGGCACGGGGGTGGACACGTTCGGCCGGGTGCTCGGGATCGTGACGCTGGCCGACGGGCGGAGCCTCAACGAGGAGCTCGTCCGGCTGGGCTACGCGTGGTGGTTCCGCCGATACTCCCGCAGCGAGACGCTCCGGGCGCTCGAGGACGCCGCGCGCGCCAAGCGGGCGGGCCTGTGGGCGGACCGCGATCCGGTCCCGCCGTGGCAGTGGCGCGACCGCTCCCGCAACCGCTGACCGCGTTCGCTG
>JAKQOW010000144.1 GCA_029565065.1 Acidobacteriota bacterium | reverse complement strand
TCGGTCAATCCGCAGGCGTGCATCTGCTTGGGAACCAGGAAGCGCTTGGCGATTTCCAGCTTTTCCAGCTCCGTGTAGCCCGACAGCCGGATCACTTCCATGCGGTCCTGCAACGCCGGCGGCACCGTGTGGATCACGTTGGCCGTGCAGATGAAGAATACCTGGCTGAGGTCGTATTCGACGTCCAGGTAGTGGTCCTGGAACATGTAGTTCTGTTCCGGATCGAGCACCTCGAGCAGCGCCGCCGACGGGTCGCCGCGGAAGTCCACGCTCATCTTGTCCACTTCGTCCAGCACGAACACCGGGTTCTGCGTCCCCGCCTTCTTCATCATCTGGATGATCTGGCCGGGGAAGGCGCCGATGTAGGTGCGTCGGTGGCCGCGGATCTCCGCTTCGTCGCGGACGCCGCCGAGCGACAGCCGCACGAACTGGCGGCCCGTGGCGCGGGCGATGGAGCGCCCCAGCGACGTCTTGCCCACACCGGGCGGGCCGACGAAGCAGAGGATGCTGCCCTGGCTCTTGCGCGACATCTGGCGCACGGCCAGGTACTCAAGGATGCGCTCCTTGATTTTCTCCAACCCATAGTGGTCGGCTTCCAGGATCTTCTCCGCCTTGCCGATGTCGCGGATCTCGCGCGACTTTTTGTCCCACGGCAGGCTCAGGAGCCAGTCCACGTAGTTGCGGGAGACCGTGGACTCGGCCGACATGGACGGCATCGCTTCGAGGCGGCGGATTTCCTTCAGGACCTTGGCCTCGGCATCCTCGGTCATGCCGGCTTTGGCCACCTTTTCCTTCAGCTCGTCGATCTCGGATGTCTGCTGGTCCTCGCCGAGCTCCTTCTGGATGGCCCGGATCTTCTCGTGCAGGTAGTACTCTTTCTGGGCCTTCTCCATCTGCTCCCGAACCCGGCCCTGGATCGATTTGTCCAGCTTGAGCTTCTCGATCTCGAAGCGGATCAGCTCGATGATCTTCGCGAAGCGCTCCTCGGGGTGATCGATCTCCAGGAGCTCCTGCTTTTCCTTGATGCCGATGGGGATGTTGCCGCTGATCGTGTCGGCCACCTTGTTGAGGTCGGGTCCCTTGATCACGCGGCTCATGGCGTCGGCATTGAAGCTGGGGTTGATCTTGACGTATTCGCCGAACACCTCGAGCAGCTGTTCGCGGATGGACTCCGCCCGGTCGGGGCTCACCTGCTCCGGCTCCAGGAGTTCGGTCTCCACCATGAAGAAGCCCGGGTCGTTAATGGTGGCGACGATCCGGCCCCGCTGCAGCCCCTCGACCAGCACCTTGATGTTGCCGTCGGGCAGCTTCAGGTTCTGGATGATCAGGGCCATGGTGCCCACGGTGAAGATGTCGCCGGCCTGCGGCTCGTCGATGGCCGGGTCCTTCTGGGTGGCCAGGAAGAGGTAGCGTTCGTTGCGCAGGGCGTACTCCAGCGCCTTGACCGACGACTCGCGGCCGATGATGAACGGGAACATGGTCTGGGGGAACACGACCACGTCGCGGATGGGAATCAGGGGCAGCTTCATCATGCGGCTGGTGGCCACGGCGGACGACTCCTCAACTGGCTTTGCGGAGCAGCTTGCGGATCAGCTCCTTGTTGCGCACCGCCTCGGCGGTGATGCGGATCCCCGCGGAGACCTGGCTGGACGGCAGCTCGAACATCAGGTCGAGCATCAGATCCTCCAGGATCATCCGCAGGCCGCGGGCGCCGAGCTTTCGTTCAATGGCCATGTCGGCCACCGTCTCGAGGGCCGCCGGCTCGAACTCCAGCTCCGCACCCTCGAATTCGAACACTTTCTTGTACTGGCGCACCAGGGCGTTCTTCGGTTCGGTCAGGATCTGGATCAGCGCATCGCGCTCCAGCTCCTCCAGGACGCCCAGCACCGGCACGCGCCCGACGAATTCCGGGATCATCCCGTACTTGATCAGGTCCTGGGGCTGCGTCTGGGCCATCAGGTAGCCCTGGTACTCCTGGACGGAGGCGTCCGCCTCCTCGGAGCGTACGAAGCCGATGCTCTTCTTGCCGACGCGCCGCTCGATGAGCTTCTCCAGCCCGACGAAGGCGCCGCCGCAGATGAACAGGATGTTCGTGGTGTCCATCTGGATGAACTCCTGGTGGGGGTGCTTGCGGCCCCCCTGCGGCGGGACGTTGGCCACGGTCCCCTCCAGGATCTTGAGCAGCGCCTGCTGCACTCCCTCGCCGCTGACGTCCCGGGTGATGGACGGATTCTCGTCCTTCCGGGCGACCTTGTCGATCTCGTCGATGTAGATGATCCCGCACTGGGCCCGCTCCAGATTGCCGTCGGCGTTCTGCAGCAGCCGGAGCAGGATGTTCTCCACGTCCTCGCCCACGTAGCCGGCCTCGGTCAGGGTGGTGGCGTCGGCGATGGCGAAGGGGACGCTCAGCTTCTTGGCCAGCGTCTGCGCCAGCAGCGTCTTGCCCGAGCCGGTGGGCCCGATGAGCAGGATGTTGCTCTTCTGGAGCTCGACGTCGGCGGCGTCGCGTTTGCCCTTGCGGTAGTGCTCGATGCGCCGGTAGTGGTTGTACACGGCCACGGCCAGCTTCTTCTTGGCGAGCTCCTGGCCGATGACGTATTCGTCGAGGAACTTCTTGATCTCCTTCGGCCGGGGGATCTCCTCCTTGAGGATGTCGAGGTCGGCGTAGGAGTCCTCGGCGATGATCTCCTCGCAGATGCGCACGCAGTCGTCGCAGATAAAGACCGACGGGCCGGCGATCAGCTTGCGGACCTCCTTCTGCGATTTGCCGCAGAAGGAGCAGTTCAGGTTGCTGCCGCGGGTTTGATCCTTGATCATCGTCACGCTCCGGTTCAGGCTCCCTGCTTGGTGATGACCTTGTCGATCAGGCCGTAAGCCACCGCCTCGTCCGCGCCCATGATGTAGTCGCGCTCCACGTCGCGGAGGATCTTCTCCATGGGCTGCTTCGTGTGCCGGCACAGGATGTCGCAGGTGATCTCCTTGAGGCGGAGGATCTCCTTGGCGTGAATGTCGATGTCGGTGGCCTGGCCCGACAGGCCGGACATGAACGGCTGATGGATGAGGATGCGGCAGTTGGGCAGGGCGTACCGCTTGCCGGCCGCGCCGGCGGCCAGCAACAGGGCGGCCATGCTCGCCGCCTGGCCGATGCAGATGGTCACCACGTCGGGCTTGATGAACTGGATCGTGTCGTAGATGGCCAGTCCCGCCGTGATGGACCCGCCCGGCGAGTTGATGTAGAGGGAGATGTCCTTCTCGGGGTCCTCGGCCTGGAGGAACAGCATCTGGGCGATCACCAGGTTGGCGATCTCGTCCGTCACGGGGGTGCCCAGGAAGATGATGTTGTCCTTGAGCAGCCGCGAATAGATGTCGTACGCCCGTTCGCCCCGGTTGGTCTGTTCGACGACGATGGGAACCAGTGCCACGGTCAACCTCCTGCGGTTGGGGCCGGCGCCGGCGGCCGGCCATCAGGTATTAGATGTCGGAACCGGCCGCGGAGTTTACTCCGCGGCCTCCTGGGTCTTGCCTTTCGCCTTGCTCCGGGGCCTGGCCTTGGGCTTGGCCTCGGCCTGGGGGGCGTGGTCGTGGTCATGCGCATGGTCGTGGTCATGCGCGTGGTCGTGGCCGCAGCCGGGGCCGTGCACATGCTCCGCCTCGGCCGGCGGTTCGGTGATCCGGGCGGCGGCGACGACCACCGCCAGCGCCCGGCGCAGCTTCAGGCTGTTCTTGAGCCGGTTCAGCGCCTCTTCGTCGCGGATCATCTCCGCCTTCAGCGCCTCGGGTGTCTGGCCGCGGGCGGCGGCGACGCGGGCCATCTCGGCCTCAACGTCCGCGTCGGTGATCGTGACGCCTTCCTTCTCGGCAATCCGGTTCAGCACCATGGTCTCGCGGACCGCCCGCTGCAGGTTGGGCGCCTGTTCCGCCCGGATCGCCTGCCAGTCGAGCTTGCCCACGTCCGTGGCGCTCATGCCGCGCTGCATCAGGTCGTTGACCGCCGGCAGCGCGAAATCGGAGAAGGCGGCCTCGGTCAGGGTGTCCGGCACGGGGAAGTCGTAGCCGGCCACCAGGGCCTCGGTCACTCGGCGCTCCAGCTCGTGACGGTTGTGCTCGGCCACCGCCTCGCGGAGCTCCGTCTCGACGCGGGCGCGGAACTCGTCGAAAGTCTTGAAGTCGCCCATCGACTGGGCGAACGCGTCGTCGAGCGCCGGCAGCACGCGCTCCTTGATCTCCTGGACCGTCAGCCGGACGTTCGCAGTCTTGCCGGCCAGGCGGTTGTCATGGTAGTCGGCGGGGAAGTCGAGGTCGAACGTCCGTGTCTCGCCGATAGCCTGCCCCTCGGCCTGCAGGGCCACCAGCGAGTTCTTCAGGTTTTCCTCCACGAGCAGGTACATCCGCTCGTCCCGGACCGGCTCGGCCTGCCCGGCCACGGCGGCCTCGAACGCGGCGGCGAGGAAGTCGCCCCGCTGCGCGGGCCGGCCCGTGACCTCCTGGAGCGACGCGCGGGCCTGGCACCGCCGCTGGATCTCGTGCTCCACGAGCTGCGGGTCGAAGGCGGCGTCGCGGTGGGCGACTTCCAGGCCCTGGTAATCCTTCAACTCAAACTCGGGCAGCACCTCAAAGGCCACCATGGCCTTAAGCGCGCCGCCGAAGTCGTAGTCGGACTCCACCACCTCCGGCGTGCTCACCGGCTTGAGGCCGGTCTCCTCGAGGGCCTTGGGCAGGGAGTCCTTCATCACCTGCTCCACCACCTCCTGGACGATGGCGGTCTTGAACCGCCGCTCCAGCAGGCCCACCGGAGCCCGACCCGGCCGGAAACCGGGCAGGACAGCGATCTTCTTCATGTCATCGATCACCTTCCGCCGGACCGCTTCCGTCTCATCAGGCGCGATCTCCAGATTCAGAACCTTGCGGCATCCGCTGCTTTCACCCAACGTTACCTTCACGTGCGACCTTCCTTTCGATATGGTGTGGAATTCGTCATGGCGGGAACGGGCCAAAAATTTGGTGCGAAAGGGGGGAGTTGAACCCCCACACCCTTGCGGGTACTAGATCCTAAGTCTAGCGCGTCTGCCAATTCCGCCACTTTCGCAGACACAGGCGACTGTCTCTATAGATGCATGATACGACATTCGGGTGTAGGTATCCAACTTGATATCCGGAAGATGGGCGGCAAATCCCGATCGCTGAATTGAGTTGAATAAAGGAAATATGGTGAGCCGTGGAGGAATCGAACCTCCAACCTAGTGATTAAGAGTCACTTGCTCTACCAATTGAGCTAACGGCCCACCGAATGTAAATAACAACCTGTGATTCTGACGGTTGCCCGGGGATGGAAGCGGGTGTTCCCGAAGCAAGATCCTAACTATACGCGAACTTCCCGGTTTGTCAATGGGAAAATCGCCCGCCGTCACCCGCGCCCGCTCTCGCGGCTTGACAGCCGGGGGCATCTTCCTGATAATGGGAGCCCGCTTGACACAAGCCCTTCAAGGAGAACGGCATGGACCCCAAGACGCTCATCGATCCGGCCGCCGGAGTCTTCTATTTCCTGTTCCTGGCCATGAGTCTGGCCGGAGTGGGCATCTTCGTCTGGCGCCTTCGCGGCAAGTGGCTGCTGCTGCGCCGCGCCGCGCCGGAGGACCGCTTCAACCGCTGGGGGGAACGCATCCGGGCGACCCTGGTCCATGTCGTCGCCCAGGCCCGCATCCTGCGGGATCCGGCCACGGGGCTCATGCATGCGTTCATCTTCTGGGGTTTCTGCGTGCTGGCCATCCACACCGCCTCGCTGTTTCTGGGCACGTGGATCCCGGGCCTGGACTTCGAACGGCGCCTCGGCGCGGCCTACGCCTGGCCCAAGGACCTGTTCATCGTGCTGGTAGCCCTGGCTGTGCTCTGGGCCGTCTTCCGCCGCGCCGTGCTCCGGCCGGCGCGGGTGGAGTCGTCGGGCGAGGCCTACCTGGTGCTGGGCCTGATCCTGCTCCTGATGCTCACCGACATGGGCGCCGAGGCCGCCCTGCACGCCGCCGGCGTCCCCACCTACGGCTTCCTGGGCGCCGCCCTGGGCTCGCTCGTCGCCGGCTGGAGCCGGACGGGCCTGCAGGCGCTCTACGCCGGCTCCTTCTGGATCCAGGCCGCCACGATCCTGTGCTTCCTCAACATCCTCCCCGGGTCGAAACACTTCCACGTCATCACCTCGCTGCCCAACGTCTTCTTCCGAAAGCTCGAACCGGCCGGGCGGCTCCGGACGCTGAACCTGGAGGACGAGAACGCCGAGAGCTTCGGCGTGGCCAAGGCCCAGGAGCTGGACTGGAAGGTGCTCCTGGACGTCTACTCCTGCACCGAGTGCGGCCGCTGCCACGAGCACTGCCCCACGCACACCACCGACAAGCCGCTGTCCCCCAAGCGGATGAACGACCACCTGAAGGAGTTCGTCTACAAGCACGAGCAGGCGCTCACCGGCGCGTCGACCGGCGAGGTACCCGACCTGTTCACCGCCGGCGCCGTGGGCGAGGACGAGATCTGGGCCTGCACCACCTGCGGCTTCTGCGAGGACGCCTGTCCGCTGTTCATCGAGGAGGTCCAGTGGATCGTGGACTTCCGTCGCTACAAGACCCTCACCGAGAGCCACTTCCCCGAGGAGCTGACCAAGGCGTTCCGCGGGCTGGAGACGAACTCCAACCCGTGGGGGATCGGCGCCCACAAGCGGGCCGAGTGGGCCGCGGGACTCGGTGTCCCCACGGTGGGCGAGGCCGAGTCGTTCGAGTGGCTCTTCTTCGTGGGCTGCTCCGGCAGCTTCGACGAGCGGAACCGCAAGGTGGCCCAGGCGTTCGCCCGGCTGCTCCAGAAGGCGGGTGTCTCGTTCGCCATCCTGGGCGAGGCGGAGGGGTGCTGCGGCGACGCCGCCCGGCGCACCGGCAACGAATACCTGTTCCAGACCCTGGCCCAGGCCAACATCGAGATCTTCAAGGAGGCCGGAGTTCGAAAAATCGTCACCGCCTGCCCCCACGGCTTCAACACCCTCAAGCACGAGTACCCGCAGTTCGGCGGCGAGTTCGAAGTCTGGCACCATTCCCAGCTCCTCGAGAAGCTGGTGCTGGAAGGGAAGCTCAAGCCCAGCCGCAAGCTGGACCTGGACGTGGCCTTCCACGATTCCTGCTACCTGGGGCGGTACAACGGCATCTACGATGCGCCCCGCAACGTGATGGCCGGCATCGCCGGAGTGAAGGTGTCGGAGCTCGCGCTGCACCACCGCCAGGGGTTCTGCTGCGGCGGCGGCGGCGGCCGCATTTTCATGGAGGAAAGCCTCGGCTCCCGCATCAACCACCGCCGGATCGAGCAGGTGCGCGACTCCGGCTGCTCCACCGTGGCCCTGGCCTGTCCGTTCTGCAACACCATGCTCTCCGACGCGGTGAAGGAGAAGGAGCTGGAGGGCGTCGCGGTCCGCGACATCGCCGAAATCCTGCTGGAAGCGGTCGAGTAGCCGGTTCGCCGGACGGGTGCCGGGCTAGGATTTCCCGCCGTCCCGGCCGCGCGGGAGCAGGCCGTACAGGCGGCGCTTTTCCAGCAGCGTCTTGCGGTGGATGCCCAGGATTTTCGCCGCCTCCCCCTTGCGGCCGCCGGTGGCCCGCAGCACCCGCACGATGTGATCCCGTTCCACCTCGGCCAGCGACCGGAGGCGGTCCGCCGCCTCCACCCCCGGCTGGGCCGGCAGCTCGGACCGCGGCACCGCCCCGCCCGGATAGAGCAGCACCCAGCGCCGCACCAGATTCTGCAGCTCCCGGATGTTGCCGGGGAATGGATGGCGGGCGAGCTGGCGCACGAAGTCGGGCGCCAGTTCCGGCTCGCCTGCGCGCGCCCGGCGCGCCTCGTTCCGGATGCAGAAAACCAGCCAGTCGGGGAAACCGGCGGGGTCGTCCCGCAGCGGCGGCAGTCCCAGCGCGAACAGGGCCAGCCGGTAGTAGAGCTCCTGCCGCAGGACACCCCGGCGGACCAGCTCGCCCGGCTCGCCCTGGGTCAGCCCGATGAAGCGGGTGTTGAGGACGATCTCGGCGCGTCCGCCCATGGGGGTGAAGCGCCCTTGTTCCACCACGCGCAGGAGCTTGGCCTGCGCCGCGAGCGACAGCGAATCCAGCTCATCAAACACCAGGGTGCCGCCGTTGGCCTGCAGCAGCCAGCCGTCGTGATCGTCGGCGGCGCCGGTGAAGGCGCCGCGGACGTAGCCGAACAGCTCGGTCTCGATGAGCGGGTCGGGCAGCGAGGCGCAGCCGATCTCGATGTACGGGCCGTCGCGGCGGGGTCCCAGGCGGTGGGCCAGGTAGGCGAACAGGTTCTTGCCGGTGCCGCTCTCTCCCCAGATGAGGCAGTTGGTGTCGGCGGCGGCGATCCGGCGTAAGGTATCAAACGCCGGCCGGAGCGGCCCCGCCCCGATGTGCACTTCGGCGGCCAGCTCCGGCGGAATCACGCCCGCGGGTTCGGGCGGCGGCATGGCGCCTCCTCGTCAGGGCAGCGCGCGGACGTCCACGACCTTGCCGTCCGCCCAGAGCCGCTCGAGTTCGTAGTACTCCCGGGTCTCGATGGAAAAGATGTGGACGATGAAATCGAAGTAGTCGAGGAGCACCCACTCGGCGTTCTGGTAGCCTTCGACGTGGGCGGTCTCGATCCCCTTCTCCCCCAGTTTTTTCTGCAGTTCGTCGGCCAGCGTCTGGATGTGCTTCTCGTTGGCTCCCGAGCAGATGATGAAATAGTTGGTGAAATTGGAGATTCTGGAGATGTCGATGATCCGGACATCAATGGCTTTCTTGCTGTCCAGGATCTCGTGGATGGTGACGAGTGTCTCTTTCATTCTCCTCCATACAGGTCCGCTTTTTGAATGTAGCGGCGGACCGGCTCCGGGATGAGGTCCGCGCAGTCTGCGTGGGATTGTAGCATAACCCGCAGCCCGGTTGAAGACACATCGGGCATGCCCAGCTCGGCCAGGACGGCGCGGGCGCCTCCGGTCAACGCCGCGCGGAGGCGCGCCGGCGCCCAGCTCCGGCCGTCCGCCACCCGGCCGGCGGCCAGCAGCGCGGCGACCTCCGTTCCGAGGGTCACGCCCGGCCTGGCCACGAAGAGGAACCGGTACGTCGCGAGCAGCCGTTCCCACTCCCGCCAGTGCCGGAAGTCGCGGAGCGAGTCGCCGCCGGCGATGAACACCGTCGCGGCGGCGGGCACGCCGTAGGCTGTGCCGAACCGGGCCAGCGTGTCGATCGTGTACGAGGGGCCGGGCACCTCCAGCTCCAGCGGACACGGCACCCAGTCGGACCGGTGGGCCGTGGCCAGGGCCACCATGGCGTAGCGGTGCCACGCCGAGGTGACCGCCGCCTCGGGCTTGTGGGGCGGCGTGTGGTTGACGATGAAGTAGATCCGGTCCAGGCCCAGCGCCGCCTGGGCCTGCTCGGCCATCCGCAGGTGGGCGATGTGAACGGGATCGAACGTCCCGCCCAGGATGCCGGCGGACAGGCTCACAGCGCCACCGCCAGCATCTCGCCCAGAGTCCGGACCAGCTCCGGCAGACCGTCGCCGCTGACGGCGGAAATGGCCAGGAACGGCAGCTTGCGCCCGCGGCAGTACAGCCGCAGCCGCTTGAGCTGGGCGTCGTCGGACAGGGCGTCGAGCTTCGTGGCCACGACCAGCTGCGGCTTGTCGGCCAGCGCCGGGTTGAACAGCGCCAGCTCGCGGTTGATGGCCTTGAGGCGCTCCACCGGATCGCGCGGTTCCAGCCCGGAGACGTCCACCAGGTGGACCAGCACCCGGGTGCGCTCCACGTGGCGGAGGAACCGGTCGCCCAGGCCGGCGCCCGCGTGCGCCCCTTCGATGAGGCCGGGGATGTCGGCCACGACGAAGGAGCGCCAGTCGTCGCAGCGGACGACTCCCAGATGGGGTGCCAGGGTGGTGAACGGGTAGTCCGCGATCTTGGGCCGGGCGGCCGAGATGCGGGAGATGAGAGTGGATTTGCCGGCGTTGGGATAGCCCACCAGGCCGACGTCGGAGAGGAGCTTCAGCTCCAGCACCAGCTCCCGCTCCACGCCGGCGCGGCCCGGCTCGGCGTTGCGGGGCGCCTGGTTGGTGGCGGTGGCGAAGCGGGCGTTGCCCCGGCCGCCCCGCCCGCCCCGGGCGGCCACGAAGCGCTGGTCGGGCGCGGTGAAGTCGAACAGCACCGCTTCGGTCTCCGGGTCGCGCGCCACCGTCCCCACGGGCACGATCACGACGCAGTCGTCGCCGTCGCGGCCGTGCCGGTTGCTGCCCTCGCCGTGCCCGCCGCGGCCGGCGCGGAATTCGCGCTGGTAACGGAAATCCAGCAGCGTGTTGAGCTGGCTGGAGCTGACGAGCACCACGTCGCCGCCCTTGCCGCCGTCGCCGCCGCTGGGGCCGCCGCGCGGGACGAATTTCTCCCGCCGGAAGGCGATGCAGCCGTTGCCGCCGGCGCCGGCTCTGATCTGGATGGTGGCGTAATCGATGAACATGATCCGATCAATCACCTGAAAAAAAAGAAATACAGGCGGAGCGCCTGTATTTCATTCTAGCCCGGTGTCGGGGGAAAGGAAACGGGTTTACTCGGCCTGGGGGATGATGCTCACGAACTTGCCACGGATGCCGCGATCGCGGAATGCCACGATCCCGGTCACCTTGGCGTACAGGGTATCGTCCTTGCCGCGGCCGACGTTGAGACCCGGCTTGAGCGGGGTGCCCCGCTGCCGGACCAGGATGCTGCCGCCGGAGACCAGCTCGCCGGCGAAGCGCTTGATCCCCAGCCGCTGCGAGTGGCTGTCGCGCCCGTTTCTGGAGCTGCCCACACCTTTCTTATGTGCCATGGCGTCTCACTCCGTCTTCATGGAAATTTTGTCGATCTTCAGAGCGGTGAACGGCTGGCGGTGACCGTTGAAGCGCTTGTACTGCTTACGGATCTTCTTCTTGAAGACGATCACCTTGTCTGCCTGGCCGTGCTCCATCACGGTCGCCTGGACGGCGGCGTTCTGGATGGTGGGGGTGCCCACCAGGACCGCGTCGTCGGTATCGAGCAACAGGACATCGTCGATGGTGACGTGCTCGCCTACGGGAACGTCGAGCAACTCCACCCGGACCACCTGCCCTTCTGCCGCCTTGTACTGCTTGCCGCCGGAACGAATGATCGCAAACACGGGAGGATACCTCCATCGATTTTCGAGCGGTGGATTATAGCCAGCCGCCGATGGGATGTCAATCAGAATGTTGTACGAATTTACTGCGCCGGGTGCTCCCCGGATTCATCCGGCCCCGGCGCCGCCGGCCCGGTCCCGATCTTGGCCAGCTCTTCCTGCGCCCAGAGCGGGTACTTCTCCTCGGCCAGCTCCACAGTGATCTTGCCGTGCAGCCAGCTCAGGTTCATGGGGTATTCCTCGGGATGCATGATCACGAAGAAGAAGTGCCAGACCAGGATCGCCAGGGTGGCCAGGATGGCTTCGTAGTAATGGATCACCTCGCTGACCCGGATGATCCAGAAGGGGAAGATCCCGGTGGCTTCCACGGGAAACCACAACACGAAACCCGTCACGGCCATGACCGCCGTCCCCCAGACCAGCGCCCAGTATTCGGCCTTCTCGGAGTAATCGTACCGCCGGAAGAGCGGCCGCTCCTTCGCCAGGCCGAGGTGGTACCGGAGGTTGACGACGGTCAGGCGCAGGTCCTCCCAGCGGAGCCAGAGCGCTTTCAGCTGGGCCCGGCCCTTGACGCTGAACGCCAGATACGCCAGATGCCAGATGCCGGTGGCGAGCAGGCCCACGGCGAAGATGCGGTGCAGCACCGAGCGCACCGGCTCGGTCATGCCCAGCGCCCGCAGCCACTCGAAGAAGAAGCTGTCGGAGAACTTGAGCGCAAAACCGGTCACCGCCAGCCCGATGAAGGTGATGGTGAGCAGGATGTGCATCCAGATTTCCTGCGCGTGGAACCGGGTCAGGCGCGGCGCCCGGCTCTCGTGATGGTGCTTGCGGCGGAAGAAATAATACAGGATCAGCACGTTGTGGACCACCATGCTGCCGATGACCGCGAGGATCATCAGGACGTAGAAGGTCTGGAAGAAACCGGCCAGGCGGTTCTCATGCAGATTGGCCGTGGCGTGGGTGTAGCTGCGGGCGAACTCCGGCGTGGCGCCCGGGTGGCAGCGGGCGCAGGTGCCCGTCACGTTGCCGGCCGCGACCGTGGAGGCCGGATCCCGCTTGGGCCGGATCTCGTGGGATTTGTGGCAACTGACGCAGGTGGCTGCGCGCGGGCTGTTGAGCTTGAGGCTCAGGCCGTGGTACGAATCCACGAACTCAGCGGCAGCGCCCATCCGGGAGCCGTACTTGCGCAGAATCTTCGGGCTGGTGTGGCAATCGAGGCAGAGCTGGAAGCTGATCTGCCGGTTGAAGGTGGCCGAATCGGCCGCGTCGCGCCCCAGGATCTCATGCTCGCCGTGACAGTTGGTGCAGGTGGGCGAATCCGAGATGCCCAGCTTGAACGCCTTGCCGTGGATGCCCGCCAGATATTCCTCGTTGACCTTCGGATGGCACCGGCCGCAGGTTTCCGGGATCTTCCACCGATGGATGCTGCTCTCGGTGTCGGCGGAGCCGCGCAAGTCGTGGGTGCCGTGGCAGTCGGCGCAGGAGGCCGCCTGCATGTTCCCCTGGCCGATGCGCTTGGCATGCACGCTGCGGGAGTAGCTCTCAAAGACGTAAGGCAGGAGGACCTCCCGGTCCTTCAAGCCGTTCATGCCGTGGCATTTTCCGCACAGCTGGGATTCGTTGGACTTGTGGGTGGGCGATTTGGGATCGCTGGCCGGCAGCATGTCGTGAACGCCGTGGCAGCTGGCGCAGGTGGGCGCCGCCCCTTTCCCCAGCGCGGAGGTCTGGGCGTGGATGCTCCGTGCGTAGTCGGTCGTCACCTCTTCGTGGCAGGACCCGCAGTCGGCCGGCCGCAATTTTTCCGCGTGGGGAAACTCGGTGACGCCCTGCAGGCTGGTGTGGCAGTCCACGCACGCCATGCCCGCCTGACCGTGAACGGAGGCCTCGTACTGTTTCGGGTCCACGGTGTCGTGGCACTGGAGGCATGTCGCGGTGTCGGCCAGAGCCAGTCCGCAACCCGCAATCCAAAGCGCCGCCAGCGGCAGCAACCGGCTGAATTTCATAATGACGTATCCTCGATCGGCGTTCTGTATTCTGACGTACAGATAATATTCCACCTCGACTGGACTCGCAATCCCCAATTTGATCTTGACCGATGAGTTTCGTGGCTTTGCCGCGTTTTGGCCCGAAGCCACAAGGCCTCGAAAACGTCTTGAGTTTCCGGCAAATTCCATATATGTATTGAACATTAACCGATTTTCCGCCAGGCGGTGACGCATGAAAATCATTCAAGACCTCGCCAAGAATCTCTGGATCAGCAAGTTCAGCCTGCTGGGCGCCACCATGGTCACGGTCTCGGCCGTGCTCATCATCACCGCCTGGATTCTGGACATGCTGGGCGTGGCCAGCGGCCCCTACCGCGACCTGTTCGCCTACGGCTTCCTGCCCGGGGTGTTTTTGGTCGGCCTGGCGTTCATTCCGCTGGGCATCTGGTTCGCCCGCCGGAAGGCCCGCCGTGACGGAACGGAGATCCGCCCGCTGGTGATCGACCTGAGCCGGCCCGAGCACCGCCACCGCGCCGTGCTGATCCTCGCCCTGACTCTGGTCAACTCCATCATCCTGTCGGTGGCCATGTACGAGGGGTACCACTACACCGATTCCGACGAGTTCTGCGGCACACTCTGCCACACGGTCATGGAGCCCGAGTTCACCGCCTACCAGCGCTCGCCCCATGCCCGGGTGGGCTGCGTGGCCTGCCACATCGGGGGCGGCGCCTCCTGGTTCGTCAAATCGAAGCTCTCCGGCCTGCGCCAGGTCTACGCGGTCATGGCCCACACCTACAGCCGGCCCATCCCCTCGCCCGTGGCCGACCTCCGGCCGGCCCGCGAAACCTGCGAGGCGTGCCACTGGCCGCAGTTCTTCCACGGCAAGCAAACGGTGGTCCGGCGCAAGCTGGACGACACGGCTGACGTGAACAATCCCCTGGTCTCGGTGCTGCTGCTCGACATCGGCGGTTTCAACGCCAAATCGAATCGCTACGAGGGCATTCACTGGCACGTGAGCCGGCACGCCCGGGTGGAGTATCTCCCGGCCGATCCGAAGCGCGCCCGGATCCACCGCGTCCGGTCCGTCCGCGAGGACGGCACGGTACACGAGTATGCCCCGCCCGACAGCATCCCCGCACCGCCACCCGGGACCGAGTGGCGGACCATGGATTGCGTCGACTGCCACAACCGGCCCACCCACATCTTCGATGAGCCGCAGGCGGCCGTGGACCGAGCCCTGCTGGACGGCAAGATCCCGGCCACGCTGCCGGGGATCCGCCCCCAGGCTCTCCGGCTCCTCACCACCGCCTACCCTTCGCACGCCGCGGCGCGCGAGGGGATCCGCGCCGGGTTGGCGCGGCACTACGGCGCGTCGGGCGACGGAGCCGCGATCCGCCAGGCCGCCGACGGGATCTTCGCCATCTACCGGCTGAACGTGTTTCCCGACATGAAGATGACCTTCGGCGTGCATCGCAGCCACCTGGGGCATCCCGATGACGCCGGCGGCTGCTTCCGGTGCCACGACGGGGAGCACGCCACGGCGGACGGCCTGGCGTTGTCGCAGGACTGCGAGCTCTGCCACCAGGTGCTGGCCCAGGAAGAGCCGGAAAAAAGTCTGGACACAGCGATCGCCGACATCTTCCGCTAGGGGCTGGCACCGGCACACGCGCCCGACGGTCGGCAACCGCGACGGAGGGGATAGGACCGGCATGATCTGGCAACCCAAGCGATTCTGCGCCTACTGCGGCGCCCCCCTGGATCCCGAGGAAGAAGGCGCCGGCCGCTGCGCGCCCTGCGCCACGACGTTTTACGACAATCCGGTGCCGGCCGTGGCCGCCCTGGTGCGCGACGCCGCCGGCGCCATCCTCCTGGTGGAGCGCGCCAGGGAGCCGCAGGCGGGGCGCTGGGCGCTGCCGGGCGGGTTCATCGAGATCACGGAATCCACCGCCGACGCCCTGCGGCGCGAGCTGCGGGAGGAGACCGGTCTCGAGGCGGACCGCGTGGAATTGTTCGGGGTTGAAGACGAACCCAGCCGCCGGTACGGGCGGGTGATCGTGATCTGCTACCGGGTCGCCGGCTACCGGGGCGAACCGATCGCCGGCGACGACGCGCGCGCACTGGCGTTCTTTCCGCCCGACGCGCTCCCCGACCTGGCCTTCGTCAGCCACCGCCGCTTCATCGAACAAGCCATCCGGTCCGGGTGAGAACGGACATGCGTCCGCTGCCACGCCGGCCGCCTGAAGCGCCCGCTTCGCACCGATCCGGCCACGGCGAATCGGTTTCATTCCGCCATACCCCAAGAATGTTTTTGACACAGGCTCCAAAATTAAATATCATTACCTGAACTATAGATTGCAAGGTGGATTGAAATGAGGGAATTAGGCAACGGTAGAATGAAAATCGGCCACGTGGCCCGGATGCTGAATGTTTCCGTTCCCACGCTACGCATGTACGAGCGGGAAGGCATCCTGATCCCGTGGAAATCGGCCGGCGGGACCCGCTATTTCGACGAGCAAGACGTCGAGTGGATTCGCTGCATCCGCCGCATGATTTCCGGACTCGGGCTCAACATCGAAGGGATCCGGCGGTTGCTGGCCCTGATTCCCTGCCACGAGCTGCGCGGTTGCACCGCCACCCAGTACGCACACTGCCCCACCTACCACGATTCCAGCCGGCCCTGCTGGAGTGTCGCCGGCGCCTGTCGCCGGTCCTCCCACGCGGAATGCCACGACTGCCCGGCGTACCGGACCTCGATCAGCTGCCAAAATCTCAAAGGATTGTTTGAAATCCGGCTCCGCCAGCTGGCCGGAGCCGACCACGGGCCCGCCCCGGATCAGACGTCCTGACCGTCGCCGGCCATCGGCGGCAGGTATTTGTCCAGATCCACTTTTTCCAGGTAAGCCGGAATCTGTACCGGCCAGCCGAGCCGTTCGCGGATCTGCGCCTCCAGCGCCCGCATCTGCTCCCACTCGCCGTGCACGAGGAAGGTCATGCGCGGCGGCCGCCGGAAGTTGCCCAGCCAGCGGAAGAGCTCGCCGGAGTCGGCGTGGGCGCTGAACGCGTCGATGGACCGGATCTCCGCCCGGACCGGGACGTTTTCGCCGTGGATCTTGACCTCGCGCTCCCCGTCCAGGATCCGGCGGCCCCGCGTCCCCTCGGCCTGATAGCCCACAAACAGCACGGTGTTGCGCCGGTCCGGGAGCTTGAGCTTCAGATGGTGGAGGATCCGGCCCGCCTCGCACATGCCGCTGGCGGAGATGATGATCACCGGCTCGTCGATGGTGTTGATGGCCATGGAATCCTGGACGGTGCTGGCCACGTGCAGGTTGTGGCAGAGCAGGCGGCAGTCGCCCGGCCGGCTCCCCCGCGACACCTCCGGATCGAAGCGCTCCGGGTAGTCGCAGAAAATTTTCGTCGCCTTGATGGCCAGCGGACTGTCGATGTACACCTGGATCTTCGGGATCCGCTTCGCCTCCTGCAGCGCGCGGAGCTGGTAGAGGATCTCCTGGGTGCGGCCCACCGCGAACGCCGGGATGACCACCTTGCCGCCGCGCCGGACGGTCCGGTTGATGATGTCGTCCAGCTCGGCCTGGATGTCCACGTCCTGGTGGGTGCGGTCGCCGTAGGTGGATTCCATGATGAGGAAGTCGGCCTCGTCGATCGCCGACGGGTCGGGGAGGATGCTCTCGCCGTACCGGCCGAGGTCGCCGCTGAACACCACGCGGAACGAGGATTCGTCCTCGCGACGCATGGTCAGACGCACGATGGCCGAACCCAGGATGTGCCCCGCGTCCACGAATTCGAACTGGATGTTCTTGTTGATGGGGAACGCGCTGCCGTAGGGCACGTCCTGAAACTTCTCCAGCACCCGCTCGGCGTCGTCGGTGGTGTAGAGCGGCTCGGCGGGCGCGTGTTTGGAGAAGCCCTCCTTGTTGGCGTAGCGCGCGTCTTCCTCCTGGATATGGGCCGAGTCGGGGAGCATGATCTCGCACAGGTCGTGGGTGCTCGGGGTGGTGAAGATCCGGCCGTCGAAGCCGTGGGCGAAAAAGCGCGGCAGGAACCCGGTGTGGTCGATGTGGGCGTGGCTCAGGATGATATCGTCCACGTACCCGGCCGGCAGGGGGAAGGGCTCCCAGTTGCGGACGCGCAGTTCCTTGAGCCCCTGGAACAGGCCGCAGTCCAGCATGACCACCTTGCCCCGGTGCTGGATGATGTGCTTCGTCCCGGTGACGGTCCGGGTGGCGCCGGCGAACTGGAGAAAACTGCCCATGAGCCGCTCCTGTGCAAAAATCGATCAACGCCATTATAGGGTCTTTCCCGCCGGCTTTCCACTTCCAACATCCGCCCCGCGTCGCGCCGGCGCGCGAACAGCCGCGCGAATGCTTGACAATCTCCCGAGGATTCTATATGTTACCGGATTGCCCGGGAGACCGATCAAGGAGACTCGCATGCGCCTGAGCCACTACTTCATGCCCACCCTGCGCGAGGTGCCCGCCGAGGCCGACGTGGTGAGCCACGTCCTGCTGCTGCGCGGCGGATTCATCCGCCAGCTGGCGGCGGGTGTCTACTCCCACTTGCCGCTGGCCCAGCGCGCCCTGCTCCGCATCCGGCAGATCATCCGCGAGGAGATGAACCGGATCGGGGGCCAGGAGTTCCACCTCCCGGCCATCCACCCGGCGGAGGTCTGGCAGGCCACCGGCCGCTGGGAGGTCATGGGCGACAACATGTTCCGCCTCAAGGACCGCTGGGGCCGCGACATGTGCCTGGGCATGACCCACGAGGAGGTCTTCACCTCCATCGCCCGCAACGAGCTGCGCTCCTACCGGCAGCTTCCCCAGATCTGGTACCAGATCCAGACGAAGTTCCGCGACGAGCCCCGGCCCAAGTCGGGCCTGCTGCGGGTGCGCGAGTTCACCATGAAGGACTCGTACTCGTTCGACGTCGACCGGGACGGCCTGGACACGAGCTACCGCCTGCACTACGACGCCTACTGCCGCATCTACGCCCGCTGCGGGCTGGACTACTTCGCCGTGGAGGCCCACTCCGGCTCCATGGGCGGGAGCCAGTCTCACGAGTTCATGGTCCGCTCCGACGCCGGCGAGGACCTGGTGGCCCGCTGCGCGGCGTGCGGCTACGCGGCCAACCTGGAGAAGGCCACGAACCGGCTCGCCCCCGTCGCCGACACCGAGCCCGCCGGGCCCGAACCGGTGCGTGTGGCCACGCCCGGGCAGAAGACCATCGAGGAGATCGCGAACTTCCTCGGCGTGCCGGCGCCCAACCAGATCAAGACGCTGGTCTACATGGTCGATTCGAAACCCACGCTCATCCTGATGCGCGGCGACCACCAGCTCAACGAGGCCAAGCTCGAGGCCGTCACCGGGACCGGCCTGCTGCGCCCCGCCACCGCCGAGGAGATCGTCGCCGCCATGGGCGCCGACGCCGGCAGCCTGGGCCCCGTGGGCGTGCAGCACCTCACCATCCTGGCCGACGAGGCGCTGCGCGGCCGGCGCAACATGACCACCGGCGCCAACGCCACCGACTTCCACATCCAGGGCGTCACCCCCGACGTGCACTTCACCGCGGCGTACCACGACCTGCGCACCGTCGCCGACGGCGACCTCTGCCCCGGGTGCGGCGCCGCGCTGGGCGTGTTCAAGTCCATCGAGGTGGGGCACATCTTCAAGCTGGGCACCAAGTACAGCGATGCGCTGGGCGCCACGGTGCTCAACCGGGACGGCCAGTCCGTTCCCATCGTCATGGGCAGCTACGGCATCGGCGCCGAGCGGATCCTGTCGGCCGCGGTGGAGCAGTGCCACGACGACAAGGGCATCATCTTCCCCGCCACCATCGCCCCCTTCGACGTGATCATCGTCCCCGTGAGCATGGAGGACAGCCGGCTGGTCGAGACCGCCGACCGGTTCTACGCGGAGCTCCGCGCGGCCGGCCTCGAGGTGCTCTACGACGACCGGCCCGAGCGGCCGGGCGTCAAGTTCAACGACGCCGACCTGGTGGGCATCCCCGTCCGCATCACCCTCGGGACGAAGAAGCTCGCCCAGGGGCTGGCCGAGGTGACGGTGCGCCGCGAGGCCAAGGCCGTCGACTGCCCCGTGGGCGAGGTGACGGGCCGCGTGACCGCCGCGCTGGCGGCGCTGCGCGCCGAGATCGAGGCCCGCGCCCGCGACATCCGTTCGCTGCAGTGACCGGAGGAGCGGCCATGAACCAGTCCCTGTCGATGGAGATCACCTTTCCCGACGGCAAACGCCTGAGCATCCGGAAGGGGTCCACCCTGCTGGACATCCTGCGTCGCTCGCGGCTCCAGAGCGCCATGCCGGTGGTGGCGGCCAAGATCAACAACCGCCTCACCAACCTCCGCCACAAGCTGCGCGTCGACTCGCGGGTGGAGTTCATCGACTGCGTCCACCCCGAGGGCTTCCGCGTCTACCAGAGCTCGCTGGTCTACCTCCTCGGCATGGTGGTGGAGCGGCTTTTCCCCCGCGCCGAGATGAAGGTGGAGCACTCCCTGAGCAAGGGGCTCTACTGCGAGCTGATGAAGGAAACCACCCTGACGAAGGACGAGCTGCGGCGCATCGAAACCGAGATGCGCGACCTCATCGCGCAGGACCTGCGGCTGGACAAGGAGAAGACCTACCTCGACGAAGCTCGCCAGTTCTTCCGCGCCACCGGCCAGGAGGACAAGATCCGGCTCTTCCGCCACTCCAACCCCCACACCATCGACATCTACTTCTGCAACGGCTACCAGAACTACTCCGACTGCCCGCTGGTGCCCAGCACGGGGCTGCTGAACCTCTTCAGCCTGGTCTACTACTCGCCCGGCTTCATCCTGATCATGCCCGAGCCGTACGCGGTGGAGGTGGGCGAGGCGGCGACCGTGCCCGAGTTCATCTCGCAGCCCAACCTGTTCCGCGTCTTCCAGGAGTACGGTCAGTGGCTCGACATCCTGGGCCTGGGCGAGGTGGGCGAGCTCAACGAGCGGGTGGTGGCCGGCGCCGCCCCGGAGATCATCCGGATCAGCGAGGCGCTCCACGAGAAGAAGATCGCCCAGCTCGCCGACCAGTCGGTGGGGAGCCGGATCGTGCTCATCGCCGGGCCGTCGTCGTCGGGCAAGACCACCTTCGCCAAGCGGCTGGCCGACCAGCTGCGGGTGGACGGCCTGCAGCCCGAGGTCATCTCGCTGGACGACTACTTCCTCGACCGCGAGCAGACGCCCAAGGACAGCCACGGCCAGTACGACTTCGAAAGCATCCGCGCCCTGAACATCGACCTGCTCCACGAGCACTTCGAGCGGCTCCTCGAGGGCCAGCCCGTCTCGATGCCCCGCTATAACTTCCACACCGGCCGCTCGGAGCCGGACCACCGGACCATCACGCCGTCGGCGACCACCATCCTGCTGTACGAGGGGATCCACGCGATCAACCCGGAGCTGATGCGCGATCTGCCCATGCACCAGATCAAGCGGATCTACGTCTCGCCCCTGACCGCGCTGAGCATGGACCACCACAACCGCATCCCCACCACCGACGTCCGGATGCTGCGCCGGATCGTCCGCGACTACCTCTTCCGCGGCTACGACGCGCTGGTCACCCTGCAGCGCTGGCGCTCGGTGCGCCGCGGCGAGACCGCCTACATCTTCCCGTACCAGAAGGACGCCGACCTGTTCTTCAACTCGTCGCTGGTGTACGAGCTGGCGGTGCTCAAGCGCTGCGCCGAGCCGCTGCTGCTGCGCATCAGCACCGAGCACAGCGAGTACTCCGAGGCGCGGCGCCTGCTCAAATTCCTGTCCTACTTCCAGGACATCCCGCCCGACTCGGTGCCCGACAACTCCATTCTGCGGGAGTTCATCGGCGCCAGCGCGTTCCGCTACTGACGCGGCAGCGGGCGGACGGCTCCCAGGAGCGCCCCGTGTCCAACCGGCAGCACGAATCGCCCGAAGACGCCATGCGCCGCGTGACCGCGGAGATCGTGGGCCGCGCCGCCCGCCACGCCCGCCGCCGCGGCCTGGATATCCGTATCTCCAAGACGTCGCGGGGCGCGGGCACGCCCGTGCTGGAGCTCGACCCCGCCACCCCGGACGGCGCCGCGCGCCTGGCCGAGTACCTCGCCCGGCCGGCCCGCCACTACACCCTCTCGGGGCTCGGCGCGCCCGAGGACCCCAACGCCGTGAACTGGCGTCTGGTGAACCTGCCCGCCGGCCGCCGCACCCTGCTCACGGCCATGGTGGGAATTTCGTTCCTGCTCAAGGGCACGCCGTTCAAGAACCGCTGGTTCCGCTGGATGGGCGTCCACGTGGGCCGCAACGTGGAGATCATGCAGATGGTCTGGCTGGACCACTTCCGCCCCGAGCTGATCTTCATCGGCGACCGCACCCTGGTGGGCGCCTTCAGCCAGTTCACCGTGCACGCCTACGAGGGGTGCGGCCGCTTCCGATTCGGGCTGGTGGAAGTGGGCCGCAACTGCACCATCGGCGCCGGCGCCGGCCTCGGGATGATCAAGGTCGAGGACGACGTCCGCATCCTGCCGGGCACAGTGGTCTCGCCCTACTACCCCCGCATCAAGGCGGGCACGGTCGTGGGCTACGACCCGCCGCCGAAATCGGCGCCTGTCACGCAGGAGCAGACCGAAACCGTTGATAGTTGATGGTTGATGGTT
>JAKQOW010000143.1 GCA_029565065.1 Acidobacteriota bacterium | reverse complement strand
CCCCGAGCCCCGATTTCCGAATTCCGATGTCCGAAGTCGGTGACGGGATCGGATCAATCAGCCATCGCGCCACGATCCCGGCCCGCCAGGGCCGGACCGGATTAGCCAGGGGCGCAGCCCCTGGTGGGCGGCGGTTTGTTGCGTGGTCGCCCCGGCGGGGCGACAGGCAGGCGGCGTGAATCGTGGGGCGCCGATCGATCGGGCTCTCGTTGAAACGCCGGGTTTTCCGAACGCCCCGATACCGCCCCGCTGGGGCTCGGGGTGGGGAAAACAGGCGCGCGGGGTGGAGGCGCCTGACCAGGGGCTGCGCCCCTGGCTAATCCGGTCCGGCCCTGGCGGGCCGGGATCGTGGCGCGATGGCTGATTGATCCGATCCCGTCACCGACTTCGGACATCGGAATTCGGAAATCGGGGCTCGGGGTTCGGATTACGTTCCCGATCCTCAACCCTCAACCCTCAACTCATAACTCTCAATATTCTTTGTGCACTTCGTGCCTTCGTGGTGAGCATTCCAAATCGAGGCACGATCACGAGCACGATTACGAATTACGATTACGAATTACGAGCACGAACGATCCACCATCCCCCCGCTTTAGTCCAACGCAAGCCGCATTCGGACCAGGTCCACGACGTTGACCCGCCCGTCGTTGTTCACGTCCGCCGAATCGTGCCCCGCGGTGAGATCGATCCGGGCCCCGATAAGATACCATTTGAAATCCCAGACATCCAGGTAGTCGAAGACCAGGTCCAGGTTCAGATCGAGGATGAACCACCGGAAGAAGACGCCGCCGTTGGGCGTGGCCGCGAAGATCCGCCGCGAGCCATCGGTGTGGTAGGCCAACTGGGTGACGGTGCCGCCGGAGAATCCGGAGCTGACGTTGGTCCAGCTGCCCCCGCTGTTGGTGCTGCGGTACACGCCGTAATACTGGGTGCCGGCCATGACGGTATTGGGCCAGATCGGGTCGACGGCCAGGGCGAGCACGGTGTAGGTGCTCAGGCCGGAGCCCGTCGGCGCCCACGTGGCGCCGGCGTTGTTGGTCCGGTACACGCCGCCTTCCTCGAGGCCGGCGTAGAGGATCGCCGGGTCCGTCGGGTGGATGGCCAGCGACCGGACGGTGACGCCGTTGATGCCCGTGTCCGCTGCCGCCCACGTCTCGCCGCCGTCGACGCTCTTGAAGAGGGTGTGCCCCACGCCTTGACCGAAATAGGCACACCCCAGGTAGATCACCTGCGGGTTCGTCGGATGCACCGCCAGGGCGAAGCCGGTGTTCGGGTAGGGGCCTTCAGCCGACCAGGACTCGCCGCTGTCGGTGCTGTGGAAAAAGCACGTGCCGATCATCGAGTGGAGATAGCCGGCGGCGTAGACGGTGTCCGGCTCCTGCAGCGGCACCTCCAGGTCGTTGATCACGTAGTGTTCGAGCATGAGGTCCCAGGCCGTGCCGCCGTTGTCGCTCCGGTATAACTCGTTCGCGTCGTTGGCCAGATACACCGTCGGGTAGTAGCCGCCGCCGGGCGCCACCGCCAGGGCCTTGGCGGCCTGCTCCGGCAGATCGCTGGGGATGCCGATGTTCAACTGAGCCCAGCTCCAGCCCCCGCACAAGCTGCCCCAGCACCCGCCGGTGGCCGGGCCGGCGTACACCCGGTTCGGTTCGTCCGGCTGGGGCGCCACCGTGGGCACGCCCGGGATGGCCAGTCCGCGATGCTGCCAGCGCCAGTGCTGGCCGTCGTCGGTGGAGTAGCAGATCCCGCCGTCCTCGAGGCCGGCGAGGATACCCGGCGGACTGAGATAGGTCGGGATGATGGCCAGCGAGATCACGCGGAGATCGTGCGTCTCGTCCAGGATGCCGCTGTCGCGGTCCTGCCAGCTCTGGCCATCGTTCGTGGTGAGGTACACCGCCGGCGCATCGGCCGTGCCCTGGCTGCCGGCGTACAGATATTCGGTCTTCTGGGGATCGATGGCCAGGGCGTAGATCGGTCGGTCCGGCGTCGTCAGCTTTGTCCAGGTGTTTCCACTGTTGGTGCTGCGCCAGAAGCCGGTCCGTCCGCCGGTGGTGGTGGGGACGAACCCGGCAAACACCTTGCTGGGATACCGCGGATGGACCACGAGGGCCGCCACCCGGCCGGTGTCGTCGCCGGACAGCACTTCGGTCCAGTCGCCGCTGCCGATGGTGGCCTTGTAGATGGAGCCGTTGTACAGGCCGGCGAACACCGTCAGCGGATTGCTGGGGTCCACCGCCAGGCTGTGCACGGGCGAGCCCGGCAGGTTGCCGGTGCGATCTTCCCAGGTGGCCCCGGCGTCGGCGGTGGCGAACACCGTGCCGTCGGAGGAGCCCACGTAGAGGATCCACTCGCTGGTGAGGCTCAGCGGCTGGGCCGCCAGGCAGATCACGTACTTCATCCCCAGGCCCGACGGATCCCAGGTGCTCCCCCAGGTGTCACTCCGCACCAGGCCGCTGGTGGAGCCGGCCCAGACGAGGACGTTCCCCCCGCTCAGGGTCGTGATCACCGCGGTGCAGTTCAGATTGGACAGGTCGTCGTTGCGCGGCTGCCACAGGGTCTCTCCGTCCAGGTCCTCGGCCCCGAAGAAGAAGCCGCCGCCGTGCTGGACGGCGAACGCCCCTTCCCACGGGTTCGGCACGCCGGCCACGCGGGCATAGGGGCCCGGGTACGGCCCGTGGCACTGCCATTGGAAAATGCTCCCCGCGGCCGCCGTGGCCGCCACGGCCAGGAGCAGGAAAACGCAGTTCGTTCGGAAAGAAGCCATCGCCACCTCCCGGTTTCGCCGCACGATTGATTGTCGGATTCGCGTATTGAATTCATCCTACAGTCCCCGCTGGAAAATGTCTAGCCCTATGACGGCCCCTCCGCCTCGTAATTCGTAATCGTACTCGGACCTGGGACCTGGGTTCTGGGACCCTGGCTCGAGGCTCGAGGCTCGAGGCTCGAG
>JAKQOW010000132.1 GCA_029565065.1 Acidobacteriota bacterium | reverse complement strand
AAGCGTTTCATGAGATTCTGAATCGGCACTTCCATGAATAGCTCGATTTTACAGGCTTCTCCAAGCCAAGTTGACAGGGTCTGGCATTTCAAGTGATGCGCGAATGCTGTCACCTGGCCCGTAATCGTAATTCGTAATCGTCATCGTAATCGTGCTCGTAATCGAGGCTCGTTCCCGAAATGCATCGCCGTAGGCCGCGTATGCCGGAGCCCGGCCGCGCAGCGGCCGCGGCGTGTAGCCCGGGCCGAAAGGCCCGGGTGGGGCGGATCCCGCACGAGGTGGAACAGCCGCGCCAGCGGCGACAGACATTGATCGGGATCAGCGACAGATGATTCACGCGTTGCTGATATTTTCGATCGGATTTGAAAGGGCACAACCATTCACCCTTCTCCGTCGCTCCTGCGGAGCTCGGATTACGCCACCACCGCGCCAACCCGGACCTTTCGGTCCGGGCTACATACCGCTGCCGCCGCGGGCGGCAGGGCTTTGGCCAATGATCTTTGGGTTCCGGCTCCTCTGGCGCAGATGGATCGGGCATTGCGTCCGGACCGACGCGTTTGTTCTTGCCCGTCGGACAGATCCCTGCTACAAGTATGCCCAGAAAACCACGGATTATCTGAATCCACAGGGAATGGGGAAATGGATTCCGTTCGCATACTGGCCGTGGCTGAAATCGCCGCGCCGTATGCTATGCTTGAAAGCAAATTGAGGCCCAACCAAAGATTCCAGCGGACGGTCCGCTTCGTGGCCCACCGCTGAGTTCAGGCGTTGGGGCACAAAGATGATCACAAGGGAAACACTTCAAGACTTCTTTGAGAATACGCGAAATCTGCGTGATGAGGGCAGAGCGCGGTTTGACATAGATGGCATTTGCAGATGGTCCTACTTCTTCGTCGACACCAGCCGTGAGAAGCTCGCTCGGGTGGGCGCGTTTCTCGACGCGAGCGGCTATGAGGTCGTTGGATTCTTGGAGCCTGATCCACAAAATGAGGACCAAGATACTCTCTATTTACGTGCCGACCGTATCGAGAAGCACACCGTCGACTCATTGCACGAACGCAATCAAGAACTATACACAATCGCTGAACAGTTCAATGTCGGCGATTACGATGGGATGGATGTTGGAGCACCGGATGGCCCCTAACCACGCGTTGCTGCGATAGACCAGCAGGGCTACTCCCTGCATTCCGCCGCAGAGTGCAGAACCGTCGGACATATATTCAGAAACCAATGAAACCAACTTCTGAACTGGAGCCAACATGATCGCGCGAATATGGCATGGATGGACGACGCCGGACAATGCCGACGTTTATGAAGCGCTGCTGAACGAAGAGATCTTCGTGGGCATCAAGAACCGTGAGATTCAAGGCTTCAAGGACATTCAACTGCTGCGTCGAAGGGCGGGCGATGAGGTGGAATTTGTCACCATCATGAGATTCGAGTCGCTGGATGCCGTAAGAGTGTTTGCCGGTGACGACTATGAAGCGTGCGTCGTCCCGCCGAGCGCCCGGAAAGTTTTAAAGCGCTTTGATCAACGATCCCAGCACTATGAAATCAGGATCACGGAAGACGGGGCCCACGTCTGACCCCGGTGGGCACGCGGACACCCAAAACAGCTGCGGGCCGGTGAGACCGGCCGGTCGGACCTGACCGAATCGATTCGCACCCAAAAGGAGTTGTTTCACCATGGACATCCCGCGGATATTCAACATCACCGAGAGCGCGCATCGCATCCATAACCCGATCACGCCCGAGAAGCTCGCCACGCTCGGCGCGGCGCTGCGGCTGGAGCCGAGGGCCCGCGTGCTCGACCTCGGCAGCGGTTCGGGGGAGATGCTCTGCACCTGGGCGCGCGATCACGGCGTCGTCGGCACCGGCATCGACCTGAGCCAGTTGTTCACCGAGCAGGCGAAACGCCGGGCAGTGGAGCTCGGCGTCGCGGATCAGGTCCGGTTCATCCATGACGACGCGGCCGGCTACGTCTCGGACGAGCCGGTCGATGTGGCCGCCTGCGTCGGCGCCTGCTGGATCGGCGGGGGCGTTGCCGGCACCATCGAGCTGCTGGCGCGGAGCCTGCGCCCCGGCGGGATCATCCTCATCGGCGAGCCCTACTGGCGGCGGCTGCCGCCCACGGAAGAGGTCGCCAAGGGGTGTCTGGCCGAGTCAATCGCCGACTTTCTGGTGCTACCGGAACTCCTCGCGTCTTTCGGCGAGCTCGGCTACGACGTCGTGGAGATGGTTCTGGCGGACCAGGACGGCTGGGACCGTTACGAGGCGGCCAAGTGGCTCACCATGCGCCGATGGCTTGAAGCCAATCCCGGCGACGAACTGGCGGGCGAGGTGCGGGCCCAACTGACCGCGGAGCCCGCGCGCTACGCCGCGTACACGCGTGAATACCTGGGCTGGGGCGTGTTCGCGCTGATGCGGCGGTGAGGCGCCGGCGCCCGAGCCGCGCGACCCGCAAGGCGGGTCGAATATGAAGGGTACCGAAAGGATCCGATCGATCCTCCGGTCCCGGAAATCAATTCCTGTCGCAAACAGTCGTCGGATTCACATTCGACCCGCCTTGCGGGTCGCCCCGGCTCGCAATGTCGAGGAGGAGACCCCGGGTTTCACCCGGGGCTACCCACGTTGGACCGGCCTCGCCGGTCCTGTTCGGACATCGGACTTCGGACATCGTGGATCGGCCGGTCCCCGTTGCTGGGGAACTCCGGACCGCCCTCCCCATAGCCTGCAGCGCAGTAGCGCCCGTCCGCCGGACGGGCGCCGTGAAACTCGGCAGGAAGTGGCGGGATTTCGATAGGTCGTCACCGCGACGCGTCTCGGAGACCGTGGACGAATCCCTCAACCGTGCCAAGGGAGCGGGCCGCGCTCGGCGAGCGCGGCCTACTGCGACTCGGAGCCGTGGGCGACACGCTCGATCGTGCCGAGGGGACGGGCCGCGCCCGGCGAGCGCGGCCTACTGCGAAGCATTACGGGAACGAGCCTCGAGTCTCGAGCCTCGAGCCTCGAACCTCGAGCACGAATTACGATTACGAGCACGATTACGAATTACGATTACGAATTACGATTACGAATTACGAGCACGATAAACTTGGAACTCCTATCTCTTATCTCCTATCTCCTGACTCTTTCCCGCCTACCGGCACTCCGCGGCGCCGGCGTAGGCGAACTTGATGCCGTTGAAGAGGATGACGCCGCTCTCGCCGGTGACCTGGTAGCGGTACTCGTCGGTGCTGCCGTCCTGCCACTGCAGGAGGATGACGCCGGAGCGCCGGTCGCCGCGGATGGTGAAGCGGGCCCGGTTGTTCGACTGCCCCGCCACGCCCCAGGAGCCGGTGCCGTAGGAGCCCGACTCGGTGGCGCTGTAGAAGGTGCCGTCGGGGCAGAACATCACCTGCCGCTCGGTGCCGGAACCGCCCGACATGGTGGAGCCGCCGCTGTATGAGTAGTACTTGCCGGCGATCCACTGGGCCAGCGATGCGTCGCCGCCTCCGCCCCCGGCGCCGGCGGCGCGGGGGATGAACCGGATGCCGCCGGCCAGTTCCCGGACGAAGCCGGCGTAGGCGGCCGAATAGGCGGCCGCCGTGGTGGCGGCGATGAGCGTCACCCCGCCGCCCTGCGGCGAGAGCACCGCGGCGGCGAAGGCGCGGGCCGACTGGCCCTGAATGAATCCGCTGAACTCGGCGCCGATGGCGTTGTCGCCCAGGGGCTGGAAGGGGCCGGCGGGCAGGAGTTGGATGCCCTGCTGCTCGTCCACGAACCCTTCGCCGGCCGCGGCCTGGACTTCGCTCAGGCTGCGGAACTGGTTGGGCAGCATCACGATGAATCCGGCGTGGGTGTTGGAACCCATCAGGTAGCCGCCCCCCTGCTTCTGGGCGGTCCAGCCGGCGGGCGGCGCGAAGGAGACGCCGAGTTCCTGGTCGTTGACCCGCCGGGCGTCGGCAGCCGGCGGGGGCGGCGGCGCGGCGGGCGCCGGGGGCGCCGCCGGCGCGCGGGCGCCGGGCACCGTGGGCATGGGCACGCTGGGCACAGGCGCGCGCGGCACCGCCTGGCCGGGCGGCGGCGGCGCGGGGGGCGCGGCCGCGCCGCGCACGCGATTGAGCGTGAGCTGGCGCATCTTGTCGTAGTCGGGGGCGTTGGTGCCCGGCGTCGCTTCGATGAGCGCCAGCAGCAGGGTGTCGCCCTGCAGGTGGGCTTCGAAGTAAATGGCGCCGTCGGGACCGGAGCAGGCGCCCACGGCCACTTCTTCGCCGGGTTCCACCATCCCCTCGACGCGGTACTGCATGCCGGTGGTGCTGCGCAGGGTGCCGGTGACGTTGCCGGCGGCGTCCTGCTGCAGCACCAGGGTGATGGTCACGTTCTCGTGGCGCAGCTCGTAGGTGCCGGTGTAGACAACGCCCAGGGCGGTCGCGGCGCATGCGGCCACCAGGAGGGCGCACACCAGAGGATATCTCATAACCTCTCCTTCGCGGCAGTGCCTGCCGCCGCCAGCCGAAAATGCCGGACGAGCCGGCCGTGGCCGGGCCGCTCGTTCCGTTGTGGCGCCGCCCCGTGCCGGGGCGGTGGGGGGATTGTGCTGAGCCTATTGTATCACTTTCGGCGGCGGGGGCGGCGCCGGTCAGACCCACCCTCGCGCGGGGGCGCGTCCGCTTCGCGGCGACGGAGCGCCGGGCGGGGTTTGGGCGCCTCCTCAGGCGGCGCCAGCGGCGCGTGGAGGGCCGCCTGGTAGGCGTCGTCGAGCACCATCGTCAGCAGCGCGAGCTCATCTTCACCTTCGGCCAGACTGCGAGCCAGGGGGAGGAAGCGGCGCATCCGCTCCACCTGCAGCTTGTCGCGCTGGCGCAGCCGCCCCTCGAGCAGGGCGGTGAGGCGCTGGGTCACGAGCCGCTCCACGTCCTCGGCGTCCGGCAGCGGGCGCGTCTCGATGGGAATCTTGAATTTTTTGGCCAGGCGCACCAGCTCAAGACCCTCCATGGGGGAGACCAGCGAGATGGCGGTTCCCGTGCCGCCGGCGCGGCCGGTGCGGCCGGTGCGGTGGATGTACGCTTCGGGGTCCTCGGGCACCTCGTAGTTGAACACATGGGACAGGTGCAGGATGTCGATGCCCCGTCCCGCCAGGTCGGTGGAAACGAGGAAGCGGAGCTTGCGGTCGCGCAGGCGCTGGAGCACCTGGTCCCGCGCCGCCTGCCCCAGGTCCGCCGAGAGCTGGTCGGCGTCGTAGCCGAAGCGCTGGAGCACCGTGGCCACGTAATTGACGCGCATCTTGGTGTTGCAGAAGATGATGGCGGCCTCCGGGTTCTCGAACTCGATGATCCGGATGAGCGCCCGGTCCTTGTCCATGGGCGGGACTTCGTAGCAGATGTGGGTGGTCTCCTCCACGTGGATGACGTCGGTGCTCAGGCTCAGGAACCCGGGATGATCCAGGAACTGGGCGGCGAGCTTGCGCACCAGCGGCGGGTAGGTGGCCGAGAACATGAAGCCGGTGCGCCGGTGCGGCAGGTAGGCGTGGATGGCCACCATGTCCGGGTAGAAACCCATGGACAGCATCCGGTCCGCCTCGTCGAACACCAGCACCTGCAGCCGGTTCAGCTTCAGCGTGCCGCGCAGCAGGTGGTCCAGGATCCGGCCGGGCGTGCCCACCACGATGTGGGCGCCCTGGCGCAGGCCATCGAGCTGCGGTCCGTAGCCGACGCCGCCGTACACCGAGAGGCTCCGCACGCCGGTGCCGGCGCCGAGCTTCTCGACGTCGTGGAAGACCTGCTGGGCCAGCTCCCGCGTGGGCACCAGCACCATGGCCTGGCAGGCGGCCTCCGCCGGGTTGATCCGCGCCAGGATGGGGAGCACGAAGGCAGCGGTCTTGCCGGAGCCGGTCTTCGACTGGACCATGACATCCCGGCCGGCCATCACATAGGGGATCGCCCGCGACTGGACCGGCGTCAGGGTGGTCCAGCCCATCCGGACCACCGCGTCGCGCTGGGCGGGGGGCAGGTCGTCGGCGGTGATGGCGGGCAGGGGATTGTCCGGCTCCACCAGATGGAAACCGGGTTCGGCAAATTCATCCTCCGGGCCGGCCTCGGCCGGCGCGGCCGGGGGGGTGGCGGGCGGCGCGGTGTCGCCGGCGCCGACGGGCCCGAAGGTGCGGTCAGTGTCGGGGGCCTCGGCGGGCGGAAGATCGGGACGGTCGTCGGACTGGGTCATGAAATGTACCTCAATGATGTGACTTGGAGCGTCGGGCGTCCGGGGATCGTCCGCGCGGCGAAGGCACATTATAAACCGAAACGGCGAATCGGCGAAACGGCGAATCGGCGGGGCGGTAAGATGGCAAACCGGCGAGCCGGCGAAGCGGCGAATCGGCGAAACGGCGGAGGGAAATTCACCACGAAGGCACAAAGGACACAAAGTAAGAGCGGAGAGTTAAGAGTTGAGAGTTGAGCGTTGAGGGTTGGGAGCGAGCCCCGAACCCCGAGCCCCGAACCCCGAGCCCCGAACCCCGAGCCCCGAAGTCCGAGTCCCGAACCCCGAGCCCCGAACCCCGAGCCCCGAAGTCCTATCCACCGCCGAGGCGCGGAGACGCGGAGCAAGACAATTCATCCGCGCGCCATAAATATTGAGTGATCACTGCGCCTCAGCGTCTCCGCGGTGAATGAATCAGTGGCCCGATCACTTCTGCCACAGGTAGCTGAGCTTGATGAAGAGGCCGCGCTGGGTGGTGGTCCACGGTCCGTCGCCGGGCAGCCAGCGTTCCGTGTCCCACTCCTGGCGCTGGACGAGCGAACCGTAGCCGACAAACATGACCGTCCCGGGGATGTAAGTGTAGGAGACCAGGAAGTCCGTGAGCACCCGCTGCCGGTAGCTGTCGTAGCGGAGGGTGGCGCGGACGAACCACGACTTGTTGAACTGGTAGGTGGTGCGCCAGTTGGCCACAGCGGCGGTGTACAGGTTGCCGCCGTCGGGATGGTCCATGGCGTTGCGCCGGACGTCCATGGTCAGGTTCAGCTTGGTGTCGGGCTGGATGGTGACGTTGCCACCGACGCTCAGGAAGTCTCCCAGCACAGGCGCGGCGAGGTCGTAGTAGGTGTCGCGGCCCGTGTTGAAGTTGACGCCGAACCGGAACCAGTTGGTCGCCTGCAGGCTGCCCTGGACCCGGAAGAGCCCGGGGTGGAACAGCCGGCCCGCCCAAGCCTCCTGGCCGTGGATGTAGTCGATCCGCAGGGAGCCCTGGCGGACGAAGTTCATCCGGAGCGCGGCGAGCGCCATGTAGTCGTCCAGCCCGGTGATGGTGTCATGGACCGCCAGGGCGAACAGGAAGGGATTGACGCTCTTGATCCAGGACCAGCCGCTGGATTTCGGCTGGTAGACGGGGCCGAAGTAGCCGATTACCCGGTTGAAGCCGGTGCGCTGGTAGAAGGCGGTGTCCATCCGGAAACCCGGGTCGTAATGTTCCAGGGCGGTCCAGATGCCCAGCGACGTCGCGTCGTACTCATACGAGACGGTGACCGCGCCGCCGTCGGCGGTCGCCGCCGTGCCCTCGTCGCGGGACTGACTGTACAGGGCGAACCCGCTGAGCTTGTGCTGCCCCCAGAAGCGATACTGGAAATCGGCGCCGGCCACCCGGTTGAAGCCGCCGGCGAACGAGCGACTGGTGACGATGCCACCCACATAATTGTCACCGCTCAGGGTGTAGTTGGCCCGGCCGATGATGTAGGCGGCCCGGTCACCCTGGTACGGATTGTCCTCACCGTCGATCTCCCGCCCCGGCCATTCATCGCCGGCGGCCAGGAAACCGAATGCCACCTTGCCTTGGTTGCCGGTGGTCTTGACCCCCCACAGCGGATCCACGATGGTGCGCGTGTGGACGGCGGTGCTCATGTTGAAGTCGCCGTTGGTGGCGGCCAGGTTGAAGATGCCCATGTTCTCCATGAAGAACGGGCGCTTCTCGCTGTAGAAGATGGGGTAGCGCTGGTTCACCTCCACCTGGAAGGCGTCGCTCTCCACCTGGCTGAAGTCGGGGTTGACGGTGGCCTCGGCGGTGATGGAAGAGGTGAGGCCGTACTTGACGCCGACACCGAAATCGGGCGAGTTCTCCGCCGGCGCCCACTCGTCGGGAGTCTGCCGCACCTGGTCGCGGCTGTAGGTGAAGCTGGGCAGCACCTCCAGGACCAGCGGCGTGTCCAGCTTTTCAAAGCGCACGGGCGAGTGGACGTTGAGCATCCCGGCGCCCGGAGTCAGCTCCGGCCAGGAGCCGCTCTGACCCAGCCGGCTGATCCGCCGCCAGAACAGGACGCCCATGGTCACGTCGGCGCCGCTCCGGAACCGGATGCTCTTCCACGGGATCCGGACCTCGACCTGGTAGCCGTCGGCGGTGATGCGGCCGGCGCTGTCCCAGACCCAGTCCGGCGCCGAGTTCTCCCCCTGGCCGGCGGTGTTCAGGAGGTCGCCCTGGATGCCGCTCGGGTTGATGAAAAATTCGTAGCCGTTCTGCCGGCCGTTGAAGGTGTCGATGGAAAAGCCCACCCAGTCGTCGTTGAACATGTTGTCCCGCCGGGTGACGCTGGTCTTGATCTGGCCGGGCTCCGTGTCGTGGCAGAAGAACGCCGCATAGAGAAATTTCTGGTCGTACGCCAGCCAGGCTTCGGTGGTCTGGGGCAGCGTCGCCCCGAAAGCCGGGTTGTAGGTCACGAACCGGCCGCTCGCCAAGGGCGCGCCCTGCCAGACCGTGTCGTCGAGCACGCCGTCGATGACCGGTGCGGTGGCCGCTTTCACGACCTGCGGCGGTTCGGCTGCGGCGGCCGGCAGGATGTTGGCTGTCGGCGACAGGAGCAGGAGCAGCAGCAGCGCAGCGTTCAACATTCCGGCACGGCATTGAATGAGGTGTCTGTTCACGGTCTGTCCCCGCCAATCAGCGTTCCCGTCGGCGCTGGGTGCAACGTCGTCAGCGCGTGGATGCTGGTTTATACGCAGCCGGCATAGAAAACGTTCGACTAAGGGGTGATGGCGGGACGAAGCGGACCGCGGCCGGTACCGGCGGGCGGCGGCGCCGGAGTGTCGGACTAGGCGGCCGGCGTTACTTGTGCTGGTCCAGGTAGCGCTGCATCTCGGCGGCGGCGGCCTTGAGCTGGGCCAGGGTGTGGAGGCGCTCGAAGGAGGCGCAGCAGTACTCTTCGCCCTTGCGCGGACCGTCCTTGATGATGCAGTACACCTTGTGGGCGCTGAAGTACTGGTCGCCGCGCTTTTCGGCGCTGGCCAGGATCTCCACCCGGCTGCCGGAGTGGAACG
Organism: Acidobacteriota bacterium; assembly: GCA_029565065.1. Lineage (GTDB taxonomy): Bacteria > Acidobacteriota > JAAYUB01 > JAAYUB01 > JAAYUB01 > JAAYUB01. The sequence goes on along the minus strand of JAKQOW010000132.1, from coordinate 21,386 downwards.
TCCTCAGGTAGACCGGATAGATGGCGTTGTAGGTTCCCACGATGTCATCGGGAGCCGGTTGGGCCGCCGGCTTGTCCGCCGGGGCGGATCGGTTGCCTGTCGCGGCGGCCCGGGCGCGCCGGACGATCTCGGCGATGACCTTGTCGCCGGTTTCCGGCCCGTAGGCGGTTTTCCGGCCGGGGTTGACGGTGAAGGCCGTGTAATTGTACTGCCGCATGGTCTCGATCCAGGCCTTCAGGGGCAGGCCGTTCCAGACGCTTCCCTTGAAGCCGGCGAAGTGGCCGTCCGTGCCCCCCTGGGCCCACAGGTCGAAGGTGTGCGGCACGCCGTCGATCACCACCACCGGGCAGACATGGTCCAGGTTCACATCGAAGAGCCAGCCTTTCTGGATCCGCCGGAATCCTTCCTTGGACGCCATCACGGTGCAGAGCTGGTCATCCTTGAAGCCGGCGCCGGACAGCACGTCGTTGACCACCGTGGCCAGGTCCTGGCACGTTCCCAGCGACTGGTCGCCATGCTTGGCCGCGGACCAGATCCGGCCGAAATAAGAGTAATTGGGGTCGATGCCGCGGCGCTTGAGCTCCTGGCCCAGGCGGATGGTCATGTACTGCGCCCGGGCCAGCGGCTCCTCCGGGGCGTACCGCGCTTCGCCGGCGCCCCACTCGCGCCAGTCGAAGTACTCGCCGCTCGCTCCGGTGGCGGAGAGGATGACGATGGCCGTTACGATGAGGCACGCGATGCGCTGCATGAGACCTCCGGTGTGGAGGGTGATGACCGGCTCAAGGGGCCCGGACGTTTCCATTATACCGCGGCGACACCGGCGGGGTACGGGCCGGCGACTGAAAAGCAAGGGCTCGGGCGTGGACCCGCGGCTCAGCCGAGGAGGTACTTCCGGATGCGGCCGAGGATGCTTCGCTTGACGTCGGACTTGGCGTCATCCGTTCCGGCGCCGGCGGTGGCGCGGAGGCGCTCTTCGACCATCTGTTCGATCTTGGCGATGAAGCCCTCGTTGCGTTTCAGGATGGCGTCGAAGCCGTCCTTCTCGATGACCAGCACCTGCAGCGGCTCGGCCGCGATGACGGTGGCCCCGCGCGGCTCGCCGGTGAACAGAGCGATCTCGCCGAACAGCTCGTGCTGGCCGAGCGCCGCGACCTTCTTACCGTCCTTCTGGATGTCGACGCTGCCCCGCAGGATGACGAACATGCTCCGGCCCACATCGCCATCGAGGGCCACGACGGCCCCGGCCGGGTACTCGACGATCTCGGCGCCGGCGGCGACGGCAGCCATCTCCTCGCCGTTGAGGATGCGGAACATGTCCACCTGAGCCAGCGCTTCGCGGACCCGCTCACCGTTGCCGGCGTTTGCGGACTCGGGCGGTCGGCGCTCGATCTGCAGTGTGCGAATGGGGAAGGGGATGGTGATGTGGTGGCGCTGGAAGTTGTACCAGATGGCGCGCAGCACGGCGCCCTCCAGGCGGCGGTAGCCGGTGTAGCTCTCGATGTGGAAGCGGACGCGGTAGTCGATGGAGAAGTCGTTGAACTTGACGATGTACACCACAGGCTCCGGCTGCCAGAGCACGCCGGGCGTGGAGAGCACCGCCTGTTTGAGCACCTGCATGACCAGGTCGGGATCGTCGGCGTAACTGGTCCCGATGGTCAGGGTGCGCACCGCGTTGTGGCGGGTCAGGTTCTGGAAGCGCTTTTTGGTGAAATCCTGGTTGGGGACCACCACCAGTTCGTTGTCCGTGGTGAGCAGCTGCACGGAGCGCCAGGTCAGCTCCTTGACCTGGCCGATGGTGTCGTCCACCTGGATCCAGTCGCCGGGCCGGAGCGAATCCTCGAAATGGAACACCGTGCCGGCGATGAGGTTGATCAGCGTGTCCTGGACCGCCAGGCCGATCACCACGGTGAGCACGGCGGACGTGGCCAGCACCGGGGTGATGTCGATGTTGAAGATTTCTTTCAGCAGGAGGAGGAACAGGATGGCATAGGCCACGCCGATGCTCAGGTCCCAGACCAGCCGGGTGATGGACACGCCCCGGCGGGCGAGCCACGCCTGGGTGAGATCGCGGATGAGATAGATGCTGATGGCCACCAGCAGGAAGATGAACACCGAGTCGGCGGCCTTGAGCAGGTGGTACGACACGGTGATCAGGCCGGCGGCGGCGGCGTCCCGGAACACTTGGACCAGGCAGGTCACCAGCAGGAGGCGGGAACTCCGGCGGAGCAGGGGAATGGCGCGGCTGAGCGCCCACAGGACCAGGCCCAGAACGAGAAAGACCCAACTGGTGGTGAACTCGGCCAGGTGCAGGTTCATGTCGCCTCCGCGAAAGCCGAGTCTACCACAAGCTATCTCAGGGTGAAAGCGGAGAGCCGGCAGGTTGTGACGTAGTACCCGTCCGCCGGACCGGCGCCGTGACACTCGGCGAAGTAGCGCCCGTCCGCCGGACGGGCGCCGTGGAAATCGGCAAGGAGTGGCGGGAGTTCGATGGGTTCTCGCCGTACCGCGATTTGGAGCCGTGGGCGAGTCGGGCAATCGTGCCAAGAGATCGGGCCGCGCCCGGCGGGCGCGGGCCGGCTCGCGATGCGTCGCCCCCTGGGCCTGCGGCCCAGGCTATTGACCGCCGTCCCTCCGGGCCGGATGCGTGCCGTCATTGCCGGGTCGTGCCGTAGCCCGGTTGCGGCACGAAGGACCGTTTTCCGCGTCGGGCGCCCGCCGAAACCCGGCTGCGCAGCAGCCGCGGAGTGTAGCCCGGGCCGACAGGCCCGGGTGGGGCGGATCCCGCACGAGGTGGAACAGCCGCGCCAGCGGCGACAGAAATGGATCGGGATCAGTGCCCGATGATTCAGCGTTGTTGAAATTTCGAACGGATTGGAAAGGGTCCAACCCATTCAGCCGTATCCGTCGCTCCTGCGGAGCTCGGATTGCACCACCATCGCGTCGACCCGGACCTGTCGGTCCGGGCTACATGCCGCTGCCGCCGCAGGCGGCAGGGCTTTGGCCGATGATCGCTTGAAGCATCCGTTGTTGTCCAATCGGCAGCCCCCTTTGCAGGGAAATTCCGGACCGCCCTTCCCGTAGCCTGCAGCGCAGTAGCGCCCGTCCGCCGGACGGGCGCCGTTAAAGTCGGCAAGAAACGGCGGGAGTTCGATCGGCCCACGCCGCGACGAAACTTGGCGCCGTGGTTGAACCGCTCAATTATGCCGAGGGAGCGGGCCGCGCCCGGCCGGAGCGCGGCCTACTGCTTCGATCCGTGCCCGGCGGGCGCGGCCTACGGCAGGATGGCAAACACGCGGGCCGGCGCGCCGGTGCCGTTGCGGATGGGCATGGGCGCGGCGTACAGCACCGCCCCCGTCTCCGGCAGGCGGTCGAGGTTGGCCAGGTTCTCGATGGCGAGCTTGCCCGCGCCGCACAGGGCCCGGTGCACCTCGAAGTCCACCGATTGGCCGAAATCGATGCTGGGGGTGTCCAGGGCGATGCCCGTGATGTTCCGCTCCTGCAGGAGAAACTGGACCGCCGCCAGCCCGAAGCCGGGAAAGTGGAGCAGCGGCAGCGCGTCGGCGCCGCGCCGGTCGGTGCCCAGCACCTTCAGCTTGTCCGGATAGTGCCGGGTGCCGACGCCGGTGTACATGATCACCCACGCGCCGCGCGGGATGGGGCCGTGGCGTTCCTCCCACCGCCGGATGTCGTCGGCCGTGAGCCGGTAATCCCGGTCGGCGGCGCACGCCGCGGTCACGTCGATGCGGACGGCGGGGCCGACCCACTCGGCCAGCGGCACCTGGTCGATGGTGCGTCCGCCCTGGGCGAAGTGGACGGGCGCGTCCACATGGGTGCCGCCGTGCTCGGAGGCGGCGTAGTTGTTCGACGCGTACCACCAGCCGCGTTCGTTCACCTGCCAGGAGACCGGGCTGCGGGAAAACATCTCGGCGGTGGGCCAGTAGATGGTGCTCTCGTCGTACGGGTAGGTCAGATCGAGGAGCCGCTCGGCGGCCGGCACCGGCGAGCCCGCCGGGGTGAATGCCGCGCACAGGTTCACGATGAACACCGCAATCACCGTTCGGGTCAGGGTCGTGTGCATGGTGCCTCCGTGATCCTCGGTCGGGTCTCACCGCCCCGCCAGCCGGCCGGCCAGGACGGTCCGGTCGGCGGCGTCCACGCCGCCGTCGCTGTTCAGGTCGGCCGCGGATTGCGGGGCGGCGAAGGGCGCCGTGCCCGGGTTCAAGTGGCCGGCCAGGTAATAGTCCAGGATGGCCAGGTCCACGACGGTCACGGCGCCGTCCAGATTCAGGTCGCCCGCCGCGCCGGCGCCGCCCCCGGCTTCCTGCATGTACACCAGCCCCCAGTTCAGTGCGTTGACGAGGTCTTTGGAGCTGAGGTAGACGGGCGGGTCGTCCTCCCACACCGGATCGATGGTGCCGGTGGCGTAGAACATCTCCGCCGCCGTCAGAAAGCGCGCCTCCCCGCTATGTCGGGCGGCATAGGTCAGCGCGTCGGCCACGGTCAGGGCCCAGTTGTTGACGTCGAGGTACGACGGGTCGCTCCCGTCGAAGAAGATGTCGTGGGTCAACGCCGCCCGTCCCGGCCGGTACTCCGTCGTGGCATGGTCCAGTAGGAAGCCGGCGTAGGCGGCCAGGGCACCGTCCGTCCCCAGATCGTCGGTCCAGCCGTATTCGGCGCACAGGTCCAGGTAGCGTCCCATGGTCCAGAGCACCTGGGCGCACATGAAGGTGCTCAGGTAGGCGCCGGAGTGGGACGCCCCGAAGGCGGCCGGGTCGGTCAGCCACCCTTTGTTGGACAGGTCGGCCGTGGCGCCCACGATGGCGCGAAGCGCGTCGAGCCAGCGGCTGTCGCCGGTGGCCCGGTAGCCTTCGATGTAGCCGAAGATCAGATTGGCGCGTTCGCGCTGGGGGAGCGGGTCGTTGAAATCGCTGAACTGGGACAGGTTGAGCATGGCCTCGAGACCCTCGCCGGCGACGTCGCGGAAGCGGCGCTCGCCGGTGAGATGCCAGGCCAGCAACAGGTCCGGCACGCCGAAAAACAGATCCACGCTGGGCGAGTTGTAATTGCGGTTCGGGTTGGCGTTGCCCGGCTCGTCGTGCTGGCTGTGGCCGAAGTACGCGCCGTGGGACCAGTGCTGAATCCCTTCGTCGGGAATGTGCAGGTAATCCGTGTCGGCCAGGTGGCGGGCGGCCGGCAGGGCCAGGTCAAGCCAGGCGGGATCGGCGGAGCGACAGAACTGGAGGAACAGGCCGTACACGTACCAGTATTTGAGATTCAGCTGGCCGGCCTGGTTGGGGCCGAAGGCCTCGTAGTCCAGCGGCACGTCGCCCCAGTCCTGCCAGCCTTGGAGATTGTAGCGCTCCACCGCCTCGGCCAGCGTGCCGTTGCCGAAGGTGGGGTCGTCCACGCCGGGATCGAAGTCGGGGTTGGGCTCGAAAGCCACGCGGATATAGCGCTCGTACAGCGGCCAGCGGCTGGCGTCGGCGGCCGGGATTCCCCCCAGCGCGCCGCTGCCCACGTAGTCGGCGGCGGCCAGGCGCCCGAACAGGGGGCGGTCCAACGCCCGGGCGCGGCGCTCGGCCTCGGCGGCGTCGTGCGCGGCGGCGCCGAACGCCAGCAAGATCGTATGCGTCTTCTCCTCCCCCACGCGCAGGTTGTGGTTGAAGTGGTCGCCGCGGGGGAAGAGGTCCACGGTGATCCGGCCGTCGGGCTGCGCCGCGATGGCCTTGGGGAAATTCCGGCTGAAGTCGCGCACCGCGGCCAGCGCGGCGGGTCCGTCGGCGCCGCGCGCGGCGGCGAGCCAGCCCAGCGCCCGGTCGCCCGCGACGGGCGCGCCGGCCCCGGTGATCTCGAAGCCGGGCAGGGTGCAGTACGACTGGAGGCGCGGCGCCGCCGACGCCTCGGCGCCGGGCCAGCCCACGAGACCCACGTACGCGTTCCAGTGCTCGGTGCCGGAGGAATCCTGGTACAGCTCCACCTCGGCGGACGGGTCGGCCACGGTGACGCCCGACTCGGTCCGGACGGTCAGGGCGCCGGCGTCTTCCGCGAGCTGCAGGTTCAGCTCCAGGGCACCCAGATAGACGCTGTTGGGAGCGCCCTGGTCGTGGGCGTTGGTGGGTTGCTCCCATTCGCCCGTGAGCACCGGATGGTTGTTCTCCACAGTGAAGTCTAGCCGGACGTCGCTCCGGCCGGCGGTGAAATGCAGTCGGGCCGTGAAGTCGAGCACCGCCCGCGCGGCGTCATCCAGGATGCTCCCCTCCACCCGCACCACCGCCTGCAGCGGCCCGCTGCGCTCCACCGCCACCGCGGTGGCGCGCGGGGTGAAGTCGGGCGCGCCGCCGGCGACCACGCTCCGGCCCAGCGAGGGTTGGTAGCGGATCGCCGCAGTGGCCGCCAGCGGTTCGAGCTGGATCTGCCCCGACACGGTGACCTGCCGCAGCAGGTTGAACGCGGCGCCGGTGGCCAGGTCGAACCGGGCCGCGCCGGTGTCGACGCGGAGCTCGCCCGGGGTGCCGGTGTCGAGTTGGATCGCAACGGGCGGGGCTGGTCCGGGGCCGTCATCGTCCAGGATCAGGGATTGACTGCCGCCCGCGGCGAGGGTGGCCAGGTACCCCACCAGCACCCACCGGATGGGAGCGGTCACCTGACCGGGGTGCCCGCCCCAGCGCGACAACACCTCGAACTGGGCGGGAACGGGCGCGCCCGCAGCCTCCCGCAGTTGAAGCTGCGTCGGGTCGGTCAGGTCCCAGTTCCGGGGCAGCGGCACGCCGAAGACGGCGTACTCGCCGCTCCGCGTCACGCCGGCGCGCTCGGTGACGGTGATGGGGAGCGTGTGCTGGGCCGCGACCGGGATGGCTGCGGCCAGCGCCAGCCCGCACACCGCCGCCCGCAGCGTCCACCGCCGGCTGTTCATGGATCCCTCCTCCGAAAGGCAGGATGTCAATCTCCCAGATACTGATTCACCATCTGCAGGATGCGCGGCGGGAGCGCGTCGTTCAATTCGGGCAGCCGCTGACGGCACTCCAGGAGTTCCCGGAAGGGGATCTCCGAGCGCCAGTGCGATTCGAGCCGGGCGACGGCGCCGCTCCGGATCAGCAGAAAGAACGCCGCAAATGCCACCCACAGGTCATCCAACCGCCGGCGGGCGCTCTGTTCGTCGGTGTCCGGCAGAAAATCGTTCGGATCGGCGATGTACAGCACCGCGGCGGCGGCGAGGCGGCGGTCTGCGCCCGGCATCTCCAGGTCGTAGGCGACGCGGCGCAGCAGCCGGAACAGGTCCGGCAGAAAGCGGATCATCGGGTCAGCTCCGTCCGGCAGCACGCCCGCGGACCATTCCGCTACCAGGACCTGCAGTTGGCGGTAGACGCGGTCGAAGCAGTTCTCGGTCATCGCCATGACGCCCCTCCCGGCCGGTCGCTCGAGCCGGCTGCCTGAATCCGTGATTGTTACAGCCATTGTACTCCCGGGCAGGCGGGCACGCAACGCCGGCCGCGAGTTCCCGAGTACCGCGCGTTCGATGAACGCGCGCCGGATGCAGCGGCAGACCGGCTGATCCTGCCGTGGCCGAACTCGCGCACTACGGCCGCATGCTTGGTTGTCGTGGCGATACAGCGGGCCGCGTTCGTCGAACGCGGCGTACGGCAGCAGCGAGAATTCCCTGGATGCAAAAAAACGGCGGGGCCGGAGGGCCCCGCCGGGTGTCGCGCAGATGCAATCGGTCGGTTACTTCGCGTCCGCCTTGCAGAATTTGTCCATCCAGGCGATGACGGTGTCGTGCCAGAGGATGGAGTTGTGGGGCTTGAGCACCCAGTGGTTTTCGTCGGGGAAATGCAGGAACCGGCTCTCAATGCCGCGACGCTGCAGGGCGGTGAAGGTGGAGAGCCCCTGCGTGTCCACCACGCGATAATCCTTGCCGCCGTGGATGACCAGCGTGGGGGTCCGCCAGTTCTTCACGTAGTCGATGGGATTGTGGCGGGTGTAGTGCTCCGGCTTGTCCCACGGCAGCCCCTCGTGGTCCCACTCGGGGAACCAGAGCTCCTCGGTGTCGTAGTAGGCCATCCGCTCGTCCAGGTTGCCGTCGTGGACCACGAGGGCGCGGAAGCGGTCGGGCCAGTTGCCGGCGATCCAGTTGATCATGTAACCGCCGTAGGAGGCGCCGAGCGCCGCCACCCGGTCGCCGTCGAGCCAGGCGTGTTTGGCCACCGCGGCCGCCAGCCCCTTCTGGAGGTCCTCCAGTGGCTTGCCGCCCCAGTCGCCCCGGATCGCGTCGCAGAACGCCTGGCCGTAGCCGGTGGAGCCGTGGAAATCCACCATCACCGCGGCGTAGCCGGCGCCGGTGTAGGCCTGGGGATTCCAGCGATAGTGGAAGTGGTTGCCGAAGGAGCCCTGCGGCCCGCCGTGGATGAGAAAGGCCACCGGGTACTTGCGCGCCGGATCGAAGTCCGCCGGCTTGACCACGTAGCCGTAGACGGTCTCGTTGTTCCAGCCCTTGAAGGTGAACTGCTCGAAATCGCCCATCCGGGCCGCCGCCACCTTGGCGTCGTTGATCGCGGTGATCTTGCGGGCGCCGCTGCCGTCGGGCCGGACGGTGTACAGTTCCACCGGCGACTTCAGGTGGTCGAGGCCGTACAGGATCACGTCGCCGGCCGGGCTCGGGTCGCTCACCGTGCCCTGCTCCACCACCACGCGGGCGGCGCCGGTGGCGACATCGATGGCGAACAGCGAGGACTGACCCAGGTTTTCGGCCGCGGCATAGAGAGTCTTGCCGTCGGGGGACCAGACGATGTTCTGGGGGGAGCGGTCCCAACCGGGGGCGAGTTCCTTCGCCGCGCCGTCCGGCCAGGCGCGGAGCATGATCGCGTAGCGGTCGGCCTCGTAACCCGCCCGCTTCATGGCCAGGTAGGCCAGGATCTTGCCGTCGGGAGAGAACGCGGGCTGGGTGTCCCAGGCCGGATTGTCGGTGAGCTTCTTCGGCGGCGCGGAAGCGTCGACGGGCGCCAGGTACAGGTCAAAGTTGGTGGACCACGCCTCCTCGCGGCCGGCGTCGCGGGCGGTGAAGACCACGCCGCGGCTGTCGGGGGTGAACGTGAACTCCTCGGTGCCGCCGAACGGCTTGCTCGGCGCGTCGGCATCCATGCCCGCCATCAGGTCCACCGGCTCGCCGCCGGCCTTCGGCATCACGAACAGGTGGCTGCGCCGACCGTCGGTCCAGGTATCCCAGTGCCGGACGAACAGGCGGTCCCAGATCCTGCCGGTGACCTTGCTCTTCTCGAGCTCGGCCAGGCGGTTCGCGGTTTCGGCGACGGTCTTGAGGTCGGGATACACGTCCAGGGAGAACAGCAGCAGAGTGCCGTCGGGGGAGATGCCCAGGTTAGCCACGTCCAGCGGCAGCTTGGTCACGGGCATGGCTTCGCCGCCGTCCAGGTGGATGCGCCACACCTGCGACGATCCGGAGCGGGTGGACAGGAAGAAGATGCATTTCCCGCAGGGCGACCAGACCGGGTTGCTGTCGCCGGCCTCATGGGCGGTCAGGCGGCGCAACCCCGTGCCGTCGGTCCCCACCACCCAGAGATCGGTGCGACCGCGGTTGGCCTCGAGGTCGGTGGTGCGGAGCGTGAAGACCACCAGCTTGCCGTCGGGTGAGACGGCCGGTTCGGAGATCCGGTCCATGGCCAGCATGTCGTGGACCGAAAACGGGTGCGTCTCCGCGGCGGGGGTGGCGCCCATCACGCCGGCACCCAGGGCGATCGACAGAGCCAGAACAAGCCATCCGATGCGCATGCGATATTCCTCCATGATGTGGTGACGAATCGGTTCATTGCGGTGTCAGGGCCGGGGGCGGTGCCCGGCGCCGCCGAAATCCCTATTTGAACACAAAGAGTTGCCGGACACAAAAACAATCTCCAGCGGTCGCGGCGCCCCGGCGTGAGCGGGACCCGCGACGCGATCCCTGTCAGCGGGGGGTGCCGTCGCCGGCGGCTCCGGCGGCGTCACCCGGCGGCTCCTCCCGGCGGGCGGGCGGCGGCGCGGCCTGACCCCCGTACCGGGCGTAGGCGCTGATGATGAGCTGGACCAGGGAGTGGCGGACCACGTCGCGCTCGTCGAAGTAACAGAAGCGGATCCCCTCGATGTCGCGGAGGATCTCGCGGGCCTGGATCAGGCCGGAGATCTTGCCGTTGGGCAGGTCCACCTGGGTGATGTCACCGGTGACCACGACTTTGGAGTTGATCCCGATGCGCGTCAGGAACATTTTCATCTGTTCCGGCGTGGTGTTCTGCGCCTCGTCGAGGATGATGAACGAGTCGCTCAGGGTCCGGCCGCGCATGAAGGCCAGCGGCGCGATCTCGATGACTTCCCGCTCCAGGAGCTTCTGCACCCGCTCGTAGTCCAGCATGTGATACAGGGCATCGTAGAGAGGACGCAGGTAGGGATTGACCTTCTCCTGCATGTCGCCGGGGAGGAACCCGAGTTTCTCGCCCGCCTCCACCGCCGGCCGGGTGAGGATGATCCGGGCGACGCGCTTGTCCAGCAGCAAGTTCACCGCGGCGGCCACGGCGAGAAACGTCTTACCGGTTCCCGCCGGGCCGATGGCGAACACCAGGTCCTGTCTGAAGATCTCCTCGACGTAGGCACTCTGGTTGCGGCTCTTGGGGCAGATCTTGCGGTGGCCGGCCTGGATCACCCGTGAGCTCTGGAAGAAATCGTTGAGACTCAGGGCGGTGTTCTCGGCGATCTCGCGGAAGGCGCGGCGGACCATGTCCCGGTCGGGGACGACGCCGTCGGCGTAGAGACGGGCGAAATCCTCGAGGATGCCGCGGACCACGGCGGTGTCGTCGGCGGCGCCTTCGAGCTGGAGCTGGTGGCCGCGGACATAGATGTCCACGTTGAACAGCGATTCCAGGAGTTTGAGGCTTTCCTTCTGCTTGTCGAACAGAAATTCGAGGCTCTTGGGATCCAGCACCAGTTGGACCAATGCACCGTCCTCCCGCCCGTCGATCGCCCGCTATCTTAATGAATGGCGGGGCGGCCGTCAATACGGTTGCGCCGGGCGGGGCGGGATTGCTATAGTGGACGGCCGCGGACGGCGGACAGGAGGCACTCATGGAACAGGCCTGGCTGGCGGCGGCGCGGGAGGCGGCCCGGGCGGCCGGAGACGTGCTCATGGGACACTTCGGCCGCGCCCTCGACGTCCGGAAGAAGGGGGCCATCGACCTCGTGACCCAGGCCGACCTGCAGGCCGAAGCGGCCGTGCTGGACCGGCTGCGGACGGCGTTCCCCGGCCATGGTTTCCTGCTGGAGGAATCCGGGGCGCGCGCCGGCAGCGGCGAGTACACCTGGGTGATCGATCCGCTGGACGGCACCACCAATTTCGTCCACGGCTACCCGCCGTTCGGCGTGTCGGTGGGCCTGGTGCGGGGGGAGGAGCCCCTGCTCGGCGTGGTTTACGCCCCGGCCCTGGGGGAGGAGTTCTGGGCGGTGCGGGGCGGCGGCGCCTGGCTCAACGATGCGCCCATCCGCGTTTCGGCCTGCGCCAGCCTGCGCGAGGCGATGCTTGCCACGGGGTTCCCCTACGACGCCCACACCGCCGACGACATCGTGCCGCTGTTCGCCGCGTTCCTGCGGCAAGCCCAGGCCATCCGGCGCGACGGCTCGGCGGCGCTGGACCTCTGCTACGTGGCCATGGGCCGCTTCGACGGGTTTTGGGAACGGCGGCTCCGCCCCTGGGACACGGCGGCGGGCGCCGCGATCCTGGCCGAGGCCGGCGGCCGGCTGAGCCGGTTCGACGGCGGACCCTTCTCCATCCACTGTCCGGAGATCGTGGCCTCCAACGGCCGGATCCACGCGCAGATGCTGGCGGTGACCGGCGGCGCTCAGTCGCCGGCCAGCTTCATGAAGGCGTAGTGGGGGAGCCGGTCGGCGAAACCCAGGCGGCGGTACCAGTCATAGGCCCGCGTGTTATCCCGCGAGACCGTGAGGCTGAGGCCGACGCCGGGATGGCGTTTGGCCAGCGCGTTGACCACGGCGCCGACGAGCACCCGCCCGATCCCCTGGCCCTGGTGCCGGGGGTGGACGAACACCTGCGAGACGAAAAACGATCCCTTCGAAATCCGTGAGACGACGATGGCGCCCGCCGGCGTGTCGCGCACCGCGGCCATCAGGCTGAGCGAAGCCTCGCAGGGGCCGCATCCGCCGCGGAGCACCAGCGCCTGGATGAGGCGCGCGCAGCCGTCGAAACTCAGGTACAGCGAGGACGTCCGCGCGTCCACGTGGCCGCGGTAGGCGTGGGTCATCACCAGCGCCAGGTCGTCGAGCATGCCCTCGGGAATGGGGCGGAGGGTGAGGTCCGCCGGACCTGGCGGGAGCGGACGCTCCGCCGGCGCCTCCAGCCGGAGGAACCGCCGCTCCAGAAACTGGAAGCCGCTCGCGCGCAGCAGCGGTCCGGCCGACCGCTCGGGGCCGGGGAACAAGATTTGCCCCTCGATGGACCGCGCCAGCGGCTGGCGGGCCAGCTCCTGGAAGACGCGCTGGAGCACCAGCCGCGGCCAGTCGCCGTCCCGGAACTCGGGGAGGAAGTAGAGGCCGCCCACCAACGCCCGCTGGTCGCGGAAGAGGTAATAGGCGTAGCCGACACCGTGGTCGCCCACCGCCACCGCCACGCCGGGTAGCACCCGGTTGTCGAGCATGTAGCGCAGCGAGGCCAGCGCCGGCTCGAAGTCCCAGTCGAGGCGCGCGGCCCACTCCGCCCGCTCCGCCTCCAGGACGGGCGCCAGCTGGGCCGACCCGATTTCGAACAGCGGGACCAGGCGGGGGAGGCTACTGGAAGAACTCATTCATGTAGTCCTGCAGCTCGGTCAGGTCCTTGATCCGGCGATGGGCCTCGAATTCCATGGGCACCGCCTTGTCGCGGAACTCGCCGGTGAGCACCCGCACCGTGAGGTAGCCGGCCTTCTTGGCGCCGAGGAAATCGGTGAGCGGATTGTCGCCGACGAAGACGAGGTCGCGGGGGTTGCAGCCGATCACCCGGGCCATGAGGGTGAAGCAGAAGGCGTTGGGTTTCCACTTCGCCTCCTCGAACTTGTGGGTGAAGATGGTGTGCTTGAAGTACTTCTGGATGCGCAGCGCCTTGATCTTCTTGTCCTGGACGCCGGGGTCGCCGTCGGTAAGCAGGCCCAAGACGTAGGTGTCGCCCAGCGTCTGGAGCGTCTTGCGGTAGGCGGGGTAGAGGGCGATGTTGGGGCGGTGCTCGCGGAACACCGAGATCATCTCGATGATGGCCGCCGGCTCCAGGGAGAAGTAGGAGACCAGGTTGGACAGCACCTCCCGCTCGCCGTAGCGGGAATACAGGATCTTCATGTAGGCGAACGATTCCTGCGGATCGATGCCGTATTTGCCGCCGGCATAGCGGGCCACCTCCCAGAAGCCGCTCTCGAGATACTCCTGGAAGGGGTACAGCGTGTCGTCCAGATCGAGGATGATTCCTTTAATCATGCTGGGCGGCGTGGTCCTGGAGGCACTTCAGCAGCGCCTCCTGGTGGCGGGGATCCAGATTGACGAACTTGATCCCGATGCTGTAGCCGCTCTGGGGGCTGAGCTCGTGGCAGTGCACCACCTCGCCCAGCACCCGCAGCGGCTGGGAATTGCCGCCCGGAAGTTTGTCCGCGTCGGGCAGGCAGCGGGCCCAGTCCTTGATCTCGATCTCCAGCTTGAGCATGGTGCCCAGGCTCAGGTGGTAGGCGGATTCGAACAGGATGCCCCCGGGGGAAATGTTGGTGTAGAACGAGGCGTCGTCGGAGATCAGGCTCTTGGGCAGATGCATCTCCCGAAATTTGATGAGCCCTTTGCGGGGGATGCGAACAAACTCACGTCTTTCTTTCATGGTTTCCTGCCAGGCCGGGATTGGGCGCCGTCCGCCGTGCTCAAAACAGGTGGGTCCTTGCCGTCGATCCCCCGGCGGTCTCCTCGCATGCCTCCTGGTAGCCCTTCGTGGTGAAGTAGACGAGGTCGTCGAAGAACCCGGCCAGCGTGTCGTGGAGCTGCATCTCCAGGTAGAGCTGCGCCGACGATTCCGGGACGACGTGCTTCTGCATCACGCTGAGCATCTTCATCTTGCAGAGGATCAGCGCGAAGAGCAGATCGGCCAGCGGCACGCCCTCGAAATAACGGACCTTGCCGAACTTGAGGTAGATGGTCCGGAGCTCGCCCTCGGCCCCCTCCTGGAGGGCTTTGCCCAGATTCTTGAAGATGCCCTCGATACGCTTCCTGAGCTCGGCGCGGTCCATGGTGTGGTAGTAGGCCGTCCGGGGATGGGTCTGGATGGCGTCGACGATGCGCGTGATGATCTCCTCGGAGTGAGCAAGGATCGCATCGATGAGGTTTTTACTCAGCATAGGGTCCTCGGATCGCCGGATGGTTGGTGCAATGTAAACTCATTATACAAATCCGCCGCCGCCTTTGACAACCGCTTTTCGGTCGCCCTCGGACGGGAGCTCGTGATTGTTGTCGCGACTCGGAGCCGGAGGCCCGGGATTTGTTCCAAAATCCGGGACACCGAAACTCGGAGATCGGACAGGGGAGCCGGTGTGGACTGCTTCATGGCTCGGGACACTCGGGCTGCAGGCGGGTGGGCAGGGGCATGGGGTCCGGGATCCGCCCGGGTTGTACGGGATGAGATGTTGAACGGTGACGCGCGTCATCCATCACGGTTCACCATTCACTGTTTACTGTTCACGGTTCGCGCCATCCGATCGTCATCCATCATTCAATCGGGTGGATGCCCCACGGCGGATCTGGGTTACAATAGGCGGCAACAATCACCCGGCAGGAGGGACTGATGGCCGCAGACGATCTGGAGGCTTTGAAGGCGGAGTTGGAACGGGTCAAGGCGGAAAACGAAGCCCTGAAGAAACAACGGGCGCCGCGCGCGATTTCGTTCAAGGTGAGCGCCAAGGGCGCCGTGTCGGTGTACGGGCTGGGCCGCTTCCCGGTGACGCTCTACAAGGAGCAGTGGCTCCGGCTCCTCGAACTGGCCGGGGATCTCCGCAAGTTCATCGCTGCCCACGAGTCCGAGCTCAAGACCCGGGAGTGACCGCCCGGCGGCAGGAGCGTCACCGGACCGCGCGTTCGCTGAACGCGCGCCGACGATGCGGATTCCCCTGCAGCGCGCCAGCGGAACCCGCCGCCGGAAGCCCCGCGATGCTCAGCCTGCGGCCGGCTGTTCACGGTTCACTGTTCACCGTTCACTTCTCCACACCGCCGCGGCGCGGGCGGCGAGGTGGGCCAGGTGGCGGGGGCCGCGGATCTCGCCCGCCAGCCGCAGCAGTGTGCCCGGCCGTGCATAGAACTGCAGGAACGCCCGCCGCTGCAGCCGCACCAGCTCGCCGCGGGGCAGGCCGCCGGGGACCTGGAATGCCTCGGTGGTGAGGAAGCCCTCCCAGGGGATGCCATCCAGGCCGTGCGCGGCGGCCAGCTCGTCGAAATAAACCGTGCCGGGGAGCGGCAGGAAGGTGCTGAACTGGGCGCGGTCCAGCGCCAGCTCCCGGGCGAAGCGGATGGTCGTCTCGATCTCCGCGGCGGTCTCGGTGGGAAAGCCGATGATGAAAAAGCCCGTCGTCTTGATCCCCGCCTCGCGGATCCAGGCCACCCGCTCGCGGATGCCGTCGGGCTCCAGCCCCTTGCGGATCATCGCCAGCACCCGGGGCGCGCCCGACTCGATGCCGAGTGACAGCGAGTAGCAGCCGGCGCGGCGCATGAGGCGCAGCAGCTCCGGGTCCAGCGAGTCCAGCCGGACGCCGTTGGGGCAGCACCACGGCAGCGCGCCGCCCCGGCGCAGCAGCCCCTCGCAGAATCCCTCCACGAACTCCCGCCGGAACGTGAAATTATCGTCCTCGATGTGCAGCTCCCGGACGCCGTGGCGATCGGCGAGCAGCGCCACCTCCGCGAGCACGCTCGCGAGCGACCGCTGACGGATCCGCCGGCCGCTGACGCTGCGCGCGGCGCAGAACGTGCACGGGTACGGACAGCCGCGGCTGGTGACGATGGGCGCCGACGGCTGGCGGCGGACGAATGCGCCGTGAGGCGCCAGCACCGGGATCTCGGGGCGCAGCAGGTCCCAGGCCGGCAGGCCCAGGGCATCCAAGTCGGGCTCGAAGCGGGGCGGGTTGGCGCGGACCGCCCCCTCGCTCCGCCAGGCCAGGCCGGGGATCGCCGCCGGATCAAAACCGCCGGCTGCCAGGCCGTCGGCCAGTTGCGCCAGTCCCGCCTCGGCCTCGCCGGCGAAGGCGTAGTCGATCTCGGGGATGTAGCCGAAGAGGTGGTCCGGCAGGCAACTGGGATGGGGACCCCCTAGAACCAGGGTCGCTTCCGGCAGCGCGGCGCGCAGGGCGCGGCACAGCCCGCGCAGCACGGGGATGTCGGCGGTGAAGGCGCTCAGGCCCACGAGCCGGGGCGCCCATTCGGCGGCCAGGGCCAGCAGTTCCCGCTCGCCGAGGCTCTCGCGGGGGCAGTCGGCGATGCGCACGGCGTGGCTCCGCCGCCGGAGCGCCGCTGCCAGGTAGCCGAGGCCCAGGTGGGGGATTCGGGTGGGAAAGTCGCTGTATGGTTTGACCAGGAGTACGTTCATGCCGCTCCGTGCGGGGGCCGGGCCCTTCGTTCCCCGCATTGTAGCGGGGCGTCGCGGCGGAATCAATGCGAAGTGGCGGCCGCCGGTTTCGAACACCCGGCGACTTATCCGTTATTAATAGATGAAGAGGTGCCCATGACGTCGGAGCGAAAACTGGCCGGGTTGGTGCGGGATCTGGCGGCGCTCTGCCCCTGCCGCCTGGAACAGGGCGGGGTGCCGCTCACCCCGGACCTGCCGGCGGGGGCGTGCCGGTGCGAAGTGGACGCGCGGGGGACGGCCTGGCTGGCCGTGGCTGGCTGGCCGGAGCCGCTCCGGGTGCTGGGATTCGGTCGCGACGACCCGGAGCGGGTGGCGCTGGCCGGGGCGCCGGGCCTGGCGTTGCGCTTCCTTGGCGAGGCGGATGGCGCGCCGCCCGAGGGCCTGTCGCCGGACGCCAGCCGGCGTTTCTACGATCTGCGGCTGGCGGCGCTGCTGGTCCGCCGGCCGCCGCGGGGGCTGGCGCTGGAGTCCATTGCGTCCGGCCCCGATGCGCGGCAGCGCGTCCCCGGGCTCTTCGCCCGGCTGGTGTTCCGGCGTCCGGGCGGATTCGCGGCGGGTCTCGGCCTCTACCCGTTCCAGGGCGCCGGTGCGGGGAGCGCGTTCCTCACGGCGGCCCTCGTCTGGTTCGGCCACTGCCGCGGCACCCGGCGGCGGTTCGACCGGACGCTGGCCCTGTGCCTCCACGGCGACGCGGCGCTGCACCTGCTGGGCCGGCTGGAGCTGCTGGATCCGGCGCAGGTGCAGACGCGCCTCTTCCGGTACGACCTGGCGGTGGGCGCTGTAGAGGAAATCGACGCCGCCGAGATCCGCCGCCGGTGCCGCCTGCCGGTGAGCTTCGAGTTCGCTCCCGAGCGGCCATGCTTCGACAACGCGCTGGCCCGCGAGCTCGTGGCGGCGTTTCCCGGCGACCTGCGCCTCGAGAAGACCCCGTACGCCTTCGACGTGGTGAGCTGCCGCGGACTCCCTCTGGTCCGGGTGGGGGGCGGCGGGCCGAGCGACCTGCTGGTGGGGTGGGAGCCGCCGCTGCGCGCCTGGTCGGACCTGGGACGGGTGCGGGCGATGGCCCTGGTGGGCCAGGCGGTCCGCCTGCGGGCGGATCCGCCGCTCGTGCCCGGCCACACCGCCTACCGGCTGTTCCCCGAACGGTGGCTGGAGCGCCTGCTGCTGGACGACATCGGCGTGCTGGACCCGGCGTTCCAAGGCGCGTGGACCTACCGGCAGGTGCCCACCTACCGGGGCACGGGGCGCTCCATCATGGACGTGCTCACGCTTGACGCGGCCAACCGCCTGGTGGTGGTGGAGATCAAGGCAGCCGAGTGCGGGACGCTCCTGTTCCAGGCCCTCGACTACTGGGAGCGCGTCGCCGACGGCCTCCGCAGCGGCGCCTTCGGGCGCTGCGGCTACTTCGCCGGCGTGCGGCTGTCGCCGGAACCGCCGGCGCTCGTCCTCGTGACGCCGCTCTTTCGCTGCCACCGGCAGCAGCGGGCGCTGGCCGGCTATCTCCGGCCCGGGCTGGACGTGCGGCTCGTGGAATGCAACCTGCGGTGGCGTCGCGGATTGCGGATTGTCCGGCGGACGGCGCTCGGCGCCGGGCCAGGGGCGGCGGCGGACGGCTGACGGGAACGCTGGCGGCTCACTCCTGGAGGCGGCGCGGCTTGTGACGGGGGGAATCCTCGTCGTCCTCGAACAGCTCGGCCACGTCGGGGCCCTGTTCCGACGGCTTGGCCCGGAAGACGCCCTTGGCGTCGAGCTGGAGGGGGCGGTCGATGAGCTCCTTCTTGAGCAGGAAGGCGAAGAAGCCGTTGAGCGCGGCGATGGTGATGTCGCGCTCACGGATGTTGCGCACCGTTCGCAGGAAGTCAAGGGCCTCGGCCGGGGTGATGTCCTGGACGCTGAAGATTTCGGTCTCCCGGTCCATGTAGGTCACGAACTTGCGCAGTGCCGCGATGCTGGGCGCGTGGTCCGGGGAGTCGGCGTCGAGCGCCTCGTCGATGTACTCCTCGACCCGCATCTCGATGAAGTTCATCTACGCACCTTTAATGAAGCTGGGGTTCATGGGTGAAAGGAATGTAGATCATACCGTTGTTATCTGGGTATGAGTCATATTTACCACGATTTTGGGCGTTGTCAAAGGTTTTTCAAGCCCCGGCCCCCGCGGGGGAGCGCCGGCTCGACCTCTCCGGCGGCCAGGGCCCGCAGACCCGCGGCTCCCAGGGGCAACCGCGCCACGGGTCGTCCCGCGGCGTCGGCCAGGTCGGCCGGTGTCCAGTCATCGAGGAACAGTCCGTGGCCGGCGCCCACGCACTGGCCGGGGACGGCCAGCCACTCGTCGGGCGCGAGGCGGCCGGCCGCGGCGGCGATGTCGCGGCCGGCAAGCAGGCCGGCCACCGTGACCCGGGGGCCGAGGAACCGGTTGGGCACGGGCAGAGCCCGGAACGCCACGTCCCAGCGGCGGTTGATTCGCCGGAGCGCCCGCGCCAGCAGCGGCGCGAACAGGGTACCGGTGGCCAGTGCCGCGCGGCGGACCCGCACCGCCGGCAGCGGCTCCCGCAGCAGCGCCGCGGTCTCCTCGAGGAAGTCACGGACCAGGCCAATCCCGTTTTCGAGCTGGGGGAAGTCGTCGTAGGCCGATGCCGGCGGCAGGCGGCGCCCCGCCTGGAGATAGAATTCATCGGCCAGGTACGCGAAGCGGACACCCAGCCGGCGGCGCCACCGCTCCTGGTGGGGCCGGACCTGGGCAATGACCGTCCGGCAGAACGACGGGTCGGGCGGCCGCAGGGCCGGGAGTCCGTCGCGGTGGCGCGTCAGGCCCACGGGCACGATGCCGAGCGAGCGGACCGCCGGGTGGCGCGCGGCCAGATCGGCCATCGTCCGCTCCAGTGCGGCGCCGTCGTTGCGGCCGGGCAGCAGCACCACCTGGGTGTGGATGGCGATACCCCCGCGTACCAGGGCGTCGAAGTACTCGAAGAACCGGTCGCGGGCGCCGCAGCGCACCAGCCGCGCGCGCAAGGAAGGATCGGTGCTGTGCACCGAGACGTAGAGGGGCGATAAGCGCTGGGCCAGGATGCGGTCCAGGTCCGCCGGGGTCAGGTTGCTCAGGGTGATGAAGTTGCCGTGGAGGAAGGAGTGGCGGTAGTCCTCGTCCTTGATCCGGAGGCTCGGCCGGACGCCGCGGGGGAGCTGGTCCACGAAGCAGAACACGCATCGGTTGCGGCAGGTGCGCGGCCGGATGTCCTCCCAGCCGATCCCCAGCGACTCGTCCGCGTCCAGCTCGAACTCCGCCTCCCAGCGCGCGCCGTCCGCCTTCTCCACGTCCATGACGTGGGTGCCGCCGTCGGCCAGATGATACTGGATGTCAAGATAGTCCAGCGGGACGCGCCCGTCGATGGCCAGGCAGCGGTCTCCGGCACGCAGGCCCATCTGCCACGCCGGCGAGCGCTTCGCCACCGCTTCCATCCGGATGCCGGTCTTGCGCAAGTCCGCGGCCACGACGGCGACCTCCCGGGCGCGCCTTATTATAGCAGACCCGGCCGGCGACCAATCCCCTTGGCCGGCGCCGGCGGGTCGGCTACAATATCCACAAATACCACGCGCCGAGCGGCCGCCGGCCGGCGGTCGCCGGGCCGTTCAAGGAGGGCATCATGAGTCGAACGTTGCGTGAGGCGGTGATACTGGGCCCGGCCCGGACGCCCATCGGGTCGTTCCTGGGCGCGCTCGCGGCCGTACCGGCCGTGCGGCTCGGCGCCGCGGCGGTGGCCGAGGCGGTCCGCCGGGCGGGCGTCGCGCCCGACCATGTGGACGAGGTGATCATGGGCCAGGTGCTCCAGGGCGGTTGCGGCCAGGCCCCGGCGCGCCAGGCGGCCGTGTACGCCGGCCTGCCCCACGCGGTGGAATGCCTGACGCTCCACAAGGTGTGCGGCTCCGGCCTCAAGGCGGTGATGGTCGCGGCCCAGGCGATCGCGGCGGGCGACGCCGATGTCGTGGTCGCCGGCGGCATGGAGAGCATGTCGCAGGCGCCGTATTACCTGGCGGGCGCCCGCGCCGGCTTCCGCATGGGCCACCAGACGGTGCTCGACGGCATGATCCACGACGGCCTGTGGGACCCGTACAACGATTTCCACATGGGCGCGGCGGCCGAGGCGTGCGTGCGCAATCTCGGATTTTCCCGCGAGGAGCAGGACGCGTTCGCCGTCCGGAGCTACGAGCGGGCCATCGCCGCCCAGACGGACGGCCGCTTCACCGCCGAGATCGTGCCCGTCGCCGTGCCCCAGGGGAAGGGCGACCCGGTGATGGTCGCCGTGGACGAGGAGCCGGGCAAGGTGATGTTCGACAAGATCCCCAAACTCCGCCCCGCCTTCGACAAGGCGGGGACCATCACCGCGGCCAACGCTTCGAAGATCAACGACGGCGCGGCGGCGGTGGTGGTGATGGCGGCGGAGAAGGCCGCCGCGCTGGGCCTGGCGCCCGTGGCCCGCATCGTGGCGCAGGCCTCCTTCGCCCAGGCGCCGGCGGACTTCCCCACCGCGCCGGCGGGCGCCATCCGCAAGGCGCTGGCCAAGGCCGGGCTCGCCCTGGGCGACATCGACCTGTTCGAGATCAATGAGGCGTTCGCCGCCGTGGCGCTGGCCGCGGTGAAGGAGCTGGCCCTCGACCCCGATAGGCTCAATGTCCATGGCGGGGCCATCGCGCTGGGGCATCCCATCGGCGCCAGCGGCGCGCGGATCCTGGT
>JAKQOW010000129.1 GCA_029565065.1 Acidobacteriota bacterium | reverse complement strand
CAGGATCTTCACTTGTCCTTTGGACGTGAGGAACAGGTTCGCCGGCTTGATGTCCCGGTGGACGATGCCATGGGCATGCGCCTCCGACAGCCCGGCGGCCGCCTGCATCGCCAGCGTCGCCGCCTCGGCCCAGGGCAGGGGACCTTGCTTCAGCCGTTCCCGCAGCGTCTCGCCTTCATAGCAGGCCATGGCCAAGTACAGCTGGCCGTCGCTCTCGCCCACCTCGTACACCGCGCAGATGTTGGGGTGGTCCAGTCGCGCAGCCGCCCGCGCCTCGTGCAGGAACCGCTGCTTGGCCTCGGCGTCCCGGGTCAGCTCCGGCGGCAGGAACTTCAGCGCCACCGTCCGCTGCAACGCCGTGTCCTCCGCCTTGTACACCACCCCCATCCCGCCCGCGCCGAGCTTTTCGATTATCCGGTAGTGGGAAACCGTCCGGCCGATCATTTCGTCCCGTCCGCCGGCAGGTTCATCTTGCGCAGCAACGCCTGGAAACGCGGGGCTTGGCGCAGGGGAGCCCACAACGGGTCACAGTTGATGTACGGCAGGTTCGGATCGCGATCGGCACAGGCCTTTTCGAGCCAACCAAGGGCGCTCGCCCCGTCTTTGAGGAACATATACTTTTCGGCGATCCCGAAAGCGGATCCCGGCTCTTCGCCGTGCTTGGCGATCAAGATTTCAATCGCTCCGCGCCACGCTCCTGCGTAGTCGCGCGAACTGTAACCCCGCCCGAGCGTCACGCTCACGTCCGGGTCCCGACCCGCATAGATGCCCCTGGCCATGGCGATCGCATCATCGTGCCGCCCCATCATGTGCTGGGACCGGAGGATCACTCCCTGGGCCACGGGGGCATCCGGCTGGATGGCCATCGCCTGGCGAGCCTGTGCGATGGCTTCGTCGTAGCGGCTCATCAAGTATAGAGTCTCGGCATGGAAACTCAAGGTCATGGCGTTGAAGGGATCGAGCTCCACCGCGCGTTCAATCGGCGGCATCGCCTCGCCAGGGCGCCGGAGGATCATGAGAACATGGGAGTATCCCCTCAGCGCCTCCACGCAGCCAGGGTCCAGCTCGAGCGTCCTACGGCGTTCCCGTACGCTGCCGGCCCAATCCCAGTCGGTCCATGACAGCACCCCGGAGAGGGTGTGGTGAACGAACGCGAGAGAGTCGTCCAGGGATAGCGCTTTCAAAGCTTCGGCTTTCGCTTTCGGGCCGGCTTCGCGGGGAGTCGTGATCCACATCTGCTGGCGGCAAATCCAGACGGCCGCGAGGCCGGCATGAGCCAAGGCGAAGTTGGGGTCCTTGGCCAGGGCCAGGTTAAAGAACTTTTCCGCTGTGTCGAGTCCGGCCGGAGTCAGCGTTTGGCTAAACCGGCGGCCTTTGAGATAGGCATCGTATGAATCGGGATTGACCATTTGGACGTTGGTGAGACGTGCCTGTTCCGCCGGCAGCAGCTTCAGGGCCAGCGCCCCCGCCACCTTCTTCGCCACGTCGCTCTGCAGCGCCAGGATCCCCGCCATCTCCCGCTCGAACGCATCCGCCCACAGCTGCGCCTGGTCCCCCACCCGGATCAGCTCCGCCGTCACCCGCACCCGGCTTCCCTCCCGCTGCGCGCTCCCCTCCAGCACGTAGTCGACGTTCAGCTCCCGCCCGATCTGGTCCACCCCCTTGTCGCTCTTCTTGTAGCGCATGATGGAGGTCCGCGCGATCACGCTCAGCGTCGCCGGGTGCAGCCGCCCCAGCTGGTTGATCAGCTCCTGCGTCAGCCCGTCGGAGAGGTACTCCTGCTCCGGGTCCCCGCTCAGGTTCGCCAGCGGCAGCACCGCCAGCCGGATTGCCCGCTCCGGCGCCGGGAACGGCCCCCAGCCGTTCCGCCAGGCCACCAGGTTGAAGATCGCCAGAAGAACCGCGATCGCCGCCACAACCGCCGGGACCAGCCATCGCCGCCGGAAGCGGGCCGGACGCAGCAACGCCAGCACTGCTGCGCTCTCCTCCGGCCCCAGGCACGCCGCCAGCGCCCGCCCCAGTTCCTCGGCCGAGGCGTACCGCTCCTCCGGCCGCTTCGCCAGGCACTTCGTGAGGATCTCCTGCAAGGCTGCCGGCGCGTCGATCTCCAGCTTCTCCAGCGGGACCGGCGCCTCGTTCAGGATCCCGTACATCACCGCCTGGGCGTAATCACCGGCGAAGGGCGTCCGGCCGGACACCATCTCGTACAGCACCACCCCCAGCGACCAGACGTCCGACTGCGCCTCCGCCGCTCCGCCGGCGACCTGTTCCGGGGACATGTACGCGGCGGTCCCCATGGTGGAGCCGCTCTTGGTGAGCACCGACGCCCCGGTGAGCTTGGCCAGCCCGAAGTCCAGGATCTTCACTTGTCC
>JAKQOW010000128.1 GCA_029565065.1 Acidobacteriota bacterium | reverse complement strand
CAGGATCTTCACTTGTCCTTTGGACGTGAGGAACAGGTTCGCCGGCTTGATGTCCCGGTGGACGATGCCATGGGCATGCGCCTCCGACAGCCCGGCGGCCGCCTGCATCGCCA
This sequence comes from Acidobacteriota bacterium, assembly GCA_029565065.1. Lineage (GTDB taxonomy): Bacteria > Acidobacteriota > JAAYUB01 > JAAYUB01 > JAAYUB01 > JAAYUB01. The sequence goes on along the minus strand of JAKQOW010000128.1, from coordinate 7,499 downwards.
GCGTCGCCGCCTCGGCCCAGGGCAGGGGCCCCGCCTGGAGCTTCTCCCGCAGCGTCATCCCCTCGTAGCACGCCATGGCCAGGAAGAGCTGCCCGTCAGCCTCCCCGACCTCGTACACTGTGCAGATGTTCGGGTGGTCCAGCCGCGCCGCCGCCCGCGCCTCGTGGAGGAAGCGCTGCTTGGCCTCCGCGTCCCGCGTCAGCTCCGGCGGCAGGAACTTCAGCGCCACCGTGCGCTGCAGGGCGGTGTCCTCGGCCTCGTACACCACCCCCATCCCGCCCTCGCCGAGCTTCTCCAGGATCCGGTAATGGGAAATCGTCCGGCCGATCATTTCGTCCCGTCCACCGGCAGGTTCATCTTCCGCAGCAGCGCCTGGAAGCGCGGTTCGGAGCGCAGGCCGTCGTAGAACCCCCAATTTAGGTAGGGCAGGACGGGGTCGCGCACCTCGTACCCCTTCTCGAGCCAGTCGAGGGTGCGAGCGTGGTCCCCGGCCCCGAGGTAATACCATGCGATGTCGCTGGGCAGGACGAACGACGTCGGGAAACGGCCGGCAAGGGTCTCGGCCGCGCGTCTCATCGCCTCGGCGTAGCCGCCCTTGGCGTATCCTTCGTCGCACGCCTTCGCCGCCCGATCGTCCTGGTAGGCGAGGATCAGATATCCCCTAGCTGCCTCAACCGCCTCCTTCCACTCCCCCAGCCGGGCGGAGGCCAGCCAGGTCACCTGGAGCGCCGCGATCGACCCGGGCTGCATGCGCAGGCACTCGCGGGACGCTGCGAGGGCCTCCTCGTAACGCCGCAGAAACACCAGGTCCACGCTATAGAAGATGCGTGGCATGACGTTGAACGGATCCGCCTTCAACGCCGCCTCGATCTGGCCCATCGCATCGTCCGGACGCCCCACGATCATGAGGTAGTGGGAATAGTTCGCGCGCGCCAGCGCGTCGCCGGGATCGAGCTCGATCGCGCGCGCCCACTCCCTCCCGGCGGCGGGGAAGTCCCAGTCCGTCCAGGTCAGCACGGTGGCGAGGGCGAAGTGGGCCGGGGCGACGGTGTTGTCCAGTCCCAGCGCGCGCAGCGCCTCGGCCTTGGCCTTGGGGCCTGCCTCGCTCGGAGGTACGAAACCCATCTGCTGGCGGCAGGCCCAGACCATCGCGAGCCCGGCGTGCGCGGGGGCGAATCTCGGGTCCTTCTGCAACGCGAGGTCGAAGTAGCGCTCCGCCGTGTCGAGGTCGGCCGCCGTGAGCCGCGTCCAGTACTGGGAGCCCTTGAGGTAGGCTTCGTACGCCTCCGGGTTGACGGGGCGGGCGCCGGCCAGGAGCGCCGCTTCCGACGGCAGCAGCTTCAGCGCCAGCGCTTTCGACACCTTCTTCGCCACGTCGCTCTGCAGTGCCAGCACCCCCGCCATCTCCCGCTCGAACCCGTCCGCCCACAGCTGCGCCTGGTCCTTCACCCGGATCAGCTCGGTGTTGATCCGCACCCGCCCCCCTTCCCGGATCGCGCTCCCCTCCAGGATGTAATCGACGCCCAGTTCCTGGCCGATCTGGTCCACGGTTTTCTCACTCTTCTTGTACTGCATGATGGACGTCCGCGCGATCACGCTTAGCGTCGCCGGATGCAGCCGCCCCAGTTGGTTGATCAGCTCCTGCGTCAGCCCGTCGGATAAATAATCCTGCTCCGGGTCCCCGCTCAGGTTCGCCAGCGGCAGCACCGCCAGCCGGATGAGCGGCGCCTGCCCCGGAAACGGCCACCAGCCATTCCGCCAGGCAACGACTCCCGCTACCGCCAACAGGACTGACAGCGCCGCCGCGGCAGCCGGCCACCGCCGCCACCACGGCCGCGGCGCCTTGTAGCTCACCGGCGCCGTGGGCGCCTCCAGCCCCAGGCACCCCGCCAGGGCGTCGGCCAGCTCCCATGCCGCCGCCGGCCGCGCCGCCGGGTCCTTCGCGAGGCACTTCGCCACCACCCCCTGCAGCGCCGGGGGCACGTCCGGCGCAAACTCGGTCACCGGCGGCGGCGCTTCGTTCAGGATCCCGTAGATCACCGCCTGGGCGTACTCGCCCCGAAAGGGGGGACGTCCAGCCACCAGTTCGTAGAGCACTGCCCCCAGCGACCAGAGGTCGGAGCGGGCGTCCACCGCCTCGCCCCGCGCCTGCTCTGGCGACATGTAGTGGGCCGTCCCCACCGTCGTCCCCGTCTGGGTCAGCCCCGACGCCCCCGCCAGCTTGGCCAGCCCGAAGTCCAGGATCTTGACCTGTCCCTTGGCGGTGAGAAAGAGATTCGCCGGCTTGATGTCCCGGTGGACGATGCCGTGGGCGTGCGCCTCCGACAGCCCGGCCGCCGCCTGCATCGCCAGCGCCGCCGCCTCGGCCCAGGGGAGGGGCCCCTCCTGGAGCTTCTCCCGCAACGTCATCCCCTCGTAGCACGCCATGGCCAGGAAGAGTTGCCCGTCAGCCTCCCCGACCTCGTACACTGTGCAGATGTTCGGGTGGTCCAGCCGCGCCGCCGCCCGCGCCTCGTGCAGGAACCGCTGTTTGGCCTCCGCGTCGCGGGTGAGCTCCGGCGGCAGGAACTTCAGCGCCACCGTGCGCTGCAGGGCGGTGTCCTCGGCCTTGTACACCACTCCCATCCCGCCCTCGCCGAGTTTCTCCAGGATCCGGTAGTGGGACACCGTCCGGCCGATCATTTCGTCCCGTCCACCGGCAGGTTCATCTTCCGCAGCAGCGCCTGGAAGCGCGGTTCGTTGCGCAGGGGGGCGAAGTTGGGGTCGACGCCGTTGTACGGAATGCTGGGATTCCCATCCGCGTACGCCCTCTCGAGCCAGTCGAGCGCCCGCGCCCTGTCCCCGGCCATCGTGTAGTTCCATGCGGCCTCATATGCCACGCCTGGCTCGCCTCCGTGCGTCGCGAGCGCCACTTCGGTCGCCCGCCGCAACGCGACCGCGTAGCCCGATTCGGCATAGCCCTTCGTGAGAGCGTCTGCGACATCGGGCCAGCCCCACGCCTTGTAGTAGGCCGCCTGAGCCTTGATGGCATCTGCGTACCGGTGTTTCATGAACAGGGCCGTATAGAGTATGCCCAAAGCCCCGGGATGGCCTGGCTGCAGGCGGAGGACCTCGTTGGCCTGTGCGACTGCCTCGTCGTAGCGCCGTGCCGAGTAGAGTATGACCCCGTAGAAGACCCGGACGCCCACGTCCAGGGGATCGATCGCCACCGCGCGCTCGATCTGGGACATCCCCTCACCGGGCCGCCCGAGGATCATTAGGGCGTGCGAGTATGACGCCCGCGCCTGCGCATCGTTCGGATCGAGTTCGAGGGTCCGCTTGAACTCGCGCTCGGCGGCCGCGAAGTTGAAATCGGTCCAGCCGAACAGGGCCCCAAGGATCCAGTGGGCAACCGCGAGCGTGTCATCGAGCTCGACGGCCTTGAGGGCGGCCGCCCGGCCTTTCTCGCCGGCCTCGCGCGCGGGTGCCATGCTGAGTTGCCGCCTGTAGAGCCAGACTGCGGCCATCCCCGCGTAGGCTTCGGCTGACGCTGGATCCTTCGCCAGCGCGCGCTGGTAGTACTGCTCGGCCGCATCGAATCCCGCCTTGCTGAACCTCCCCAGCTGATCCCTCCCCTTCAGGCAGAGGTCGTACAACTCCGGATCGACGGTCTTGGCGCTCGCCAGCCGCGCCTGTTCGGACGGCAGCAGCCGCAGCGCCAGCGCCCCGGCTACCTTCTTCGCCACGTCGCTCTGCAGCGCCAGCACCCCCGCCATCTCCCGCTCGAACCCGTCCGCCCACAGCTGCGCCTGGTCGCCCACCCGGATCAGCTCCGCCGTGATCCGGATGCGCGAGCCTTCCCGCTGCGCGCTCCCCTCCAGGATGTAGTCCACCCCCAGTTCCCGCCCGATCTGTTCCACCGTCTTGTCGCTCTTCTTGTACTGCATGATGGAGGTCCGCGCGATCACGCTCAAGCCCGCCGGGTGCAGCCGCCCCAACTTGTTGATCAGCTCCTGCGTCAATCCGTCGCTCAGGTACTCCTGCTCCGGGTCCCCGCTCAGGTTCGCCAGCGGCAGCACCGCCAGCCGGACCGCCCGCTCCGACGCCGCAAACGGCCCCCAGCCGCTCCGCCACGCGACGATCCCCGCCACCGCCAACAGGACTGCCAGCGCCGCCGCGGCAGCCGGCCACCGCCGCCACCACGGCCGCGGCGCCTTGTAGCTCACCGGCGCCGTGGGCGCCTCCAGCCCCAGGCACCCCGCCAGCGCGTCGGCCAGCTCCCACGCCGCCGCCGGCCGCGCCGCCGGATCCTTGGCCAGGCACTTCGCCACCACTCCCCGCAGCGCCGCCGGCGCGCCCGGCGCCAACTCCGCCAGCGGCGGCGGCGCTTCGTTCAGGATCCCGTAGATCACCGCCTGGGCGTACTCGCCCCGGAAGGGAGGGCGTCCGGCCACAAGCTCGTACAGCACGACGCCCAACGACCAGAGGTCGGAACGGGCGTCCACCGCCTCGCCCCGCGCCTGCTCCGGCGACATGTAGTGGGCCGTCCCCACCGTCGTCCCCGTCTGCGTCAGCATTGACGCGCCCGCCAGTTTGGCCAGCCCGAAGTCCAGGATCTTCACTTGTCCCTTGGACGTGAGGAACAGGTTCGCCGGCTTGATGTCCCGGTGGACGATGCCGTGGGCGTGCGCCTCCGACAGCCCGGCCGCCGCCTGCATCGCCAGCGCCGCCGCCTCGGCCCAGGGCAGGGGCCCCGCTTTGAGCTTTTCCCGCAGCGTCATCCCCTCGTAGCACGCCATGGCCAGGAACAGCTGCCCGTCGCTCTCCCCCACCTCGTACACCGCGCAGATGTTGGGGTGGTCCAGCCGGGCGGCGGCCCGCGCTTCGTGCAGGAAGCGCTGCTTGGCGTCGGCGTCGCGGGTGAGGTCCGGCGGCAGGAACTTGAGGGCCACGGTGCGCTGCAGGGCGGTGTCCTCGGCCTTGTACACCACCCCCATCCCGCCCTCGCCGAGCTTTTCGATTATCCGGTAGTGGGAGACCGTCCGGCCGATCATTTCGTCCCGTCCACCGGCAGGTTCATCTTCCTCAGCAGCGCCTGGAAACGCGGATTGGATCGAATGGGATCAACCGACGGATGAAAAATTATACTGACGGATTCCCCATCGTGGGAGGAAATCCCCCGTTCCAGCTCGGCCAGCGCTTCCCTCGTATCCTTCAAATCCATGAGCACGAACGCGATTTCGATTGGGGAAATGAATTCGTTCTTGCTTTTTCGGACGATCTCGACCCGGTCCCTGGCCTCCCGGGTCCGACCCTCCAAGGCCAGGGCGTGGGCTTCATACAGGAGGCGATAGCCGCCCGAGTAGTATTCGGATGCCTTCCAATACACGGCGGCAGCCTCGGTGAAATGCCCCTGGAAATTGAGGACACTCGCCAACTGCAAACGCAATTGGCTGGTGTTTGGAAATCGACGAATAGCCTCTTCATAGGCTGAACGGGCTTCTTCGAAGCGGTGGGCGCTCCGAAAGGTTGCCGCCAGTGAGCCGGCAAGGACGGGCGAAGCAGGATCGATTCGCACCGCCTCCCGTCGATACGCAATCGCCTGATCGAAATTTTGCTTCAAGGCCACGGCCAATCCGAGTCCATTCAATGCGGTTGAGGAACCCGGATCCAATTCGAGCGCCTTACGATATTCCCGCTCGGCTCCCGGCCAGTCCCATAGGTATTTCCGGATGCCTCCCAACGCGACGTGAGCCTCAGCAGAACTCGGGTCAAGTTCCAGGGCTTTCTTCGCCGCCGCCTCCGCTTGCGGCATCACCACTGCCGGCGGGACCCAGGTATCAAAATAGAGGTCTTGGTAAACATCCGACAGCCCGGCGTAGGCCGCCGCATAGTCAGGATCGAGCGAGACGGCCTGCTGGAACAGCTCCACTGCTTGTTCGTAGTTCGTCTTGCCGCGCTGGTGCCACAGGAACCGCCCGCGCAGGTAGGCCTCGTGGGCCGCCGGATTGGCCGTACCGCCCCGGGCCATCGCCTCCTTCCGCTCCGGCAACAGCTCGATCGCCAGCGACCGCGCCACCCGCTCCGCCACCTCCGCCTGCACCGCGAAGACGTCCGCCACGTCCCGCTCGAAGCTCTCCGCCCACAGGTGGGTCTGGTCCCGCACCTGGATCAGCTGCGCCGTCACCCGCACCCGGCTCCCCGCCCGGCGCACGCTCCCCTCCAGCACGTACTCCACGCCCAGCTCCTGCCCGACCTGCCCGATGCTCTTCGGGGTGTGTTTGTATTGCATCGCCGAGGTGCGCGCGATCACTCCCAGCCGTTTCGGCTCCAGCCGCCCCAACTGGGCGATCATCTCCTCGGTCAGGCCGTCGGAGAAGTACTCCTGCTGCGGGTCGCCCGAGAGGTTCTCCATGGGCAGCACGACCAGCATGACCTTGCTGGCTCGGGGCACCACTGAAGGCGGCGCCGGCTGCGTCGCCCAGTAAACCGCCGCCACGGTCAGCAGCACGACCGTTCCCGCCAGCGCCACGACGATCGGGCGCCGCGGCCTGGCCAACCGTCGGCCTGTCTCTTGAGTCGCCGGGGCAGGGGCACCGGAACCGGCAGGCATCGGCGCGGTCGGTGCCGCTCCCAGTTCTCTCTGCACGCCTCGCAGATCCACCAGCAGATCCTCGACGTGGGGGTAGCGCGCCGCCGGATCCTTGGCCAGGCATTTGGCGACGATCCGCTCCAGCTCCGGCGGCACTCCCGTCCGCAGCGCGGTCAGCGGCGGTGGTGACTCGTTCAGGATCCCGTAGATCACCGCCTGGGCATATTCACCGCGGAACGGCAGCCGTCCCGCCACCAGCTCGTACAGCACCACTCCGAGCGACCAGATGTCGGCGCGCGCGTCCGCCGCCTCCCCCCGCGCCTGCTCCGGCGACAGGTAGCCGGCGGTCCCAAGCGTGGTGCCGTTCTTGGTCAACACCGACGCCCCGGCCAGCTTGGCCAGCCCGAAATCCAGGACCTTCACCTGACCCTTCGCCGTCACGAACAGGTTGGCCGGCTTGATGTCCCGGTGCAAAATCCCGCTGGCATGGGCTTCCGCCAGGCCCTCGCCCGCCTGGATCGCCAGACCCATCGCCTCCCCCAACGGCAGTGGCCCCCGGGCGATCTTTTCCCGGAGCGTTTCGCCCTCGTAGCAGGCCATGGCGATGTACACCTGGCCGTCGGCGGTCTCGTCCACCTCGTGCACGTTGCAGATGTTCGGGTGATCCAGCGCCGCGGCCGCCTCCGCCTCGTGCCGGAACCGCCGCTTGGCGTCGGGATCCCGGGTCAGTTCCGGCGGCAGGAACTTCAGCGCCACCGGGCGCCGGAGTTTCAAATCTTCCGCCCGATACACCACCCCCATCCCGCCCTCGCCGAGTTTCTCGATGATTCGGTAGTGAGAAACCGTCTGGCCGATCATGCTGCCCCGTGAAGTAAAACGGTGAAGTCGCCCGAATCACGCCGGATAGTTTGGCTTCATTATACCGCAA
>JAKQOW010000109.1 GCA_029565065.1 Acidobacteriota bacterium | reverse complement strand
AGGAGCGGCTCCGCCACGGCGAGGCGGCATGAGCCGGCGACGGCGCGCCGCGTTGCCCCTCCCCCTCGGGGGAGGGGCAACGCCAGGAGAAGCCTTGGAGTTACCCCCTACCTTTTTGCAGAAGATACTTGACACAACTTTACTAAATTGGGATTGGGTATTTGGAGTCGAGCCGGGGCTTGCGGGACGAGGTTGGATGGTGAATGGGTGAATCGGTGACTGGGTGAACGGTTGAATCGGAGAGGTGGAAACAACTTGAGATCCGGGCTCAAAACACAAAAAGACTCTGTGTCCTCTGTGCCTGGTGGTGAAGATGGACGGCCTGATGTCCGATGACCGCGTTACAGGCACGAGCCTCGAGCCTCGAGTCTCGAGCCTCGATTACGAATTACGAATTACGATTACGATTACGAGCACGAATCATCAACCATCCACCATCAACTATCAACTTCCAGCCGCAGCGGCGGGCGGCGGCCATAGGTGAGCCAGCGCCAGAGCCACTCCGCCGGACCGAAGCGGAAGTGCCTCAGCCAGAGCGGGCTGTACCACAGCTGCACCGCCCAGATCGCGACGACGAAACCCATGAGGGGGAAGCGGGAGACCGAGCCAAAGAGCCCGAACCCATACCCGTAGAAAATCGTGGTGGCGATGATGGTCTGGGCCAGGTAGTTGGTGAGCGCCATCCGGCCCACGGCGGCCAGGCGCGCCTGGAGCGCCGGCCAGAAGCCGGCCTGGTACAGCCGCATGACCAGCCCCACGTGCCCCAGCGCCACCAGCAGGCTCCCCACCCCGTTGAAGTGCCCGGCCACCAGAAAGCTGTGGATGAAATCGAAACGGGTGCGGAACAGATCCCACATCCCCAGCCCCACGAGGGGGAAGCCCAGCCCGTAGCCGGCCAGCATCAGCCGGTGGTAGAAGGCGGGGGAGCGGCGGGCGCTGAACACCTCCAGCTTCATCAGGGCCATGCCGATGAGCATGATCCCGCCCAGGCGCCAGGTGAGGACCATGAGGGTCATGAAGATCTGGATCTGGAGCACCAGTGGCAGCCGGTCCAAGAATATTCCGACCCATGAGCCGCGGTAAACCTGGATCTGCCGCTGGAGCTCCGCGGGGGTCGGTTCGAACTCCAGTTGAAGCTCCGGCCATGTTTTTTCCATGGCCTGCTGGAACTCCGTGGGCGTGCGGCCGGCCGCGCGGGCCGCGGCGGCCTCGTGCGCGGTCTTCCGGGCGAGCATGAAGAAGCCGCCCGTGGCGCTGTAGGTCAGCGCCGCCGCCACAATGGCCGCGGCGCCCACGGCGATGAGCCAGCGCGGGCGCACGCGGCGGAACAGGAAGAGCAGCATGCCGCAGAGGGCGTAGTTGTACAGGATGTCGCCGTACCAGAGCAGGTAGGCGTGCAGCAGGCCGAACCCCAGCAGCACCAGCACCCGGCGGTAGAAGACGCCCCCGAGCTTCGCGCCCCGGGCGGCGGAGCGCTGGTCCAGGAGCACCAGCCCGGCGCCGAAGAGCATGGAGAAGATGGTCATCATCTTCTGGTCGAACAGCAGGTGAGTGACGATCCACGTCCACATGTCGGCACCGGTGTTCCCGCCCCAGACCAGCGGGTTCATGTACGCCATCGTGGGCATGGCGAAGGCGTAGATGTTCATCACCAGGATGCCGAGCAGGGCCACCCCGCGCAGGACGTCCACGGCAGCCAGGCGCTCCGGCGCGGCCACCGGCTCCAGCCGGGTCGGCGCGGCCGGCGGAGCGGGCGCCGGCGCGACGGCGTCCGGGATCGGTTCTCCCGGCGCCGGAACGGCATCGCCCGTCGGTTGGGCGGATTCGCTCATATTCCACTCCCCGTCCGAAAGATGGTTATCGAACGCCCTGTTTGCGGACCGCCGGATATCTTTCAGCGCAACCGGTCGCCGCAGACCGCGGCCGGCGGCTGTCGTCGCGTTAGTCCGCCGCCTTGACCTGATCCCAGACCTTCGTGTAGAGCGCGTTGGCGGCGCCGAGGTCGTCGATCACCTCACAGCGGGCCCGGATCGCCTCCGGCACGAACACCGCCGGGTCGTTCCGCAGCGCCGCGTCGAGCTTGGGGTAGCAGGCGGTGTTGGGGCAGAGGTAGCGGATGAAGTTGGTGTTCTCCGCGGCCACCGCCGGATCATGCAGGAAGTTGATGAACGCGTGCGCCAGCTCCGCCTGCCGCGCGCCGACGGGGATCACCAGATCGTCGCAGGCGATGGACGTGCCCTCCTTCGGGATGACGAAGGCGATGTCGTCGTTCTCCGCCTGCACCTGGAAGATGTCGCCGCTGTAGCCGTGCACCAGGAGGAACTCGCCCGAGGCCAGGCCGGTCTTGTACTGCTCGTTCTCGAACTTGGCCAGGTGCCGCTTCCAGCGGATGACCACGGCCTGGGCTTCCGCCAGCTGCCCCTCGTCGGTGGTGTTCAGGGAGTAGCCGAGGAATTTGAGCGCGCCGCCGATGGTTTCGCGCATGTCGTTGAGCATGGTGGCGCGGCCGGCCAGGTCGGTCCGGTCGAAGACGCCCCAGCTGGGCTCGACGTCGGCGAGCTTGCTCTTGAGGTAGGCGATGCCGGTGGTGGTGAGCATGTACGGCACGCTGTGGTGCATCCCGGGGTCCAGCGCCACCTTGAGGTACGACTGGTCGATGTGGCGGAGGTTGGGGAGCCGGGCGTGGTCCAGCGCCAGCAGCATGGCCTGCTTGTGCATGACCTTGACCATGTAGCTCGACGGGGTGATCAGGTCGTAGCCGCCCCCGCCGGCCTTGAGCTTGGCGTACATCGCCTCGTTGGAGTCGAACGTGTCGATCTGCACCCGGCAGCCGTGCTCCGCCTCGAAGCGCTGGACGAGCTCGGGCTTGACGTAGTCGGCCCAGGTGTAGACGTGGAGCACCGGCGTCTCCCGCGTGCAGGCGGGCGCCAGCAACAGGGCGGCGGCCAGGGCGGCCGCGGACAGGATGCGAGTGATTGGGCTCATCGGTTGTCCTCCGTCAGGCGGCGGCTCAGCCACACCGCGGCGAACGTCACCGCCAGCAGCAGCGTGGACAGCGCGTTGATCACCGGGGGTGAGCCATGTTTGATCATACTGTAAATCTGGATGGGCAGGGTAGTGGAACCCGGCCCGGCCACGAAAAAGGTGATCACGAAGTCGTCCACCGACAGTGTGAACGCCAGCAGCGCGCCGGCGACGATGCCCGGCGCCAGCAGCGGCAGCAGCACGCGCCGCACGGTGATCCACCAGCCGGCGCCGAGGTCCTGGGCCGCCTCCACCACCGCCCAGTCGAAGTCCTGCAGCCGGCCCAGCACCACCAGGGCGACGTAGCTGACGCAGAAGGTGATGTGGGCCAGGGTGATGGTGACGAGTCCGAGCGGCATCCCCAGTGCGGCGAAGAAGAAGAGCAGGCTGATGCCCATGAGGATCTCGGGCACCACCAGCGGGGTGTAGATCAGGGTGAAGTGCGCACGCTGGAGCCGGCTCTGCCAGCGGTGCAGGGCGAAGGCGGCCAGGGTGCCCAGCACCACCGCGGCGGCGGTGGCCGCCACGGCCACGATCAGTGTGTTCTGGAGCGCCTCCCATATCTCCCGGTGGCGGAAGAGCCGTTCGTACCAGCCGAGCGACCAGCCGCCCCAGGTGCTGCCGAAGCGGGAGGCGTTGAACGAGTTGACCACCAGCACCAGGATGGGCAGGTAGAAGAAGGCCAGCACGGCGTACGTGACCATGATGGGGAAGCGGCTCCGGGTCACAGCCCCTCCTCGTCGGTCGGCGCCCGCCGCCGTCCGCGCGCCTGCAGCACGAGCACCGCCGCCATGGGCAGCAGCACCCCCACGGTGAGAAGCGCCGCCAGCGCGCCGGCGTGGGGCAGGTTGCGGTCCACGAACACGCGCTGGGCGATCTTGTTGCCGATCATCTCCGAGGTGGGGCCGCCCACGAGGTCGGGGATGACGTACGTGCCGAGCGCCGGAATGAGCACCACCAGCACCGCGGTGAGCACGCCGCGGCGGATGCCCGGCACGAACACGCGCATGAACGCCTGGAAGCGGCCGGCGCCGAGGTCCCGCGCCGCTTCGAGGAGCTGGAAGTCGAACTTCTCCGCCGCGGCATACACCGGCAGGATGGCGAACGGCAGGCAGGTGTACACCATGACCAGCAGCACCGCCGGCGGATGGTACAGCAGGGCGGCGTCGGCGGGCACCAGGCGGAGGAACGCCAGCGCCTGCTTGAAGAGTCCGTCGGGATGGAGCAGCACCTTCCAGGCGAAGATGCGGATGAGGAAACTCGTCCAGAACGGCACCACCACCAGCAGCAACAGCGTCTGGCGCCAGCGGCGGGGCGCCCGGGCGATGTAATAACCGGTGGGCAGGGCCAGGAAGAGGCAGACGGCGGTGGTGAGCACGCTGAACAGCACCGTGCGCGCGGCGATGACGGCATAGTGATGGGTGGCCAGGGCGCGGATGTGATCCAGCGTCCAGCCCGCCCCGATGCCGCCGAACGGGTCGGCCGGCCGCAGGCTGATGGCGAAGATGAGCGCCGTGGGGAGCAGAAACAGCACCGCCAGCCAGCCCATGGGCGGCAGCGTCACGAGCCACTCCGGGAGCCGGTCGCGCAGGCGGTTGTTCACGGGGCGTCCTTGCCGGCGGGCGCGTCGTCGGGCACGTCACCGACCTTTTCCGGCGGTCGCTCCACCAGGCGGGCATCCGCCTCGCTGAAGCGCTCCAGCATGTAGCCGTCGTCGGCGTGCCACGAAATCCAGACCGTCTCGCCCCAGACGATGGGCCGCTCGTCGAGCAGGAAGCGGCTGTGCTGGCGATGGACGGCCAGGCGGTGGCCGTCGACGCGCACCCAGTACTTGGTCAGGGCGCCGAGGTAGATGACGTCGTCCACCCGCCCCTGGTAGGCGTTGATGGACGGCTCGGCGGCGGGCGCCTCGCGGGCGATGTGGAGCTTCTCGGGCCGGACGCTCAGGAACACGGACTGGTCCATTCCCAGCTGCTTGTCGTTGTAGCAGCGCACGTCGGCGAAGCCGGGGATGGCCAGCCGGCAGTAGTCGCCGTCCAGCTCGCCGACGCGCCCCTCGAAGAAGTTGGTGTCGCCGATGAAGGCGGCCACGAAGGAGCTGCGCGGCGCCTCGTAGATCTCCGCCGGCGTGCCGGTCTGGAGGACGCGGCCGCGGTCCATGACCGAGATCCGGTCGCTCAGGCTCATCGCCTCGCCCTGGTCGTGGGTGACGTAGAGGAAGGTGATGCCCACCTGGTCGTGGATCAGGTCCAGCTCCATGAGCATCCGCTGGCGGAGCTTCAGGTCCAGCGCCGCCAGCGGCTCGTCCAGCAGCAGCACCAGCGGCTGGTTCACCAGCGCCCGGGCCACCGCCACGCGCTGTTTCTGGCCGCCGCTGATCTGGTCGGGCCGCTTGTGGGCGTGTCCCTCCATCTGGATGAGCGCCAGCATCCGGTCCACCGCCTCATCGATTTCGCGCCGGGAGCGGCGGGCCACCCGCAGCCCGAAGCCGATGTTTTCACGGACGGTCAGGTGGGGGAAGAGGGCGTAGCTCTGGAAGATGGTGTTGACGGGGCGGCGGTTGGGCGGCAGCGCGGTGATGTCCTTGCCGTCGAGGAGAACCCGGCCGGCGTCGGGCGTCTCGAAGCCGGCGATGATGCGCAACAGGGTGGTCTTGCCGCAGCCGCTGGGCCCGAGGAGCGAGAAGAACTCGCCGCGGCCCACGGTGAGGGAGACGCCGTCCACGGCCCGGACGCGGCCGAAGGCCTTGGCGACGTCTTGGAGCTCCAGGAACGCGCTCAACCCACACCTGCCGGCGGGAGGATCGGATGCATGGCGCGATTGTAGGACCAGCGCGGGGGAGATTCAAAGCGTTTTTCGCGGAGGCGGACATCGGGGCTCGAGGCTAGCGGCTCGTTCCAGGTCCATCTGCTCGTGCTCATAATCGTAATTCGTAATCGTAATCGTAATCGTAATCGTAATCGTGATCGTAATTCGTAATCGAGGCTCGAGACTCGAGGCTCGTTCCCGTAACGCAGACATCGAACTTCAAGGGAGCCGGACATTCACCACGAGGTCACAAAGAGCACAAAGAGTCATTTCCATTTGACATCTGTCATTCGTCATTGGTCATTAATCATTTTTCATTTGTCATTGTAGCCCTCCGGCGACCCGTGGCGCGGGGGTCGAACATGGGTAGCCCCGGGTGCAAGCCCGGGGTCCGCTCCGTCCCGTCATGAGCCGGGGCGACCCGCGAAGCGGGTCGAATATGATTCGAGAGTGTGGGTGAAGCAGAGGTGATCCCGAAGCCCTCAGCTCGGCCGGTCATGACACCCCGTCATTTTCTTGGAGGTCTGGATCACATTCGACCCGCCTCGCGGGTCGCGCCCTGGCGATGGTCGGCGGCACCGACCCCGGGCTTGCGAGGCTGTGTCGCAATTCCCTCTGCATCGTAGGGTCTGTCCCGCAAAAATGATGATGAACGAACGCCACAGCTGAAGCGGCGAGAAAAAATTAATATAATGAATCACCCGACCCTGAGGAGCACCGGCATGGCGTTAC
>JAKQOW010000091.1 GCA_029565065.1 Acidobacteriota bacterium | reverse complement strand
ATACCCATGCTGCCGCTGCGCGACGTCGTAATGTTTCCCCATATGATCGTCCCGTTGTTCGTGGGCAGGGAAAAATCGATTGCCGCGTTGGAATCGGCGATGAAATATGAAAAGGGCATCTTCCTTGTTGCCCAGAAGAATGCTCAGAAAGACGAACCCCAGGAAGCCGACATCTACCGTGTTGGGACGGTGGGCATCATCATTCAACTGCTGAGGCTTCCGGACGGGACGGTGAAGGTCCTCGTCGAAGGCAAGAGGAGAGGCGCGATCCGGGAGTATCTGCCGAACGAAGAATTCTTCATGGTCCGGGTGGAAGAGGTCGAAGAAGCGGTGGACAGTGACCCGGTCAAGGCGGAAGCCCTGATGAGGAACGTCCGCGAGTCCTTTGAGACCTACGTAAAGCTGAGCAAGAAGGTCCACGTGGAGATCGTCGGCACGATCAACGCGATCGACGACCCGGCGAAACTGGCCGATGTCGTGGTATCCCACCTGAACATCAAGCTCGACGAACGCCAGAAGATTCTGGAAATCTTTCACGTCAACGAGCGTCTCGAAAACGTGTACGAACGCATGATTTCCGAGATTGAGATCCTGCAGGTTGAGGAAAAGATCAAACGCAGGGTCAAGAAGCAGATGGAGAAGACGCAGAAGGATTACTACCTCAATGAGCAGATGAGGGCGATCCAGAAAGAAATGGGAGAAAAGGACGACCTCAAGAACGAGATCGCCGAAATCGAAAAAAGACTGAAGACGAAGAAGCTGTCCGAGGAGGCCCATAAGAAGGTCAAACAGGAGATCAAAAAACTCCAGATGATGGCGCCGATGTCCGCCGAGGCGACGGTTGTGAGAAATTACATCGACTGGATCCTGGACATGCCCTGGTCGGAAAAGACGGATAATTCATACACCCTCAAGGAGTCGGGAAAGATCCTCGAGGATGACCATGACGGCCTGAAACCGGTGAAGGAGAGGATTATCGAATATCTCGCCGTGCAGTCTCTTGTGAAGAAAAACAAGGGACCGATTCTCTGTCTCGTCGGCCCGCCGGGGGTGGGCAAGACATCCGTCGCAAAATCTGTGGCAAGGGCGACGAATCGCAAATTTGTCCGCCTGTCTCTGGGCGGCTTGAGGGATGAAGCGGAGATTCGCGGGCATCGCAGAACCTACATCGGGGCTTTGCCCGGTAAGATTATTCAACTGCTCAAGAAAGCGGGCTCGAACAACCCCGTCTTCTGCCTCGATGAAGTGGATAAGCTGAGCTCCGACTTCCGCGGAGATCCCGCATCCGCACTGCTCGAGGTGCTCGATCCGGAGCAGAACTCGCACTTCCTGGACCACTTCATCGACACCGAGTATGACCTGAGCCGGGTCATGTTCATCTGCACGGCCAACGTGCTCCACGCCATCCCGCGCCCGCTGCAGGACCGGATGGAAATTCTGGAGATCTCCGGCTACACCGAGCGGGAGAAACTGGAAATCGCCAAGCGCTTCCTGGTCGGGAAGCAGCGCGAGGCCAGCGGGCTGTCCGAGCGGCAGATCGTCTTCACCGACGAGGCGCTGCTGGGGATTATCCGCCACTACACCCGCGAATCGGGCGTGCGCAACCTGGAGCGCGAGATCGGCCGCGTCTGTCGCAAGGTGGTCCGCGAGATTCTCTCCAAGGGCCGCTCCCACCGGGTGGCGGTGGACCCGCCGCTGCTGGAGATGCTGCTCGGCCCCATCCGCTTCCGCCTGCAGAAATCGCAGGAGAAGAGCGAGGTGGGCGTGGCCACCGGCATGGCCTGGACCGACATGGGCGGCGAGATCCTGCTCACCGAGGTCACCCGGATGCCGGGCACCGGCAAGCTGACCCTGACGGGCAAGATCGGCGAGGTGATGCAGGAGTCGGCTCACGCCGCATTGAGCTATGTCCGCTCGCGGGCGGAGACCTTCCACATCAACCCCGAATTCTACAAGAACGAAGACATCCACGTGCACATCCCCGAAGGGGCGATTCCCAAGGACGGTCCCAGCGCGGGGATCACCATGGCCACCGCCATTGTCTCGTCCCTGACCGGGATCCCCGTCCGCCGGGACGTGGCCCTGACCGGTGAGATCACCCTGCGCGGTCAGGTGCTGCCCATCGGCGGCGTGAAGGAAAAGATACTGGCCGCCCACCGGGCGGGCATCAAGCTCGTGGCGCTGCCCACCGATAACCGCAAGGACATCCAGGAAATCCCGGAGGAAGTCCGGGACGAGCTGGAGGTCCACTTCGTCGAGACCATGGATGAGGTCCTGGGCCTGGCCCTCGAGCGGCTGCCCGGCCCCCTGCAGACCCTTGACAAGAAAGCCCCTGCCGCGATCGACGGTGAGGTCAAGGAAGGGCACATCGCCAACTGACCGGGATTCAACGGGTGAAATTCACGGCGGTCGAGTTTGTGACCAGCGCGCGGTCGGCGTCCGGCTATCCGCGGGAACGTCTCCCGGAGATCGCCGTCGTCGGCCGGTCCAACGTGGGCAAGTCGAGCCTGATCAACACGCTGCTGAAGCGGCGTGGCGTCGCCAAGGTCAGCGGTACCCCGGGCAAGACCCGCGGGATCAATTATTTCAGGATCAACGGTTCTTTTTATCTGGTGGATTTGCCCGGCTACGGCTACGCGAAGATCGCCGAAGCCGAGCGCCGCTCCTGGGACCGGATGATCCGGGAGTATTTCGCCGACAGCTCGCGGCGCCGGCTGGTGATCCTGCTCGTGGACATCCGCCACGCGCTCTCGCCACTGGACCGGACCCTGCAGGAGTGGCTGGAGGCGCAGTCGACCGAATACGTGGTCGTGGCCACCAAGGCCGACAAGCTGTCCGGCAACGCCCGGACCGCCAGCCTGCGCGAACTGCGGGCGGCGTTCCCCGGCCGGGAGATCCTGCCGTTCTCCGCGCTGACGGAGCTCGGCCGGCTGGAGCTGCTGGGGCGGCTGCAGCGCTTCATCAGGAATGATCAATCACAGGACATATAAGGAGGTTCCCATGTCCGACATCGATTACAACGAAAACGAGATGGAGACGGAAAGCGACGAGAAGGCATTCAATATCGCGGTGCTGAAGGAGATGTCCATCGGCGAGCTCACCCGCATCGCCAAGGATCTCGGCATCCTGGGTGTCTCCGGCATGCGCAAGCAGGAACTGATTTTCCAGATCCTGAAGGCGCAGACCGAGAAGAGCGGCCTGATCTTCTCGGAGGGCGTGCTGGAGATCCTGTCCGACGGCTTCGGCTTCCTCCGCTCGCCCGACTACAACTACCTGCCCGGACCGGACGATATCTACGTGTCGCCCTCTCAGATCCGCAAATTCGACCTGCGCACCGGCGACACCATCTCGGGCCAGATCCGCCCCCCGAAGGAAGGGGAGCGCTACTTCGCCCTGATCAAGGTCGAGGCGATCAACTTCGAGCACCCCAGCGAGGTGCGGAACAAGATCTTCTTCGACAACCTGACGCCGGTCTACCCCGACAAGCGCATCAAGCTGGAGACGACGCCGGACAATCTGACCGGCCGGGTGCTGGACCTGCTGGCGCCCATCGGCAAGGGGCAACGCGGCCTCATCGTCGCCGCGCCCCGCACCGGCAAGACCATGCTCATGCAATCCATCGCCAACTCCATCACCGCCAACCATCCGGAGATCTACCTCATCGTGCTGCTCATCGACGAGCGCCCCGAGGAGGTCACCGACATGCGCCGCTCGGTCGACGGCGAGGTGGTCAGCTCCACGTTCGACGAGCCGGCGTCCCGGCACGTCCAGGTCGCCGAGATGGTCATCGAGAAGGCCAAGCGCCTGGTCGAGTACGGCAAGGACGTGGTGATCGTGCTCGACTCCATCACCCGCCTGGCCCGCGCTTACAACTCCATCGTGCCGCCCAGCGGCAAGGTGCTCTCCGGCGGTATCGACTCCAACGCCCTGCAGCGCCCGAAGCGCTTCTTCGGCTCGGCGCGCAACATCGAGGAGGGCGGCTCGCTCACCATCATGGCCACCGCCCTGGTGGACACCGGCAGCCGCATGGACGACGTGATCTTCGAAGAGTTCAAGGGCACCGGCAACATGGAAATCAACCTCGACCGCAAGCTGGTCGAGCGCCGCATCTTCCCGGCCATGGACATCAACAAGTCCGGCACCCGCAAGGAAGAGCTGCTCCAGTCGAAGGAGGAGCTGAACAAGATCTGGGTGCTGCGCAAGGTGCTGAGCCCGCTCTCCACGGTGGAAGCCATGGAGCTGCTGGCGGACAAACTGCGCAAGACAGAGTCCAACAAGGACTTTCTGGATTCGATGACCCGCGGCTAGTGCCGGTAACTCGCGGCCTGACGGCCGCGGATTCCGTCTGCGCGATGGCGGCCGGTCTCACCATCCCCGCAACCCGACCGGCCACCTGTATCCGCACATCGTGAGATCCCGACGGGCCCGAATCCGCGCCTGGTGCGCGCGGGGGGCCGATCACTCCCCTGGCAGCGCCAGTCCCAGCCGCGCCGCGACTCCGCGGTCCGGCCGGCCGGCGCCCGTCGGCGGCACGCACAGCGTGCAGTACGGGTCGCCGGGCACGGCCTCGAGCCGGCGCAGGGGGAAGCGGGCCGAGAGAAAGGGACAGGCGGCATACTGAGCGGCCTGGTACAGAATGATTTCATGCTCGGGTCCGTAGACGGGGAGCAGCTTCTCCAGCAGCATCCGCCGGCCCGTGCGGTTGGGGCGCCCGCCGTAGCCCCAGTCCCCGATAATGCCCACCTGCCAGAGGATCAGCGGCACCGCCGGATCGAACACCGTGTGATGGGAGAGGAAGTCGGTGGCCTCGTGGCTCTGGCAGCCCCGGAGGCCCGGATCGACGCCCAGGTCGGCGAACAGGCAGTCGGACGCCGAGACCGCCGGCAGCATCCGCGCCGGGTAGCCTTCGGCGCGCGCCAACCGCAGCGACGCGTGAGTGGCGTACACGAAGACGCCGGGGTGTCCGTAGTACGCCGCGCACACGCGCCGCCCCTGCCGGACCGCATCCAGGATCCGGGCCACGGTCCGGTCGTAGGTCACCCGGCGGGGTTCGCCGGGCGCGTAAAGCCGGTCCAGCGACTCGGCGCGGGGATTGAGCCGCTCGATCCAGCGGGCGGTCACCGGGTCCGTGGCGAAGAGGACGAGGTCGGCCGCCTCGATGCGGCGCCGGGCCTCGGCCGTCACCTGGGCGACGGCCCGGATTCCGGTGCCCACGACGTCCAGCGAACCGCCGCTCATCGGGGGTCACGCGGGGCGCCGGCGTCCGCCTGGAGCCGGGCGATGACTTCCGGATCGGCGACGGGCTTCTCCAGCGGCGGCACGTACAGGGTGGTGAACGGCGACAGCGCCTGGCCCGGCAGCTCGGCCAGCGTCAGCCACCGGACGGCCGGCGGCGACGCGTCGTCCGCCGCCGCCTCATAGGCGGCCACGCGGTGGTCCGGCGGGTAGTGGCCGCGGAGCGTCTCGGCCAGCACGGCCAGCCCATGGTCGGGATGCTCCGGGGGGCGGCCGGGGATGCCGAGGCCACCCACCTGCCAGAGCAGCAGCAGGCTGCGGACGTCGAATTGCCGGCGGTGGACGAGGAAGTCCGTGGCCTCGTAGCTCTGGGAACCATGGGTGGCGGGATCGATGCCCAGGTCGGCGTAGAGGCAGTCCTCGGCCGACACGCCGGGAAGCATCGCCGCCTCCAGCCCCTCCCGATGAGCCTGCCGGATGGCGGCACCGGCGGGGTAGCAGAGTACCCCGGGGTGACCGTGGAACACGGCGCACACCGACTCGCCGGCCCGCGCCGGCGCCAGCAGGCGCTCCACGATGGCGGCGGTGACCGCGCCCGGCGACCGGTCCGGCGCGTAGAGGTCGAGCAGCGACTCGATGCGGGGATTCAGCGGCTGGATGCCGGCGGCGAGCCCCGGCGGCAGTTGGTGGAAAACGCGGTTGGCGCCGGCGATCGCGTCCCGGATCTCCGGGGTGAGATGCGAAGGCCGGATGCCGGCGCCCACCACCGTCAGGCGCCCGGCCGGCGCCCGGCTGAGCAGGAGCCGGATCTGCCGCTGGTCCCGGCTGCGGACGGCGGCCTGCTCGGCGGCGCTCAAGCCGGCCTGCGCCATCGTGCCGGCCGGATCTCTCTCGAAGGCCGCCCGCACATCGGCGTTCTCCGCCAGATCGATGAGAAAATCAGCCAGCCGCTGGTTCATCCGTCCGCCCTCCGGTTCGAGGTTGTGAGGCAGGGAGTCTCTCCTATGCTAGCCCTGAAGGCGGCGCATTGCAACCGGTCCGCTGTGTCGCGGTGTGGTACAATACATCCAATACCGACTGGACATGGAGGGGCAGATGAAGATCGGTGATGCCGGCATACCGCCTGTTTCTCCCGATGAGCCCGAAGGAACCCCGGACGCCAAGACGGTGCGCCGGCAGCCGCCGGCGCGTGACGAGGCCGCCCAACCCGACCGGTTGGAGAAGTTCCCGGCCGCCTTCGATCTCGGCTGGCAGCAGGCGGCGGCCGCTCGCACCCCGACGGCCGGCGAAGAAGGCGTCAGCGCGGCGAAGCTGTCGCCGGACGGGCTGCAGGCGCTGAAGCTGGCGCCGGAGGACGGGCTGAGCGCGGCGAAGGCGGCGCCGGACGCGGGTCTGGGTGCCGCGAAGCTGTCGCCGGACGGGCTGCAGGCGCTGAAGCTGGCGCCGGAGGACGGGTTGAGCGCGGCGAAGGCGGCGCCGGACGCGGGGTTGAACGCCGTGCTGCTGTCGCCGGACGGACTGCAGGCAATGAAACTGTCGCCGGACGCGGGTCTGGGTGCCGCGA
Organism: Acidobacteriota bacterium; assembly: GCA_029565065.1. Lineage (GTDB taxonomy): Bacteria > Acidobacteriota > JAAYUB01 > JAAYUB01 > JAAYUB01 > JAAYUB01. The sequence continues at coordinate 5,706 of JAKQOW010000091.1, read as the reverse complement.
AGCTGTCGCCGGACGGGCTGCAGGCGCTGAAGCTGGCGCCGGAGGACGGGTTGAGCGCGGCGAAGGCGGCGCCGGACGAAGGATTGAGCGCGATGAAACTGGCCCCGGATGGCGCGGCGCAGGCGATCAAACGATCGCCGGATGAAGCTGGGTCCGCTGTGGAATCGTCCCCGAGCGAGCGCTCATCTGCCCCGGATGTGTCGTCGGTCGCCAAGAACCGGAAGCATTCCCTGTGAGATGCCGGGGACGTTTTTGACTCAGCGTACCGGCAAACCCAGACGTTGACTCATCTCCGGATCGGGCTGCGGGGCCCGGATGGGCGGAATGTAGAGCGTGCTCATGCCGTCGAGCACGGCGGCCCCGCCCCACAATTCCCGAAGCGCGAGCCAGCGCATGACGGGCCGACCCACGGGCAGCACCACGGCCTCGTACAGGCACGCCGGCTGGCCGGGCGGATAATGGTCGGCCAGGGCGTTCAGCAGCAGGGGCAGGTTGCGGGCGTCGTTGCCGGTGCTCCGATAGCTGTTGTCGCCGATGCTGTCGATCTGCCAGAAGATCACATGGGCCGACGGATCGAGGTGGCGGGGGCGCCGCACGAAATCCGTCGCGGAAAACGTCTGGAAACCGCCGCCGGGGTCCACGCCCAGATCGGTGAACAGGCAGTCGGCGGCGGAGATGCCTGGTAACATCCTGGCAGGCAGCCCCTCGGCACGGAGCCGCCGGATCGCCTCGTGGGAGGGATGGACGAACACGCCGGGGTGGCCGTAAAACACCGCACAGACGCGCCGGCCGGCGCGCACCGGTCCCACCAGGGCATCGATCATGCGACGATAGGTCTCCAGGCGGTCATTCCCCTCCCGGTAGTGCACCGACAGCGACACGGCGGCGGGGTGGCGCCGCTCCAGCCAGCGGGCGGAGACCCGGTCGCTGACGGCGTAGCACACCAGATCCGCCGACTCGATGCAGCGCCGCGCCTCGAGGGTCAACTGGGTGACGGCCCGGATGCCGCAGCCCACCACGTCCAGGGATCCGCGCAGCACGCATCACCCCCTGCCCGCCGGACGAGCGATCCCGGTTAAGGCCGGGCACGGGCGGGCGCAGCCGAACCTCGCGCGGGCTATCGGACGGACGGCGGGCGAGAATTGCTGGCCGGTGGGCGAAGCCATCACTTTTTCGCCGGCGGCGGCTGGTCCTTGCTCAGACTCTGCACCATCTCGGCGATGAATTTTTCCAGATGCTCCCGGTCGACCGGCGTCAGGTCATGGAACTCGATGCCCAGGTGGTAGTGTGGCGGCGAATCGTCGGTTCCGATGTTAGCCTTGATGTAGGCCACCCGGCCGCGGAAGGCGATGCGGCCCTGCGGCAACTGGATTTCCATGGGCAGGAAGTCCTCCTGTTCGGCCCGCATCGGTGTCTCGATGAGCATGCCGGACAGGCTGATCTTCTGCACCTCAAAGTCGATCTGGCTCTTGACGATCACGGTGGCGCTGCCGTTGGGCTTGAACCGCCCGAAAATCCGGCGGTTCACGTCCAGGGTGACACTTTCCTCGATGATCTGGAGCAGGGCGGAGGCCTTGTCCGACAGCACGTCGTTGAAATTGACGCCGGCCTGGTAAACGGGCGCGACTTCGGAGTCGGAGATCCGCCGGGTCCGCTGCAGCATGCACCAGACCACCACGCCGGGCATGCGGACCTCGCCTTCGGTGGCGCTTTGGCGGATGGTGAAATTGTAGGTGCGGCCGACGTCGAGCGGCCGGTTGGTTTCCAGCGCCATCCCGCCGATGCTCATGTTGATCACTTCCGCCTGCAGATTGTACAGGACCACGCCTTCGACGTCATGGACCTCGAAGCGGGGATACCGGCGCGCCTTGGTGTGATGCTGGGACATCGGCACCTCGAGTACAGAGCCTTCGGTTTTTCTTGAATATACACCCAAGGCGACGCGACGGCAATCTTTTTGCGCGGGGCGCGCCGCCGATTCTTTTGACCCGGGGTTGCACGATATCTATAATGGATGCAGTTGACCAGGCAGTGAACCTGTGATCGACGGCCGCGGCGCTCCGGGCGGTGAACGGCGGCCGCAGCCGGCGGTGTTGCTTGCTCCTCGAGCGGAGGACGGGACCATGGCCAAACATGACGCGGCGTCCGGATCCGGCGCGTCGAAGCGTCCGTCCCGGCCGGCCCGCCGCCGGGCCGCCGAGTTGCCGGAAGCCGAAGTGTCCCGGCGGATGCTTCAGCTCGTGCTGGACGCCATCCCGGTGCGGGTGTTCTGGAAGGACCGCGATTCGATTTACCTGGGGTGCAACCGGCTGTGCGCCATCGACGCCGGCCTGGCGGCGCCCGAGGCGATCATCGGCCGGAATGACTTCGACCTGGGCTGGCGGGACCAGGCGGAGCTCTACCGGGCCGACGACCGCCAGGTCATGGCCAGCGGCGTCGCCAAGGTGAATTACGAGGAACCCCAGACGACTCCCGAGGGCGGGCGCATCTGGTTGCGAACCAGCAAGTGCCCGCTGCGCGACGACGCAGGCCAGGTGATCGGCATGCTGGGGACCTACGAGGACATCACCGAGCGCAAGCGGATCGAGGAGGCCCTGCGGGAAAAGACCGATGAGCTGGACCGGTTCTTCTCCCTCACCCCGGACCTGCTGTGCATCGTCGGCTTGGACGGCCGGTTCCGCCGCCTGAACGGAACCTGGACCGAGACGCTGGGCTATGACGCCGCCGAGCTGGAGGCGAGCAATCTGCTCGACCTGTTGCATCCCGACGACCGGCCGGCGGCGGCCGCCGCCCTGGTCCGGCTGACCGGCGGCGAGAGTGTCCGCGGCCTGGTCAACCGGTTCCGCTGCCGCGACGGCGGGTGGCGGTGGCTGGAGTGGGCGGTGTCGCCCTCCGCCCAGCAGCTCGTCTACGGGGCGGCCCGTGACATCACCGAGCCGCGCCGCGCCCAGGAGGCGCTCCGCGTCCTGGTGGAGAGCACGGCCGGCGCGACCGGAGCCGATTTCTTCAGCCACTTGGTCCGGAGCCTGGCGGAAGCGCTGGATTTTCGCTGCGCCCTCGTCGCCGAGCTCGTGGGGCCGGACGACGGCTGTATGCGCACGCTGGCCGCCTGGATGGACGACCGCATCGTCGAGAACTTCGAATACCCGTTGTCCGGCACCCCGTGCGGCGAGGCGGTGGACCGGGGCGCCTGCATCTGCCCGCGGGACCTGCGGCGCCGCTTCCCGAATTTCAAGGGATGCGTGGACGTGCCCTTGGAAAGCTATTTCGGCGCCGCGCTCGTTGACACCCGGGGCAACCGGATCGGCGTCCTGGCGGTCATGGACACCCGCCCCCGGGAGGACTCGACCCTGGCGGGTTCGCTGCTGCGGATCTTCTCCAACCGCGCCGCCGCCGAGCTGGAGCGCCTCCGCGGCGAGGAGGCGAGCCTGAATCTGGAGCGGCAGCTGCAGCATGCCCAGAAGCTGGAGAGCCTCGGCGTGCTGGCCGGCGGGATCGCGCACGACTTCAATAACCTGTTGATGGCCATCCTGGGCAACGCCGACCTGGCGCTGCTGGAGACTGCCGCCGCCCACCCTGCCCGGCCGTATGTCGAGGACATCATCAAGGCCTCGCTCCGCGCCGCGGGTCTCTGCCAGCAGATGCTGGCCTACTCGGGGCGGGGGCACTTCCGAATCGACACCCTCGACCTCAACGAGCTGGTGCGGGAAATGACCCACATTCTGGAAGTCTCCATCACCAAGAAAGCGGTGCTGCGATACGACCTCAGCCCCGGGCTGCCGCCGGTCCGCGGCGACGCCACCCAGCTCCGCCAGGTGGTGATGAACCTCATCACCAACGCCTCCGACGCGTTGGGCGACGGCAGCGGCGTCATCAGCCTGGTCACGGGGACGCGCCATTTCCGCGGCGGCGAGCGGTTCGGCGCCCTGCCGGGGGAAAAGCTGGCGCCGGGGCGCTACGTTTGCCTGGAGGTGGCCGACACCGGCTGCGGCATGGACGCCGCCACCCAGGCGCGCCTCTTCGATCCATTCTTCAGCACCAAGTTCACCGGCCGCGGTCTGGGGATGTCGGCGGTGCTGGGGATCATCCGCGGCCACCACGGCGGCATCCGGGTGCGCAGCGAACCGGGGCGGGGCACGGCGGTGACGGTGCTGCTGCCCCCGGCGGAGGACGCCGAACCGGCGGCCGCCGCCGCCGAGTCGGAACCGCCGGCCCGTGCGGAACCGTGGCGGGGGCAGGGAACCGTCCTGCTGGTGGACGACGAGGAGGCGGTGCGCATCCTGGCCGAGCGGATGCTGCGCCGGCTGGGCTTCGCGGTGATCACGGCCGCCGACGGCGCGTCGGCCATCGAGCTGTTCCGGGCGAGCGGCCGGGAGATCACGGCGGTGGTGCTCGACCTCACCATGCCCGCCATGGACGGTGGCGAGACGCTGCGCGCCCTGCGGGCGGCGGATCCGGGAGTGCGCGTCCTGCTCGCCAGCGGCTATGACGAGGTGGACGTGAGCCGGCGCTTCGGTGACGACGGCCCCGACGCCTTCATCCAGAAGCCGTACCGCCTGGCCATCCTGCGCGCCAAACTGCGGCATATCCTCAAGGAGTGACATTCGCTCGTAATCGTGCTCGTAATTCGTTATCGTAATCGTAATCGTGATCGTAATTCGTAATCGTGCGCGTAATCGAAATCATACTCGTAATTCGTGATCGGACTCCCGACCCGGCGGAGCCGGAATCACCCTGCGATCACCCGATCACACCGCCTGGGGGCAAGGGCCCGGCCCGGAGGGACGGCGGGGAATAGCCAGGGGCGGCGCCCCTGGTCCGGCGGTGATGCGTCCGTCGAATGATCGAATCACCCGGAGCCCCACCGGGGCGACATCGGGCATCCCGGAAACCGACCGGGCGGGCTCATGAGGACGCGTTGCCGCTGCCATTATGCATGGTTCATGTGCCGCCCCGGTGGGGCTCAAGGCGGAGAAAAAGCCGATTCATCAGGGTTTCCGGCTTACCAGGGGCGGCGCCCCTGGCTAATGAATTCCGGCCCTGGCGGGCCGGGATCGTGCCCGGACGCCGCCGCCTGCCGGCCATTAGCGCGTGCTCGTAATCGTGCTCGTAATTCGTAATCGTCATCGTAATCGTAATCGAGGCTCGAGACTCGAGGCTAGAGGCTCGTTCCCAACGATTAACCATCAACCATCAACCATCAACCATCAACCGTCCCGGACATCGGACTTCGGATTTCGTGCTCGTAATTCGTAATCGTGCTCGTAATCGTGCTCGTAATTCGTAATCGTCATCGTCATCGTAATCGTAATCGAGGCTCGAGACTCGAGGCTAGAGGCTCGTTCCCAACGATTAACCATCAACCATCAACCATCAACCGTCCCGGACATCGGACTTCGGATTTCGTGCTCGTAATTCGTAATCGTGCTCGTAATCGTGCTCGTAATCGTGCTCGAGCCCCCATCCGGACAACACCGAAACCAAACCGGCTCCATAAAACGAACGGGGCGGCCCCGAATGGGCCGCCCCGGTTGAGTGCAAGGTCAATGCGCCGGTGCGCCTAGTTGCCGCAGGCGCCGTCGTTCAGCGTGTTCCGGTCGTAGAGCACCGAGCGCACGCCCTTCTCCGGGTACACCAGGTAGGCGTTGGCGCGGTGGGTGGCCATGTCGTAGGACAGCAGCAGCGTCCAGGGGGAGGGGCGCGGCG
>JAKQOW010000083.1 GCA_029565065.1 Acidobacteriota bacterium | reverse complement strand
GGCCGCATACAGATTGGTAGACAGGAGCAATATGGTCTGTGACTCCGGAAGCAATCACCACGTCCAGACAGAACGCGCCCCTCTCCAGGGGAAGGGTGTTTTTTGTCTTGACGGGAGCGCTCTTCTCATAGATGAAGGTTTGTGGGTTCGTAGAAAGTTCAGGGAGACGGGATCGAATCTCGTCTCCCTGTTTTATGTTTTTGGTCATTTCGGACGGTGAATCGGTGCATCGGTGAGTCGGTGAATTGGTGAATCGGTGGATCGGGAGACGGGAGACGGGAGAGGAAAGACGGGAGACGGTTCTCGGTCAGGGTTCAGAACATAAAAAGACTCTGCGTCCTCTGTGGCCTCTGTGGTGAAGACGGTCTACCCGATGTCCGCGTCGCGGGAACGAGCCTCAAGCCTCGAGCCTCGATGATGAGCACGATTACGATTACGAATTACGATTACGAATTACGATTACGAATTACGAGCACGAAAAGAAGCTCTTAACTCTAAACTCCTATCTCCTATCTCCTATCTGTTCACTGTTCACCGTTAACCATTTCTCAAACCACCGTCGCACCTCGTCGTACCAGAACAGCGAGTTGTTGGGCTTGAGCACCCAGTGGTTCTCGTCGGGGAAGTAGATGAGGCGCGACGGCACGCCCCGCGTCTGCAGCGTCTGGAACAGCTCCAGGCCGTTGCCCGGATAGACGCGGTGGTCCCGCTCGCCGTGGACCACCAGCGTGGGCGTCTTGAAGCTGCCCGCGGCCAGGTGGGGCGAGGTGTGGCGCAGCACCGACTCGTCCACCCAGAAATGCGGGTTGGCCTCGGCCCGCTCACCGGCCCCGTAATCACTGGCGTACTGGGTGTAGAGGTTGTAAACCGCCGCGTGAGCGACGAGCGCCTTGTACGGATTCGGCCGTCCCAGCACGACGGACGCGAGATAGCCGCCGTAGCTGGCGCCGGCCGCCACCATCCGGTCGGGATCCGCCAGTCCCTGGTCCACCAGCCACTGGGTGGCCCGCATCACGTCCTCGTACGGCTGGTCGGCCCAGTTGCCCAGGATGGACGCGGTGAAGTCGTTGCCGAATCCGCTGGAGCCGTGAAAGTTGGGCCAGGCGCAGACGTAGCCCCAGCCGGCGAACACCTGGGCGTTCCAGCGCCACTGGAACATGTCGGTGATGGCGTTGTGGGGCCCGCCGTGGATGAGCATCATCAGCGGCCGCCGCTGGCCCGGCTGGTAGTCCGGCGGCAGGACCACCCACATCTGGATCGGTGCGCCGCCGGCTCCGGCGTACGTCACGGAGCGCACCTCGCCCCAGCGCACCTCCGCCAGGACCGCATCGTTGAACGTGCTGATCGTGCCGGTCGTCTTCGCCGCGACGTCCACGCGCACCAGCGTGGGCGGCTCGCTGAAGCCCTGGCGCAGCGCCACGAGGAACGCGCCGCCCGGCCCCACGGCCAGCGCACCGTGGGAGCCCTCCGCCGTCAGCCGGGTCATGGCGCCGCCGGGCAGCTCCATGGCGTAGACGGGCATGTGGCCGCGCTCGTCGGCGATGAAGAACAGTCGCCGGCCGTCGGGGGCGAACTGCCAATCGCCGCACGAGAAGTCGAATCCAGGCGCCAGGTCCCGGTTGCCGCCCGACGCCCGATCGTGGAGCATCAGCCGCGTCCGGTCACCGTAGAAGCCCCGGATGAGCTGGCGGCCGAAGACGACCGACGAGCCGTCGGGGCTGAAGACCGGATTGAAGTCGCTCTGGGTGTTGTCGGCGGTGATGTTCCGGGCGCTCTTCTCGCCGATCCGCAGCAGGTAAACGTCCAGGTTGGAATCCAGGTCGGGACGCAGTGAGCTGTCGGCGGTGAAGGCGATCTCGTCCCCTTTGGGCGAGATGGCATAGCTCGCGGCGCCGTTTTCCCGGTAGGGCAGCTCCAGGCCGGTGCCGAGAGTCAGGGTCGTCGGATCCCCTCCGTCGATGCCCACCCAGAACAGATGCGCCTGGCGGTCGTCGATCCAGTGGTCCCAGTAGCGCGTGCGCGCCGTGTCAAAGACCAGCGCGCTGACTTTCCGCTCCTTGCGCAGCACGAGCCGCTGGTGCTGCTTCCCCCAGGTGGAGAGTTCGGGCCAGACCCGGCTGATGAAGGCCAGGCGGGCGGAATCGGGAAACCAGCGGATGCCGTAGACGCCGGTGGGCACGCGGGTGAGCCGCTTCGCCTTGTCCTTGCCTCGCTCCACCAGATAGATTTGCGGCGCGTCGTCCCCCTTGCGCCGGGCCACGAAGGCGAGCCGGCGGCCGTCGGGGCTCCAGGCCGGCTCCGACTCGGCACCCGGCGCGGCGGCCACTTTCCGGCCGGGGCCGACGGCGGCGGGCACGAGCCACAGGTCCGTATCCGCCGCGTCCGTTTTCAGGTCGTAGCGGGTTACGGCCAGGGCCGCCGACACCCCGTCGGGCGACAGGGCCGGCGCGGCCAGCCGCACCAGTTCCCACATCCGTTCGGGAGTCAGCGGCGCAGCAGCCGCCGCCGCCGGCGCGGCGACGCCGATGAGGAGCAGACCCACGAGCCCACCAAGCCAGGTTGCGCGCATGCAGCACCTCCGGTCGTTCCGATTTTGCGAATCCCCGGCCGGGCCGGATCCGCGCCGGCCCCTCTCAGGCGGTCGGCGGCACGGGGGCGGCCCGGTTCATGTATTCCAGGCTGAAGATGTCCAGGATGGTCAGGAAGAGCGCCACCACCATTGGGCCGATGATGAAGCCCATGATCCCGAACACGGTGATGCCGCCGATGGTGGAGAAGAGGATCAACAGGTCGTGCATCTGGACGTCCCGTCCCACCAGTCTCGGTCGGAGGAAGTTGTCGATAGTCGAGACCACCAGCACGCTCACCAGGATCACCGCCACGCCCTGCCAGACGTCGCCGCTGACGATCCGGTAGATCCCCGACGGGATCAGGATCAGCCCCGTCCCCACCATGGGGAGCGCCGCCAGCACCACCATCACCACGCCCCAGAGCAGCCAGTTGTCGAAGCCGAAGATGAGCAGGGTCAGTCCGCCGAGCGTCCCCTGGATCAGGGCGATCACCAGGGTCCCCTTGACCGTGGCCCGGGAGATGGCGGCAAACCGCGACGCCAGGAGTTGCTTGTTGGTGTCGCTCAAGGGGAGCAGGTTCTGGATCCGCCCGAGGATCTGCCGCCCGTCCCGCAGGAAATAGAAGATGGTGAACAGGACGACGAACAGGTCCACGATGACGCCGAAGGTCATCTGGGTCGTCCGGTTGACGATCTTGGGGGCGAGGGAGCCGATGAACTTCGCGGTGCTGGACACGAGTTCGTTCCAATCCACTTTTGACAGATCCACCACGCCGAGGATCTTGACCTTTTTCAGTTCGCCGAGCGGGCCGGCGTCGCCCTCCTGGAGCACCTGCTGCACCTTCGGCTGAAACGTGTGATAAACATCGATCGCCTGCCGGATCACCAGGTTCATGACGAAGGAGATGGGAATCAGCAGGGCCAGCAGGATCACCAGCGTGCTGAACGCCGCCGCCAGCCCCTGCCGTCCCTTCAACCAGCCGGCCAGGCGGCGCTGGAGCGGATAGAAGAGGGTGGCGAACACCGCGGCCACGACGATATGCAGGAGAAAGATCTTGATGACCCAGATGAACGCGACGAGGGCGAGCACGAACAGCGTCAGCAGGAAGTAGCGGCCGGCGCGCGGTCCGGCGTCGGACGGCGGGGTGGATGACGATTCGGACGGCGGATCGGGAGAGGGTTGGGGCGCGTTGGGTTCCATGGCGGCCTCCGGATCTCGAGTAGAATGACCCTTACCCTACCACAAGAGTACAGGTTATGGCTATTGTTGGGGTTGGGCGGCGGCCGGCTGAAGTCGGGCGAGCAGGATCTCCGCGCCTTTGACCTTGGGCGTCTGGCTGGCCAGCCGGGTTAGCAATTTCAACACCCGCGGCTGGCCGTACGCCTGGCGGCTTTCGATGGCCAGAGCCTGCCGCAGAGCCTGCTCCGCTTCGTCGATCCGGCCCAGGTGCAGGAGGACCTCGCCATAGGCGCGGCACATCCGGCCCCGGATGCCTTCATCGTGCACGTTTGCCTGCTGCTCGTCGGCAAGCATTTGCCCGAGCATCGTTTCGGCCTCCGCCGGCCGCCCCAGGTCGCAGACCAACTGGGCTTGCATGACGCGGCTTTCAACGCTGAACGGGTGGTTGACTCCGAGGGTATTGTCCAGCACGGGCAGCAACGACGACAGCAACGCCGCGGCTTCGCCTGATTTCCCGCGAGACCGGAGCGCGTCAATGAGCTCAAGAGCGGTCAGCAAGTAGCTGATGTGGGTGCTGTCGAAGATCTGTCGCTTCAGCTCCAGGACTTCCCGATAGGTGTTCTCCGCGTCGGCGTACCGTTCCTGCCGTTCCTGGAATGAGCCCCGCTGGCCGATCAGATTGATGGTGTCCGGATGGAGCGGCCCGAACAGGCGGCGATGGTCGGCGATGAGCGCCTGGAACTCGGCGTCGGCGGTGGGATCGTCCTGCAGACCGAGCAGGTACACCAGGTGCCGGCGCGCCAGCAGCGTCAGGGGATAGTCCGGGCCGTGTGCCTCCAGCGTTCGCTCCAGGACCTGCCGGGCCAGCGGCTCAGCCTCCGCTTCCCGGTGCACGTTGATGAGCAGCCACACCAGGTTGTGCATCGAGGTTAGCGCTTCCGTTCGCTCCTTGCCGCCGAGCCGGTCGCCGGCTGCGGGAGGGACAGGAAATTCGTCACGCGCGGATCAGGGGGCATGCCCGGACACTAGTCCGAGACGGCGCGGGAGTCAATAGCAGAGATATTCGTTTCGGACGGAGGCGTGAGGCGCTAGGGGATGAGCCCGATGCGAGGGTCGAAGCCTCGCGACCTGGATCCAATATCCTGGTTCCGAGGTCCGATGTCCGAAGTCCGATGATCGGAAATAAGCCTCAAGCCTCGATTACGATCACGATCACGATTACGAGTGCGATTACGAGTACGATGACGAGCACGAAAACGAACGAACAGATCCCTCACTGCCTTCAGTAAACTATTGCCGTTTACTGTTCACTGCTCACTGTTCACCCCTATCTCCTATCTCCTCACTCCTACCTCGCCCGTGACCGCCACGCCCAGATGCCCAGGGCCAGCAGCATGACGGCGCTGACCGCCAGCAGCCACCCGGCCCCCCGGGGCCAGCCGTCCCGGCGGAACGGGACGGGGCCGGGATCGCCCTGGAGGATGAACGGTGCCCAGAAGAACGGATCGCGGCTCTGGGGATCGCGCGCCACCGCCAGCTTGGCCGCCCGCAGAGCCTCGCTCTTCGGCGCCCCTTCCCACAGCTGCCGGTAGAACTCGGTCATGAGCTTCGCCGTGCTGCGGTCCCCCACCGGCCAGAGGCTCATGACCAGGCTGGCGGCGCCGGCGTAGGTGAACGCCCGGTTCAGCCCCACGATCCCCTCGCCGCGCGACAGCTTGCCGAGTCCGGTCTCGCAGCCGCTCAGCACCACCAGGTTGGCGTCCAGCTTCATGTTGAATATCTCGTAGGTGTACAGCGCGCCGTCGTCCTCGCCCCCCGCCCCACCGACCGACGCGAACACCAGGCGCGAGTAGAATGGCTGGCGATCGTCGAGGTAGCTGTGAGTGGATGGGTGCAGCACCCGGAAGGCGCCGGCGTTGGCCTTGAAGTTCTTTTCCGTGGCCTCGCCCTTCAGGAAGAGCTGGGACCGCGGGATCAGGCGGTAGATGTCCCGAGTCTCCGCCTCGGACCACGGCAGACTGACCGGCGCGGCGCCGCCCGACGGACTCGCGGCATCCGGCTGGAGGAATGCGGGATTGCCCAGAAGCAGCACGTTGCGCAGCCGGGCATCCGGCGGCGAGCCGCTGGGAAACGTGTTGATCATCCCGGCATACGGCAGATAGCTGACGGCGAATCGATCCAGCCAGAACCGGATCTCACCTTCGCGCGACCAGCGGTCCACCAGCATCTCGAACGGCAGATAGTGGAGCATGTGATCGGGGATGATCAGCAGGCGGTCAATCCCCGCCAGGTGTTCCGCCCACGGAGTTGACAGGCGTCGGCACAGCTCGTGCATCCCCTTGGTCCGGATCCCGGCCCACCGCTGGTTGCGCAGGAAATTGCCGTCCGTGTCCACCTTCCGGGGGCTGAACAGGTTGAAACTCACGTCGCGAAGCAGCGCCTCGAGCTGGTCGCGCGTGAGATTCAGCGTGCCGAATCGGACCTCGTCCTTCCGGATCAGCCAGTAGTACGTGTTCAGCTCGCCGACGAAGAACTCCACTGCCGCCATGCGGGGCGGCAGGCGCCGGCGCAGCTCGTCCAGCGACACGAAACCCGGCGTCAACAGCTCAAAGAAGCGCGGATTTTCGCGGCGGAGCCGGTCCAGAAACTCACCCCGCTGGCGCTCCAGCAGCCCGATCTCCGACTGGACCGAGAGCAGTCGAACGTCGGTGTCGGCCACGCCGGCGCGGACCAAATCCGTGTAGAGCTTGTGCCGATCCTCCAGTTTGCGGCTCAGCAGCAGGAACTCGGTGTTCCGCTCCGGCGACACCCCGCCGATGTGCTGCAGGAGGCGGGTCTGGGCGATGGTCGCCGACAGGTTGCGCGCCTTTGCCTTCTCGGACAAGCGGAACGCCTCGGCCATGTCTTGCGCCCGGCCGTGCCGCCGGTACAATTCCTCGTGGATGGCGATCAGCGACTCGTAATTGCTGAACAGGTCCTCGCCGAAACCGACCCGCTCCTTGTAGTTCAGGAGCGAGTTCTCGATCTCCTCCAGATAGTCCAGCGCCCGCTGGTAATGGTCGATCGCCTCCGTGGTCCGGCCCAGTTTCCTATAGCAGGCGCCCATCGCCCGCAGCGTGCCCACCTCGAACGCCCGGCTGTTGAGCCGCCTGGTCGCGGCCAGCACCTTCTGGAACTGTTCCAAGGCCTCGACGAACTGATCCTGCTTGTAGAGGAAGTGTCCGATCACCCAGTCGCAGTCGGCGACCGCGCCGTCGTCGCGGATCTCGGCAAACAGCCGGCGGGCGTTTTCCACGTAGGTGTAGGCCTCGGCGCGACGGTCCATCTTGAACAGGCTCCAGCCCATGCACTCCAGCACGACGCCTTTCTGGTACTGGAGACGCATCCGATCCGCAATATCGAGCGATTTCCGGAAATGCTCCATCGCGGCTTCGTGCTGCTTGCGGGTCTGGTCCAGCAGCCCCAGGTCGCTCTCGAGCACGCTCTCGGTGAACGGGTCGCTCATCTCCCGCGTCATGCGCAGGGCCTGCTGGTAGAAGGCCTCGGCGTCATCGTACTCGTTGAGCCGGTGCTTGAGATCAGCCAGTTTTTTGAGCGCCAGCACCTGGCTGCTCCGCTGCTGCACCTTCACGGAGAGTACCAGCGCCTGGTTGTAGGCGTCCAACGCCCCCTGCAAGTTGCCCATCCGCTCGCTATTAATGCCCAGCAGCACGTGGATGTCGGCCTGCCGCCGGATGTGCTTGATCTGTTCGGCATGGAGCAGGACGTTCCGGTAGTGCTCCTGGGCCAGCAGGTAGTCTCCCAGTTGAGTGTAGTAGTCGGCGTAGAGCCGTTCGAGGTAGCGCTTGAGCTCCTCGTCCCCGATGATGTTGCAGAGGCTGAATGCTTCGTCGGCCGTCGCGCGGCATTGTTCGTACTCGTTGGCATACAGGTGCAGGTTGCTGATCTGGAGGAGGTAATACGCCTTGTCGCGCAGCCGGCCGGCACGGTCCGCCTCGTCGGCCCGCTGCCGGGCCAGCGCCATGGCTTTGTCGTCGCGTCCCTCCATCTGATACCGCGTGATGGTCAGGATCGACGTGGCAAGGATCTCGGGATTCTGGGCGCGGGCGATCTCCTCCCACCGCAAAAATCCGTTGTAATCGTCGAGGTAATAATGAAGCTCGGCGATGGAGCTGGTGAGGTAGCAGTTGTCCGGGTCCATCCGGTGCAGCCCCAGCAGGAAGTTCAGCGCGCGCTGATGCTCGCCCGTGACATCCACCGCCAGGAGGTAGATGTCGAAGAACATGTCCTGGCGAGGCCGGCGGGCGATGGCGTTTTCCAGAAATTCGATGGCGCGCGGGTAGTCGGTCTGAATGCGGTAGTTCGTCCCCAGCGCGAACAGGTAATAGGCGTTGTCGGGGTCGCGCTTGAGCTTTTCCAGAAAGTAGCGCTCCCCCCAGGCCAGGCGGTCCAGCTTGGCGAGCACCCAGGTAAAGTAGTAATAGCCGCGGACGTCCTCCGGCTCCTGGGTCATGAGCAGGTGGGCCTGCTCCAGCGCTTCGTTCAGGCGGCTGTCGCCTACCAGGAACATGATTTCGTTGACGCGGTCGGCGTCGGCAGCCGCGGCGACACCTCCCAGACCGGCCATGCCCAGGACCGCCCAGCAGAGTGTGGCTCGCAGCACGCGGAGGTGATTCATGACGCTCTATTGTATTGAAAGGGCTGCCAAAAACAAAGGATTTCCCCGCGGTGATTTTGGTATAATGGCGCCGCCGGCCGTCCGGAACCGTGTCGCCGGCCGCCGGGAATGACACGCGCGAGGAGCCACCCGTGAGTGAACCCGCCGCCGGCCCATCCGCCGCCAAACCCGCCAAGCCCGCCGAGTTGTCGGTGCTCGACAAGTACCTCGTCGCCGGGATCGAGAACCAGGCCACCACGATCTACATGTTTCCCGGGGCCTGCATCACCTACCGGGTGGGCAACAAGCTGCTCAAGGTGCCGAACACCACGCTCAATCCGGGCCAGACCATGGCCATCGCGCTGGAAATCCTGCCCAATTACGTAGTGGAACAGCCGACCACCGAGGCCAAAAAGATGTACCTGGACCGGGTCAAGAGCCTCGATTTTTCCTACTCCGTCCAGGGGCTCGCCCGCTTCCGGGTGAACCTGTTCCGCCAGCGCGGCTCGCTGGCCTTCGCCATGCGGGTCATCCCCCATGACATCCCGTCCCTGAGTTCGTACCAGTTGCCGGATGATTTTCTGCACGCGCTGAAGGGGCTCCGGGGCGGTCTCTGGGTGGTCCACGGCAAAGGCCGCGGCGGCAAGAGCGCGTTCCTGGCCTCCATCGTGGAGCACCTCAACGCCACCCAGAACCGCCTCGTGACCGTGCTGGAGCCCACCATTCAGTTCAGCCATCGCAACAACCTGTGCCTCGTCACCCAGCGCGAGATCGGCTCTGACATGAACAGCATCGAGCAGGGGATCGACGAGGCGCTCCGGCAGGACCAGGACATCCTCTTCGTGGACGAGCTCAACTCGCCCGAGTCGTTCGACAAGGTGATGGAGGCCGTCGTCAAGGGCATGACCACCTTCGTGGCCATGGGCACGCCGGACGTGGAAAAAACCATCCGCCAACTCCTCGGCTTCAAGCCCCAGAACCGGCAGCTGGACCTGGTCAACGACCTGATGACCCACCTGCGGGCGTTGATCTCCACCGAGCTGATCATCGATCCGGCGGGGCACCGGACGGTCACGGTCCAGTACCACCCGGCCAACCTCGTCAACTCGGTCCTTCTGAGCAAACGCACCGAGCTGGAACAGAAAGGCTCCCAGAAGTCCATGCTGCACGAGTTCGACAGCTCCTCGTCGGTGGACCAGAGCTGGTTCGACAGTGAGTGACTCCCGCCACTTCACCGGCCGACCCGCTCGCCGGCGGCTTTCCGCCGCCGCCTGGTGCGTGGTCAGCCTGTGGTCCGCCCTCGGTGCCGCCGGCGCAGCCGCGCCGGAGCCCCTGCCCGACTGGGTGTCGGCGCTCCCCGGCGGCTGTGATTTTTACGCCACGACGGACCTGGCCCGCCAGCCCGCCGCGCGCGAGACGCTCCTGAAGATGTTCCCCGCGGTGGAGCCCGTGCTCCAGCGGGCTCGGAACGCCGGGCTGCTCCCCGCGGCCGCGCGGCTGGACGGCCTAGCCCTGACGGGCATCCGGCGGGATGACGACGTGTTCCTGGGCGTCTGGCTGCAGGGCGATTTTCAGGAAGCGGCCATTCTGAAGGCGCTGGGCGACCGGGCAACGCCGGTCAGTCCGTCGCCCGGGGTGGCCTTCTTCCAGCTCCGGGAGCCGGGCGCCGACCCGCCGCTCTGCTTTTGCTTCCCCCGCCGCGATCTCCTCGTGACGGGCAAGGCGGAGACGCTGGCCGCGCTCCGCCAACCCCGCCGGCTCGACACCCCGCCACCGGCCCTGCTCACCGGCACGGGCGGCGCGGGCGCCCTGACCCTCTACCTCGGCGAAGGACTCATGGCCCATCTGCTGGGCACCGGACCGGGCGGATCGTCCTACGCCACGCTCCGGCGGCTGTTCGCGGGGATCACCGAGCTGGCCTGGAATCTGGAACCGGCGGGCCGGGGAGCCTGCGTCGTGCAGCTCACCTGCCGGCGCGGCGAGGATGCGGCCGGCATCGCGCTGCTGCTGAAACATTTCGTCTCGCTGGCCCTGGTGGCCGCCGGCCGGTCGCCCACCGACGCGGAGACCATCCTGGCCAGCTTCACGGTGGCGGCCCAGGGCCCGTCGCTCCGGGCCACGTTCGACATACCGCCCGCCCTGCTGGACCGGCTCTTCCAGCCGGCCGGCCCATGAGCGGGATGACGGAATCGGCTACGCAATATTCCGCCAAGGAGGACCGGTGTTTCAAGGACATCCGAAGGGACTGATCGTCGCCTTCTTCGCCAACATGGGCGAACGCTTCGGCTTCTACACCATGATGGCCATCCTGGTCATGTTCCTGCAGGCCAAGTACGGCCTGGCCCAAAACGAGGCCGGCTGGATCTACAGCGGCTTCTACTTCCTGATCTACGCCCTGGCGCTGCTGGGCGGCTTCATCGCCGACCGCAGCCAGAACTACAAGGGCACCATCATGACGGGCATCATCATCATGTTCATCGGCTACGTGCTGATGGCCATCCCCGGCATGGGCCTGCCGTTCGCCATCCTGGGGCTCTTCACCATCGCCCTGGGCAACGGCCTGTTCAAGGGGAACCTCCAGGCGCTGGTGGGCCAGATGTACGATGATCCCGCCTACAGCAAGCTGCGCGACTCGGCGTACAGCCTGTTCTACATGGGCATCAACATCGGCGCCGTGTTCGCGCCCAACGCCGCCCGGTACATCCGCACCTGGTACCTGGAGAAGAACGGCTTCGGCTACGACGCCGACGTGCCGTCGCTGTGCCACCAGCTGCTGGCGGGGAAGCTGGCCGAGGTGGGCACGCTGCAGCCGCTGGCCGACAAGGTGGCCGGCGGACCGGTCGCGGACCTGAACGCGTTCGCCCGGCAGTATCTCGACGTGTTCGCCACCGGCTACAACTACGCCTTCGGCATCGCCGCCGTGGCCATGCTGGTGTCGCTGGCCACCTACGTGCTGTTCAAGGGCAAGCTCCCCGACCGGCGCCAACAGGTGGCCGCCGGTGCAGCCAAGCTGGAGATGCCGTGGGCCGAGGAGAAGAAGCGGCTGATGGCGCTCGGGCTGGTGTTCCTGGTGGTGATCTTCTTCTGGATGTCGTTCCACCAGAACGGGCTCACCCTGACCTACTTCGCCCGCGACTACACCGTCAAGACGGTGGACGCCGTCACGTACTTCATCTTCGACATCCGCGGCCTGCTGCTGCTGGCCGGCGTGATCATCGGGCTGGTGTTCCTGCTGAGCAAGAACTCGTCCGGCGCCCGGCGGATGCTCGGGGCAGCCATGGCCGTCGGCGGTGCCGCGCTGGGCTGGCTGCTGTTCCGGACCTACTCGCCGAGCAACCTCGTCGAGCCGGAAATCTTCCAGCAGTTCAACCCGTACTTCGTCGTCTTCCTCACCCCGGTGGTGGTGGGCTTCTTCGCCTGGCTCCGGGCACGGGGCAAGGAGCCGTCCACGCCGCGCAAGATCGGCATCGGCATGGTGCTGGCGTCCATCGGGTTCATCATCATGGTGACCAGCTCCATCAATCTGCTCGCCCCGGCCGTGCTGGACGGCGCGCCGTCGCCCGACCGCGTGTCGCCGCACTGGCTGATCTCCACCTACCTCGTCCTGACCATCGCCGAGTTGTTCCTCAGCCCCATGGGGCTGTCCTTCGTCTCCAAGGTGGCCCCGCCCCGCTTCCAGGGCCTCATGCAGGGCGGCTGGCTGGGCGCCACGGCGCTGGGCAACCAGCTCCTGTTCGTGGGCTCCGAAATGTGGGTGGTGTTTCCGCTGTGGCAGGTCTGGGGGGTGTTTGTGGTCTGCTGCCTCATCTCGGCCGCGTTCATCTTCAGCATCCTGAAACGGCTGGAGGCGGCCACCTCCGGCTAGGCCGCCGGCACTCACCACAAAGTCACAGAAGACACCAAGGTTCAATCAGGCCCCGTCCGGCATCGGACGGGGTCTATTTTTCGGGACTCGAGACTCGAGGCTCGAGGCTAGGTCCGATTCGTTGAGGGTTGAGGGTTGAGGGTTATGGGTTGAGGATTATGGTTGTGGGTTCGTGCTCGTAATCGTGCTCGTAATCGTGATCGTAATCGAAATCGAGGCTCGTGATCGATCATCGGACGTCGGACTTCGGACATCGGGTAGACCGTCTTCACCACAGAGGCCACAGAGGACGCAGAGTCTTTTTATGTTCTGGACCCTGACCGAGAACCGTCTCCCGTCTTTCCTCTCCCGTCTCCCGTCTCCCGATCCACCGATTCACCCATTCACCGTCCCAAATGTTCAATGACAGATGAAAAATGAAAGATGATCAATGAAAGGCCCCTCTTCCCTGTTCACCTATTCACCTATGCACCGATTCACCGCCCCACCGTTCCCCTGCCCGTGGCACGATCGACCGGTTGGCCCGCCGGATCGAAATGGCTGCTCAGATCCACTTCCGTCCAGTCATGATGCTCCGGAACTCTGAACCATATCGTGAGGTCCGCCGGCACGACCACCATCTGGTAGCTGGTGTAAGTTGGAAAGAACGGCCCGCCCTCCGCCGTCGGCGTGCTCATGATCTGCATCATCAGTCGGGGTGTGATCGCTCCTTTGTGTTTGTAGTTCATCATCATCAAATTAAACAACCGCAAGACACTCTCGCCGGTGTCGGTGGAACTCCCCGGCGGGGGCAATCTCAATCCCCACGACGGATCGATGAAGTCGTTGGTGGCCACCATCGATTCATTGTCAAACGGCGCCCGCTTCGTGTATTTGCCTGGAATCCATTCATAGGAGAACGCGGCGTTCTTGTCGGCCACGTTGATGATGCAGCCGACCGTGGTGCGGGCCGACGCGAAGCGCCGGTCCAATTCCGCGGTGTCGGCTGATTGCTGGACCAATTGGAAGAGTTCCAGGTAGGTGTCAATGTTTTTCGGACTGGTCGCGGTGTTCGAAGGTCCATGCTGAGCCTGCCAGCGTTCATACGGTACATCACCGTTATTCAACTCCAGAAACAGCCCCGCCCGGTTGAAACCGGAGGTCAGATACACCGATCCCACGTATCCCACCTTGGCGACGGGGATGCTCCCGTCATCGGGGTTGTAGACCACGATTTCCGTGTACCGGTTGATGACTTTGCTTAGATCAAAATTACGCCCGGCAACCAACCTGGTGTCGGACGTGTAGGGCCCCCACACGGCGTTGAACGAACAGCCGCCCGCAGCCGGCGAGTCTGACGTGAGCACATGAAACAGTTGGATGTAACTGCACACCAGATACGCATGGTCACCCAGACCCGATGTTTCCGCGATGCCCTTCATCATCTCGTCATACCGGGGATATGCCGCATAGACCGCCTGCAGTTCCTTCTCGCGCATCGCCAGATCCTTTGCGGCAGTCACCAGCGTTTGATTGTCCATCATCTGCTGGTGCAGATCGTGCAAGACATCCTTGCGCATCACGCCGTACTGTCGGCCCATTTCCCGATAATTCCCGTGTAATTCAACCACCTGCAGCGACCCGTAGCGATACAGCTTCCCCTCGCCGCAGGTGCTGATCAATTGACCGGAGCCGCACTGACTGTTTCCTGCTGTGTCAGCCGCCGGCACTGTCGTCGGCGAACCGACAGCCCAGAAAATGCCCAAACAACATAGAAGCGCAGATGTTCTATTCATGTTGACACCCTCATCATGATGATGGCTTCAGGGTGAATGGCGGCTTGCCCTCACTGGCCCCACCGCCCGGGCCACCGCCGTATGACCGGGGCTGGTGCCAAAGATAAATGGTCAACGGGCTCATGGTGACGACCGGGCGAGGCGGAAGCCGAGGCCTTGGCCACGAACGCTGGTGTCTAAGTTGCCGCGTTTGGCCGACCGACAGTCCCCGGCGCGAAAGCTCTCATAGGATCCGCCACGGTACACCCGGTCGGAACCAGTCTGGGGACCCACAGGATTGGTCGCCTCTTCCAAGTGGTCGTATCTATAGATGTCCGCGCACCATTCCTCCACGTTGCCGATCATGTCATACAGACCCCAGGCATTCGGCTGCTTCTTGCCCACTGGGTGGGTTTCATGGCCGGAGTTCCCGGAGTGCCATGCAATCGCGCCCAGCTCGCCGTAACGTTCCCACATCGTCCCCGCCCGGCACGCGTACTCCCACTCCGCCTCCGTCGGCAACCGGTATCCCTGCCCCGAATCCATCGTATTCAGCTTTCGGATAAACTCCTGCACGCTATTCCACGACACCAGTTCCACCGGCCGATCGGCTCCCTTGAATTCGGGAGGGTTGTTCCCCATCACTGCAACCCACTGGGCCTGCGTCACCTCGGTCGTCTGCATCCAAAAGCCCTTTGTCAGCGTCACCGGATGCAATGCTTCATCGCCGTCTCGACCCACCTCAATGTCCGGCGAACCCATGGTGAACGAACCGGGATTCAGTTCTACAAACGTCATTCCGATTCGGTTGGTTTCCCGTCTGCCTGTGGGGCCACCGGTCTGCGGGGCATCCGATTTCAAATACCCCCGTAGGGCTTCTACGAACTGGGCGTGATCCACGATGGGCCCAGCGATTCGAGTTTGGTCCCGCGGCGCAATTATAGGAAAGCCGTCTGGCTCCCCTCCTTTCACGGTCAATCCTCCTAAAAACTTCCCGGTCCGCGCTATCCGCACCTCGGCCCAACAATCGTGCCGATAACGGGTGATGGAGGGACCGTCACTATACTGCTGAGTGCCCAGATCTACCTCTATCTGATCGACTACAACAATCACCAGGGCTACATCGCTGATCAATGTCGGTTTCAACTCGGATGGTAGAAAATAGTTCCATATGTCATATTTTTCGCTCTCGTCCAACTCGCCCGATTTGGGGACAATCACCAGCTGGTGCGGCCCCGAACCGCCCGGGGTGTAGGCCGCGGCCTGCGGCACGCCCCGCCCCTCCCGTACCGGCGCAACGGCTTCCCGTAATTTGGCAATTTGCTCCAACTCTGTCTCCTGGCGTTCCGCCTCCAGCGCGACAGGATCAACCGCGCACCCGCCAGCAGTCAGAATCACCATTGCAGCCATGACCGCCACCACTATTCCCTGCTTCATCACACCGCCTCCTGCCCCGGAATAAGTAGTTTGCCTTGTGTTGTATTCTAGCACCCTGCACTGACGGAACTGGATTTCGTTTATCGGCCAGTGATCGTCACTGGTCTTGATCGCGGCTCGCTCCTAAATGTTGGACATCGACTTCGGAAATCGGTTTACGGGCCTGGAACCTCGATAACGAACTCAGCTCCGGATAGCCGGCAGAATATAAGCAATTGCCAATGACCAATACTCCAAAATGACCATTCAATTTGATCGATGGAAAAAATCGATCGCTGTGTCCCCCCCTCACGCATTCTCCGATCCGCCTCACTGTTCATTATCCGCTTTTTACCGCTCCCCACGTGTTCACCCACCTTGACAATATACAAATTATAATTATAATAATCTTGTTTTGTATACGCAACAAAGGGGGCAACCATGTTCGTCGGGCGGCAACGGGAGCTGGCGCAACTGGAGACACTGTACGCCGAGGGCCAGGCGGCCCTGTTCATCCTCTACGGACGCCGCCGGGTGGGCAAGACGGAGCTGCTGCGTCATTTCTGCCGGGACAAGCCGGGGCTCTTCTTCGTGGCCACCATGGTCTCCGACGCCGAACAGCTCGCCGAGTTTTCCCGGGCCGTCTGGCGGGCGACGCATCCGGATGTCCCCCCCGGCTTCACCTTTCCGTCCTGGGAAAGCGCGTTTCAAGCCCTAGCCGACCTGCCGGACCGTCCGGTGGTGGTGTTGGACGAATTCACCTATCTCATGAGCGGGAACCGATCCATCCCCTCGATCCTGCAGAAGGTCTGGGATGAGAAGCTGAAAGGTCGCCCGCTCCTGCTCGTGCTCTGCGGTTCGTACATCGGCATGATGGAGACCGAAGTGCTGGGCTACCACGCCCCGCTCTACGGACGGCGGGCCGGCAACCTGCTCCTGCGGCCGCTGGAACTGAACGACGTGCCGGCGTTTTTCCCGCGCTATGCCCCCGCCCGCCAGCTGGAGGCGTGGGCGGTCCTGGGCGGAATGCCTTACTATCTGTCGCTCTTCGACGATGCCCGGGATCTGTTCGCCAATATCCGGCGACGGGTTCTCGACCCCCAGGGGATCCTGTACCACGAACCGCGGCTGCTGCTGATGGAAGAACTGCGCGAGCCCCGCAATTACTTTTCCCTGCTCCGGGCCATCGCCCACGGCCGGACCCGCCTCGGCGAAATCGACCAGGCGGCGGGGCTGGGGAATCCCCATACGACAGCACGCTACCTGGACATCCTGCAGCAGATGCGCTACGTCCGGCGCGAGGTGCCGGTCACGGAGAGCCGACCGGAAAAGAGCAAGAAGGGGCTGTATCGGATCACCGACCCGTTCCTCCGTTTCTGGTTCCGCTACGTCCATCCGCACGGCTCCGCCCTTGAGATGGGTTTGGGGGATGCCATCCTGGAGCAGGAGGTCCGCCCGAGCTTCGACGGATACGTGGCCGGCGCCTTCGAGGACGCAGCCCGCTTCCACGTGGCGCGGCTGGCCGGGACCGGCCGGCTCCCGTTCCGGCCCGACCGCATCGGGGGGTGGTGGGACCGCGCGGGGGAAATCGACGTGCTGGCGATCAGTGACCGCGAGCGGCGGATGCTGGCGGGGGAATGCAAATGGTCCGCCCGACCGGTGGGGATCAACATTCTAGAGGAACTCAAGGACAAGACGCGAAGCCTCGTTTCACAGAATCCCGGGCTGCGTGTCGACTACGCCCTGTTCTCAAAGTCCGGCTTCACGCCCGCCCTCCGGGCGGCGGCCACGGCCGATGACATCCTGCTGGCCACCGTCGAGGAGATGATGGGCGGCTGAACCAATCGTGCGGCGCTGGCAGACGGGGCCGATACCCAAAATCGAGCATGCCTGCAGGGACGGCCTCATCGGAATTCGGACATCGGACATCGGATTTCGGATATCGGACCTGGGACCTCGGTGCGGGACCTTGTTCCCAGATCCCAGATCCCATCAACAGCAAAACGGACTCGTTTCCAAATAGCAGATAAAATATAAACAATCACCAATAACCAATGATCCGAAATGACCAATGAAAAATGTTCGATCAAAAATGATCAATGGAATTGATCAATAGCAATCTCCCCGCCCCGATTCACCCATTCACCGTTTCCCCACGAGGTGAAACTTCTCCTGCCGCGGCAGCACCCACTGGGTCCCCGTGGCGGTGAGCACGGCGTCCTCCTCCAGCATCATCCGCACCTCCTGGCCGTCCCACTCGGGCACCGGCGGGGCGGCGTACAGCTCGACGGCCCACCAGGTGTCGGCCCGGATCGCCCGGTCGCCGCGGACCGGGACGGCCTCCTGCCGGTCCCACAGGCCGATGACCGGACCGGCGCCATGGCCGTGGTCGCCCACGGGATGAGAGTAGACGGCCCCCTGGATCCCTTCGGCACGCATGGCCGCCAGCGCGGCCGCCAGCGCCTCGTTGCCGGTCCGCCCCGGGCGCATCGCGGCGCACACGATGTCCTGGAGGCGGTTGCCCACCGCCAGCGCCTGTTTCAGACCCGCCGGCGCATCCGTTTCGCCGGGCCGCAGCACGTAGCCCATGTGCTGGGTGTCGGTGGCCAGCCCCGCGGCGGTGAGCCCGAGGTCCACGTGGATCACGTCACCCGGCTCGATGACGGTCTCGGTGTCGTCCGGGGGCTTGAATCCGCCGCCCAGTCCGCGGCGCTGCACGTCCACCGTGGGGTGGAACCAGACGCCGCAGCCGAGACGGGCCGCCTCCTGGCGCAGCCACCAGACCACATCGGTGGTGGTGGTTTGGCCGGGCACGATCACCTCGGCCGAGAAGGCCCGCCCGATCAGGTGGTGGGCGATGCCCATGAGCCGCCGGTAGAAGGGGAGCATCTCCGGCAGGCGCAGGGAGAGGTACTCCACCGCCAGGTTGTCGTTCCGGACCAGGCGGGCCGACCAGGACGGCCCGAGCGCCGTCTCGAGGAGCTCGCGGTCGCCGGCGGACAGGCCGTCTGCGAGCGCCGTGCCCGTGGAGATGTTCACCGCGATGGACGCCGGCTGGCGTTCCTCCACCAGCCGCCGCAGCAGCTCCCAGGCCAGCCGGTCGCGCGACACCTGCCGGGCCAGCTCCGGGTCGCGATACGGCTGGTAGAGCCCGCCGCTGTCGCTGCCGCCGATGACGCGCCGCTCCACGCCGGCCTCACCGCGGTCGCAGAAGACGAGGATGGAGCGCCGGTGCGCCGACAGCTCGGTAGGCGCCACCAGCGAGAAGAACACCGGGTCCTCGTTGTACTCGCCGGCGATCACGAGCCACATGGGCGCGCCCGCCCGGCGCATGACCGCCGGCAGGTGCCGCTCCAGGCGCAGCCGCAGCCACTCCTGGCGGAGCGCCGCTTGCTCCCGGAGCGTGGGCAGTGCCGCACCCGGATCGGCGGTAGCGGTGGAAGGATCGACCCCGGCGGCGAGTACAATGCCAAGGATACCCAACGCCAGAGCGGTCCCGACGACGGCGGTGACAGGTCGAGTCACAGCGTGTCTCCTCACCTGGTGAAATGAAACCGGCTATTTCTGAGCGGGCGGCTCCACGGCCAGCACCGCGACGTTGCCGGCGTGGTCCATGGCCCGCACCAGGAGCTGCCGCACCTCGGCGGCCAGCGCCGGCACGGCCAGTTTCGCCCGCTCCAGCGTCTGGTCGCAGATGCCGTCCTCGGGGAAGAGCGGCTCCCAGCGCCGCCCGCCGTCCGCCGAGTACTCCAGCGCGTGGATGGGGCTGCGCTCGTCGGTCGCCTCGATCCGGACCTCCAGGCCCTGGGCGGTTCGGCCGGATTCCAGCGCCCGGAGCCGTGGCGGCCGCGTGTCCACGGTGACCACCGGACTCACCAGCGTGTCGGCGCCCGCCTCGCCCGGCGGATTGGCCGGGGCGTCCGAGACGGTCACCCGAAACAGGTAGTCGCCGTCGGCCAGCACGTCGGGATCCACGTTGAGATACTGCTCCCGGAGGGCGGCGGTCAGGCGGGTCCAGGCCGCGGCGCCCACGGGGCGCATGTCCACGGCGTATTCCCGCAGGTCGCCGTTGGGGTCCTCGTCGGTCCAGCTCAACGACACCTGGCCGGTCTTGAAGATCTTGGGCAGTTGCATCGCCCCGCTCATCCGGGTCAGCGCCGCCAGGATGTGGGGCGGCAGCTCCAGCGTGGACGCGGCGCCGTAGTCGGGCGGTTCGCCCGGCTGCATCATGGGCGGCTGCTTCTGGAAGACCACACCCGGCGGATTCACCGCCACGGCCAGCAGCCGGGGCGCCTGGTTCCGCTGGGCGTAGCTCACCGCCAGGCGCTCCACCCACAGCCCCGCCAGGCCGGGCGCTTTCCCGCCGCCGGCGGCCAGGGAGACCCGCACCTGAAAATAGCGCGCCGGCGGCGCACCGATGGCGTAGACGGCCTCGCCGCCCGTCAACGCCTGCCAGTCGGACCACGTGGCGTCGGGCCGGGCGGTGTTGCCGCAGCGGAACGCATACTCGCCGCGCACGCCTTCGGGCAGCGGCGCCACCACGGTTTGGAGAACGCCGAATCGGGCGACGGCGCCTGCGTCGGCCACATCGGACACCCACTCGCCGGCGGCCGCCGCCTCGACGCCCAGCCGATACACCCGGCCCTGGTTCGACGTGAACACCAGGATGCCGTCGGCGCCCGGGAGCAGCGCGGTCACCTGTTCCTGACCCGACTCGGCCAGCACCAGCTGCGCCCGGTCGGGCTGCCGGGCCAGCAACCGTCCCCGGGTGCCGGTGCCCAGGATCACCGTGCCGTCGGGCTGCAGGGCGAAGGCGAACGCCTTGTCCTCCTCGGAGCGCCAGACCGGCACCACGCCGCCTGATTTGTCCAAACGGTAGACCGCCGCCACGTCGGCCGATGCGGTTCCCGCCGCGCCGATGGCGGCGGCCATCGCGTCGGTCTTCGTCCGCTTGGCCTTGGGCGTTTCGTCCCGCTGGAACACGGAAACCACCACGTCGGCCGCGATCGCGTCGGCGGCCGCACCGGCGGTTTTCGTCTCGCCGTCAGCCGACTCCTTGCCATAGGCC
Source organism: Acidobacteriota bacterium (assembly GCA_029565065.1). Taxonomy (GTDB): domain Bacteria; phylum Acidobacteriota; class JAAYUB01; order JAAYUB01; family JAAYUB01; genus JAAYUB01. The sequence goes on along the minus strand of JAKQOW010000083.1, from coordinate 8,903 downwards.
AGCGCGTACACCACCCCGTAGCGGTCCACGGCGATCTGGCGGATTTCGGCCAGCGGGGCGTCGAACAGCGACACCGCCCGGCCGTCGGTCCCGACGCGCAGCAGATAGCCGGCCGGCGCCGTACCGGCCAGGAGATGCCCGTCGGCCTCCGTCACCAGGCTCAGCACGTGGGTCTGGTCCGAGTCGAACACCACAGCGGGCTCCCCCTCGTCCACGCGGTAGATGCGCCCCTCCACGCCGGTGCCGGCGTAGAGCGCGCCGTCGCGGCCCAGGGCCAGCGCCCAGACGTACTTGCACTTGAGCTCGGCCATCACCGCGCTCTTGCCGTCGCGGCCCACGCGGTAGATCCGGCCGCCGGGGCTGCCCGCGGCGTACAGCGTGCCGTCGGGCCCCGCCGCCAGCGCGAAGATGTCGGGCTCTTCGGCATCGAGCACCTCGGTCACGCCGCCCTGGGGCTGGAGCTTGAAGACCTTGCCGTCATGCCCCGTGCCGAAATAGACCGTCCCGGACGCGTCGCGCACCGCCGACAGGACGTACGGCTGGCCCGAATCGCCCAGCTCACGAAGCACAGGCGCGGGGACGAGCCGCCCGTCGTCGGTGACCGCCAGGCCCTTGACCTTCCCCGCGCTGAAATCTTCGTACGAATCCAGCTCGTACCAGCTCGGCCGGACCGCCTGCGCCGCCGCCGGCAGCGCCGCCAGGACCAGCAGCGCGACGGCCAGGGCGCGCGCGGCGCCGGACCATCGGCTATTCCGGACGGATATCCAGCTGGAAGTTCTGAGCGCCGGTGATGACATAATTCTGGTCTCCAAGGCTTTTCTCCAGGAAATGGATGTAACGCAATGGCACGCTGGCTCCCTGGGTGCGGGAGCCGCTGAAGATGTCGAGCCAGGACGCCGGCAGGGCCGGGAACGAGTGGCCGCGGGAGAAGATCCCGTCGCCCTTCCGGTAGAGCTTGACGTAGACGGTGGCGTTCTGGCGCAAGTTCCGGAGCGCGCCCACGAGCTGCCGGGCCGTCGACACGGTGAACAGGCCCGGCTCCAGCTGGCGATCCAGCTGGGTCAGCGTCGTCCCGTCACCGACGAACACCTGCACCGGGCCGGCGGGCAGGTCCGCCGGCAGGTGCAGCGGGAAGCCCATGGCGGTCATCCGCCCGTCTTGCAACTGGAGATTGATCTTCAGGTTGACGGTCTCGCCCGCCCGGACCTCCGCCCGGTCCACCTGCACCGAATCGATCCGTGCGGCGCTCAACTCGTCGCGGATTACGGCTTTGACGCTCACGCCGGTGACGTCGAGCTCCTTGTACCCGGAGCTGAAGATGTACTGCAGCGGCACCGCCACGAACAGCGCCGCCTGCTGGGCCGCGGTGAGCGGGCTCGAGATGACGTTGCGGATCGGAATCGTCTCGCCGCCGGCCAGGGTGATCTCCGCGGTGATGTCGATGGTGGCGGCGCCGATGGCCCGCTCCTCCGCCTGCAGGAAATTGAACAGGGCGTAATTGATCAGAAACGGCGTCAGGAACGGGTCGCGCACCACCTCGACGGCGAACGCCGCGGGCGGCTTGCGCGGCGTCTCGACGGTGACCGCGACCGGGACCAGGTCCGGCCGGGCGCCGAGCCGGCCCATGATCCCGAGGAGGCGGTCCTGGAGCACCGCGCCCACCGGCTGGCCGGTGGTGAAGAATTTGAACGAGTTGTTCAGATTGCGGACGACGGCGAGGATCTCGGAATCGTGCAGCGGCATGGCGGTCCGCCCCGCCTGCAGGAACGGATGGCCGAAGGCGTACACGGTCTCGCCGTCCACCTCGGTCACGGTGCCGCCGGCGCCCATGCCGATGTCGCCCCGCACCAGGGTGACCACAACGCCCGCCCCGGGCGCCAGAGACGGGGATCCCGCCGCAGCGCCGTCGGTGGCGCCGGCGGACGCGCCGCCCAGCACCGGCACGAAGCCGAGGTCGCGGAAGGCGTCCCGAAACTGCTCCAGCGCCGCCGGCGTGCCGCCGGACAGCATGAGCGGCGTCCCGATGGGCCGCAGCGCGGCCGCCTCACCGCCGCCGGCCGGCGGCGGCAGTGCCAGCGCCGTGTGCACGTCCGCGCTGGCCATGCGATCCAGCATCGCCCCCATGTCCAGAACGCCGCCCGGACCGCCGGCGGCGACCGGACCCGGCTCGGTGCCGAACAGCGCCCGCATCTGCTCGAACGGCGTGACGCCGGCGACCGGGTCGGTGGTGTACGGGAACGAGTACGCCAGCGCCCCCATGAGCTTGCCGTCGATGTAGACCGGCGAGCCGCTCATGCCGGAGAACGGGCCCGTCCGCTCGATCTCGGCGCCGCTCAGCCGGATGAGCACCACGTCGTAGCCGGAGATCGACTTCTCCAGCACCCCCAGCACCTCCGCCGGGAACTCCACGACCTGGCGGCCCTCCAGACACGTGCGGACGATGGCGCTCTGGCCCCGCTTGACCTGGGCCAGGGGATACACCTCCGCTCCGGCGGCCAGGCCGGCCAGGGCGGCGATCGTTGCGACGGCGAACCAGACGCGCAGCTTGTTCATCGTGTTCCTTTCCGGATTGTTCCCCGGGATGCCCCGCCGGCGGCGCCCCGTCAGCGGATCTTCTGCAGCAGGACCACGGCCTGCGCCATGATCCCTTCCTCACGGCCGGTGAAGCCGAGCCCTTCGAACGTCTTGGCCTTGATGCCCACCCGGCCGGGTTCCACGCCGAGGCCTTCGGCCACACGCACCGTCATACGGGGGATGTGCGGAGCGAGTTTCGGGCGCTCGGCCACAATGACGCCGTCCGCGTTGACGATGGCCCAGCTCCATCGGGCCAGCAGGTCGCGCATGTCCTCGAGGAACCGGATGCCCGGGTAGCCGCGCCACTGCGCCTCGCCGGGCGGGTAGTGGCAGCCGATGTCCCGCTGCCCCAGCGCGCCCAGGATGGCGTCGGTGATCGCGTGGGCCAGCGGATCGGCGTCGGAGTGCCCCTCGAGCCCCAGCGGATGATCGATCTGGATGCAGCCCAGCCAGAGGGGGCGGCCCGGGACCAGGCGGTGCACATCCACGCCGGTGCCGATCCGCAGCTCGCCCGGCGCGGCGGCCGGACCGGCGCCGTCAACGGGATTTGCCATTTTTCTGCTCCGCAGTGGTCGGGCCCAGCACCCGGCCGATCTTGCCGAAGATCATCTTGCCGGCGGTGGTCTGGAGCAGGCTGGTCACCACGATCTCCACGTTGCGGCTGATCAGGGATCGCGCCTCGTCCACCACCACCATTGTGCCGTCGTCCAGGTAGGCCACGCCCTGGTTCTCCTCCTTCCCTTCCTTCAGGATGAACACCTTCATGGTTTCGCCGGGCAGGACCACCGGCTTGAGGGCGTTGGCCAGCTCGTTGATGTTCAGCACGCTGACGCCCCGCAGTTGGGCCACCTTGTTCAGGTTGAAGTCGTTGGTGATGATCTTGCCCTCCATCTCCCGGGCCAGTTCGATGAGCTTGAGGTCCACTTCCTTGACTTCGGGAAAGTCCTTCTCGACGATCTGCACGTTGACGCCCACCGTCTTCTGGATGCGCTGCAGGATGTCGAGCCCGCGGCGGCCGCGGTTGCGCTTGATGGAATCCGACGAGTCGGCGATCATCTGCAGCTCGTGCAGGACGAACTGCGGCAGCACCAACACGCCGTCGAGGAAGCCGGTCTCGCAGATATCGGCGACGCGGCCGTCGATGATCACCGAGGTGTCGATGATCTTGGGGCAGACCAGCGGCGACCGGTCGGCGCTGAACAGCCCCTCAAAGACTTTCGCGTTCAGAAGATTGCCCTTGTCGGCGCCCACGATGAGGCCCACATAGGCCATGAGCATGATGATCAGCACCTGGAGGAAGGTGCCGGCCGCGGCGGGGATGGCGGTCATCCGGCTGAGCACCAGCGAGATGAGCGTCGCGCCGATGATGCCGGTGATGGAGCCGATCAGCGCCCCGATCAGCGTCCGGAGACTCAGCCGGCGGATCCGGATCTCGAACAGGATGATGGCGAGCGCCAGCACGCCCCCCGCGATCAGGTTGGCGGGCAGGTTGCTCCCGAACGGCCGGAGGGCGAAGGAGGCATAGGCGAGCAGGCAGCAGAAAATGACGCGGATAAACCAGATATCCATGGGATGAATCCTCCGAAACAATGATATATGGCCCGGTATGATGCGTCGCGCGTTATCAAATAACCGTGGAAGTTGACCGGCCGAAAATTGAACCCATTATAACAGAGTCACCGATTCCGTCCGCGGGGTAAAACGCTTGCGGGCGCCGGCGGGACCTGTGATACACTTTGGATGCGAGGCCGGCGCTCCCGATTCGCCCGAGACGTCCGGCCCGCCGACCTGCGCGGCGCCGCCACCAATCTCGAATCCGCCGGCCCGCACGGGAGAATCCCCCAGGCAGGCTTCCGTGACCACCGGCAACGTTCAGGGTTCCTCCAGCCAGCGTCTGCTATTCGTGGACATCGTCCGGGCCTACGCCTGCGTGATGATGGTGTTCGGCCACACGTTCAACGATCTGCTGAGCGACTCCATCCGCCGCACCACCCTGTTCGCCGAATGGCAGCATTTCCGCGGCCTGACCGCGCCGACGTTCCTGTTCGTGAGCGGATTCGCCTTCTACGTGGCCACCACCCGCTACTGGGACGAGTACCTGCGCTGGTCGCCGCGCCTCTGGCGGCGCCTCCGCCGCGTCGCGCTGCTTTTGTTCATCGGCTATACGCTCCACCTGCCATTCAGCAATCCGCTGCAGATCTTCACGACGCCGTTGAATGCCACCCAATGGCTCTCCTGGATGAACGTGGACATCCTGCAATGCGTCGCCGCCAATCTGCTGAGTCTGCATATCCTCATCGCCCTGCTCCGCACCCGCCGGCGGTTTCTCACCTACATCGGGATCGCCATGCCGCTCCTCTTCCTGCTCAGCCCCCTGCTCTGGTTCCTCAACGGCCAGGCGGCGTCGCCGCAATTGTGGAACTTCTACATCGGCGGCAATTTCAACTCGTACTTTCCCATGGTGCCGTGGGTGGGCTTCATGTACGGCGGCATCCTGGCCGCCCACTGGCACCAGTCCCGCTTCCGGACGCGCGACGACTGGCACGGCGCCTTCTTCCTGGCGGGGCTCGCCGTGCTGGCCTTCGGGCTGCCGATCTACTGGCTGTTTCTGAAGCTGCCGGCCACGCTGAAGTTCGGGACGCTGGCCGCCCACAGCCTGTGGCTCCGGCTGGGTTGCGTCGTGCTCATTTTCACCGGCATCTCGGCGCTGGCCCGCAAGGTCCGCTCGGTCCCCTGGATCATCCGGCTGGTGGGCTCGGAAACGCTGACGATCTACTGGCTGCACCTGCTCATCATCTACGGCTCGGCGTGGAACATCGGGCTGGTGCGCCAGTTCGGACACTCCCTCAACCTGCTGGAGGCGTTCGCTGTCTTCGTGCCCATGTTCCTGACGCTGGTGCTGCTGGTCGTGGTCAAGGACAAGGCGCTGCGCTGGTGGCGCGCCCGCCGTCCCGCCCCCGCGGCCGCCGACTGACCTTCGGCCCTCAGAGCGGATCATCCGGCGCCGCTGCCGCACCGCCCCCGTCATCCCCCTCCATGGCTTCGATCGCGGCGCGGGCCAACTCGTCGCAGCGGGCGTTCTCAGGATGGGAGGCGATCGGGTCGTCGTGGTGGGCCGGTATCCAGCGCCACGTGACCGCATGGTGGCCGGCCAACCGGTGCAGTTCCTCCCAGAGCGTGCGGTTGGCCACGGTGCCACCCGGCCGGCGCCATCCTTTCCGGATCCAGTTGGGCAGCCACTCGGTCATGCCCTGCACGAGGTAGCGGCTGTCGGAGAACAGCGTGACCCGGCTGGGTGCGCGGAGCTGCCGGAGCGCTTGGATGGCGGCGGTCAGCTCCATGATGTTGTTCGTGGTGTGGCGCGCGGCTCCGCTGATCTCCTTGCGATGGTCGCCGGACAGGAGCACGGCCGCCCAGCCGCCCGGCCCGGGATTGCCGCTGCAGGCGCCGTCGGTATAGATCGTGACCGCGTGCTTATAGGGCGATGTCACCGTCGTGCTCTTTGTCCATCTCGATGAAGGCGTACGCGGAATGGTTGTGGATGCTCTCGAAGTTCTCGGCTTCCACCGTGAACCAGGCGACCCGCGGGTCCTCGCGCAGTTTCAAGGCGACGTTGCGGACCAGGTCTTCGACGAACACCGGGTTCTCGTAGGCGCGCTCGGTGACGTGCTTCTCATCCTCGCGCTTGAGCAGGGCGTAGAGCTCGGAGCTGCCGCAGGATTCCACGAGCCCGATCAGTTCCTCCAGCCAGATGAAATCGCGGCTCCGCACCTGCACGGTGACCAGCGAGCGCTGGTTGTGGGCGCCGTAGCGGCTGATCTCCTTGGAGCAGGGACACAGGCTGGTCAGGGGCACCCGCACGCCCAGGATGAAATCCAGCTCGGCGCCCAGCGTGCCGAGGAAGAAGCATTGGTAATCCATCAGCGAGCGGGCCCGGCTGGCCGGCGCCTCCTTCTCGATGAAGTAGGGAAACTCGATTTCGATGTGGGCGGTCTCGGCTTCGAGGCGGTCGCGCATCGCCTGCAGCAGTTCGGGCATCTTGTGCACGGTCATCTCGCCGCGGTACTCGTTGAGGATCTCGATGAACCGCGACATGTGGGTGCCCTTGAAGTGGTGGGGCAGGTCCACGTACATGCTGATGGCGGCCACTGTCGACTGGGTCTCCCGGGCGCGGTCCAGGACGATGATGGGGTAGGTCACCCCCTTGACCCCGACCTTCTTGATATCGAGATTGCGGGTGTCGCGCATCCGCTGCACATCGATCATGACGTTTCGCCTCCACAGCCAGTCAAGCCGGGTATTGTAATCCCACGCCCGGCGGATGGCCACCAGAAAAAGGGGCATCCCGGCGCGGGCGGCCGGATCGCCGCCCGGACCGCGATGGATGCGGCGGCGACGGTTCGGGATTCGTCGGGACGGGGGGACGGCCGGTTCAGACTCGCGACCGCTTGAGGGTGTCCAGCACCTTCCGGTGGCGGTCCAGCGACAGGTCGCGCAGGCGCTGGAACTTGTCGAAGGGGATCAGGTTGTCGAACTCCACCGCCGTGCCGCCGGCGGCGTTGTAGATCACCCGGCCGCTGAAGGTGTCCTCGAACCCGGCCAGCGGGTCGCGCAGCGTCACCTCGGCGCGGGTGAACACCGGCACCGACTTGTGGGTCTTGATGAAGGTGCCGCCGGGGCTGACCGGCGTCGCCCGGGTGTGCTCGACGCCCTGCCGCAGCGCCGCCTCGCATTCCATGTTCAACGGCAGACGGACGAAGCGGCGGCGGAAGCCTTGCACCTTGGCCAGGGTGAATTCCAGGTTCTGGATGTTTTCCGGGCTGATGGCCTGGATGAATTCGCATCCCGGAAAGAGCAGGCTGCGGTCCTTGACCACCTTGAAGAAGAGCGGTTCGGCGAAGATGATCACCGGCGCGCCCATGTTGGCCCGGGTCAGCTTGTGGCGGACGATGGCCGAGATGACGTCGAAATCGTTGAAGGAGACGTAACAGATGAAGGCGCCCACCCCGCCCTCGTCCTGGCCCAGGTAGCCTTCGAGGAGCTCCAGGTCCTGGATCTGGAGGGTGGCGTAGTTGCGCATGGTGGAGCTGATCCGCTGCCCCACGGTGTAGTCGCGGGAGAAGATCACCCAGACCAGGTCGCTGACCTTGCCGCTGGAGGGGAAGTAGCGCGGCATGTCGAGGGTTTCCAGCTTGGCGATGAGCGAGCGGATGAACTCGTCGAACTTCCCCTTGATGCCGTGGTACCACTCCTTGGGCAGGTTGCTCTGGGGCTGGATCAGCGACCAGCTCAGGCGGCCGGTGAGCTCCTGGTTCAGGATGGAGTGGTGATTTTCCCAGTGGAAGCTCAGCCCGAACTCGATGGCCTGCTGGAAGGCGATCTGGAGGAAAAGGTCGCGGAACGACTCGTTGGCGAAGCGGACGATCACGTCCTCCTCGAAGGTGATCCGCGCGTCGGTTTTATGGAGCATGCACTCCCGATAGTCGCCGATCTCGGCGAAGAACGAGCGCAGGGTGCGCAGCAGCGAGGCGAAGGCGGGCCGGGCGTTGTCATAGTAAGTGTTGAGCCGCAGGCCCATCATGGACAGCTTCTTGTAGCGGATGTAATTGATCTTCTGCCGGTCCACCGGGTAGTCGAGCTCCTTGAGCGCCGCCAGGCAGCGGGTGGCGGTGATGGCGTCGCCGAGGAACGTCTCGTCGTACAGGTACTTCATCAGGGAGGGGAGGTCGACGATATCCTCGATGATGGAGACGTCCACCTGGTGGCCGTTTTTCTTCAGATGGTGGATCTGGTCGATTCCGGACAGGACACGGCCCTGCAGGATCTCCATCCGGGCCTGTTCCACGCAATAGGTCAACCGAGTCAGGTCAAACATGATAACCACCCTTTCCTATCATCACGCGACCTTATCATATGCGCATCACCGGGTCAAAGTATGACCTGTATCACAAATTCGTGAAAATATTGTCAAATCATCAAAAACAAGGGATTTGGGCAAAGTTGGAAAGTCGGAAAGTTGGAAAGTTGGAAAGTTTAAAGGTTCGCAGATTCGTGGGTTCGCAGGTTCCGGGTCTGCGGGCTCACAGGTTCGCAGGTTCCGGGTGCTTCAAATCGTTATCGGTAGCGTTCATTCACCCACCCACCTTGCGCCTCGATGACGAACACGATTACGAGCACGATTGCGAATTACGATTACGAATTACGATTACGGGCCAGGTGACAGCATTCGCGCATCACTTGAAATGCCAGACCCTGTCAACTTGGCTTGGAGAAGCCTGTAAAATCGAGCTATTCATGGAAGTGCCGATTCAGAATCTCATGAAACGCTT
>JAKQOW010000056.1 GCA_029565065.1 Acidobacteriota bacterium | reverse complement strand
GGTATCAACAGCCTGATCCAGGCGGCCAAGGCCAAGGCGCGAGGCTATCGCACCCTGAACAATCTCATGGTCATGGTCTATCTGGTGGCGGGTAAACTGGACTTTGAAACCTGAGTTAGCCATAGTAATCAGCGAGGAGGCAAAAGTAAGAATGACCACAGTTAGTAAGTTTTGTCAAGAGATGAATATAAATAAAATTGAGATCTTGAAGATCGACACAGAAGGGTACGATCTTGAAGTTCTCAAAGGAGCAGACGATTTACTTCAATCACAATCGATCGATCTGGTGCAAACAGAGGTAGGAATCAGCTCAACAAATAACTATCATGTTCCATTCCAAATTATTAATCAATTTTTAATTGAGAGAAACTATTATGTTTTTGGTATATACAATCAAGAACTCGAATGGCCAACATCAGAACCTCGTCTAAGAAGAGTAGATGTCGTATATATATCTGAGAATGCTTTAAGAAGTAATATGAGTCTTGATAATTAGAAATAATTGTTTGTAAAGAGAAAATATATAGTGTGAAATAAACTATTGGACATAAATTTTTGTAATATATTATGAAAGGCAACAAACTGGAAGAGTGTCTGGGCTATGATCTGACGGTCCTGAATCTAACGGAATGCGTCGATCAGATAAAAAGATCTATTATTTTTTTTGAGAGAGATATCGGAATCATGACTACGGTCAACCGTTTGCAGTGGCTGGCGTGCGCCAATCCGCACTCGCTGGAGGTGGCGCGGGACGACACGGCGTTCGCCGTCGCGCTCCACTCCGCGGACCTGCTGGTGCCCGACGGGGTGGGGATGGTGCTGGCGTCGCGGATCATGGGGGGGCGCATCCGCGCCCGCGTCACCGGCAGCGACATCTTTCTGGCCTTGAACGCGGCCCTGAGCGCCCGGGGCGGGACGTCGTGCTTCTTCCTGGGGTCCACCGATGAGAACCTGGCGGCGATCCGGGAGAAGATGGCCGCCGACTTCCCCGGCGTCCGCGTGGCCGGAATCTACTCGCCCCCCTTTCGCGATGAGTTCACGGCCGCAGACGACGCCGCCATGGTGGCGGCGGTGAACGCGGCGGCGCCGGACGTCCTCTGGGTGGGGATGACGGCGCCGAAGCAGGAGAAGTGGATCCACCGCAACCTGACGCGGCTCGAGACGGTGCGCTTCGCCGCCGCCGTGGGCGCGGTGTTCGACTTCTACACCGGTCGGGTGAAACGCTCCCACCCGGCGTTCCGGCGCCTGGGGCTGGAGTGGCTGCCGCGCCTGCTGCGCCAGCCGCGGCGGCTGTGGCGGCGGAACTTCGTGTCGAACCCGAGATTCCTGATGCGGGTCGTGCGGGAGAGAATGCGTCGGGATTCACCGCCGAGGCGGTGGGATAGTGAACAGTAAATAGTAAACAGTAAACAGCAAGAAGAAGATGAAAGAAGCGGTCGGCGGGTGCCGGCCGATTTCATTTTATAGGTTCGAAGGTTCCCAGGTTTGAAGGTTCGCAAGTTCAGGGAATGTTGAGGATTGAGGATTGAGCTGCGATACCGATTCCGATCCCGACACCGATCCCGACACCGACACCGATACCGATGAACTCTGCTCACCCCTCACTCCTTACTCCTCACTCTTCACTCCTGACTCTTCACTGGATCGGCCCCCAAAAACTGGACAGTGTAGAATGTTAGGGTGGTGCGGCAGGAGCATCATCATGAAGAGTAGCGTCAAGAATCTTTCGCACATTTCTTCAAGTATCCTCCAACCCGCTGCCCAGGGCGATGAGCGTAGCGAATCGCCCTGGGCAGCCCGTCACGCCTCCTGCGCTCCTTCTGCCGCCACACCGGACGGCTCCTCCAACCGCTCTACCTTCAGGTACCGCCGCTCGCCCCACCGGCTCCCGGCGATATGCCGCAACCGGGCCGCCACCAGCATCAGCGCCGAGCGCCCGTCCGGGAAACACCCCACCACCCGCGTCCGGCGCCGGATTTCCCGCATGATCCGCTCCAGCGGATTGTTCGTCCGCAGCGACCGCCAGTGCTCCCGCGGGAAGGCATAGAAGCGCAACGTCTCCTCCGCTCCGTCGGCCACGATCTGGGCGGCCTGGCTCAGCTTCAGCTCCTTCAACTTGGCCACCACCGCCTGACTCTTCTCCGCCGCCGCCACCCGGTCCTCCTGGGCATGGATGGCCCGCAGCATCGCCGTCACCGTCCCCAGCTTCCCCCGCGGCACCACCGCCATGACGTTGCGGTAGAAGTGCACCACGCACCGCTGCCACAACGCCGCCGGATAGCACTCGCCCAGCGCCTCCAGCAGCCCCACGCACTTGTCCGACACCACCAGCCGCACCCCAGCCAGGCCCCGCGCCTTCAGGTGCCGCAGGAAGCCCAGCCAGCTCGCGTGATCCTCCTTCAGCCCCTCGGCCACCCCCAGCACCTCCCGGTAGCCCGCTTCGTTGACCCCGATCGCCACCAGCACCGCCACGTTCTGGTACTCCCCGCCCCAGCTCCGCTTCAGCCAGATCCCGTCCAGGTACACGTACGGATAGGCGCCCGCGATCGGCCGGTTCCGCCAGGCCTCGATCCGCTCGTACATCTGCTGGTTCAGGTTGCTCACCGTCCCGGTGCTCACCCGCGTCCCCCACAACGCCTCGCTGATGTCCTCCACCCGCCGCACGCTCACCCCCGCCAGGTACATCTCCATCAGCGCCTCTTCCACCGACGTCTCCCGCCGCCGGTACCGCTCGATGATCGCCGTCTCGAACGGCAGCCGCCGCAGTTTCGGCATCTTCAGCTCCACCGCCCCCACCCGCGTCTGCAGCGTCCGCGGGTAATGGCCGGCCCGGGTGTCGGCCCGTTCCGCCGTCCGCTCGTACCGCTCCGCCCGGCACAGCCGGTCCGCCTCCGCCTCCAGCAGCCCGTTCAGCGTCTCTTCCACCGTGTCCCGCACCACCTGGTCCACATGCTGCTGGATCTCCGCCGTGTCGATTCGCACCACCTCACCCATCCGCAGTGCTTTCTTCGCTGCCCGTTCTTTGTTAGACTTCATCCGTAGTCCTCCTTTCTGGTTGTGTTAGTCGCACCGGAAGTTTACCTTCCGTTCAGATTGGAGGACTACTCCTTCTCGAAAATGTGCGAAAGAATATTTACCTTATCGTTGGAGTTGCACGCGTTGACGGAGATCGTTAAAAAAAACTACTGACGCGGCGGGAGCAGCGGATGATGGCGCGGGAGCTGCAGCAGTATGGGGTGCCCGTGGTGACGGCTTGCCGGCGTCTGGCGGTGGCGCGCTCGAGCGTGTACTACCGGCCGCGGCCGGTGGCGGTGCCGGTCTGGTTGGCGCCGATGCAGGCGTTGGCGCAGCAGCATCCGGCGTGGGGCTACCGGAAGGTGCTGCACGAGCTGCGGCAGGCCGGGCATGTGATCAATGCCAAGCGGTTCCACCGGTACTGGCGCGGGCACGACCTGGGGCAGCCGCCGCTCCGGAGCCGCCAGCGCTTCCGGCGCCCCCGCCAGCCGTTCGAGGCGGTGGTGCCGCAACGGGCGGGCGAAGTGTGGACGATGGACTTCATCCAGGACCGGCTGACGACGGGCCGGGCGTTCCGGATCCTGAACGTGCTGGACGTGTACTCGCGGCGGGCGCTGGAGCCGCTGGTGGATACGAGCGTACCGGGCGCGGCGGTGGCGGCGCACCTGGCGGCGCTGTTCCGGCGCGAGGGCGTGCCGGCGGTGATCCGCCGCGACGGCGGCCCCGAGTTCCGCTCCCGGGTGGTGCAGCGGGTGCTGGCCCAGTGGCGGGTGAAGCAGGAAGAGATCCCGCCGGGGCAGCCGTTCGACAACGGGCACGTGGAGAGCTTTCATCGCACGCTGCGGCGGGAGTGTCTGAGCCGGGAGTTGTTCGAGGACATCGTTGAAGCGCGAATGGCCGTCAGTCTATGGACATTGGTTTATAATGAACAGCGGCCCCACATGGCGTTGGATTACCGAACGCCGGAGGCCGTCTGGCAGGAGTCGATCTTTCAAACGCAGGACCCTAACATGCCGCGTGTCCAAATCGCGGGGGCCGACCTAGGTCGGCCTAACATTTAGACTGTCCAGAAAATGGGGGCATCCCATCACTCCTCACTCCTCACTCCTTACTCCTTACTCCTCACTCCTCACTCCTCACACCCCTCACTTTTCCCTTCCCTTCTCCCTCCCCCCTCGGTAAGCTGTGCGTATCTTCGCAAGAGGTGTCCCCATGAAACGGGCGATGATCACGGGCGTGACGGGGCAGGACGGGTCGTACCTGGCGGAGCTGCTGCTCGAGGAAGGCTACGAGGTGCACGGGGTCAAGCGGCGGGCGTCGTCGCTGAACACCGACCGGGTGGATCACCTGTACCACGACCCGCGCCTGGAGGCCACCCGCTTCTACCTGCACTACGGCGACATGACCGACACGGCCAACCTGGCGCGGCTGGTTCAGGAGGTGCAACCCGACGAGATCTACAACCTGGCGGCGCAGAGCCACGTCAAGGTCTCGTTCGAGACCGCCGAGTACACGGGCAACGCCGACGGGCTGGGGACGCTCCGGCTCCTGGAGGCGGTGCGGCTGCTGGGGCTGGCCGGGCAGGTGCGGTTCTACCAGGCGTCCACGAGCGAGATGTTCGGCGGGATCGGGGAGGTGCCCCAGCGCGAGACCACACCGTTCTACCCGCGCTCGCCGTACGGCGCGGCCAAGCTCTACGCCCACTGGGTCACGGTGAACTACCGCGAGGCGTACGGGATCTTCGCCTGCTCGGGGATCCTCTTCAACCACGAGAGCCCGCGGCGTGGCGAGACGTTCGTGTCGCGCAAGATCACCCGCGCCGCCGGCCGCATCGCCCTGGGGCTGCAGCGCCGGTTGCTGCTGGGGAACCTCGACGCCCGGCGCGACTGGGGCCACGCCCGCGACTACGTCGACGCCATGTGGCGCATGCTCCAGGCGCCGGCGCCCGCCGACTACGTCATCGCCACCGGGGTTAGCCGGAGCGTGCGGGAGTTCGCCGCGGCGGCGTTCGCCGAGCTGGGCGTCGATCTCGAGTGGCGCAGGGGCGGGCGCGACGAGCAGGGAGTCGTTGCCGCGGTGGACAGTTCTCGTTTCCAGGAGGCCTTGCCGTGGAATGAGGGAACCGATGAAACGGCGAGCCGGCGAAACGGCGAACTGGAATTGGCGGTGCAGCCGGGGGACGTCGTGGTGGCGGTGGACCCAGCCTACTACCGTCCCACCGAGGTGGAGCACCTGTGCGGCGACGCCGCGCGCGCCCGGGCCGAGCTCGGCTGGACCCCCACCGTGACTTTCTCCGAGCTGGTCCAAGAGATGGCCCGGGCGGACTTGGCCGAGGCGCTGCGGGAGCGGCATCTGCTGGCCGGCGGGTATTCCGTGAAAGTCGGGAGCGAGTAGGGAATAGTGAGGAGTGAGTGGTGAGGAGTGAGGAGTTAGGAGTTGGGGGAGGGAAGCTGGCGGCGGAGGTGGCGCCGGAGGCCGAAGAGCAGGCGGTCCACCTCGGCCAGGCGGGTGTCCAGCGTCGCCCAGAGTGCGTGATCCAGGAACCCTGCCTGCCGGCTGATCTCCAGGAGCGTGTCCAATTCGCTGGCGGAACCGGCGGACACTTTCAGAAATCGAAGGTAGTCCCGCGGGCTTTGCCGCGCCGCCCCTTCGGCCAGGTTGGCCACGACGGAGACCGCCGCGCGGCGGGCCTGGCTCGTGAGGCCGAAGCGCTCCGCGGCGGGAAATCCGGCCGTGGCCGCGTAGACTTCCCGGACCAGGGTCATGCCTTGTCGCCACGCCGCCAGCCGTCGGTGCGGTTTGTCCACGTTCCATCCTCCCTGTCAGTGACTTCTACCCATACAAACGATCATCCCTCCCCGCTGTTCGGCTTTTTTTGTATTTTTCTGCCATCTTTTTCTCCTCACCCCTCCCCCCTCACTCTTCACTCCTCACTCCTCACTCCTAACTCCTCACTCTGCCAGGAGCTGCCATGAATCCCGAAACCAAGATCTACGTCGCCGGGCACACGGGAATGGTGGGTTCGGCGCTGGTCCGGCGCCTCGAGGCGCGCGGCTACCGCCGGATCGTGGGGCGGACGCTGGCCGAGCTGGACCTGCGCCGCCAGGCGGACGTGGAGGCGCTGTTCGCCGCCGAGCGGCCCGCCGTTGTGTTCCTCGCCGCGGCCACCGTGGGCGGCATCGTGGCCAACTCCACCCGCCCGGCCGAGTTCCTGTACGATAACCTGCTCATCGCCGCCCACGTGATCGAGGCCGCCCGCCGGAGCGGCGTGAAGCGGCTGGTGAACTTCGGCTCGTCGTGCATCTACCCGAAGCACGCGCCCCAGCCCCTGCGCGAGGAGCACCTGCTCACCGGGCCGCTGGAGCCCACCAACGAGGCGTACGCGGTGGCCAAGATCGCGGCGCTCAAGCTCTGCGCCCATTACCGCGCCCAGTACGGCTGCGACTTCTACTCGCTCATGCCCACCAACCTGTACGGGCCGAACGACACGTACGACCTGGTGCAGTCCCACGTCCTGCCGGCGCTGGTGCGCAAGTTCCACCTGGCCAAGCTGCTGGCCGCCGGGGACCTGGACGGGCTGCGGCGGGATCTGGCGCGGCGGCCCCTGGCGGCGGGCTGCCGCCTGCCGGCGGCGCCGGCGGAGCTGCCTCTGGCGGCGATCGCCGCGGCCTGCGCCGGGCACGGCGTCGCGGCGGAGGCGGTGACGCTGTGGGGCACGGGGACGCCGCGGCGGGAGTTCCTCCACGTGAACGACCTGGCCGCGGCGGCGGTGCACCTGGCGGAGACCGCGTCGGCGGAGGCAGTGGGGGACTTCATCAACGTCGGCAGCGGCGAGGACGGCACCATCGCCGAGCTGGCGGAGACAGTGCGGGGGATCGTGGGCTTCGCCGGGGCGATCCGGTACGACGCGTCCAAGCCCGACGGCACGCCGCGCAAACTGCTGGATGTGTCGCGGCTCCGGGCGCTGGGCTGGGCGCCGGCGATCCCGCTGGCGGAGGGGATCCGCACGGTGTACCGGGCGTACCAGGGTGAGGAGTGAGGGGTGAGGAGTGAGGAGTGAGCGCGCGGAGGGGAAAGACAGGCGCGCCAGGACGCTGGGATAGTGAACAGTAAAAAGTAAACGGTAAACAGAAAGAAGAAGATGAAAGAAGCGGTCGGCGCGGAGCCGGCCGTTTCCGTTTCAGGGGTTCCAGGTTCGCAGGTTCGGGGACGGTTGATGGTTGATAGTTGATGGTTGATCGTTGGGAACGAGTCTCGGGAGCCTCGATGACGATTACGATGACGATTACGAATTACGAGCACGAACCCTCAACCATCAACTATCAACTCTTGATAAAGAACCTTCAAACCTTTAAACCTTGAAACATTCAAACAGCCCGATTACGATTACGAGCACAAGCACGAAATCCGATATCCGATGTCCGATGTCCGATGTCCGAATCCCATGGGGAGGGAACAGACAATGACCCAATCGAAGCGGGCGGGTGGATCGGTGAAGGCCAAAGCGGTGGACTGGGCGGCGGTGCTGGCGGGGATACCGGACCTGCCGCTGGGCGACGCGGCGCTGCCGCTGGAGCTGGCGGCGGCCCGTCCGTCGGGCGCCTGGTCCGTGGACGCCGGCGACGCATCGGCCACGTTCGGGGCCGCCGGCGAGGTGCGGATCGAGGCGTTCAACGCCCTCGACGACGTGGATGAGGACGGCGTGCTGGGCGTCCCCGCCGCCGAGCCGGCTGCGCCCGGGGAGGCGGCGACGGCCCCGCAGCTGACCCTCGCCGCCGACGCGGCCTGGCTCAAGTACCGCATCGCCGCGCGGCCGAAGGCACAGGGCGCGGCCAGGGGGCTGGCGTTTGAGGCCGGGCCCGAGACGGTGCTCGCCGATTACCGCGGCCACGGCCGGGCGGAGAACGCCCGGGCGGCGGTGCGGGCGGACCTGGCGGCGCCGCGCCTGGCCCTGCGCGCCGGCGACGTGCTGGCCCTCGGGCCCCGCGACGCGCTTGCGTGGCGGGTGCGGGGGGAGCTGACGGTGCGCCTCACCGTGGGGTGGACGGCACTCTGGGAGGCGGCTTTGGGGGCCGTGGCCCGGCTCCTGCCGCCGGAGCGGCTGCTGGCGGCGCACGCCTCGACCGGAGCCGCGGCGGATTTCGCCGTGACGCTGGGCGACGACTTCGGGGTGGTCTTCACCCGGCCGGAGCCGGGGCGGGTGCGCGTGGCGGTGCAGAAGGTCGAGGCCCGGGGGACGGCGGCGGGGGCGCCGCTGGCGCTCCGGGTGACCCTCGACGGCGGGGCGGACCTGGCTGCCGCGGCCGCGAGCGCCTGGGCGGCGGTGTGCGGCGGGCCGGTGGGGCGCATCGAGCGGGTGCTGCGGCGGGCGTCGCTCGAGGAGCTGGGCGAGGCGGAGCGGGCGCTCCTGGAACAGGTGCTGGAGCGGGTGCGCCTCGGCCGGACGTTCCGGACGCTGGGCGGCGTGGCCCGGCGCTGGACGGCGCTCCGCGGCCGGGTGGAGGCGGCGGTGGCGGCGGCGGCCGAGACGCAGGCGGCCGCCGGCTTCCGCTACGAGTACCTGCGCCTTGGAGCCGGGACGGTGCTCGTCCAGGCGGTGCTGGACGATGCGGACTTCCTCGCCTGCCATCCGGCGCTGGTGCGGCTGGACCTGGCGCCGATGCTGGAAACGGCGCGCGCGCACCCGGATCGGGCCGCGCTGGAGCGGTTTCTGCGCGAGGACGTCCGGCTCAGGCGGCGCGCCTGGGGGCTCGCGGTGGCGCTGGGTCCGTGGGCGGCGGCCGGGCGCGACGTGGCGGAGCGCCGCCACGTGGTCCAGCGCGACGGGGCGGGGCGGGAGCGGGTGGCGCTGTCGTCCCGGCGGCGCTACGAGGCGCAGTGGGGACGGCGGACGGCGGCGTGGACGGCGGACCTGTGGGCCGAGATGCCGGAGTTCGCCGCGGCGGACCGGCCGGCGGCGGACGAGTTCCGCCTCGGCCTGCGCCTGCAATGGGAGTGGGGGGAGCGCAAGCTCGCGCGCGCGGAGCTGGCCGAGGCGCTGGACCTGGCCATGGTCTGGGGGGCCGTCACCCCGGCGGGCGCGGCGGAGGTGGCCGCGTCGCTCGCGCCGGAGCTGGCTGCGCGGGAGCCGGCGACGCTGGGCGTGGCGCTGGAGCTGGACGACGCGGCGCTCCGGGCGCTGCTGCCGCAATTGGCCGACGGCGGGGACGCGGCGGCGGCGCGGGCGCTGGCCCGGGCCATGCCGCGCCTGGAGCGGTACGCGGCGCGCCGCGAGCCGGACCGACGCGAGGCGCTCTACGCGCCCCTCTGGCGCGAGTACCTGCGCCGGAGCCGGGAGCCGCTCCGGGCATACGCCGCGGCGGCCCGCCGCCACGTGGCGGCGGCGCCGGGGGGGAAGCACCTGGCTCTCCGCGAGGGGGGCGGCGGGGGGCGGGACCCGCTCTTCGGCGAGTTTCACACCTTCGCCGGGCAGATCCGCTACCACGGCGCCACGGCCGCGGCTGGCGACTATTCAGGGATCGCCCAGGCGTGGCGGCGCCTGCGCCGGGGCTTCGCGCGGCTGGAGGCGGCGCTGGCCGCCCCCGACGGCGACGGCGTGAAGGCGGTCGAGGCGGCGCTGGCCGACGCGACGCCGTTCTGGGGGCAGTCGCTGCTGGCGCGCGCCGGCGGCGCGTACCTCGTCGCGCTGGCGGCGGCGGAAGGGCGGCTCGGGCAGGTGGCGCGGACGCTCACCATCGAATTGCCGCTGCAGGAGAGGGTGGTGGTGGTGACGACGTCGGCGGACGGGGAGTGAAAGGCACGCAGAGGCGCGAAGACGCAAAGAAGATCATTTTTTTGTCAATGGAAAGGCGAGGGGGATAAGGGCACGCGAAGGCGCGAAGGCGCAAAGAAGACTTTTTTTGGTCAATGGAAAGAGAACGGTCGGCGGGTGCCGGCCGTTTTCGGTTTTAAGAGTTTGAAAGTTTTAAGGATAGAAGGTTTGAAGGTTCGGAATTGGTTAAAGATTGAGGCTTGTAACCTGTGAACCTGGAACTTGTGAACCTGCGAACGTTCTAACCTTCAAACCTTTAAATCTTCAAACAGCTCGATGACGATTACGATCACGATTACGAGCACGAACGATCGGGACGGGAACGAGCCTCTAGCCTCGAGCCTCTAGCCTCGATTACGAATTACGATCACGATTACGAGCACGAACGATCGGGACGGGAGCGAGCCTCTAGCCTCGAGTCTCTAGCCTCGATTACGAATTACGATCACGATTACGAGCACGAACGATCGGGACAGGAACGAGCCTCTAGCCTCGAGTCTCTAGCCTCGAGCCTCGAGTCTCTAGCCTCGAGCTTCGAGTCTCTAGCCTCGAGCCTCGAGTCTCTAGCCTCGAGCCTCGAATCTCTAGCCTCTAGCCTCGATTACGATTACGATTACGATGACGATTACGATGACGATTACGATGACGATTATGAAGGCGATGAGCGGCGCGGACGGATCGCCGCGGCCGTGAAGTCGTAGCCCACGTACTGCTTCAACCTCGCGGTCACGAAGTCGCCCGGTCGGAGCTTGCCCAGGGAGCCGTCGGTCAGGTACACGACGCCGTCGATTTCCGGCGCCTGCTGCGGCATGCGGGCTTGCAGCAGGTAGTCGGCCTCGGCGGTGTAGCCGTCCACGATGACGGGGACGGCGCGGCCCAGCCACGCGGACGCCTTGTCCGCCAGCACCTCCTGCTGCGCCGCCATGAGCCGGTCGCGCCGCCGGGCGGCGGTGCGCGCCGTGACCTTGCCGTCCAGCCGGAAGGCCGAGGTCCCCTCTTCGTCGGAGTAGGCGAACACGCCCAACTGGTCGAAGCGGGCGTCGCGGACGAACGCCAGCAGATAGTCGAAGTGCGCCGGCCGCTCGCCGGGGAAGCCGGTGATGAGCGCGGTGCGCACCGCGAGCTCCGGCACCGCGCGGCGCGCCCGCTCCAGGAGCCGCAGGTAGGCGCCGCCGTCGCCCGGCCGGCCCATGCGCCGGAGGACGTCGCGGTGGGCGTGCTGGAACGGAATGTCCAGGTACGGGCAGATTTTCGAATGGCGGGCCATGACCTCGAGGAGCCGGTCGTCCACCTCGGTCGGATAGGTGTACATGAGGCGGATCCAAAAGTCGCCGGGGACGGCCGCGGCCGCTTCGAGCAGGCCGGCGATCGAGACGCCGCCGCCGAGATCGCGGCCGTAGGCGGTGGTGTCCTGCCCGATCAGGATGATCTCGCGGACACCCTCGGCGGCCAGCGCGGCGATCTCGGCCAGCACGTCGACGGGGAGCCGGCTCCGGAACGGGCCGCGGATGCCGGGGATGGCGCAGAAGGCGCACCGGTGGGAACACCCCTCGGACACCTTCACGTAGGCGATGTGGGCGGGGGTGATGCGGCGGCGGGGCGTCCGCCAGTCGTGCAGGTACAGGGGGGCGCGCGCCGGCGGCGGGGCGCCGGCGACGATCTCCGCCACGCGGGCGATGTCGTTCACGCCCATGAGCGCGTCGAGCTCGGGGATCTCGCGCTCGAGTTCCGCGCGATAGCGCTGGGGCAGACAGCCGGCGGCGATGACGCGCAGGGCCGGCCGCCGTCGCTTGAGCTGGAGCACCTCCATGATGGCGCCGAGCGACTCCTCCTTGGCCGGGTCGATGAAGCCGCAGGTGTTCACGATGACCACGTCGGCCGCCTCCGGCTCCGGGACGATCCGGTGGCCGGCTTCCAGCAGGCGGCCGAGCATGAGCTCGCTGTCGACGGTGTTCTTCGGGCAGCCGAGGCTGATGAGGCAGATGTCCATGGACGCTCCGGGCGCATTATAGCAGGATCAACCGCGGACCGGGCGCTGTTCGTTCATGCGGACATCGGATATCGGACAGCGGATATCGTGCTCGAAATTGGTAATCGTAATTTGAAATTGTGATCGTAATCGTGATCGTAATCGGGGCTCGGGGCTCGGGGTTCGCAATTCGAGGATCGGGGCTAGCTCAGTAGTGCGAGCACGATCGCTCAGCTGGTCCCGTGTTTGTGCCAATTTTTGTCGGGCTTTTTTTTACTGACGTCATGAATATGAGCACGATCAAACAACCGGCAGGCGGGAGGTACCGCGAGCGGCAG
>JAKQOW010000038.1 GCA_029565065.1 Acidobacteriota bacterium | reverse complement strand
AGAAGAGCGCAAGCTCGTGGCCTTCAGGAACTTCCTGATCAACGGCAACGCGGCCGAGTACAGGGCGCTCGCCAACGATAGCGACGCGAGCGGCGGTTACCTGCACGCGGCTGAGCAGTTCATTGCCAGACTCATCAAGGGGCTGGACAATCAGGTGTTCGTGCGTAAGTACGCCACTATCCTGCCCGTGACCGGCTCCGATACTCTCGGCGTGCCCACCCTGACCGCCGATCCTGCCGATCCCACGTGGACAACGGAAATCGCTGGGCCGAGCGAGGACGCTACCATGGCGTTCGGGCGGCGCTCCCTGCAGCCTGAACAGCTCTCCAAGCTCATCAAAATCAGCATGAAGCTCCTTCGGACCTCCGCCCTGCCCGTGGAAAATCTCGTGGCTGACCGGCTGGCCTACAAATTCGCCATTGCGCAGGAAAACGCCTTCCTCAACGGCGACGGCGACGGGGAGCCCCTGGGCATTTTCACCGCCGACGCAAACGGCATCAACACCGACCGGGACGTGAGCACCGGCAACACGGACACGGCGGTCACCGCCGACGGACTCACCGAGGCAAAGTACGCCCTCAAGGCCCAGTATCGCGGAACCGCCCGGTGGATCTTCCACCGCGACGGCGTGAAAAAAATCGCCAAACTCAAAGACGGCGAGGGCCAGTACCTCTGGCGGCCCGGCATCACCGTGGGCGAGCCTGACATCCTCATGGGGC
Source organism: Acidobacteriota bacterium (assembly GCA_029565065.1). Classification (GTDB taxonomy): domain Bacteria; phylum Acidobacteriota; class JAAYUB01; order JAAYUB01; family JAAYUB01; genus JAAYUB01. The sequence goes on along the minus strand of JAKQOW010000038.1, from coordinate 338 downwards.
TGCCAGTGGATGAGTCCGAGTACGTTCCCACCACCTGGACCACCGGGCTGTACGTCGGCGCGCTCTGCAACTGGAGCAACTATTGGATTGCCGAGCTCCAGGGCGTGGAACTGCAGCGGCTCGTCGAACTCTACGCGGGAACCAGCCAGATCGGCTTCATCGGCAGGATGTACGCCGACGGCGCGCCCGTCCTCGCCGAGTCGTTTGTCCGCGTCAAGCTCGGATAGGGGGTGAAGGCGTGAATCTCGCTGAAAACTGTAAGGTGCTGATGGTCAAGGCCGGGCAGGCCTCCGGGACCGATGCCATTGTCACGGACGTGGTGGACATGGCCGGATACC
>JAKQOW010000059.1 GCA_029565065.1 Acidobacteriota bacterium | reverse complement strand
ACTTGCCGCCGGCCCCCTGCTCCCGGTGGGGATCGCGGCGCTTTACTGCCTCGTCATCGGCTTCGGCGTTTACCTCATCGACTACCATCCCCGGGGCGCCATCCAGAATTTTCTCCTGAACAACATCACCTGGATCCTCCGCCTGAACTTTCTCCTCCTTATCCTCGGGGCGGTCGCCTGCGGGCGGGATATCGCCGCGGCCTTCCGGGGCCTGATCCGGCCTTCCGGGGCCGGCGGCCGGCCGGAGATACCGGCGTCAAACCCGGGAAACGAAGACGACGGGCGTTGCTCGCCGGTTATTGGCGCCGGTGCTGCTGGCGGCCCGGAGCAATGGGCGGCAGCGGCCAATGCCGCGACCGACTGTTCATCCGCCGCTCCCACTAAAGCTCCCGCGGCCTCAGCAGCAGCCCCGGTCGTCGCCACCGATACTGCCGCCCCCAAAGGCGCATCAACCGTTCCCGGGGGCGGCGGCAACCCCGCCCCCGTCATCGCCGCCATTTCCTCCGCCCGCCCGGCGGCCTGGCTCCGGCGCCACTTCCGCCTGCTGATCCTGGCGGCCCTCCTGAGCGCTGCCGCCGTCGCCGTCACCTCGGTGGCCCCCCGGGTTCACCGCATCTACTACGATGAAGATATTTACGGGAACGTCGCCCAAGGCATGGCCCTGAGGGGGCAGGCGGCGATGTGCAACTACGGCGTCTTCGAATACGACGAGTACCACCCTCACTGGCAGATTTACAACAAGGAGCCCAGCGGCTGGCCGTTTCTCGTCAGCATGGCCTTTCAGATCGGCGGGGTGGACGAGGAGCACGGCTTCCGGATGAACAATCTCCTCTATCTGGGCGGGATCCTCGTCTGCTTCTGGATCGTCCATGTCGTGACGGGGCGGTTTTTCCCGGCGATTATCGGGGCGCTGGTCTGGGGGACGATCCCCCAAAACCTCGTCTGGTCCAACACGATGGCCGCGGAGCCGGCGGCGGCGTTCTTCGGCGGCCTGACGGTCCTGTGCCTCCTCGTCTATCTGAAGACCGGCCGCCTGCGCCACCTGGCGCTCCTGTGCCTCGTGGTCCCCCTGGCGAGCCAGATGCGCCCGGAATCGGGGCTCATCGGCCTCTGGGCCTTCCTGGCCCT
>JAKQOW010000029.1 GCA_029565065.1 Acidobacteriota bacterium | reverse complement strand
GCGCCTGGAAGGCCAACTAGTTGACGCGCCGCGCCCCGGGTACGGGGCGCGAGGAAAGGATGTCGGCGGACTCCACACTTCCCCGCGCCCCTGTTTAGGGGCGCGCCATGTAAAAATATTCGACTTTCCAGGCGCTGCCCGGCTTCGCCGGGCTGCGCCTGGCTATTGTCTTTGAAACTGGAAGGGCTTGCCGAAGACCCGGCATTACGAAACAGAGCTGGAGTGAACGATCATGCGCCCTTGGTTCCGGTTACGCCGGGTTGGGATTACGATTACGAATCACGAGCACGAACTCTCAACCCTCAACTCTCAACAGTTAATAGCCCGCATGCTCACGGCTCGTCGACAGGGGGGGCGTCCACCGATTGATCCACCTGGACGGCGAAGCGGCGGAAGTTGTCGTACACCGCCCGGCCGGTGAACACGGCGACGCCGGCGACGGTGTACTCCTCGCGCATCTCCACCGGCGCAAGCAGGCCCAGTGCCGGCACGAGCCGGAAATCGACGACGGTTTCCACGTTCAGCGGCCGGCCCCGGTTGTCGGCGGCCTGGATCTGGAGGCGCGTGCGCAGCACCCGGCCGTCGGCCGGATCCACCCAGATGGCGCCGGCGGACGGGATATCGCGGAAGTTGAACCGGACCAGGGTGGGCTGCGCCGTCTCGGTGAAGCGGAACACCCGGGTGCGGACGCCGTCGATCTCCGCCTCGCCGGCCGGCTCGAAGCGGAAGTTGGCCTGGTTGGCCGGCTCGAGGAAGTACAGCACGGTGGTGGGCACGTTGAAGTTGCTGATGACGGGGCCGATGTTGTAGCGGCTGCTTTCGGCGGCGATCTTGTCCAGGGTGGCGGGGGAGGAGAAGAACAGCTCGGCCAGGCGCTCCTCGCGGTCGCGCACCCGCCGGCCGTTGACCTCGACCACGTCGCGGAACAGCTTGTAGGCGGCGCTCCCCTCGGGGCGCACTAGGATCACCTCGGAGCGGAGGTTGCGGGTGCGCTCCGGATTGGCCAGGGGGAGCTGCGGCGCCACCTGCAGGTAGCGTTCGTCGGCCACCACCTGGGCCAGCTGCTCGTGGTAGGCGAGCACGTAGCGCCCCACGCGCGCCAGGATCGCGGCATCCTCCGCCCCCGGCGGCGGCATCGCCTCTTGCGCGGCGGCGACGGCGACCGTTCCCAGCGCCAGGAGGAGCAATCCCGCTGCCGCCACGAGCATCCCGCGACGCCGCCGGATCGATCGTCGCTCGGGTTGAGGACCGGTCATTTCCTGGCCTTGGCCTGGCCGGCCACCGCGTCGATGGCCGCCTGGATGGCTGCGGGGTCGCCCAGGTAATAGTGGCGGATGGGGCGGATCCGGTCGTCGAGCTCATACACCAGCGGAACGCCCGTGGGGATGTTCAGGCCGACGATCTCCTCGTCGGAGACGTCGTCCAGGTACTTCACCAGCGCCCGGAGGCTGTTGCCGTGGGCCGCCACCAGGACGCGCTGCCCGGCGGCCACCGCCGGGGCGATCACCCCTTCCCAGTACGGCATGACCCGGGCCACCGTATCCTTGAGACACTCGGTCCGGGGCAGGTCGGCGTCGCCGAGGCCGCGGTAGCGGGGATCGCGGCCGGGGAAGCGGGGGTCAGACGGCTCCAGCGCCGGCGGCTGCACGTCGTAGGAGCGGCGCCAGAGCTTGACCTGCGCCTCGCCGAATTTTTCGGCCGTCTCCGCCTTGTTGAGGCCCTGCAGGGCGCCGTAGTGGCGCTCGTTGAGGCGCCAGGAGCGGACCACCGGGATCCACATCAGGTCCATCTTGTCCAGGGTGATCCACAGGGTGCGGATGGCCCGCTTGAGCACCGACGTGTAGGCGACGTCGAAGCCGTAGCCTTCCTTGAGCAGCGTCTCGCCGGCCAGGGTGGCCTCGGCCACGCCCTTGTCGGACAGGTCCACGTCGGTCCAGCCGGTGAACCGGTTCTCTTTATTCCACGTGCTCTCGCCATGGCGCAGGAAGACGATTTTCTTCATGGTGTTCCTCCGGGTGAATCTCGCCGGCGGAGGCGGCGCCGTCACCGTCCCTGCCCCGCCCGCTGGGTCCCCATTGTATCAAAAAACGGGCGGGGGACGGCGGACGTCGTCATCGTGATCGTAATTTGTAATCGAAATCGTGATCGTAATCGGACCTGGGACCTGGGCTCGGGGTTCGGGGTTCGGGGTTCGGGGCTCGGGGTTCGGGGCTCGGGGCTCGGGGTTCGGGGCTCGGGGTTCGGGGTTCGTTCCCATTCTGACATGCCTGCCGCTGATCGGGCGTTTGAATGTTCGCAGGTTCTCAACAGTTGATCGTTGATGGTTGATCGTTGATGGTTGATCGCTGAGCGTTCGGCACGCACCCGGCCCGCAGGGCCGGGATCGTGGCGCGATGGCTGATTAACAGAACCCGTCACCGACTTCGGACATCGGATATCGGAATTCGAGCTCGTAATTCGTAATCGTAATCGTAATTCGCAATCTTGCTCGTGATCGAGCCGTTGGAAGGTTTGAAGGTTGGAATGTTCTCAGGTTCGCAAGTTTCAGGTTTGCAGGTTCGCAATCAGTTGATAGTTGATGGTTGATCGTTCGTTCCGTTCGTCTCCCATCTCCCGTCTCCCGTCTGCCGTCTCCCGTCTGCCGTCTCCCCTCTCCCGATTCTCCGATCCACCCATTCACCCATTCACCGACTCACCGTTTCTCACTGCCACCGGAAGAAGCGCAGGGCCAGCACGAAGGAGATCACGGTGTAGGCGGCCAGGACGGCCAGCTCGAACCAGCCGGCGTACAGCGGCCGGCCCTCGTTGATGACCAGCCGCAGCGCGTCGTTGAGCGCCGTGAGCGGCAGGAGCCGCAGGTACGGTTGGACCGCCTCGGGGAAGCGGGCGTACGAAAAGAGCGCCCCCGAAAAGATCCACATGGGAAGCATCACCAGGTTCATCCAGCCGGACACCCCCTCGATGGTCCTGGGGCGCGCCGCCACCAGCAGCCCGATGCCGGCGAACGCCAGCGACCCCAGCAGGGAGAGCGCCGCCAGGTCCAGCCACGAGCCGTGCACCCGCACGTCGAAGAGCAGCCAGCCGAAACCGATGAGCGCCCCCACTTCGCCCACGAGCATGAGCAGCCGCGACAGGATGAACGACAGCAGGAAGTGGGGCCGGCGCATGGGCGTGGCGGCGAAGAGCTTCAGCAGCTTCTGCGTCCGGAGCTGGACCACGGTGAAGCCGATCCCCCACAGGCCGCTCCCCATCAGGTTGAGGCCCACCAGCCCGGGGATCAGGAAGTCGATGTAGCGCGCGCCGGGCTGGACCACCCGCTCCTCGCCGGCGGCGGCGATGTCGCGCCGGCCCAGGGCCCGCTGCAGGGCGTCGTCGGCGGCCAGGCGGGCGTTGCGGCTCTCGCTCCGGGTGGGATCGTAGCGGAAGGTCCATTGCGGCGCGCCGTCCGGCGTCGCCGCGCCGGCCGGCACGATCACCAGGTCCACGCGGCCGGTGCGCAGGGCCCGGCCGGCTTCGGCCGCGTCGAGCGGCGTCACCGCCAGCCCGGGCGCCTCCCGCAGCAGCTCCAGCAGCCGGGCCGCGCCGGCGGGATCCGTCTCCACCGCCACGCGGAACGTCTCCGCCGGCTGGGTGCGGAAGGCGATCCCCAGCGCCAGTGCCAGCAGCACCGGGAAAACGAACACCCAGAACATCGACTCCGGCTCCCGGACGAACTCCAGGATCCGGGCGCGCGTGAGCTCCACCAGCGGATGGAAGCGGCGGCGGGCGCCGGCCGGGGCGAGGGAGGGCTCAGCCATCGCGCAGCTCCCGGCCGGTGAGGTGGACGAACACGTCCTCGAGGGTGGCCTGGTGGGTGGCCAGCCGGTTGAGCGCGGCCCCCCGCCGCTCCAGCTCGGCCAGGAGCGCCGGCAGCGCCGCGCCCATGTCCCGCACGCTGAGCCGCCAGGCGCCGTTGCGGCGCGCGGCGGCGCTCACGCCCGGCAGCGCCGCCAGCGCCGGCGCCTCGAGTTCGGCGTCGGCCGCGAACTCCACGATCTGCTCGGCGTCTAGCGCGGCCACCAACTCCGCGGGGCTCCCCAGCGCGATGACGTGGCCGTGGTCCATGATGGCCACGCGGTCGCACAGCCGCGCCGCCTCCTCCATGTAGTGGGTGGTGAGCAGGATCGTCTTGCCCCGGACGTGACACGCCTCGATCAGTTCCCAGAACTTGAGGCGCGCCTGCGGGTCGAGGCCGGTGGTGGGCTCGTCGAGAAAGAGCAGCTCGGGGTCGCCCACCAGCGCGCAGGCCAGGGCCAGGCGCTGGCGCTGCCCGCCGGAGAGCTTGCCCACGCGGGCCGCGCGCTTCTCGGCCAGCTCCACGGTGCGGATCACCGCCTCCACGTCGCCACCCGCCGGGTAGAAGCTGGCGAACAGCCGCACCGCCTCGAACACGGTGAGCTTCTCCGGCAACTGGGCGGTCTGGAGCTGGACGCCCAGCCGGGCCCGGAGCGCGGGATCGCCGCCCCGCCCCCAGTGCCGCCCCAGCACCTCCACCTCGCCGGCGTCGGCCGGGGTGAGCCCTTCCAGGATTTCCATGGTGGTGGTCTTGCCGGCGCCGTTGGGCCCCAGCAGGCCGAAGCTCTCGCCGGCGCGCACCTCCAGGTCGAGGCGGTCCACGGCCAACACGCCCGGATAGCGCTTCACGAGGCGGCGGCAGCGCAGGGCGGCCGGCGGTTCGGCAGGGGGCTGGGCGACTTCGGTCACAGCGGGCTCCCCGGAGATTCACGCCGCGGGCCGGCGGGCCCGCGGGCTGACCTGTTATGGACTCATCGGGCGGGAAAGTCAAGACCGGGCCGGACGCCCCCCGTCGGGGCGGCCGGTCCGGCCGGATGGGGATGGCCGCTGGCGGCCGGTCAGTTCTTCTCGGCCTTCGGCTTGGATTTCGTCCCGCTCTTCGATGCGGCTTCCGCCCCGGAGTCCGCGGCGTACTTCAGCACGTTCACCGAGCCGGCGGACGTGCTCAGCAGCAGCTTCGGGCCGCCGCCGTTGATTTTCCCTTCGATGGCGTCGTCGTCGATATCCCCTTCGAAGGGGACGTTGACGTGGACACCGCCGCCGCTGGAGTGGCCGCTGACGTCCATCCGCACCGAGGGCGCGAGGTAGACGGTGACGCTGCCGCCGGAGGTCTCGAGACGGCAGTTGCCCTTGGGCTGGCGGGTGATGGTCGCCTTGACCGAGCCGCCCGACGTGGTGGCCGACACCTCGCCCAGCACCTCCTCCACGGTGATGCTGCCGCCGGAGGTGTCGGCGTCCACCGGCCCGCCGCAGGCGCCCAGGCGGATGCTGCCGCCCGAAGTGTGGGCGCGGACCTTGCCGCCCGTCTCGCCGATGCGGATGCCGCCGCCGGAGGTCTCGACGTCCATGTCGGCATGGCCGCCTTCGACGGTGATGCTGCCGCCGGAAGTGCGGGCATGGACCCGGCCGTCGATCCAGCCCAGCTTGATGCTGCCGCCGGAGGTGTCGCAGACCACCTCACCGTCGAGATCCGACACGGCGATGCTGCCGCCGCCGGTGCTCAGGTTCACCCGGTACTCCTTCGGCACGGTGATCTCGTAGCGGACGTTCAGGTTGTCCGAGCCCCAGCTCCAGAACTTCCAGGTCTCCTCGGGGCCTTCACCCGTGATCTTCAGCCCGCCCGCCAGCGGTTGGAAGTCGAGCTTGAATTCCCGGAACAGTTTCTCCGCCTTGTCCTGCCCCCGGGCTTCCAGCGTCACCCGGACGTCCACCTTGTCGGGCGCGCCCGTGTCCACGCGGATGGACCCCCGGTCGGACTTCAGGATCAGCTCGGCCCCGGGGCTGGCCGGGAACGACTTTTCGATGACCTTCTCCACGCCGAATACCAGTCCTCCCCCCGCCGCCAGGAACAGGGCCGCGGTGAGGGCGAGCATGCGTTTTGCAACCATGGTGCCTCCGACCATCATGAGATTAATACTATGTACGCAGCGGCGGGCGAAAACGTTCGATGGAGTTTCACGGACCGGCGGGCGCGGCCGCCGGCAGCAGCTCCAGGGCGCGGGCCAGCTCCGCGTCGCGGCCGGCGGCCAGGTCGGCCGGCGACGGCCTGACCTCGACGTCCGGCGCCAGTCCGCGCCAGCTGTACGCCAGGTTCACGTTGAGCCCCACCCGGAGCATGCCGCCGCCGGGCAGGTCCACGAGGTGGCCGTTGCCCGTCCCGCCCGCCGTGGGTCGCCCCACCAGCAGCGCCCGGCCGCCGTCGCGGAACAGGCAGACGAAGTCCTCGGCCGCCGAGGCGGTGAGCTCCGACACCAGCAGCACCACCGGGCAGCCGAAGCGGGGAGCGGCGGCCGGCTGGATGGACGGCCCTTCGCCGTAGAGCCGGAGCCGCCCGTGGTGGCCGTCTATCTTGGTGGGCGCAAACACCGGCGTGTAATCCAGCCGATAGCTCCGGCACGGCGCGTCGATGAAGTGGGCGAAGATGGCCTCGCCGTAGGCCGAGTTGCCGCCCGGGTTGTCCCGCAGGTCCAGGATCAGACCGCGCGTCCGGGTCGGGTCGATGGAGGCGACCGCCTCGCGGAAGGCGGCGTACACGTCTCCGCCCTCGAACTGCGGGATCCGGATCCGCCAGACGCCCGGCGCCACCTCCCGCGCCGAGACCAGCGGCTCGCCGGGCGCGGCCGGGCCGCGCCGGAGCGGCCGGTCGCGGCGCAGCGCGAGTGTTGCGGTGGCGCCGTCGGGCGCGCGCACGGCCACCTGGACCGTCGTGCCGGCGGGGCCGGCCAGCAGGTCGGCGGCCAGCCGCCGCCGGCCGTAGCCGGCCGGGCGGAACGCGGCATACTCCACCCACGGGAACCGCCCGCTGTTCCGGGCCAGGTGCTCCGCCGGCGCTCGGCCGTCCACGGCGGTGATCTCATCGCCGGGCCGGACCCGGCCGGTCAGCGCCGGATCGTCCACCCGGTCCACGAGGAAGCGCTCGCCGACGGGGCGGATCCCCAGGCCGCAGTCGCCGCAGGCGGCGGCGACGTCGGCGGGGAAGAGCACCCGGGTATGGTTGTCGCCGAGGGCGTGCACCATGCCGGCGAGCGCCTCGTAGTACGCCTGCCGGTCCGGCGCCGCCAGCGCCGCCGGGATCCAGCGGGCGACGTGACCCGGCCAGTCCGTCACCGGGGTCAGGGGCAGCGCCGCGCTCATGGCCTGCACCGCCGCGGCGACGCGCACCAGTCCCGCCGCCTTCTCCTCGGCGCTGCCGCTCCACGCGTGGCGTGCGGCCTCCAGCCGATCCTCGACGGCCCGGACGGCCGCCGGATCGCGCCAGATGGAGCGCCGCAGGAAGCCCCGGGCGAAGGGCCCGTCGAACGCGGCGACCGCCGCGAGGCCGCGCAGCGCCCCGGCCTCATCGCCGGCGGCGTAATGCAGGTACACCAGCTCCACGAGGATCTGCCGGCCGTTGGCGCCCCGCACCAGCGCGTGCTGCAGCCGCAGCGCGCGCCGCTGGAAGCATTCCGTCACCGCCTCCCGCAGGCGCTGCCGCTGGGCCGGATCCGGGAGGCGCTCCACCGCCGGGAGGAGGTTGGCGTAGATTTCGGGGTAGATGAAATAGCTGTCGGCCAGCCGCTCCAGGCACGCGACGGCCGCGTCCGGCCGGCCGCCGAGGGCCGCCGCGAGGAAGCCCATCTCGTGGCCGGGCGACAGCTCGGGCACCCGCTCCGCCACGGCCCGCGCCAGCGCGGCCGCGCCGTCGAAGTCCGCCGCCCGGATCCGCTGCTGGAACACCTGCATCTCGTCCAGCAGCCGGACGTATTCGGCCAGGCTGACGCTGTCGGCGTACGGAATCGTCTCGGCCGGCAGCGGCGCTTCGGCCCGGACCGCGCCCGCCGCGACCCACAGGGCCGCCAGGCCGAGGATGCTCACGGCACATCGCCTCATGGTCCACCTCGCACGGTGAAAGTGGCTGCGCCCCATTATGCCCGATCCGCCGCCGGCCGGGAGGAACAAATTCTCCGCCTGTCCGTAAACCGGAAATACATGGAGGGTACGCCCATGCACCCCGCCCGGGTCTCGGACCGCCTGCTGGTGATCACCGGGGACTACCTCGACGAGCACATGACCGTGGTCGCCACCGGCGACGGCCTCGTGGTCATCGACACCCTGGCCACCCTGCCCGCCACCCGGGCCGCCTTGCCGGCCATCGCCGCCTTCAGCCGGGAGCCGGTCCGGTTCGTGATCAACACCCACTGCGACGCCGACCACACCGCCGGCAACCAGCTCTTCACCGGCGCCACCATCGTCGGCCACCGGCACGCGCCCCGGCACGATCAGGAACGGGTCTTCGACGATCCCCAGTCGGTGGCGGACATCCAGCAGTTCATCCAGCAACTGGAGACGAACCCTGACCACGCACGCCCCGCCGCGCGGCACCGGTGCTACCTGGACGCCTACCGGACCCTGCTGGACGGATTCGTGGGCTTTCGCCACACGCCGCCGGTGGTGCTCGCCGCCGGCGGGACCGGCCTGGCGCTGGGCGATATCCGCATCGAGCTGGAGGACGCCGCGCCGGCTCACACCGACGCCGACCTGCTGGTCCGCGTCCCGGCTCTCGACCTCCTGGTCGCGGGCGACACGGTCCTGGGCGCGGGCTTCGTCCCGGTCGCCCACGCCATCCACGGCGGCAGCGTCACCGGGATGCGCGCGGTCCTGGAGCGCCTGGCCGCCAGCCTGCCCCCCGCAACCCGGATCATTCCCGGCCACGGGGCGCCGGGGGGATTGGAACTCATCGCCCGCCAGCAGGACTACCTGGACGCGCTGCTCGACGCGGTGGGCCAGGCCCGGGCGCAGGGGCGAACCCTCGAGGAGATCCGTGACTCGCTCCAACTGGAACCATTCCGCGACCACTTCATGTACGACCTGGTCCACGCCATTCACGTGGAGATGGCCTGGCGCGAGACCGCGCCCGGCGATTGAGCCGTCCTTCCAATTGTGCACTCACCCATCTGCCTGCTGGGACCCGAACGACGCGGCTTCATACTCCGTCGAGTCGCACCGTCGGTTGCTCAAGTGCCACGAATTCGCCGGTGATTCAGTCGCCTGAGATGATTTTCCCCCGCAAATCAACCGATCGGGATTGTCAACCGGCGACCGGCTGGGTTAACATGGTCGCCGATCCAATTTCACCGGGTCACCTGGCGGCGGGGACTCAGAAGCGGAAGCACCATCCTGCCGCGGCTGTATCGGAGCCATCCACGTGAAGTTGCCGCTCCTTCGGGCCATCTATCTCGGGACCGCCGTCGCTGTCGTTGCCGTCACGGCGGCGTTCATCGTCTGGCACCTGTCCACGGTCCACCAAAGCTTCTCCGCCGGTCTGCTCATGGAGGGCGGGTCCACCCGGCCGGACCAGAAACCGCCGGGGTTGCTGGCCTTGCTGGTCCCGGCGCCGGGCCAGATCACGGGGATCCTGCCCGGATCCCCCGCCGATCTGGCGGGGCTCGGCTCTCGCGAGCGCGTGACCGCCGTCGATGGCATCCCCGTCAACGACATGAAGCGGCTCACCGAGCTGGACCGCCGCCTCCGCCCGGGCGACACCGTCAGCTATACCGTCCAGTCGGGTGGGAAAGATCGGGTGGTGAAGCTGCGCCTGACGCGGACCTTGTCCGGCTTCCATGCCTGGTTCACGGTGATCACGGACCTGCTGGTCGCGGCGGCTTTCCTGGCCATCGGCTTTTTGGTCTTCACCCGCCGGAGTGACGATCTCCGGGCCCGCCTGTTCTTCATCTTCGCCATGTCAGCCGGCATCAGCTACATGCTGATCCCCATCGTCCTCCAGCCGCAACTGTCGCCCATCGGCCTCCGGTTTCTGTCGGTCGCCACCTATGCGTTCAGCCTGCCCCTCATCACCCTTGCCACCTACGTGCTTTCCACGAGCCTGTTGCATCTGGCGCTGGTTTTTCCCAAACCCCTTCGCCTGGTGCAGCGGCGGCCCGAGCTGAGCGCCTGGATCTACGTGCTCCCCGTCGCCCTGATCGCGATGCTGGTTCTGACGGGACTCAGCATCGGCCTGCTGGAAAGGTTGTTCAACCATGGGATGGATCGCTTCGCCCCGTTCTACGGCCTGGTGCTGCTCGGCGCGGGCATCGCGTGGGCGGCCCGCCTCCGCCGCCGGTTCCACGCCGACGGCTGGATCACCGGGTGGATGCGGCATCCGTGGCTGACGGGGTCGTTGGCCGGCCTGCTCTACGTGGCGGTGACGGTGGGCGGCCTGGGGCTGTTGTCGGGGATCGGCCTGCCCGACGCCGTGCCCATCGGTTTCGGCTTCTTCCTCATCGGGATTGTGGTCCTGGGGATGATCGCGATCCCCTTCTTCTATCCTCTCCTGGCCTGCATCGCCCTGGTGGCCGGTTACCGGCAGGCCGACGCCGAGGAGAAGCGCCAGCTCCGCTGGCCGCTCTGGGGGACCGTCGTGGCGCTGGCCAGCACCTTCCTGGTCGGGCTGACGCTCTACGTCGCCGCGCTGCTCCCCTTCGGCGCCGCGGGCCGGTACGTGAACCTGAGCTACCTGATCATCAAGGCGTTCTACGTGCTGATCCCCGTCTCGTTCGCCATCGGCATTTTCAAGTACCGGCTGATGGACATCGACGTCATCATCCGCAAGACGGTGATCTACACCGCGGTCACGGGCATCCTGCTCGTCGCCTTCTTCGCCCAGGCCGCCGCCGCGGGCGCGATCCTGGTGCTGCTCACGGGCACCCAGAGCGTCTGGGGCATCGTGCTGGCCACCCTGGGCGCCGGGGCGCTGCTCCTGCCCCTGCACCGCCGGGTGCAGGCGTTCGTGGACCGCCGCTTCTTCAAGAGCAAGTTCGACTATCCCCAGGCCCTGGCCGCGATGGAACACGCCGCGGGTGAGGCGACCGAGCGCGGCGTGCTGACACGCCGCCTGGCGGAGATGACTCTGGCCGCTATGCACTGCCGCGCCCTGGCCGTGTTCCTCCAGACCGACGCGTCCGGCTCGTACCGGATCGTGGAAACCATCGGCATGCCGGACGGCTGGGCGGAACGGGCGCCCCTGGCCGCGGAGGACGCCTTCGCGGACTCCCGGACCGTCCGCCGCGAGGAGCTGGCCCCGGCGGCCGCACGGCTCTGGCAGAAAATGGGGCTGGAGGTCGCCGCGCCTGTCCATGTCGGCGGCACGGCCGCCGGCCTGCTGGCGGTGGGCCGGAAACAGCCGGCGCGGCATTTGGAGGAGGAGGACCTCGACTTCCTCGTCCAGGCGGCCGGCGTGCTGGGCGGCGGGCTGGCCCGGCTCCGCCTGCGGCAGCAGCGTCAGGACCTGGAGCTGGCCCGCGACATCCAGCGGCAGTTGCTGCCCCAGCAGATCCCCGTGCGGGCGGGACTGGAGATTGCCGCCGCCTGGCAGCCGTCCCGCGGAGTGGGCGGCGACTACTACGACGTGATCGAGCTCGCCGACGGCCGGCTGGCCGTCGCCCTCGCCGACGTGGCCGGCAAGGGGATGTCCGCGGCGCTGCTCATGTCCAACCAGCAGGCGGCGCTGCGCGCCCTGACCGGCCTGGGCCTGCCGCCCCGGGAGCTGTGCGAGCGCCTGAACCGGACGCTGCATCCCCAGATGCCCGCCGGACGGTTCATCACCCTGTTCTACGCGGAGTACGATCCGGCGTCGCGCCGCCTGACGTACGTCAACGCCGGCCACTGTCCGCCGCTGCTGGTGCGGCCGGACGGCCGGGCGCAACGGCTGGAGGAGGGCGGCCTGTTCCTCGGCCCCTTCCCGAAGCGCGGCTACGTCCAGGGCGAAGTGGAACTGGCGCCCGGCGACCGGCTGGTGCTCTACACCGACGGCGTGGCGGAAGCGGAAGACGGCCGGCAGGAACAGTTCGGCGAGGATCGGCTCCTGGCGATGGTCCGTGACGACATCGCCCTGCCGGCGGCGGAGCTGGTCCGGCGGATCGAGGCGGCGGTGCAGGACCACTGCAACGGCGAGCCCCAGGATGATCTGACGCTCCTCGTCCTGGCGGTGTCCTGACCGGCGGGCGGCCGGCGGACGCCATCCGTTCCGCCCCGGACGGCATCCAATCCCCGGGTGCCCTTCGTCATCTCACCGGAGGTTCATGTCCATGCGACGTGCCATTCTGAACGGTCTGCTGATCCTGGCCGCCGCCGGCTGCATGGCCGGCGCCGGAGTCCACCACGACCTGGCGGTCCGGCTGACGCCGGCGGCCGGCACCCTCGCGGTGAGCGACACCGTCGTTTTCCCCTCGACGGGCGCAGACTCCGTCCGCTTCCTGCTGCACGACGGCCTGGAGCCCCGCATCGAGACGCTGGGCTACACACTGCGGCGCCTGGAGCGGCGGCCGGGCCCGGCGGATTTCCCCGCCCTGCCGGCGGCGTGGCGCCCGCCCGCCGACATTCCCGTGGCGCTCTACGAGATCGTCCGCACCTTCGAGACCGGCGCCGAGTGGCGGTTCACCCTGAGCTACGCCGGAGCGATCCGGCATCCCGTCACCCAGGCCGCGGCGGAGTACGCGCGCGGCTTCAGCGAAACGCCCGGGATCATCGCCGCCGCAGGGGCCTACCTGGCGGGCAGCTCGCACTGGGTGCCGTGGTTCGGCCCGCAGTTGGTCACCTTCTTCCTCGCTGCGGAAGTGCCGGCCGACTGGGACGCGGTGAGCCAGGGCCGGCGCATCCGGCATGAGCGCGAGGGCGCTGCGCGCCACGCCACCTGGGAGTGCCCCCATCCGTCCGAGGAGATCTACCTCGTGGCCGGCCCCTTCACCGAGTACGCCCGGCCTGCCGGCCCGGCCGTCGCCATGGCCTTCCTGCGGACGCCCGATCCGGCACTGGCCGACCGCTACCTCGGCGTCACCGCCAGCTACATGGACATGTACCAGAAACTGATCGGCCCGTTCCCGTTCGAGAAGTTCGCCCTGGTGGAGAACTTCTGGGAGACCGGCTACGGCATGCCCTCCTTCACCCTGCTCGGCGAGAAGGTGATCCGCTTTCCGTTCATCCTCCACTCCTCCTACCCCCACGAGCTGCTCCACAACTACTGGGGCAACGGCGTCTACGTAGACATGCCCGCGGGCAACTGGTGCGAGGGTCTCACCGCCTACCTGGCCGACCATCTCATCGCCGAGCAGCGCGGCCAGGGCGAGGAGTACCGCCGCGCCACGCTGCAGAAATACGCCGACTATGTGAACGCGAAGAACGATATCCCCCTCACCGCCTTCCGCAGCCGCCACGACGCGGCCAGCGAGGCCGTGGGGTACGGCAAATCGATGATGCTCTTCCACATGCTCCGCCGCGACATCGGCGACGCCGCGTTCACCGAGGCGCTCCGGTCGTTCTATCGCGACAACCGCTTCCGCCGCGCCGCCTTCGCCGATTTCGCCCGCGCCGCTTCCGCCGCCGCCGGCCGGAACCTGCAGCCGGTCATCGACCAGTGGGTGACGCGCGCCGGCGCGCCGGTGCTGCGGCTCGAGTCCGCGGCGGCGGCGCCGGCCGGCGACGGCTGGCGGCTGGCATTCCGCCTGGCCCAGACGCAGGGCGGCGCGCCCTTTGCGCTGGACGTCCCCGTCGCGGTGACGCTGGAGGGGGAGGCGTCGCCGTGGCTCGTCACCGTGCCGCTGCCCACGGCGGGCGCCGACTTCGAGCTGGACCTCCCCCGGCGGCCGCTGCGGCTGGACGTGGACCCGCAGTTCGATGTCTTCCGACGGCTGGACCGGGCCGAGATCCCGCCGGCGCTCTCGCAGGCGTTCGGCGCCGGCCGGGTGTGGCTGGTCCTGCCGGCCGCCGCGCCGCCGGAGGCGCTGGCCGGCTACCGGCGCCTGGCCGAAGGATGGGCCGCGGAGCGCCCCGGCCAGATGACCGTGGTCACCGACGCCAAGCTGGCGAAGTTGCCCCGCGGCGGCGCCGTCTGGCTGCTGGGGTGGGAGAACACGTATCGCCCGGCGTTCGAGCGGGCGGCCGCCGGGTACGGCCTGAAGCTCGGGACGGCGGACGCCGCCGTCGGCGGCCGGACGCTGGCCCGGGCCGGCCACAGCGTCATCGTCACGGCCCGCCATCCGGACGATCCCGCGGGCGTGCTCGTCTGGCTCGGCGCCGACCCGCCGGCGGCCCTGCCGGGCCTCGGCCGCAAGCTCCCCCACTACGGCAAGTACAGCTACCTCGCGTTCGAGGGGGACGAACCGGCCAACGTGCTCAAGGGGCAGTGGCCCGCGGTGGGCTCGCCGCTGAGCGCCGCCGTCGCCGCGGCCGCCGGCGCCGCGCCGGAGCTCCCGCCGCCCGCCCGGCTGCCGGCGCGCAAGGCGCTGGCGGAACTGCCGCCGCCGTTTTCCGCCGGCAACATGGCGGGGCACGTACGGATTCTTGCCGCGTCGGAGATGGAGGGCCGCGGCCTCGGCTCCCCCGGCCTGGCGCGCGCCGCCGAGTACATCGCCGGGCAATTCCAGGCGGCGGGCCTGCGGCCCGGCGGCGACGGCGGCAGCTGGCTGCAGCGCTGGACGGAGCCCGGCGGGCCCGACAACCGGCCGCTGGAGCTGGCCAACGTCATCGCGGTCCTGCCCGGGGCGCGGCCCGACTGGGCCGGGCAGTCGGTGGTGGTGTGCGCCCACTATGATCACCTGGGTTTGGGATGGCCGGACGTCCACCAGGGCGACGAGGGGAAGATCCACCCCGGCGCCGACGACAACGCCAGCGGCGTGGCCGTGCTGCTGGAGCTGGCCCGGGTGATGGCCCAGGAGGCGCCGCCGGAGCGCACGATGATCTTCGCCGCCTTCACCGGCGAGGAGAGCGGCCGGCGCGGCTCGCGGCATTACCTGGAGGCGCCCGGCGACTACCCGCCGGAGCGGATCATGGGCGCCGTGAACCTGGACACCGTGGGCCGCCTGGGCGAGCGCAAGCTCCTGGTGCTGGGCGGCGCGTCCGCCCGCGAGTGGGTGCACATCACCATGGGCTGCAGCTACGTCACCGGCGTGGCCTCGGAGTTGGTCGGGCAAGAGCTGGACGGCAGCGACCACGCCAGCTTCATCGCCCGGGGCGTCCCGGCGGTGCAGCTCTTCGCCGGTCCCCACGCCGACTACCACCGCCCCGGCGACACCGCCGACCGCGTGGACGCCGACGGCCTGGTCAAGGTGGCCGCCTTCACCCGCGAGGCGGTGCGCTACCTGGCCGAGCGCGTCGAGCCGCTGACGCGTCCGGCGCCGACCGCGCGATCTCAGGCCGCGGCCGCTCCCGACCGGGCCAACGACGGGCCCGTCGCGCCGTCCGCGGGTCGCCGCGTCACCCTGGGCACCATGCCGGATTTCGCCTTCGCCGGCCCGGGGGTGAAGGTGGCCGCCGTGACGCCGGATTCGCCCGCCGCGGGCGCCGGCATCCGGCCGGGAGACGTGATCACCACCCTCGACGGCCAGGCCGTGAACACGCTGGCGGAGTACGCCGCCGCGCTGCGCGGCCGCCAGCCGGGTGACACGGTCACGGTCACGCTGCGCCGTGACGGGGCGGAGCTCACGATCGCCGTGACCCTGGCGGCGCGCTGACGCCGAACGAGGCTAGAGGCTCGAGGCTAGAGGCTCGTTCCTGTTTCCGTTGTTCGTGCTCGTAATCGTAATTCGTAATCGTAATCGTAATCGTAATTCGTAATCGTGCCTCGACGTGGCAGGCTCACCACGAAGTCACGAAGGGCACAAAGCACAATCTGGGATACGGGACCTGGGGGTTGGGACCTGGGATCCAGAACCCAGGGCCTAGGTCCTAGGTCCGATCACGATTACGATCACGAATTACGATTACGAGCACGATTACGAATGACGATTACGAATGACGAGCACGAAGGGACTTCAAACTCCTATCTCCTATCTCCTCACTGTTCACTGTTCACTGTTCACCCATTCACCCCATCCGCTAGAGCATCTCCTCCAGCAGTTCCGCGGCGGTGCGGACGAAGTTGGGACAGAGGGTCTTGAACTTCCCCTCGGTGCGGGCGCGCGTCAGCCCCTCGGCTGTGCCCACATCCACGCCCAGCAGCTCGCGGCACAGCACGGTGCCGTGGCGGGCGGCAAACCGCGCCAGGAATTCCTTCGTCAGCGCGTACGCGCGCTCCTTCGTGTCGGTATCGGCGCCGGCGCGGGCCCCGTGCCGCAGCCCCAGGGCCATCACCGCCCCGCTCACCGCGCCGCACACCCCGGCGGTGCGCCCCAGCCCGCCGCCGAACCCGGCGGCCACGCCCATCGCCAGATCGCGGGACAGGCCCAGCTCCGGGCCGTAGGCGCCGATGACCGCCTGGGCGCAGTTGAACCCCTCCTGGGACAGCGCCGCCGCCAATTCCACCTTGTGCATCACATCCTCCAGGATCATGAATGTCGCGTCATCTACGGCCCGGCCGGCGGTTCGCCGGCGGCACCGGCGGCCGGGAACGCCGTCAGCTTTCGCGGAGCGCGGCGGCCTCCTCGGCGGTGCGCGGCCGCATGTGCAGCGCGCCGGAGAAGCACTTCTGGGCACAGAGCGAGCAGCCCACGCAGCGGGCCGGATCGGTCCGCGGGACCTTCTCGTCGTCGAGTTCGATGGCCAGGTACGGACAGCGCGTGCAGTTCCCGCAGTGCCGGCACAGCTCCCGGTCCACCGCGGAGACCGGCTTTTCCGCCGACAGCTCCATGAAGTCGCGGATCGGGTGCGGCTGGAGCAGGCCGACCAGTTCGGCCACCGACGCCATCCCCAGGGCCTGCAGCAGGTGGCTGAGCCCGGCGTGCAGGTCGTCGACGATGCCAAGGCCGTACTTCATGGCCACGGTGCAGAACTGGACCGTCTCGGCGCCGAGCGCCAGGAAGTGGGCCGCGCCTAGGTAGTCCATGGGCCCGCCGTTGCCGGAGATGGGCACACCCAGCGCGCCCGCCTTGGCCAGCGTCAGGTAGCTGATGGGGAGCACCCCCTCGCCCGACAGGCCGATGACCGCGCCCTCGGCCCAGCGGCCGTCGGCGCCGGGGCGGAAGCCGAGGCTCGGGAACGTGTTGGCCAGGGTGATCCCGGCCCGGGCCGCCGAGTGCCGTTCCAGCACGCCGCGGATCGCCGTCACGATGGGCTGGATCGCCGTCACCGCGCCGGTGAGCTTGAAGAGCTTCGGCACGCGCGGGTCGCCGCCCTCGAGGATCCAGCCGATGATCCGGGCGGTGAGCGCCGCGTTCTGCGAGACGATGTCGCCGTGGGTGCCGTCGCCGCCCTGGGGACAGGAGAGGCTGTACTCGATCCCCATGGCGCCGGCAGCCTCGAGCTTGCGGGTGTTGGACTGCCACACCGTGCGGTCCGCCGCGTCGTCGCCGGTCACGGGGCCGCCGGTGGACGCCATCGTCAGGCGGTCGGGGTATTCCCGCACCAGCCGGGCCACCTCATCGCAGACCCGGTCCAGCGAGTGGCCCGACACGTTATCGCAGTTGCCGTAGGTGCGGTCGCCCAGCACATACATGTAGGCGCCCGGGATGTGGATGGGCACGCCGTCGAACGCGGTCTTCATCACCCCGCCGGCCCAGCCGGCGGCGTAGGCGCGGCGCATCTGCTCGTAGCCGTCGGTGGGCGGCGCCGCCGACAGCAGGAACGGCGAAACGACGGTTCGGCCGAAGAACGCCGTGTCCAGGGGCACCGGCACGAGCCGCCGGCCGGCCAGCGTGACGCGGCTCTTGACGGGCTTGTCCACGCGGAGCGCCTTTTCGCCGGCCAGCCAGGCGTGCACCGCCTGGGCGACATTCTTGCCGGCGGCAGCCGCCTCGACCACGGTGGTGGGCCCGTTGACCAGATCGCCGGCGTAGAACACGCCGCGCGTCCGGGGCGTCTCGAGGCCGGGCCGGGCGCCGATGGCGATGACCACGGTGTCGAACCGGCGCCGGACGGGCGCCGCGCCGGGGTCGTCCGCCACGAGGCGGGGGTGGAATTTCTTCCCCCTGGGGAGCAGCACCCGCCGGACGCCCACGCCGAGGCAGCCGTCCGCCCCGCGGCTGATGCCGGTGAGCCGGGACCGCCCGGTGACGGCCAGGCCGGCGTCGAGGAGCCACTGCCGCTCGGCCGCGGTCAGCGGCATCTCGTCGAGCTGCTCCAGGCAGATGAGCTCCACGCTCGCGGCGCCGTGGCGTCGAGCCGCCAGGGCGCAATCCACGGCCACGGCGCCGCCGCCGACGACGGCCACGTCGTGGCCGCGCACGGGGACGCGCCGTGGCGCGCGCAGATAGCTCAGCCAGTCGATGGCCAGGTTCTCGCCGCGGATACCCAGGCGCACCGGGTGGTCGAGGCCGGTGGCCACGACCACCGCGTCGCAGCCGGTGGCGAGCAGCTCGTCGGGCTGCGCCACGGCGTGGCCAAACTGGAAGGCGATCCGCCCCAGGCCGGCGAGGAATTCGATGTCCGTTTCCAGGATGCGCGGGTCCAGCCGTTCCCCGGGGATCAGCCGGCACATGCCGCCGGCCTGCTGCTCCCGCTCGAAGACGGTGACCGCGTGGCCCCACTGGGCCAGGGTGGCCGCGGCCGCCAGGCCCGCCGGCCCGGCGCCCACCACCGCCACGTGCCGGGTGGTCGCGGGCGCGGGCGCGAACGCGGGCATAACTCCGAGATTCTTGGCCTCCTGCACGATGGCGGCCTGCACCGCCGGGATCTCGACGGGACGGTCGAAGAGCTTGCGCGAGCAGGCGGCCATGCAGTGGGTGTCGGGGCAGACCGCGCCGCAGACGCCGCCCAGCGGGTTGGAGCCCATGATCACCGCGGCGGCGCGGCGCCAGTCGGACGGCGCCCCCACGCGAGCGGCCATGATGAAATCGGCCGGCGAGCAGTGGACCGGGCACGCGTCGCGGCACGGCTTCTCCTCGCAGAACTCGCAGCGCAGGATCTCCTCGCGCAACCTGGCCGGCGTGAGGAACCCGTTCTTCTTTTCACTCATTGTCTATCTCCCATCCCATCGTGCTCGTGCTCGTACTCGTAATCGCAATCGTAATCGTGATCGTACTCGTAATCGTACCCGCTATCGTAATCGTGATCGCACTCGGAATCAACTTCGGACATCTGTCCTTCCGATCCGTTATTAATCATGAAAGACGAATTCTACATCCCTTGAAAGGAGCGACACATGGTGTTCGATCATGAAAAACTCGACGTCTACCGGGCCAGTCTGGATTTTGTCAAGCTGACCTCGACGCTGCTGGACAACTCAAATCCCTCCATTCGCCATATTCGTGACCAACTGGGCCGCGCCGCTCTCTCGATCCCCCTGAACATTGCCGAAGGCAATGGAAAGCGCTCACCCCGGGAGCGGCGGCGTTTCTTCGAAATTGCCCGGGGATCGGCGATGGAGTGCGCCGCCAGCCTGGATGTTCTGGCATCACTCGCCGGGGGGTTGGCCGCCGAAGTCGATGCCGGGAAAGGACTCCTGAGTCGCATCGTCGCCATGCTGACCCGGATGATGATGCCGAGGAGGCGGCTGGTTCAGGAAGATAGACACCCGGCCAACGATTCATTCAATGGGCAGAGACGGTAGGTCATCAGATCGGGGTGAGGTGAGCAATTCGATTCGCGATTACGATTTCGATTACGATTTCGATTACGAGTACGAGCACGAGTCACGCATGCGACAGGATAGAGGCGACGGCGGCGAGCACCGCGTCGGGGGTGGCCGGGTGGGCCAGCGCCGCCTCGCGGCGGTGCCCCGTCAACGACTCGATGGCGTCCTTGACGGCGAACCAGGCCGCCTCGCCGTAAACGAGCGGCGGCTCGCCGATGGCCTTGCTCCCCAGCACGCTGGCGTGGTGCAAGTCCCGCTCCACGGTCTCGATGACGAAATCGTCGGGCACGTCGCGGATCGTGGGGATCTTGTACGTGGACGGCGAAACGGCCAGCCAGCGCCCCGCCGCGTCGAACCGTTCCTCCTCGATGGTGCACCAGCCGAAGCCCTGCACGAACGCGCCGGCGATCTGGCCCCGATCCACCGCCAGGTTCAGGGACCGGCCGGTCTCGTGGACGATGTGCACCTTGAGCAAGCGGGCGCAGCCGCTGATGAGGTCCACTTCGACCTGGACCAGGCCGCCGCCCTGGGCGAAATAGTGGAACGGCGTGCCCTGCCCGGCCGCCCGGTCGAAGTGGACGCCCGGCGTGCGGTAAAAGCCGTGGGCGCCCAGGTCCACCCGGTCCATGTAGGCCTGGTGGACGAGCTCGTCGAACGCCAGCCGCTCGGCCGGCGCCGCCGCGTCCCACACCGCGTCGTCGGCGAAGACGAGCGCGTCGGGCTCGGGCGCGCGCCCGAGGCGCGGCGCCAGCATCCCGGCGGCGACGCGGGCCAGGCGGGCGCGCAGCTCCACGGCGGCGACGCGGGCGGCGTTGCCGTTGATGTCGGCGCCCGTGGAGGCGGCGGTGGGCGAGGCGTTGGCCACGCGCTTGGTGTTGGCCGTCTCCACGCGGATCCGCCCGAGGCTGACGCCCAGGATCCGGGCCGCCACCTGGGCCACCTTCGTGTTCACCTCCTGGCCCATCTCGACGCCGCCGTGGCTCAGGGAAATGGTGCCGTCGGCGTAGATCCAGACGAGCGCCGACCCCTGGTTCAGGAAGGCCGAGGTGAACGAGATGCCGAACTTGACCGGCACCACGCCGAGACCGCGCTTGGCGTAGACGTGGGCGGCGTTGAACGCCTCGTTCTCCGTCCGCAGCGCCGCGTAGCCGGCGTTGCGCCCCAGGCGCTCCAGGAGCTCGGCGACGTGGGCGTCGTGCACCGGCTGGCCGAACGGAGTGAGCTGTCCCTCCTGATAGGCGTTGCGGCGGCGCACCTCCAGCGGGTCCAGCCCCAGCGTCCGGGCGATCCGCTCCAGGGCGCACTCGATGACGAAGATCCCCTGCGGCGCGCCGAAGCCGCGGAAGGCGGTGTTGGGCGGCAGGTTCGTCCGGCAGGCCCGGCCCACGATGCGGGCCGCCGGGATGTGATAGGCGTTGTCGGCGTGGAGCATGCTCCGTTCCAGGATGGCCAGCGACAGGTCCACCGCGGCGCCGCCGTTGGCGTTGAGCTCCACGTCCCAGGCCAGGAGGCGGCCCTCGTCGTCGAAGCCCACGCGGTAGCGCGATTCGTACGGATGGCGCTTGCCGGTCCACGCGGCGTCCTCGACGCGCTGAAGCACCAGCTCCACCGGCCGGCCGGTGCAGTGGCAGGCCAGCGCGGCCAGGCACGCCCACAGGGTGGCGCTCCGCTCCTTGCCGCCGAAGGCGCCGCCGAGGCGCGGCACGTCCACGGTGATGTCCTTGCTGCGCCGGCCCAGCACGCGGGCGGCGATCTCCTGGACCTCGGCCGTGCTCTGGGTGGCGGCATAGAGGACGATCTGCCCGTCCTCGGCCGGCACGGCGACGCAGCGCTGCGTCTCGAGGTAGAAGTGCTCCTGCGCGCCCGTCGCCACCTGCCCCTCCAGCACGTGGGGCGCGGCGGCCAGGACGGCGTCGACGTCGCCGCGGGCGATGCGGCGCTCGGGCACGTAGAGCTGCCCCCGGGCCAGCGCCTCTTCGATGGTGAGCACCGGCGGCAGCGGCTCGTACTCCACGCGGACCGCGGCTGCGGCGGTCTCGGCCTGCCACGGGTCCGCCGCCGCCACCAGCGCCACCGGCTGGCCGGCGTAGGTCACCGTGTCCGCCGGCAGGAGCGGCTCGTCGGGCAGCACGTGGCCGATCTGGTTTTCGCCGGGGATGTCCCGGTGGGTGAGTACCGCGGCCACGCCGGCGCAGGCGGCGGCCGCGGCGGTGTCGATGGCCGTGATCCGGGCGTGGGCGTGGGGGCTGGTCACCACTTTCACATGGAGCAGTCCCGCCGGCCGGACGTCCTCGCCGATGAAGCGCGACGCGCCGGTGACGTGGAGGTGGCCGCTGAGGTGCGGCGGATCGGCGGCGGGCCGGGATTTCGGCGTCTCGGCGCTCATGCGTTCCTCCCGCACAGTTCGGCGTTGCCCCGCAGCGACTCCAGGTGGTGGATCACGTGGTGGCGGATCAGCGCGCGGCGATACGCGGCGCTGCCGCGCACGTCGCCGATGGTTTGGAACTCGGCTGCGGCCAGGTCGGCGGCGGCGCGGACGGTTTCGGCGTCCAGCGCCCGTCCTTCGAGAAACGCGGCCGCCTGCCGGGCAAGCGCGGGATACACGGCCACCCCGCCGAACGCCAGGCGGCATGCCGCCACCCGCCCGTCCTCCAGCCGCGCCGCGCAGAGCGAGCTCACCGAGGCGCAGTCCACCGCCGGCCGCTTGGACGACTTCAGGTACTGGTGGATGCAGCCGGTCAGCGGCACCTCCACCGCACGGATGATCTCTCCGGGCTGCCGGTCGGTCTCCTTGTACCCCTTGTAGAATGTCTCCAGCGGGAGCGTCCGCTCGCCGCCGGCCGACGCCAGCACCAGCCGCGCGTCCAGCCCCAGCAGGGCCACCGCGCCGTCGGCGATGGGCGAGGCGTTGGCGACGTTCCCGCCCAGGGTGCCGCGGTTGCGCACCTGCCGCGACCCGACCCGGGCCGCCGCCCGGGCCAGCACCGGCAGGTGGTCGGCCACGAGGGTGCTCTCCATCAGGTCGGTGAAGGTGAGCCCGGCGCCGATCCGAAGAACGTCACCCTCGCGCACAAGCACGTGGAGCTCGGGGATCCGGCTCAGGTCCACCAGGTGTTCCGGGAAATCGCGCTTGATGTTCACCGCCACCATCACGTCGGTGCCGCCGTGGATGAACCGCGTCCGTGCCGGATCGCCGGCCCGCGCCAGGGTCCGCCACAGCTCCCCCAGGCTCTCCGGCACGTGGTAGCCGGCCAGGGGACGGCCGTCGGTGTTGGGCGAGTCCGTGGCACGCAGCGGTTCGCCGAACGCCCGGAGGCGGCGCTCCATGTCGGCGGCACAGGCGGGCAGGACCAGATCGCTCCAGGCGCCGCCGGCGGCGGCGAGGCGCCCGGCCACGGCGCGGGCGGCGGCGCGGATGGTGATGTAGCCGGTGCAGCGGCACAGGTTTCCCTCGAGCGCCTCGAGAATGGCGGCCTCGTCCGGGTCGGGCCGCTGCAGAAAGAGGCAGAACAGCGACATGACGATGCCGGGCGTGCAGAAGCCGCACTGGACGGCGTGGTGGTCCAGGAGCTGCTGCTGGATCACGTGGAGCTGCCCGCCGACGGCCAGCCCCTCCACCGTGATGACGTGCCTACCGTGCAGCCGGGCGGCCGGCAGGATGCAACTGTTGACGGCCCGGTAGACGAGCAGCTCGTCCGCCAACTCGCCCAGGGCCACGGTGCACGCGCCGCAGTCGCCCTCGGAGCAGGTTTCCTTCGTTCCCGTCAGGCCCAGCTCGCCGCGGATCACCTCCAGCGCCGTCCGGTCGGGGGGGACGGTCACCCGGATCTCCCGGTCATTGAGGAAGAACGCGATCTGCAGACGCTGGATGGTGTCGGGCATGTCTCCGTCCTCGGCATGACAGTGCATAAACTATAGCCCGTGACGGCGGATGCGTCAATGGCACAGGCGGGAAAACGCACGGCCGGCGGTCAGAGGTGAACGGGTATCCATGTTCGTCATTCGTAATCGTAATTCGTAATCGTAATTCGTAATCGTCATCGTAATCGTCATCGTAATCGTAATTCGTAATCGTGCCTCGACTTGTGATTCTCACCACGAAGTCACAAAGGGCACGAAGGATCAATTTTATAATTATGTCGATAAAACGGTGAGTCGGCGAATGGGG
This sequence comes from Acidobacteriota bacterium, assembly GCA_029565065.1. Classification (GTDB taxonomy): domain Bacteria; phylum Acidobacteriota; class JAAYUB01; order JAAYUB01; family JAAYUB01; genus JAAYUB01. The sequence continues at coordinate 18,421 of JAKQOW010000029.1, read as the reverse complement.
GAGCTTATGGGAATTGGGACCTGGGACCTGGGTGCTGGGATCTGGGACCTGGGTGCTGGGAACTGGGACCAGGGTGCTGGGACCTGGGTGCTGGGAACTGGGATCCAAAAGCCAGGGCCCAGAACCTGGGGCCCAGGTCCGAGTACGATTACGATCACGATTACGAATTACGATGACGACTCACGAGCGCGAACCCTCAACCCTCAACTCTCAACCCATTCCCGGGTTCGTCAGACATTCGCGCCCAGCTCCCGGAGGCGGAGGTAGACCTGCCGGGCGATCCAGGCGTCGGTGGCCGCATAGGCCACCTGGGCCGGGGTCAGGTCGCGGCGCGCCCAGTTGGTGAGGCGCGTCCCCTTGGGGATGCGGATCCCCAGCAGGATGGCCGCCAACTGGCGGAGCGACGGCTGCCGCAGGCCGTGGCGCCGCGCCACCGCGCTCAGGTCCAGGAAGCCGGCGGGTTCGCAGGCAAGCGTCTCCCTCAGCTTGCGGCCGTCGTCGGCGGTGGCCACGCCCACCTTCCGCACGGCGGCGTCGCCCAGCAGGGCGGCCAGGGGTGCGGGGTCGGCGAGCCCCCGCAACTGGAACAGCCAGACGCCGCAGGCGCCCGCCAGCTGGACCAGCGCCACCGGGTGGCTCTCCCCCTTGCGGAATGCCGGGCGGCTCTCCGTGTCGAAGCCGAGGAGGGCCTCACCGGCCAGCGCGGCGAGCGCGGTCCGGGCCTCCGCATCGTCACGGACCAGGTGCACGGATCCCTCATACCGGCCGATGGGCAGGGCATTGAGCTGGTCCGGTTCCAGGGCCTGCAGAAAGGGGCGGGGCGGTGGCAGCGCGTTCATGGCGTTCCTTGGCGAACAAAATAGCGGGCATCATAGCAGAAGATGGTGAATGGGTGAATGGGTGAATCGGTGTAGAAAGGGGCAGCGCCGAGAATCCACTTGTCCCGACACCAAAAGATTGCGACAATACTGTGAAACTATGTGCATTAACCGGTCATCGAATATAGCAAGCATTTCATGCAACAAGGAGTCATCATGAAACCACGTTTGGTCCTGATCATCCTCGCGGTGACGCTGCTGCTCACAGCCGTCGCCTGCGTGAAGAAAGAGGACGAGGCCGCCAAGGCCGCCGCGGCGGAGGCGGAGAAATTGCAGACGCAGATCCAGCAGCAGGAAGCCAAGATCTACGAGCTGCAGCAACAGGTCCAGGCCCAGCAGGCGCAGCAACGCATGCAGGAAGAAGCCGCCGCGCTCGAGGAACAGCAGCGGCTCCAGGCCGAAATCGCCAAACAGCAGGCCGAGCTCCAGACCATGAAGAAACAACTGGCGCAGAAGAAGGCAGCCGCGGCCAAGGCGACCGCAGGCGAGCAGCCGGTCGCCGACGCCGGCGGCACGGGGACAACCGCCACTCCGCCGCCCGTCACCGGGGAGCCCGCGCCTGCGGCGCAGCCGGCGGGCGCGACGCCCATCACCGAAGCCGCCCAGCCCGCGCAGCCCGTCGAACCGCCGAAGCCGAAAACCCGGACGGTGGAGATCCCCGCCGGCACCGCCCTGGTGGGCCTGTTGCAGGGATCGCTCAGCACCAAGACCAACGCCGGCGGCGACAATTTCGAGATGTTCCTGGCCCAGCCGGTGGACCTCAACGGCGAGGTCGTCCTGCCCGCCAACACCCGCCTGGCGGGCCGGGTGCTCGAGAGCGCCCAGTCCGGCAAGGTCAAGGGCAAGGCGTTCATGAGCCTGACTGTGGAGAGCATCGAGATCCGCGGCGAGATGGTGGGTGTGCAGACCAACACGCTCCAGTTCCAGGCCGAAGGGTCCACCACCCGTGACGCGGCGGTCATCGGCGGCGGCGCCGGCGTGGGCGCCATCATCGGCGGGATCGCCGGCGGGAAGAAGGGCGCGGCCATCGGCGCGGTCATCGGCGGCGGCGCCGGCACGGCCGGCGTGCTGGCCACCCGGGGCAAGGAAGTGGAGTTCCCCCCCGAGACCAAGTTCCAGTTCCAGCTCGCCCAGCCGGTCAAGATCACCGAAAAGGTGAAGTGAGCAGTTCCGCCGGTCGTTGACCGGCGGCGACGCATTCACGGGCACACTGCCCCTCCGCCTCTCGTGGCGGACCGAAACCAAAAAGCCCCGGGTGAATCCCCGGGGCTTTTTCAGGTCCATTCACACCGCTGGAACGTGGCTGATCTTGCGGGCGGGAGCGAACAGCCCGTCGTCCCGATTCGAGCGGAACGCCCGATCACCCCGTTCATCCGACAGGAAGACGTCCGCCCCACGCCACCGCCGACCGAGCCTCACGGGCGCACGGACGCCTCCGGCACCCGATCCACCCGCACCAGCATGGTCTGCGTGTCCGGAAAAGCCGCCAGCCAGGTGTGACGATCACGGTCGCCCGCCCGCACTTCGGGCGCAAACGCGTAGATGTAATCGTAATCCCCGCTGTCGATGCCCGTCCGGGTCACCGGCGCCAGCCAGTCGTACCCGCGCGTCACACGGTAGAAGTTCAATGAGGGTTCCATCATCCAATTGATGCCCAGCCGGACGATCCGGTCCGGCCGGTGGATTCGCCGGTCCTGGTCGATGCGCCGGAGCACCGCGTCGTTGTGCGCGTCATACCGCCAGGTGTAGCAGGTGTGCGGATCGAAGCTGCGGGCGAATTGCCATCCCAGGACCGCCGCGAAGCCCGCGATCAGCGCGAGTCCCAGCGCACCCGGCCAACGGCGGTCCGGCCGCCGGGTGAGCCAGTCGACCGCGGCGATCAGAGCGGTGGCAAAGAGCGGCAGGTAGAACAACGCGGTGCGTTCCTTGGGGTACAGCGTCTGGAACACAAGATGCTGCAGAACGGGCAACAGCACCGCCGCGGTCAGCAGCGCGGCGGGCAGGGCGAAGAGCGGCACCTTCCGCCGCCGGAAGCACGGGTACGCTCCCAGCAGAGCCAGCGCGACCACCGTCCCGATGATCATCGCGGCGGCCGTTGTCTCGATGGCCGGCGAAGCGGTGTACGCGTACCGTGCGCTCCGCACCAGACCGATGACGGTGTCCGGGACGAAGCCGGTGTTCCCGCCGAAATACAGCTCCCCGAGCCGTTGGAGCTGGAGCATCCGGAACAGGACGGCGCCGACAAACACCCCGCTCGCGCCCAGCAGCGCTACGGCCGCCGGCAGACCTTCCCGCTGGAACCGGCGGAGTGAGGCGTCCGTGAGCAGCAGCCACGCGCTCGCCAGCAGGAGCGGCAGGTGATAATTCAGAAAGGCGAAGTTGGCCAGCACCGCCAGCGAACCGGCCAGCACGGCGAGTACGACGTCGGTTCGGAACGCCGGCTGGCGTCTTCGCTCACAGGCGCGCGCCAGCAGCAGGAGGCTCGTCATTTGGAACGCCAGCGCCAGTCCGTATCCCCGCGCCAGGCAGAAAAAATCCAGTGCCAGCAGATTGAGATTGAGGATGACGAATCCCGCCAGTCGCAGGTTCATGGACCGGCAGCGACGCAGCAGCGCCAGCGTGCCGACAAGATACAGCACGTGCGCCAGCAGGTTGGGCAGTCGCAGGGCGAACTCCGAATGGCCGAACACCTGCGCGCACCCCTGCATCAGCAGCGTATTGAGGAGGTGATTGTTGGCGGTGGCGCCCTGGCCCGGGTCCCAGTTGAAGATGGCGAAACTCAGGCTTTCATCATGGGTGAAGGGAAAGGTGGCCGCCCGGTAGGCCGATGTGGCCAGCAGCGCCACGGCGCCGGCCAGCAGGATCGCCCACACCAGGCGGCGGACAGCCGGTGACTGGGGGGCGACCCCCAATGAGGGCTGTCCGTTGTCTCGCTCAGGCGGAGCTTGGAAGCATGGATCAGTTATCACAATCTGCTCGAACGATGCGCGTTATCAGCGCCGGCACGAGTCACGGGATCACGCGCGGGCACTTGCGATCCGGCAATCACCGCTGTCGCATCGCCGTCGCCGCCTCGCGCGTCTTCGATCCCGGCCGGAACATGGCGCGCGGTCCGATCCTGCCGGTCAAACCGGCCGGCCCGATCCCGCTAATTTTTCTTCCCGCTCCAGGAGTACGTTTTCCCTTCGTACACATAGGAACCGGAAAAGCTCCGGCCATCGGCTGAAAGCTCGAACACGAACGAACCGCTGAGCTTGAGGTCGTTGGACCACGTGCCCCGCAAGGTACTGCCCGTCAGGGTGCCGCTGAGGGAGCCGTTCGTGCCATGATGGGTGTAGGAGCCCGTAACCCGGCTGCCTTCTTGGGTCATGCGCAGCGTACCGGCAGCGTCCGTGAAATCGCTCCAGTTCCCGGAAAAGGATGGCTCGACCTTTTTGACGGCTTTCTTGGGCTTCAATTGCGGGTAGCGCTGCTGGAACTGTTTTTCCACGATCATTTCCTGCAGTGCCTGGGGGTGCACGGGATCGACCATCGGCTGCGCCCCGTACGTGCTGTACATGAAGCCGGGGTAATGTTGCGTGCTGACGCACCAGCTCGAGAGATCGCGTCCGTTCCAATTAGACGAGGCCATGCCGGCAAACCCGCCGGTATCGTAACTGTGGTGCCACAGGTCGAAGGTCAGCACTTGCTTGTTGATCACCACGGCCGGCGCGATATGATCGACGTTCAGCCACAACCCGGCGGACATCGCTTTCCCGCGCCCTTCGCCGACGCCGATCACCCCGAAAATTTGATCCTTGCGGAAACCCGCGCCATGAAGCGCCTTCTGGACGGCATCGTTGACCCAGGTGCAGGTTCCGACATCCTGTTGGCCGTATTGCGCGGCGGAGCTCATACGACCGCCCCATCCGGTGTTGACCGGCACATTCATGCGGGCCATCTGGTCAGCGACTTTCGCAACGATCGCCCGCGCATCGGCCGAGCCGAGCACGTGTTGCGGCCCCTGATTCAGGGCCTGACCGAAGGCGAACCAGTCGAACGACTGCGTTTGGGCTGCCGGCGCGCACCACAACGCCACGAAAAATCCGGCCAGGATCAGGCTTCTCGGGACTGATTGTCTCACCGTGGACCTCCTTTCTCCATGTTTCTGGAGCATGAATCGGAGCGTCAGTGACTCCCATCTCTATATTTCAAGAAAATCGAAAAAAGTCAATGCCCGGCCGTTCGTCCTGGCTGACCGGTAACGACGCGCATACACCCGCCCGGAATTCGACCCGGCTGGTTCGGGGTGAGCCGGCGCGCGTTCATCGAACGCGCGGTACGCCGCATTCGACGAATGCGGCCCGACGGCACCGGCAATCGATCGGGTGCGGATACACTCAGCGCCGTGGCCGTTCAGCCGCCGCCGGCGCGCGTTCATCGAACGCGCGGTACGGAATCGCGCCGGGCTAGCGCCGGCGCCCGCCGCGGGCGCCGCCGAGGTTCCGGCCGGCACCGCTGCCGCGGTTCCAGTTGCCCGACTGGTACTGCCGGCTGCGGTACTCGCCCTGGCTCCGGGCGTTGTACTGCCGCTGCAGGTTCTGCACGCTGGCCTGGTCGCGCGACTGCGCCCGGGCCTGGGCCTCGGGCCGTTTCGGGTCCACCTGGTTCCAGGAGCCGTTGTCGTTCTTGTACCAGTTGCCCGAGTTGCGGTCGTACTTGTACACGTTGCCGTCGTGGCCGGCATAGACGTTGTTCTTCCCCACGGCCAAGCCGGTGTTCGTGTCCGTATCGTAGATGAGTCCGCCTCGCCCCGCGGCGCCTTGGCCGGTGTAGATGTTGCCGACGTAGCCGGCCCCGCCGATGGCGACGCGGCCCGTCTCCGGATTGTAGGCGGCGCCGCCCCGGCCGCCGACGGTGTTGCCCGTGTAGACGTTGGTGTTGTGGAACCGCCCGCCTGCGGCCACCGCGCCGGTGGCCGGATTGTACACCGCGCCGCGGGCGCCGCCGCCGTAGTTGCCCGTCCACGGGTTGGCCCAGGCGGCCCGCGTGCCGGCGTAGGTGGCGTTGCCCCACCGTCCGTACACGTTCATGCTGGCGTAGCCGCCCCAGGCGCCCCAGCCGTAAGGGGGATAATAGCCGTACCCGTACCAGCCCCAGGGGCCCCAGTACGGGTAGTACCAGCCCCAGCCGTACCCCACGCCGAAGCCCACGCTCCAGCCGCAGTCCGAAGACCAGACAAAGGTGGCGCCGTAACCGTAGGTGCACGGCCAGCCGTACCACCAGCCGCCCATGTACGGCGGGTAGTACCAGCCGCTCCCGTAGACCACCACCTGCTCCGTCGTCACCACGGTGCCGTAGTAGCCCGGCGTGTAGCCGACATAGACTGACGTGTCGTCATAGCCGTAGATCCGCACGTAGGTGACGTAATGGATGGGACTGCTGGGCGGGATGGTGTAGATCACCGGCGGCACCGTCACCGCCACCGTCCAGGGCCCCAGCGGCGCGGGCGCGGAGAACCAGACCGCGTTCTCCACGGCGTAGTAGCTGTTTTCAGCCACCCGGATGACCGGCGTCTTGCTGTTGACCGCGTACTGGAGGGAGGTGTCCTTGACGTCCTTGAATTTCGGCTGGCCGTCGTATTTGACCGTCAGCTTGGCCGTCGCCCGGTTGATGGTGGCGGTCTGGGGGATGGAGTTGGCCACCACCGCTTCCTTGGCCGGCTCGGTGCCGGGGACGCAGGCCAGCACGCTCGCCTTGGGGTGGTCCGGCGGGATCTTGGCGAATCCCTCAGGCAGACTCGAAGCCGGCACGTACTCCCACGGCTTGTTGAATTCCGGGGAGCGGAACCAGCGGCCCGACAGGAGGACATAGTACATGTTGTTCTTCGTGTCGACGAACAGGCTGTTGCCGGTGTTGGTCACCCAGAGCAGGTCCGTGCCCGGGATGGCTTCCGCCTGGGGATCGCCCTGGGTCTGGATCAGCTCGGCGGGCACGAAGGCGAAGTAGAGCTCCGGCACCGTGGCGCTCTTGGCGGCCTCCTGGAGCGTCTCCTTCTTCTTGCCGTCCTCCGACAGGGGCTTGCCGTCGAGCATCTCGATCTGCTTGCTCTCCCGGGCCGCCTTGGCCGCCTTCTTCAGGTCGCCCGAGACCTTCTTGGCCACGGTCCAGCCGGCGTTGAGGTCGGGCGCCTCGAGCCACCCCTCCATCAGGTGCAGGTAGTATTTTTTGGCTTTTTCATCGAAGACGATGAGCACGCGGGTATTGATGACCCGCTGCAGCTTGGTGTCCGCCATGGGCTGGAGCACGGGCTGACCGTCGACGATCACCAGCAGCGCCGGCACCTTGCTGTAGAAGATCCGGGGCGGGTCGTTCTTCACCTCGTAGCCTTCGACCGGGCGCTCGGCTTCCAGCGCCGCCAGGGCTGCCTCCATGCGGTCGAGGGAAAGGACCCAACTCTTCGCTGGCACTTTGGAGGAAAGAAATGCCAGGTATTCGTCCCCTTTTTCCTTGGAGGAAGGGAAATCCATCCGGGTGAGCCGGAGGTTGTCCAGAGTGACCTGGCGATTGACCTTGTCCACCTCGGTCCGGGCGGACATCCAGACCACTCCGAACTCCTTGGGCTCCGCGGCCCCGGCCGGCTTGACCGCCAGGGCGGCGCGGGCCTCCACGCGGTTCCCCTCATATTTCTCCAGCTGCGGCTGGTACAGGATGAGGGTCACGTCGCCGTGGACGGTTTCCCGGGGCCAACCGATATCGGCCCAGTTCGCCGGCGCCGCCGGGTCCGCCGCGGCCGCCGTCGGCTGGTCGGTTCCGGCGGGAGAAGCGGCGGCCTGTCGCGGCGGCTCTTCGGCCCGGTTGAAGCCACCGAATCCTGATCCTATCCCCAGACTGACGAAGAACAGCACCGAGAGAAAACGCGGGAATCGCATGAGTTCACATCCTCCAGAGACTGTTGGTCGCGCCGACAGGCGCGCAGATTTTCCGCCCATTCAAGCACGACAGAGTATCACAAAGCGGCGTGGATGTCCCGCCGCCTCTCGGGAGCGCAGAATGACACGTTTCCGCTAAACGAGAACTGCGAGCATCCCGCCCGGCGACCGGGCAGAACCACTCCAATTCCTTCCCCATCACTATTTCCTAAAACTATTTACTGTTCACCGTTCACTGTTCACCGATCAAAGGACCGGCGGACGGGCGATGACCCGCGTCCCCCCCTCGATGCGGCAGGCGTATACCTTCGCCGGCCCGCCGTCGGGCGGCCGGTAGGTCTGGCGCACGCGGTCGGCAAAGGCGGCCACGCCGTCGGCGCGGACCAGGTTGACGGTGCAGCCGCCGAAGCCGCCGCCCATCATCCGCGCGCCCAGCACCGCCGGGTCGGTCCAGGCGATGGTCACCAGCCGGTCCAGCTCCGGGCAGCTCACCTCGTACTCGTCACGCAGTCCCGCGTGCGACTGGCCCATCCGCTCGCCGAAGACGGCGAAATCGCCCCGCCGCAGGTCCTCGCAGCCGGCCAGCAGCCGCGCGTTCTCCGCGATCACATAGGCGCAGCGGCGCCACACCACCGGATCGAGCTCGCGGCGTACCGCCGCCAGCATATCCGGAGTCACGTCCCTCAGGCTGCGCACCGCCGGATGGGCCCGCCGGATCCGCTGCACCCCCTCCTCGCACTGGGCCCGCCGGACGTTGTACTCGGAAGCACCCAGGGCGTGGCGCACCCCGGTGTCGCACAGGACCACCCGCAGCTTGTTCGACGGGAAAGGGAAATGCTCGGCGGCCAGCGTCCGGCAGTCGAGGCGCAGCACCTGGCCGTTCCGGGCGAAAATGTTGGTGTACTGGTCCATGATGCCGCAGCGGACGCCCACGTACTCGTTCTCGGCCCGCTGGGCCAGCTTCACCAGCTCCAGCGGCGTCAGGCCCAGCTCGAAGAGCGCGTCCAGCGCGTAGGCGAGCCCCGCTTCCACGGCTGCCGACGAGGACATCCCCGCGCCCACGGGGATGTCGCCGCCGAAGGCGCAGTCAAAGCCGCCGAGGCGCGGCCGGACGCGCCGAAGCCCCTCCAGAACTCCCACGGGATAATCGGGCCAGCCATGACGGGGCTTGGGGAGCCGGTCCAGCGACACGGCGCACTCCTCGCCGAGGTCGGCCGCGAGCAGCCGCGCCTGGCGGCCGTCGCAGGGCGCGATGGCGAAGATGACGGCGCGGTCCACCGCCGCCGGCAGGACGAAGCCCTCGTTGTAATCGGTGTGCTCGCCGATGAGGTTCACCCGGCCGGGGGAGCGCACCAGCAGGGGCTCCCGGCCGAACCGCGCCGTGAAGGTTTTCCGGATCCGCTCCGCCTGGTTCACCGGCATGGGCGCTCCATTGGTTGGAATCGCGGCCGGGCCTGCCGCGCCGGCCGAGAGACGATGGTACCATTGACCGGGTGGCGCCGCAAGGTCCGGCGCCTGATCCCGCCGACTTGACACCCATTGCCTGCGCTGTGGTATCATCGACAGCAAGCCAATCTGTTTTGGGAGGACCCATGAAACGCAATCGAGTACTAATGTTGATGGTCCTGGCCGCCGTCGTTCTGACCTCGGTGGTCTGGGGCGCCGAGTTCCGGCGGCAGCCGCGCAAGGCCACGGACGGTCCGGCCGGCCGGATCATCGGCCAGCTGGAGCGCCGCGCGTTCCCCGGCGATGCGCCGGAAGCGGTTGAAGACTTCGTGCCGCCGGCGCCCAAGGCCAACGGCGGCCTGCACGTGCTGGTGGCCAGCTCAGACAACTATCCCACGGGTCTGGTAAACTTCATGATGGCCCAGCCCGACATCAGCGTGGTGGACCACTTCGACTGCCGTTCCGCCCTGCCCACCCTGGAGCAGTTGCTGGGCTACGACGCGGTGATCGTCTTTTCCGACAATCCCTGGTACGACCGGGTGGCCATGGGCAATCTTCTGGCCGATTTCGTCGACGCCGGCGGCAAGCTGATCCTGGCTGTCTTTGACTGGGCCGGCGGCAACGACTGGGCCCTGAGAGGCCGCCTCATCACCGGCGGGTACAGCCCGTTTGTCAACCTGGGCGGCGACAACCTCTACACCTGGGCGAACCTGGGCACTTACGACACCAGCCACCCGGTGATGGCTGGCGTCACCGCCGCCGCCGACGAATACCGCGACGACGTCATCCTGAGCCCCGGCGCCGGACTCATCGCCGCCTGGGACGACGGCGTGCCGTTCGTGGCCGAGAAGAACTGCGTCATCGCAGTCAACTCCTACCCCGGCGACAACCCGAACTTCACCGGCGATGTGTTCCTGATCATCTACAACGCCGTGAAGTACATCGATTCCGGCTGCAGCGCCTACCAGGACTACGTCTTCCAGGATGACTACGGCCGCGCCATGCTGTGCGTCAACGCCGACGGCACCTTCCTGTTCCGCGTGCTCGAAAACGGCGGCGCGGAATTTGAAGGCCAGGCTGAGCTGAACTGGCGCGCCGGCGTCATGTACATGATCAGTCCGCGTGAGCTCCCCTGGAGCCTGTACCTGGTCTATGACAGCACCAACCACCGGGCCCACGCGTACTACTGGAATCCACCGCAGAACGTCCGGTCCTTCATCTACGACCTGAACACGCTGGACAATCCGCCCGCCTGCTTCTGACGGCGGACCGGCCGCCAATTCGATCCCATCCTCCCGGCGTCCGCGGACGCCGGGATTTTTTTCGCCCGCCGGCCGCTCCGCGATGGTACCATCGACCGCCGCCCGCGGCAAGGACCGTCGGTCAGGCCTCAAGAATATCCAGCCGCGGCAAATTCCATCGACGCTGGCCACACCGGCACGGGCGCGCGGCCGATGCCAAGGACGCTGACTCTTTGGATTGCGGTGATGAGGCGCCCGGCAAAATGTCGCTGTTGCCGATATTGAACGGTCGCCAAATCACCGCTTTGAGACGCTGCGCGCTCAGTCCGCATTCGTGCCGGACGAGCTCGTGGCCGGAGGCCACGAGGTACTCCTGAAGTACCTCGCGCACTCCGTGCGCGAGTTCGGCCACGACAGGATCTACCGGTCTGCCGGTTTATCCGGCACACTTCGTCAGGAATTCCCACATTGCACCGCCCGAATCGCTTCCCTGACGCTTGACTCCCCCTCACACTGCCGTCGCAATCCCCATCATCATGCCGCTAGAACCTCACCAATTCCTGCAGATGGAACTCGCGGCCGGAGGCCGCGAGGTACTTTCAGAGCCTCATCACCACAGTACGAGGTACACGGCTTATCACTGCATTCCCAATCGACCACCGCCTGATTTCCTCCCGACGCTGCTCAACGGTAACGCCCACTGTTCGGTCAGCGCCCCGCGACCAGCAGACGGAACGATATTTCGTACATCTTCATTACATCGAAAAACAGCAAACGCTCTGATATACACCTTTAAACGCCTGATATATAATGATATCGTTTGACAACCAACAGGAATTCAATGCGACTGGTACATATTTTGCATACTGGATAACCAACCATCGGCGAAATCTGTCGCATGGAACAACGCAGGAGGGCGCCATGAACAAGAAATCGTCCGGATCCGAGGCAAAGTCGACGCAGATTACTGCTATGTTTTCCCCAGAACACCACCGGATGTCCCGGATCGATCGCCGCGCCGTCGGCAAGAAGCTGAGGGATGCATGTCCGCGCAGCGCCCACGCGGACTGGAAGGCGCCGTCCAGCCGGCCGGACGCAGTCGCGATGGTCCTGGCGGCGGAGAAGGGCCGGCTGCCCGACCTGCTCCCGCTCCGCCACGGGCGTATGGCCCGCTCCCCATTCACCTTCTTTCGGGGTGCGGCGCTCACCATGGCCACCGACCTCGCCACCACCCCGGTCACCGGCGTGCACGTCCAGTGCTGCGGCGATGCCCACCTGAGCAATTTCGGGGGATTCGCCACGCCGGAACGCCGGGTCATTTTCGCCATCAACGACCTAGACGAGACCCTGCCCGCCCCCTGGGAATGGGACGTCAAGCGCCTGGCGGCGAGCTTCGTGGTGGCCAGCCGCGACAACGGCCTCGGTGAAACTCTGGCGCGGGATGCGGCGCAAACCTGCCTTCGCACCTACCGCGAATCGATGGCCGAGTTCGGCCAGATGAAGACGATGGAACTCTGGTACTACTCGCTCGAGGCGGACGACCTCGTGGCGGAAATTCGGGATCCCGTCTTCCGCCGCCGGGCCCTGAATCGCCTGCAGAAAGAACGGGCGCGGAGCATTGCCGAGGATATCTTTCCGAAACTGGTGGAACAGAAAGGGACGATGCCCCTGATCAAGGATCAGCTCCCCACGATTTTCCACGCCAAGGACTATCCACCGGGAGAGGTTCAGCAGGCGGTCCTTGAAACGTTCTCCGGTTACCGGGACACCCTGCCTCCGGCCATCCAGTCGCTGCTGGACCGCTACGAGATCCGGGACGCCGCCCTCAAGGTGGTGGGTATCGGCAGCGTCGGCACCGCCTGCTGGGTGATCCTGCTGATGGCCGGCGAGGGTGATCCCCTGTTCCTCCAAGTCAAGGAGGCCCGACCTTCCGTCCTGGAGCCCGTTGCGGGCCCCAGCCCGTTCCCCAACCACGGCCAGCGGGTGGTGAACGGATACCGGCTCATGCAACCCGCCAGCGACATGTTCCTGGGCTGGAGCCAGGGCCCCCGGCGCCATTACTTCTTCCGCCAGCTTCGGGACATCAAGATCAGCGTCCGCGTGGAGACTTTTAGCGCCGCCGAAATGAACCTCTACGCCACCTGGTGCGGCCGGGCGCTGGCGCTGGCCCACGCCCGCTCCGGCTGCGCCGTGACGCTCAGCGGCTACCTGGGCAAGGGGGACGCGTTCGACCGGGCCGTGGCGAAATTCGCGGCCGCCTACGCCGATCAGAACGAAAAAGACCATGCTGCCCTGGTGCGGGCGGTCCGGGAGGGCGTAGTCGAGGCGGCCTTTGAGCAAGAACAATGATACTCTATGGCGGACAAACCGCTCCGGTTCGAGGTGCACGGAATGGGATCACTGATCGGGCAGCGAACGCTCTCCTGCCGGCCTGCAAACCGCCGTCCGGGACTGGGCCTGGCGGCCGCCCTCTGGCTGGTGTTGGCCGCCGCGCCGGCTGACGCCCAGGAGCTCGAGCCGCGAGCCTACTCGCCGAACCCGGTGGGCGCGAATTTCATCGTGCAGTCCTACGTTTACCAGAGCGGCGACGTCATGTTCGATCCGTCGCTCCCCTTCTCCGACGTCGAGGCGCGGATCAGTGCCGCGGTCGCGGGATACGGCTGCACCTTCGACCTGTTCGGCCGGACCGCCTCTTTTCTGGTGATGATGCCCTACGTCTGGGGGGACGTGGAGGGGAACGTCGGTGAGGAGTATCGGGCGATCACCCGCTCGGGCCTGGGCGACCTGCGCACGAAGTTCACGGTCAACGTGTTCGGCGGCCCGGCGCTCAAACCTCGCGAGTTCGCCGCCCGCACGCCCGGGACCATGCTGGGCGTGAGCGCCTTGTTGAGCGTGCCGGCCGGTCAGTACGATCCGGCCAAGCTCATCAACATCGGCACGAACCGGTGGGCCTTCAAACCCGAGCTCGGCCTCACGCATCCCATCGGCAATTGGACCCTGGAGGCTTTCACCGGCGTCTGGTTTTTCGGCGACAACGACAACTTCTACGGCGGCAAGCTCCGCTCCCAGGACCCGCTGCTCACGTTCCAGGCGCACGTCGGCTACAATTTCCGTCCGCGGATGTGGTTGGCGGGAGACTTCACCTATTACGGCGGCGGCGTCGTTTACTCCGACGAGATTCCCACCGACACACGGCAGTCGAATTCCCGGGCCGGTCTCACCGTCTCCCTCCCCTTCCACAAACGGCATTCCATCAAGGTGTCCGTCGCGCGGGGCGTCACCGCGCGCGTCGGCTCCGACTTCACCACGATCGGCATCGCCTACCAGTATTTCTGGTTCGCCAAATATTGAGTCCGCTGAGCGTGAAAACTGGATGACTTGAAAACAACCCAGGAGGCAGATCATGGCGAGACAGCGATGGGCCGTAACATGGGTTTGCATCATGCTGCTCGTGGCCGGAACCGCGGTGCTGGCGAAAGAATCCAAGGAGGAACAGCAGGCCAAGATCCGCCAGACCGCTCAACAGATCCTGACCAAATTGTACGAGATCAATCCCGCGGCCAAGACATCCATCCGAAAGGCCGCCGGCTACGCCGTGTTCAGCAATTTCGGGATGAAGATCCTCGTCGCCGGGGGCGGCAGCGGCAAGGGCGTGGCCGTGAACAACAAGACGAAGCAGGAAGTCTTCATGAAAATGGCCGAGATCCAGGCCGGACTGGGCTTCGGCGTCAAGAAATTCAACCTGGTCTGGGTCTTTGAGACCAAGAACACCCTGGACCAGTTCATCAACAGCGGATGGGAGGCCGGCGGGCAGGCGACCGCCGCGGCCAAAAAGGGCGAACAGGGCGCGGCCTTCCAGGGCGCGATTCCCATGGCCCCGGGCGTCTGGCTCTACCAGCTCACCGACACGGGACTGGCCCTGGAACTCACCGTCAAGGGGACCAAGTACTTCAAGGACGGCGACCTGAACTAGCAGGCAGGAGCGGGATCGCCCGGCCGGATGACACCGATTATGGACGGACGCCGAATCCGTGGAGTGCGGTGATGAGGCGCCCGGCAGGATGTCGCTGCTGCCGATATTAAACGGGCGCCGAATCACCGCTTTCAGATCGGCCCGCCGTTTCCCTTCGGACCCAACGCTCCTTCTCTCCGCTGTCCGCCCCGCGACGGGCGCAATTCCCTTCTCAGATTCCACCAGTCACCGCGGCGGCAGCTGCACCTCAAAGCGGATTCCGCCAGTCGCCGCCGCGGCCGCGGTCGCTGCCGCGGCCGCGGCGTCTCAAAGCGGTGATTCGGCGCGCCTAAAGCCCCGGTGACGCAACCGGTTTGGCGCACGCCTCATCACCGGACTCCAAAGTGATCGCCCGGCCCGTGGTGGCCTGAATTTCTCCGTTGTTGATTGCAGCCCGCGCAAGTAAAATAGCGCCATTGTGCGAACGCCGTTTGAAACCTGATCCAGAGAGGGGATCTCTTATAAACGGATATTTCGGATCACGCCGGGACGTCCGTCTGCGACCGGCCGGCTTGCTGAAGAGTCAACCACTTCGAACATCTGAGGAGGCGATCATATGCAATCCCACCTGATTCGGCTTCACCCTATCCCGCGGATCGGTGCCCTGGCCGCCATCTTGTGCGCCTTGTCCTTGGCGGCGCTGGCGCAGAGCACCAATCCGGGGGCAATGGCCGACCAGTATGCCGCCAGCGCCAAAAAGAACGCGGAGCTGACGCGGCACTATGCCTGGCAGATGCGCATCGCGCTCACCGTCAAGGGCAACCCCAAGCCGGCCTCGCTGTACCAGATGCGGTTCGACGCCGACGGCAAGCTGCAAAAGACGCTGCTCTCCGCCCCGCCCGAGGAGAAGAAGGCGCGCGGCATCCGCGGCCGGATCAAGGAAAACAAGATCGAGGATTTCAAGGATTGGGCCGACACCCTGGGTGACCTGGTCAAGGACTACATGGCGCCCACCCCGGGCACCATGATGGACTTCTACGCCAAGGCCGCCTACAGCCAGTCCCCGGACGGCACGGTCCAGGTCACGGCCGGCGGCTTCATCCAGCCGAAGGACAAGGTGACCTTCTGGCTCGATCCGGCGACCAAGAGCCCACGCCGGTTCGCCTTTCAGACGGTTCTGGACGAGGACGCCGTCAGCGGCCAGGTGGATTTCGGCCAGGTGACCGACGGCCCGCAGTACGCCGCCCGGCTCGTCGTGAATGTGCCGGGCAAAGAAGTGTCGGCCACCATCGAGAACTTCAACTACCAGCGGCAGTGACCGGAGGGGGGCGAAACATGAAACGCATCATGGTGGGGATGGTCGTCATCGCGGGATTGTTGGGGGTCGCCGTCCATGCGCAGAGTCCGCCGGCGGCGCCATGGCCGCGGGTCAAGTCGCTGGCCGACGGCACCCGGATCACCGCCTATCAGCCGCAGGTGGATGACTGGAGTTTTTATGTTCGGCTGAATTTCCGAATGGCCATGGAAATCCTGGAGCCCGGAGCCGCCCACCCGGTTCCGGCCGCGGTGCGGCTGACCGCCGAGACTAACACCGACCTGTCCACCCGCTCGGTGGTGCTGTACAACGTGAAGATCGTTCGGGCGAATTTTCCCTCGACTGACGACGCCACCGCCCAACGCCTGACCGAGCTCCTGACGCGCGTTCTCCCCACTGGCCCCATGAAACTGTCCGTGGACGAGATCTTGGCCTCCGTCGCCCCCAAGGGATCGGGGACGGCCTCGGCGCCCGGCCCGTCGGCTGAAGCCGCCGCCGCCCCGGTGGGAGCGGCGCCTCCGGCGGCCGCGCCACCCCGGCCGGCGCCGGCACCCCGCCCCATCGCGGCGCCGCCGGACCCGCCGGTGATCCTGTACAGCCAGACGCCGGCGGTGCTGGTGATCTTCGACGGCGAGCCGAAATTCGCCCCCGTCGAGGGTACCGGCCTCCGCTTCGCCGTCAACACGAACTGGGACATGTTCCAGGAAGAGGGAAAGCCGGATACCTTCCTGCTCAATGGCGACTCCTGGCTCCAGGCGCCTGGGCCCACGGGTCCATGGGCGCCCGTGGAGAAGCTCCCCAAAAGCATTTACAGCCTTCCGAAGAATGACAGCTGGGCCGAGGTCCACAAGAATCTCCCCGGCAAAACCATCGCCAAGAACCAGATGCCCCGGGTGTTTGTCAGCGTGAAGCCGGCGGAGCTGATCCTGTTGGACGGCGCGCCGAAGCTGAAGGACATCAAGGGCACCCAGCTGGCGTACGTCGCCAACTCCGACAGCGACCTGTTCCTGTTCAAGGCGGATCGACGCTACTATTATCTGGTCTCGGGGCGCTGGTTCCGCGCAATGTCGCTCGATGGGCCGTGGACATTCGCCAGCGACCAGCTGCCCGCCGATTTCGCCAAGATCCCGAAGGATCATCCCAAGGCCGCCGTCCGGGCCTCGGTTCCCGGCACCCCCGAAGCGCAGGAGGCGGTCATGCTGGCCCAAGCGCCTCACAAGGCCGAGGTCAAGCGCAGCGATCTCACCGTCGAGGTCAAGTACACGGGCGATCCTCAGTTCGTCGCCGTCGAGGGGACCACGGTCTACTACGCCGTGAACACCGCCAACGACGTCTTCCAGGTGGACAAACGGTACTACTGCTGCTACCAGGCGGTCTGGTTCATCGCCCCCTCCCCCACCGGCCCCTGGACGGTGGCGGACACCATTCCGGCCGTGATCTACACCATCCCGCCCAGCTGCCCCAAGTACAACGTCACCTACGTCACGATCTATGAGACGTCCCCGACGACCGTGACCGTCGGCTACACGTCGGGCTATCTGGGCGTCTACATCGTCGGGGCCTGCGTGGTGTACGGGACGGGGTACTACTATCCGCCGTACTTCTACTATCCGCCGCATGTCTGGTACCCGATCTACTACCCCCGCCCGTATTCCTACGGCGTGGCGGCGTTCTACAACCCGTACACCGGCACCTTCGGCCGGGCGGCCGTGGCCTACGGTCCGTACGGCGGTTGCGGCTATGCCGCCGCCTACAACCCGAACACCGGCGCCTACGCCCGGGGGGCGGCGGTGTGGGGGCCCTACGCCGGGCGCGGGTACGCCGAGGCGTACAATCCATCCACCGGCGCGTGGGCCCAGAAGGCGGGCTTCTACGGACCGGGCGGCCAGGCCGGCTATGCGGCCCGGGGCTACAACCCGAGCACCGGCACCGGCGCGGCCACCTACCAGCGGTCGAACCCGTACGCGCAGTGGGGCGAGTCCGTGATCACGAAAGGGGACGACTGGGTGCACACCGGGCACTATTCCGACTCCAGAGGCACCATCGCCGGCTACGAGACCTCCGACGGCGGCAAGGGCGGACGCGTGGTCACGGACCGCGGGTCCACGACGATCGCCACGGATGCCGACAACAACAAATACGCGGCCCACGACGGCAACGTGTACAAGAACGACGGCGACTCATGGCAGAAGTACGAGGACGGCTCGTGGCAGACGGTGGAGAAGCCCGTCGCCACCGACGAGCAGAAGGCCCAGGCCCAATCCAAGGCCCAGTCCGGCCAGCAGCAGGCCCAGCAGAAGAAGGCGGACGCCCAGAGCTCCGGCAGCCGGACCACCGCGTCGGGGACGACGCGGACCACGACAACCTCCGCCAGTTCGCAGAACTACAGCCAGCTGGAACAAGAGCGCAGAGCACGGACCGACTCCTCTCAGCGTCAGAAAAATTACAACTCCTGGAAGACAAACAGCCAGACCAGCCGGAGCGGCGCCAGTGGATCCAAGGGCGGCAACCGTCGAAAATGAGCGGCGGACACATCGGTTTCCGTAGATTCCGCATCGAATGTAGATTGCTTTCTAAAATAAACTCGCCAAGGAGAGAAACATGAGACAAGATCGCAAAACGGGTTGGACCACTGCCACCGTCGTGATCCTCGGCCTGCTGCTTGGCAGCATGTGGGG
>JAKQOW010000025.1 GCA_029565065.1 Acidobacteriota bacterium | reverse complement strand
GTTTTCGGTTTTTTTAACGGCCTTTTCGACCCACTCTTCAGCGCAGTGCTGTGTGACCCAGGATTTGAGCTTTTCCGGGTCGTCCTGGCCTTCCAGGAAGGCGGAAACGGCCTCGGACATACTCAGAACATACCAGGACGGCAGGCGAAAGGCGACGACGCGGGCGCGCTCAATCGGCTCTTCGGCCCGCCAGCCGGTGCGCATGGTGGCCAGGACGGCCCGGTTGCGCAGGTCGTCGTCCCACTGCATGCCGCAGGCCCGGCAGTTGTACCGCGCCAGCTTTTCGCGCATGACTTTGCGCGGATCCCTGGTGTCGCCCCAGGTGATGTTTTCCCAGATCATTCGCTGTTCTTCGCCGCAGATCGGGCAGCGGGCATGGTAGTAGCGGACTTCGTCGGCGCGCTTTTTGATGATTTCGGTGATGAGGCCGCGCTCGCCGGTGGGCGTGGATCCGCCATAGATTTTGTAGGTGAACGGGAACGAGTTGGTCCGCTGCTTGGCCATGTCAAAGGCGTTCGGCTCGTCGCCGACGGGGTCCGGATATTTATTCATCTCGTCCAGGATGACCAGCTCCATGGCGTCGGACGCGAGGACGGCGGCGGATCCGGCCCAGGCGCCGGTGATATCCATGCCGTTAATGAAGGCGATGGAACGGCGGGTGATATCGCCCATGGTCGGACTCAACAGCTCGGCGGTGCGCGGCGTGGCCTGGATGGACGGGATCAGCCGGCGCTTGAAGAAGCGGCGCTGTAAATGTTCGTCGGGCATGACGATCATGGCGGACGTTGGCGCCTGGTCGATCCGGCGCATCAGGTAGTTGAAAATGGCCTGGGTTTTGACGGTTTGCGGCGCGGCCTGGACGTAAACCTCACGGACATACGGCGAATCGAGCGCGTCCATGATGCCGACGCAGCAGGGGCTGATTTCGTTTCGCCAGGGCGACTTGCGCCCGCCATCCACCACCATGCGGTGACGGTCCGCCCAGTCGGCCGTGGAGATCCGCTCCGGGATCCGGAAGACCCGGCGCTCGCCTTCGGTGAAGGTTATGGTCTGGGCGGTGTTGTGCATTTAGTTCCTTTTATTTCCCATTCTTTTCAGTAGGTCACAACATAGGTCAGGGCGGCAGCAGCCAGCCAATAAACGACCTTGCGCCAATGCTTCTTCTTTG
>JAKQOW010000020.1 GCA_029565065.1 Acidobacteriota bacterium | reverse complement strand
GCTCGTCGTGGTGCTCGGGATCTGCATGACGGCGGGCTGCACGTCGGATACGGCCACACCGAAGACGACCGCTACAGCCACGACGGCTCCTGCCGCCGGCAACGCCTTTGCGCTGCTGAACCAGTCGGCGGCCGATGATCGTGCCGCATCAGCGCTCCTGATCCGATTGCAGTCCGACATCACCGTGGCGCTCGAGGCGCTGGATGGCCGCCTGAGCCGTGCGGCGTCCCGCCTCGGGGCTACGGGCCTGAACGACACCGTCGCCCGCGCGATCCTCTCAAACCTCACCGCTACCAGCCCTGCGATCGCCGATAGCGTGGTCGTCAGTGCGGAAGGTATACTCATCGCCGCCGAACCGGCGGCGTATCACGGCGCCGAGGGCGCAGATATCCGGTACCAGGAGCATGTCCGGCGGATCCTCTCGTCGAAGCGACCGGTCATGAGCGAGGTTATCACGGTCGAGGAAGGGTTCCCTGCGGTGGTTCTCGCCACACCGATCTTCACGAACGAGAGCCGGTTTGCCGGATTCGCTGCCGTTGTCTTCCGGCCGGAGGTCCTGATCGGCGACGCCGCCGGCCCGGCGGTGAACGAAACTCCTTTCCAGGCGATGGTCGTCCAGACGGATGGGCGGGTGCTCTACGACAACGATCCGGATCAGGTCGGGCGGATGACGTTTGAGGACCCGCTCTACGCGGACTATCCCGACCTGCTCGACGTGGCCCGGCAGGTCGCCGCCGAACGCTATGGGGCCGCCACGTATGCGTTTACCGCCGGCGGGCAGGTGGTGCAGAAGGAGATCGCCTGGACGACGACCGGGCTTCACGGGGCTGAGTGGCGGGTAGCGGTGATCCGGGAAGTGGGGTGAAGATTCCCCTGCCCCTGTTCGGCGGCGACATCGAGCCGGATCATCGCCGGCATGCATCCCGGTGGATAACCCTTTCTCCGGCGCTGAAGGTTTTTATACGCGGGGGCGGATAGAGTGACCCATGGCGGCACTGGAGAAGCGCAGGTTCGGGAAGACCGGGCGGGAGGTCACGG
>JAKQOW010000019.1 GCA_029565065.1 Acidobacteriota bacterium | reverse complement strand
CGAACGGCGGCGCCCAGGAAGTCTGGCGTTACCATCGGGAGGCGGAGCGGCTCTTCCGAGCCCAAGGCAACCTCTCGGGCCGGATGCGCCTGGGGCGGGACGGACAGCTCCAGGCGGAGCGGCCGCCCCGGGGCCTGGTTCTCTCCACCGGCGAGGACGTGCCCCACGGCCACAGCATCCGGGCCCGGCTGTTGATCCTGGAGTTGGAGCCGGATGGTATGAACTGGGAGCGGCTGACGGAGTGCCAGCGCCTGGCGGCCGAGGGACGCTTCGCCACGGCCACTGCCGGCTTCATCCAGTGGCTGGCGGCTCGCTACCCCGAGACCTGCCGTCAGGCACGGAGCGAGGTGGTCCGCTATCGTGAAGCCCTCGGTCGCGCCACCCAGCACCGGCGGACCCCCACCAACCTGGCGGAGCTGCTGGTGGCGTTCCGACTCTTCCTGGCCTTCGGACAAGACCAACGAGTGTTGAGCGGTGCCGAGACTCTGGCCCTGTGGGGACGGGCCTGGTCCGCTCTGGCCGCGGTGGCCCGTACCCAGACCCAGCAACAGGTGGCCGCCGATCCGGTGCAGCGGTTCATGGATCTCCTGCTGGCGGCCATCGCCAGCGGCCAGGCCCATCTGGCCGGGCGGGATGGCGGCATTCCAGAGTCTCCGGCAGCCTGGGGATGGCGGGAAACCCGCCTCACCACCGAGTTGCGCCACCCGGAATGGGTACCCCTGGGCCGACGGGTGGGCTGGGTGGACGCCGACGGGATCTACCTCATCGCCGAGGCGGCCTATCAGGCGGCCACCGCCATGGCCGGACCGGGCCAGGAAGGGATTCACGTCACACCCACCACCCTCTGGCGGCGCCTGCAGGAACGGGGCCTGCTGGCCTGCTGCGACGCCGAGCGGCGGACGCTGAAGATGCGCCGGGTGATCGAGGGGCGGGTGCGGACGGTGCTGGTATTGCAGCGGTCCACCCTTGACAGCGCAGCCGACAAAGCCGACAACGAGTGGCTCACGCCCATTGAAATCAGCATGATCCCGTTGTCGGCATGGCCCACCGAAGCCGACAAGGAGCCGACAAAGCCCGTAGAGAAGCCGACAATGGCAAGCGTTCGCACCGGGTGATCCCGACTTCGTTGTCGGCATGCGTGTCGGCAGGATGTCGGCTTTTCATCCGCTTGCCGACAACTGCAACCGATTGATTAGGTGAGGATTGAACCTGTCTTTGTCGGTTTTGTCGGCTTGGATCAGACAGAGCAGTCGCTCCAAACTGCCTGTCGAAGACATTCGCGCACGGTGATCCTGATCGTTCGAAACGGGCGGTACGCTCCATTACTCCCGCTCATGCTGACAAAATCCATCCTCCCCTCGCCGGAGCGGGTGGGCGCCGCCTCGCTTTGGGAGCATGATTGTCAGCCGATTGTCAGCTTGAAAAGGCCATGCTGACAACGGCAATTCACTGAAGTAAAAGGAATAAAGCCCTCTCTTGGGAGCTTTGGGAGCAAAAATTCCATAGCTGGAGCCCCCAGAACGAGAAGCATCTTGATTTTTCCCGTAAAATGCACAATACTTAAAATAATTTTAAGTATTGTGCAGGATCCCATGAATGACGCGGAAAACAAACTATTCTCGATTGCGGAGACCCAGCAAGGGTATTTCACTACCCGCCAGGCCCGGGAGGCCGGCTACTCATACGAAACCCATCATTACCACGTCGCCCGGGGCACCTGGATCCGGGAAGCGCGCGGGATCTATCGGCTGGCCCGGTTCCCGGTCACGGAAGAGGGCCAGTACGTTCTGTGGTCGCTATGGTCCTGCGGCCGTGACGGCAACCCCCAGGGCGTCTATTCGCACCAGACCGCCCTGAGCCTGTACGAGCTATCCGACGTGATGCCCCTCCGGCTGCACATGACCGTTCCGAAATCCTTCCGGCGGTCATCGGCGCTACCGGCTGTCCTCATTCTCCACAAGGGAGAGCTCGGCGAGCCGGAGACCGAACAGCGGTCGGGTTACCGGGTGACCCGGCCGCTGCGGGCCATCGCGGACCTGCTGCAGAGCGGGACCGAGTCTCTGGACCGGCTCACCGCAGCCCTACGAGAAGGCCTTGCCCGTGGCCTGATCACATCCCCCGAAATCGAGCATTCCGCTCTCCGAGAATCTCTCAAGAGCCTGCTGAAGGAGTAACACACATTGATGGACTTGAATCGTTACGAGACTCCCGCTGCGTTCCGCCAGGCGCTGGAGGATCGGCTCAATCGGATGGCGCGCGATCAGGCCGTGGATGTCCAGCGATTGCGTCGGAAGGTCGCGTTCGACCGGTTGCTCAGCCGGTTGTTTCAATCTCCGGGATCACCCTGGATCCTCAAGGGCGGGTACGCCATGGAGCTGCGGATCGCTGCCGCCCGGACCACCCGGGACATCGATTTGACTCTCACCCACGTCATCGACGCGCCTTCGCCCGAGGCACTGAACGACTCCATCCGCCGGCAGCTCCAAGCCGCCACAACCAGCGAGGTGCCGGATCATTTCAATTTCCTCATTGGCGCCCCGGTCATGGATCTTGAGGCGGCGCCCTACGGTGGCGCCCGGTTCCCGGTGGAAGCCCGGCTGGCTGGCCGGATTTTCGCGCGGTTTCACCTCGACGTGGCGGCCGGCGACGTTATTGTAGAACCAGTCATTGAGGCTGAAGGAGTCGATTGGCTCCAGTTTGCCGGGATTCCTCGATGCCGGGTTCGGATGATTTCGGGGGAACAACAATTCGCCGAAAAAATACACGCTTACACCCTACCGCGCGAAGGCAAGGTCAACTCGCGTGTGCGGGATATGATCGACCTGTATCTCCTGGTAGAAGCTGGACTGGATATCGCGTACACCGAGGAATGTCTCGAAAAAACATTCACCAGGCGAAATACTCACGCCCAACCAGGCAGGCTGGATCCACCACCCACCGCATGGGCGAGAACATTCGCCGCGTTGGCGAGGGAGTGCGGGATCTCCTCCCAGATCGAAACCGCCTTTCAGGTTGTCTCGAAATTCTATGAGTCAATCGGGCAATAGCCCATTCAGCGGAACAGCTTCGTCATCACCTTCGACACGGCATCGGTGACCACCTGGTCGGCCAGGTGGGAGTAGCGGTCGGTCATGGCGCTGGTGCGGTGGCCCAGGAGCTGGCCGATCACTTTCAGTGGAACACCACTCATGGCCAGGTAGCTGGCCGCGCAGTGCCGCAGGTCATGCCAGCTAAAGTCCTTGATGTTGGCGTCACGCAGCGCCTTCTGAAAAGGCCGACGGATATCGTATGGCTTTTTCCCATCGCGAGAGGGAAACAGATAATCAATATCGACTCGGCGCACTTTTTCCAGCTTCCGGATCGCTTCCAGTGCCGGGCCCACCAGCGGGACACCTCGCCGCTTCTTGTTCTTCGTCAATCCCAGAGTGATCCAGCCCCGCTTGAGGTCGACCTGGCTCCAGGTCAGGCCAAACTGTTCACCGTGCCGCATCCCGGTCGTGAGGGCCAGCAACACGGCAGGCAACAGATATCCACACTCGCTTTCCCGGCAGGCGTCTAAAAAGGTCGTCAGCTCCTCATTGGTCAGGTAGCGAATTCTGCCAGGATTCGCCGCCGGCTTGGTCACCTTCCGTATGGGCGACTCCTTCAGCCAGCCCCATTCCCGGACGGCCAGGTTGAACAGGTGGGTGAGTATGACCAGGTAATACCGGACAGTCGTCGGGGACATGCCGCCACCGCGCAGCGCCCGGCGTCGGCCCCGTTCGTCGCCGGGACCGTCGTGCATCAGCGCTTCACGGCACTCCACAATCATGGCCGGGGTGATCTGATCCAGCGTGAAACCGCCCAGCCGATCGCTCCACCATTCCAGCCGGGAGAGCGATGACCGGATCGTCGACGGGGCGCACTGGCTGAGCACTTCCTTCCGGTAACGGGCGATGGCCTCGCTCAGCGTATGGCGGGACGATTCAGCCTGGGGGAAATGCCGGCTCTCCACCATGGCGGCTTCCACCGAGACGGCCCATTTGCGGGCGTCGGTGAGTCGGGCGAAAGAACACGATTCGGGAGGGAGTCCCTTTCTTCGGATCTGCACTTGGTAGGTGATGGTGCCGTCGGCGTTGGCGCGTTTGCGAATCGTGGCCATCGTGAATTTCTCCTCATCTACAAGGGCGACCAGGAGTATCCGAAACAGTGTGTGTCGCCGTGTAGCGGATGGTTTTTAAGCGACGGAAACCACTGTCGCCATTATCTCACTGTGACGTGAGTGTGACAAGAGAAATCAGGGAAGGGGAATTGGCTTTGTAAGTGCTTGATAATATGGCGCGCCCGGCAGGGCTCGAACCTGCGACCTTCGGATTCGTAGTCCGACGCTCTATCCAACTGAGCTACGGGCGCCCCGAAGGGCGGCACTATACACGAAGCCCGCGGCGCGCGTCAAGGGAAAAGGCGGCGGCTCGGCAGTGAACAGTGAGCAGTGAACAGTAAACAGTAAACCGCAGATAGTAAATGGTGAGGAGAGGACAAATGTCGGCTCAGGGCGGCTGGTTGACTCAGGGCTTGAGTGGCGGGAGACGGCAGAATGGAGACGGCAGACGGATCGACCATCAATCATCAACTGTCAACAATTACTCAACGGCCGAGTCAGGGGATCGGGAACGCGTGTCGAGCCTCGATCACGATTACGGATTACGATTTCGAGTTACGAGCACGAGAGACTCCTATCTCCTCACTCCTCACCGTTTACCTTCCACTGCTCACTTCCCCAGATGCCGGCGCTACGGCAGGTAAAAAGCTACGCGACGCCCCTGAACGACATGTCGACGGTCTCGAAGCGCTCGGTGTGCGTGTGATAGCGTTTCCGGATGATTTGCGGTTATAATCCGCTGACGATCAGGCGATTGGCCAGCGGATTCAGCGGCCTTGCCGCGGAGTGAGCCGGTTGGTCGGCCGCCAGGTCGTCTCAGCGTTTTGGTCAAGGATGATTCGCATGGCGATTTCTCGACCGCCGCATAGATTCAGGTTGTTTCGCTGGGTGGAGACGAAGAATTTCACTCGGCCGGCCGAGTCGGAACCGGCGCCGGGCCGCGTGCGGGCGCTGCGCCTGGCCAGCCTGGGCGTCTGGGCGGCGCTCGGCGGACTGTTTTACCTCGTCTTCCGGCCGGGGATATTCATCACCGACACGTACGGGCAGTTCCAGGAAGCGCTGATGTTCGGCTTTTCCAACTGGCACCCGCCGGTGATGGCCTTCTGGTGGCACCTCCTGCTGCCGGTTGCGGGCGCGGGCGCCATGCTGCTGTTCCACGGCCTGCTGTACTGGGGGGGATTCGCGCTGATCGCGGACTGGGCGATCCGGGTGACCCATCGATTTCCGGTCGCGCTGGTCATCGTCGCGCTGCTGCCCACGTCGTTTCTCTACGCCCCGTATGTGTGGAAGGACGTGGGCCTGGCCGCGTCGATCCTGGTGCTGGCGGGTGCCTATCTCCACCTGCGCAGCTTCCGGTCCGCCCGCTGGCTGTGGGTGGTGGTGGTCCCCGTGGCTTACTACGCGGTCAATCTGCGTCACTTCGCGCTCCTCGCCCTGTTCCCGCTGCTGGGCCTGTTGGCGGGCCTGCTCATCCGGCGGACGCGGACCTCGTTGCTCGGCTGGATGGGAGCGGTCGGGCTGGGCCTGATCGCGGGCGCCGGCCTGAATCTGGCGGGACGGGCTTTCGACCGGTACGTGCTGCGTTCGGCCCCGAACACCGCTTCCCACGTCCAGTACTTCGATCTCGTCGGCACCCTGAGCCGGGCCCGGGCCATGGACGAGTTCCCCCGGGAGTTCCTGACGGCGCAAGGCACGCCGGAGAAACTGGCGGCGGCGTACGCGTCCGATCCCTTCAACGCGGACATCTTTTCCGCCTGGGGCCGCGCGGCGGTGTGGATCCAGACGAATGTGGGCGGCCGGATCGACGGCCCGTGGCTCCGCGCCATCATGGCGCACCCGCGGGGCTACCTGAGCCACCGGCTGGCATTCGCCGGCAAGCTGCTCACCCAGACGGACTGGTACGAATACCCCTGGGCCCACCAGTACGCGGAAAGCCAGCAGCTCATCGACTTCATCCGGGACAACCATTATGCCGTCCGGTATGCCGACCGGAACGACGCCGATCGGGCGGCCCGCGAAACTTACCGCGCGACAGTTTTCCAGTCCAATGCCGTGTCCCGCTTCATGCCCCGGTACATCTACGGGTGCAAATGGCTCTATCTCCCGCTCCTGATGCTGGCTGTCGCGGCGCTCGTGACCGCCGGCTGCCTCTGGAAGCGGCGGTACGGCCTGCCGTCGGCCCTCGCCCTGTCGGTGATCGCCTACGTAGCGTTCCTGTGCGTCGCCGCGCCGATGACGTTTGAGCTCCGCTACCTCCATCCCTGCAGCCTGGCCACCGGGGTCAACCTGTGGTTGCTGGGCATGAGCCGGCGGTACCGGCTGGATGAGGTGAAGAGTGAACAGTGAACGGTGAACGGTGGGAAGGGAAAACTTGGAGATAGGTGAATGGGTAAATGGGTGAATGGGTGAATCGGGAGACGGGAGACGGGAGACGAGAGACGGGAGACGAGAGACGGGAGACGGGAGACGAGAAACGGTAAGCCTTCCAACCTTCAAACTGATCGATCACGATTACGATCACAATCACGATTACGAATTACTTGTACGAAATCCGAAGTCCGCGTTACGGGAACGAGCCTCTAGTCTCGAGCCTCGAGCCTCGATCACGATCACGATTACGAATTACGAGTACGAAATCCGAAGTCCGCGTTACGGGAACGAGCCTCTAGTCTCGAGCCTCGAGCCTCGATCACGATCACGATCACGAATTACGAGTACGAAATCCGAATCCGCGTTACGGGAACGAGCCTCTAGTCTCGAGCCTCGAGCCTCGATCACGATTACGAATTGCGATTACGAGCACGAGCACGAGTACGAGAACTCCTATCTGTTTACTGTTCACTGCTCACCGTTCACCGTTCACTCCCACACGCGAGACACCCTCACTACTTCTGATATAATGATCGCCAATTTCGGACCGGGAGGAGCGCCGTGCTCAAGTTCCACAACACCCTGACCGGACGGCTGGACGAGTTCCAGCCCCTCGACCCGCCGCGGGTGAAGATGTACTGCTGCGGCCCCACGGTCTACAACTACGCCCACATCGGCAACTTCCGCACCTTCGTCTTCGAGGACATCCTGAACCGCTACCTGCGCTGGCGCGGCTACGACGTGCGCTACGTCATGAACGTCACCGACATCGACGACAAGACCATCCGCGACAGCGCCGCCGCCGGGATGTCGCTGAACGCATATACCGAGAAGTTCACCGCCGCCTTCTTCGAGGACCTGGCGGCGCTGCGGGTGCTCCGCCCCGACGTGGTCTGCAAGGCCACGGAGCACGTCCCCGAGATGGTGGCGCTGGTGGAAGCGCTCGCCGCCAAGGGGCACACCTACGCCAGCGACGGCTCGGTCTACTTCAAGATTGACAGCTTCGACGAGTACGGGAAGCTCTCCAAGAAGGATTTCAGCGGGATCCAGTCGGGCGCCCGCATCGACAGCGACGAGTACGACAAGGAGAACGCCCGCGATTTCGTCCTCTGGAAGGGGCGGAAAGAGGGCGAGCCGTACTGGGACACCCCCTTCGGCCCCGGCCGCCCCGGCTGGCACCTGGAGTGCTCCGCCATGAGCATGAAGTACCTGGGCGAGAGCTTCGACCTGCATTGCGGCGGCGCCGACCTGGTGTTCCCGCACCACGAGAACGAGATCGCCCAGAGCGAGGGCGCCACGGGGCGTCCCTTCGTCAAGTACTGGCTCCACAGCGAGTACCTCATCGTCAACGGCGAGAAGATGTCGAAGTCGAAGGGGAACTACTACACGCTCCGCGACCTGCTGGCCAAGGGGTACAACCCGGCGGCCATCCGCTACCTGCTCCTGTCAGTGCACTACCGGAAGCAGCTCAACTTCACCGAGGAGGGGCTGCGCTACGCCCAGGCGTCGCTGGACCGGATCCACGACTTCGTGGACACGCTCCGGCGCAAGCACCTGCCCGCCGGCGAGTCGACCGAGGTGGCCGCCCGCTGCACCGCCTTCCGCGACGCCTTCCAGGCCGGGCTGGACGACGACCTGAACACCTCGGCCGCCCTGGCCGCCCTGTTCGACTTCATCCGCGACATCAACCGCACGCTGGCCGAGGGGGGGCTGGCCGCCGGCGACCGCGACCGCGCGCTCGCCGCCGTGGCCGACGCCGACCGGGTGCTGGACGTGCTGCCCGCCGCGGCGGCCGCCGGCGCCGATGCCGAGGTCGAGGCGCTCATCGCCGAGCGCGCCGCGGCGCGCGCCCGCAAGGACTGGGCGGCCGCCGACGCCGCCCGCGACAAGCTCAAGGCGCTGGGGGTGGTGATCAAGGACACGCCCGAGGGGACGGTCTGGCGCCGGGAGTGAGCATCGCCGCCATTTTCACCGCAGAGACGCAGCGGCCGCAGAGGGCGCGGGGATTCCATTTGTCATTGGTCATTTGACATTTCTCATTTGTCATTGGTCGGAGTGCTGCATCCTAAAATGACAAATGAAATATGACCAATGAAAAATGATCAATGAAAATGATCAATGAAAAGGAACAAAGGGATTCTCTGTGTCCTCCGTGTCCTCCGTGGTGAATATCCTCTGCCGCCGCCGGGCGCGGATATGATACAATGCCGCCCCATTGGGCGGTTCGCGCCGCCCGCCACACTCACGGACCAGGACAGCATGTCATGAACACCGGCAACGACGCTGACAGCAAGACCTCCGGCCCGCCCGCGCCGGTTCCGGCAGCGGGCAACTTCATCGAGGAGATCATCCTCGAGGACCTGCGCACCGGCAAGAACGACGGCCGGGTCCACACCCGCTTCCCCCCCGAGCCGAACGGCTACCTGCACATCGGCCACGCCAAGAGCATCTGCCTGAACTTCGGGCTTGCCCTCAAGTTCGGCGGCCAATGCAACCTGCGCTTCGACGACACCAATCCCACCAAGGAGGACGTGGAGTACGTCGAGTCCATCCAGGCGGACATCCGCTGGCTCGGCTTCGACTGGGCGGACCGGCTCTTCTACGCCTCCGACTACTTCGAGCAGCTGTATCAGTGGGCCGAGTTCCTGATCCAGAAAGGGAAGGCCTACGTCTGCGACCTCACCGCCGACGAGATCCGCGACGGCCGCGGCACCCTGACCCGGCCGGGCGCGGCGAGCAAGTTCCGCGACCGCCCGGTGGCGGAGAACCTCGACCTGTTCCGCCGCATGCGCGCCGGCGAGTTCCCCGACGGCACCCGCGTGCTCCGGGCCCGGATCGACATGGGCTCGCCGAACCTGAACCTGCGCGACCCCGTGCTGTACCGCATCCTGCACCGCGACCACCACCGCACCGGCGCCGCCTGGTGCATCTACCCGATGTACGACTTCGCCCACGGCCAGTCGGACGCCATCGAGGGGATCACCCACTCCATCTGCACGCTGGAGTTCGAGGACCACCGGCCGCTGTACGACTGGTTCGTCGAGGAGCTGGAGCTGCCCCACCGGCCCCGGCAGTACGAATTCGCCCGGCTGAACATGACCTACACGGTGATGAGCAAGCGGAAACTGCTGCGCCTCGTGACCGAGGGGCGCGTCCGCGGCTGGGACGACCCGCGCATGCCCACCATCGCCGGGATGCGCCGGCGCGGCTTCACCCCGGCGGCCATCCGCAATTTCTGCGAGCGGATCGGCGTGGCCAAGAAGAACTCCACGGTGGACTACGCCCTGCTGGAGCACTGCCTCCGCGAGGACCTGGAGCAGCACGCCCCGCGGGTCATGGCGGTGCTGCGGCCCCTGAAGGTGGTGATCGAGAACTACCCCGAGGGGCAGGTGGAGTGGCTCGCGGCGGACAACAACCCGAACGACCCCGCCGCCGGCACGCGGCCGGTGCCGTTCACCCGCGAGCTCTACATCGAGCGGGACGACTTCCGCGAGGACCCGCCGAAGAAGTACTTCCGGCTCTACCCGGGCAACGAGGTGCGCCTCAAGCACGCCTACTACATCCGCTGCGAGCGGGTGGTCAAGGACCCGGCCACCGGCGTGATCACCGAGCTGCGGTGCACCTACGACCCGGCCTCGCGCGGCGGGGCCACCCCCGACGGCCGGACTGTCCGCGGCACGCTCCACTGGGTGTCGGCGGAGCACGCCGTGCCCGCCGAGGTGCGGCTCTACGACCAGCTCTTCGCGGTGGAGAGCCCCGACGACGTGCCCGAGGGGCAGGATTTCACGGTGAACCTGAACCCGCACTCCCTGGAAGTGATCCCCGACGCGCGGGTGGAGCCGGGCCTGGCCGCCGCGGCCGCCGGGAGCCGGTTCCAGTTCCTGCGCCAGGGCTACTTCTGCGCCGATCCGGACACGTCGCCGGAGCGCCCGGTGTTCAACCGCACCGTGACGCTGAAAGACTCCTGGGCCAAGATCGAGAAGAAGCAGAGCGAGTGAGAAGATTCACCACAGAGGCCACTGAGGACACAGAGGATTCTATTGCTCATTGATCATCTGTCATTTGACATTTCTCATTTGTTATTTTGGAATGATTGAAATGATAAATGACAAATGATCATTGAAAAATGATCAATGAACTATTCCAGGAATTCTCTGTGTCCTCTGCGCCTCTGCGGTGAGTAAAAAAGGAGCAATATGAGCGTTCGCGTCCGATTCGCGCCATCCCCCACCGGCAACCTCCACGTGGGCAGCGCCCGCACCGCCATCTTCAACTGGCTGTTCGCGCGCCACCACGGCGGCACCTTCGTCCTGCGCATCGAGGACACCGACCAGGAGCGCAACCGCCCCGAGTACACCCGCTCCATCCTCGACGGCATGCGCTGGCTGGGCCTGGACTGGGACGAGGGGCCCGAGGCCGGCGGCGACCACGGCCCGTACTTCCAGTCGGAGCGCCTGCCGCTGTACCGCGAGGCGCTGGCGCGGCTGCGGCGGGAGGGGCGCGCCTACCCGTGCTTCTGCTCCCCCGAGCGCCTCGAGGCGGTGCGCCAGGAGCAGCTCGCCGCCAAGGCCAACCCCCGCTACGACGGCACCTGCCGCTCCTTGAGCGCGGCCGAGGCCCAGGCGCGCATCGACGCCGGCGAGCGCTACGCGCTGCGCATCCGCATCGAGCATGACGAACCGGTCACCTGGGAGGACCGCGGCAAGGGGACCATCACCTTCGCTCCCGAGATGCTCGACGACCTGGTGATCGCCAAGAGCGACGGCTTTCCCACCTACAACTTCGCCGTGGTGGTGGACGACGTCGGGATGGCGATCACCCACGTCATCCGCGGCGAGGACCACATCTCCAACACGCCGAAGCAGATCCTGATCTACCGGGCGCTGGGCGCGCCGCTGCCGGAGTTCGCCCACATCCCCATGATCCTCGGCGCCGACCGTTCCAAGATGAGCAAGCGCCACGGCGCCACCAGCGTCGTGGAGTACGAGAAGGCCGGCTTCCTCGCCGAGGCGTTCTTCAACTTCATGACGCTGCTGGGTTGGTCGCCCCCCGACGACTCCCGCGAGATCTACAGCCAGCAGGAGCTGACGGACCTGTTCACGCTGGACCGCGTCGTGGCCCACGGCGCCATCTTCGACGCCGAGAAGCTGAAGTGGATGAACCTCCAGTACATCAAGGCGCTCCCCCCTGACGACCTGTACCGGCGCTCGATGCCGTTTCTGGAGGCGATCCCCGGCTTCCCCGGCCCCTACGGCCCGGCGGCGCTCCGGGAGCTGGCCGGGCTGTTCCGCGAGCGGATGAACACGCTGGCCGAGATCACCCGCCACGCCGAGTACTTCTTCCAGGAGCCCGAGGCGTACGACGAGAAGGGGCTGAAGAACGCCCTGAAGACCCCGGACCTGCCGGCGGTGGTCGAGGCGCTGGCCGCGCGGCTGGCCGCCGTGGACCCGTTCGCCCACGACCCCATCGAGGCGGCGGTCCGCGCCGTGGCCGAGGGGCGCGGGATCGGGGCGGGGAAGGTGATCCACCCGGCCCGCCTGGCCCTGAGCGGCCGCACCGAGGGGCCGGGCCTGTTCGAGCTGATGGCCGTGCTGGGGCGCGACCGCTGCGTGGCGCGCCTTCGGGCGTTTCTCGACCGCCGGCCGTGGGAATCGATCCAAAGTTGAGAGGGGATGGCTGTATCGAGCGGAAGGTTTGAAAGTTCACAGGTTCACAGGTTCACAGGTTCCGGAATAGTCGATGGCTGGTGTTGCCAGCTGATAGATGTTCGTTGTTCGCTGATCGCAACAAATCGTTTGGCGGAAGCCGGCGGCTCCGCTAGAATCAATCCGGCCGATCAATCCATCAGGCGAGCGTGCACGCGCCATGCGCCAGCTGCCACAGACAGCCGAGCCGGACCCGTTTTCTGATCGTTACGAGGCGGACCTGTGCCGGGGGATCGGCCTGTCGGGCGAGTCCCGGGAGTTCTTCGCCCGCGGGCGCCTGGACTGGCTGGCGTCCAGCCTGCGGGCCCGGGCGCACGCCGCGGGGCGGTTTCTGGACTACGGCTGCGGGACCGGCCTGGCGGCGGCGCTGGTCCACGAAATCCTGGGGGCGCGGGAGTACGTCGGCGTGGACGTGTCGCCCGAGGCGCTCACCGCCGCCCGGGAGCGATACGGCAGTTCCGCGGCCGCGTTCGTCGAGGCCAGCCGCTTTCAGCCGGCGGGGGACTTCGACGTCGTGTACTGCAACGGCGTGTTCCACCATGTACCGCCCGGCCAGCGCCCGGCAGCGGTCCGGACGATCCGGGACGCCCTCCGGCCGGGCGGGCTGTTCGCGCTGTGGGAGAACAACCCGTGGAGCCTGTCCGCCCGCTGGGTGATGGCCCGCATCCCCTTCGACCGGGAGGCGCGGATGGTCTACCCGGCGGCGGCGCGGGGGCTGCTGCGGGCGGCCGGGCTCGAGATCGTGTCGACGCACTACCTTTTCATCTTCCCCCGGTTTCTGTCGGCTGCCCGGCGGCTGGAGCGGTCGCTGGCCCGCTGGCCCCTGGGGGCACAGTACCAGGTGCTGGCCCGGCGGCCCGCCGATGAATCCCGCGCAGGGGGTGAGGCATGACCACCGACACCACCGCCGGCGCGGCGGCGATCGACGTGACCGTGGTGATGCCCTGCCTGAACGAGGCGGACACGCTGGCCGCCTGCATCCGCAAGGCGCAGGCCGGCTTGGCCGCGGCCGGCGTCCGGGGCGAGATCGTCGTGGCCGATAACGGCAGCACCGACGGCTCGCCCGACATCGCCCGCGACCTCGGCGCGCGGGTCGTCCCGGTGGCCCAGCGGGGCTACGGCATGGCCCTGATGAAAGGGATCGAGGCGGCCGACGGGCGCTTCATCATCATGGGCGACGCCGACGACAGCTACGACTTCACCGAGATCCCGCGCTTCGTCGAGGCGTGGCGGGCGGGCGCGGAGCTGGTCCAGGGCTGCCGCCTGCCCGCCGGCGGCGGCCGCGTGCTGCCTGGCGCCATGCCCTGGTCCCATCGGTGGATCGGCAACCCCCTCTTCACCCGGCTGGCCCGGTGGTGGTTCCGCTCGCCCATCCACGACGTGTACTGCGGGCTGCGCGGCTTCACCCCCGAGCTGTACCGGCGGCTGGACCTGCGCTGCGCGGGGATGGAGTACGCCACGGAGATGATCATCAAGGCGAGCCTGCTGGGGGCCCGCGTCACCGAAGTGCGCATCACCCTGCATCCCGACGGCCGGAAGTCCCACAAGCCGCATCTGCGCACCCTGCGCGACGGCTGGCGCACCCTGCGGTTCCTGCTGCTGTTCTCGCCCCGGTGGCTGTTCCGAGTGCCCGGCTGGTGCCTCATCGCCCTGGGCGCGGCCGGTTACGCGGTGGCGCTGCCGGGCCTGCGGGTGCGCGGCATCACCTTCGACGCCCACACGCTGCTCTTCGCCAGCCTCTGGATCATCTGCGGCTTCCAGTCGCTGCTGTTCGGGACGTTCGCCCGGCGGTACGGCCGGATCAGCGGCCTGTTGCCCGGCGAGCCGCCGGCGGCCGGCCGCCGGACCCAGACCCTGGAGCGCGGGCTCCTGCTGAGCTCCGCCGCCGTGCTGGCAGGCGGCCTGCTGCTGGGGTGGGCCACGCTGTACTGGTGGGAGACGGGCCTGGGGGTTCTCGATTACGCGAAGACCATGCGCTGGGTCATCCCCGGCTCAACGCTCACCGTGCTGGGATTTCAAGGCATCCTGGCGTCCTTTTTCATCGGCGTGCTGGAGTTGAAGCACCGATGATCGCGCCGCCCGACTCCGCACAGGATTCCGGAATCGCGGGATGGCAGCTCGCCGCGGTGGCGGTTGTCACCGCCGCGCTGACCTGGTGGGTGTGGGGCGCCTGGGCGCCGACGCCCATCGTGGCGGACGAGGTCGCCTACCTGCTGCAGGCGGGGATATTCGCCGACGGCCGGGTGACCGCGCCGGCGCGGCCGCTGCCCATGTTCTTCGAGCAGATCCACATCTTCTCGTCGCCGGCTGTGTTCGCCAAGTACTTTCCGGGGCATCCGCTGCTCCTGGCCGCCGGCGTCATCGCGGGCGTGCCGGCGGCGATCCCCGTGCTGGCTTCCGTCCTGACCGCGCTCCTGATCGTCGGTCTGGCCAGCCGGCTGGCGGGGCGGACGGTCGCCGGACTGGCCTGGCTCTGGTGGCTGGCCGCGCCGGGCGCCCTGAACTGGCGCGCCTCGTTCCTGTCCCAGACCACGGCGGGGGCGGCGGGATTGCTCGCCGGCTGGTGGGTGCTACGCTGGGTCGACGAGGGCCGCCGCAGGCACCTGATCGGCGCCCTGGCGGCGCTGGGCGCGCTGGCCCTCATCCGTCCGCTGGTGGCCGTCAGCTTCGGCGTGCCGCTGGTCGCCGCGGTGGTGTGGCGGCTGTGGCGGCGGCGGCTCTGGCGGCAGTGCGTCTGGGCGGTGGCCGCCGCCGCGGTGATCGTCGCCGGCATCCCCCTGTGGAACCACCTGACCCTGGGCCGCTGGCTCCAGTCGCCCTACGAGGAGTACTCCCGGCGCTACATGCCGGCGGAGTTCTTCGGCTTCGGCCTGCGCGGCGATTCGGCGGCCGAGCCGCTCCCCGAGGATCTCCGGGCCGGTATCCGGGACTGGGAGGCCGTGCACCGGGAGCACACCCCCGGCGCACTGCCCGGCATCCTGCTGGCGCGGGTGGACGCGGTGGCCCGCGACGTCTGGGGCGCATGGGGCGGCCGGTGGCTGGGACTGCTGGTCCTGCCCGGCGGGATCGGCCTCGGCGCGACCGCCGGTGTGGCCGCCGCCGTCGTGCTCGGCCAGTTCGGGATTTTCGCCTGCTACGCCCACCCGTGGTTCTGGACGCTTTACTACGCGGAGCTCTTTCCGATCCTCTGCTTCCTCAGCGTGCGCGGGTTGGACCTGGCGCTGCAACTGGGCGTGCGGCGGGGCTGGTACCGCGCCGCCGGGGCGGCGGGCGCCCTGGCGGCGATCGGCGTGGCGATGACGCTGGCGCAGGGACCGGCGATCCTGGGCGTCCGGCAGGCCAAGCAGGCGGGCATGCAGCCGTGGCGGCATTTTCAGGAACAGCTGGCCGGCGTGCGCGAGCCGCGCGCGGTCGTGTTCGTGCGGCGCTCGCCGGCGGTGAGCCACCACATCAGCCTGGTCCGGAACGGTCCCTTCATGGACCGCGAACGGATCTGGGTAGCCTATGACCGGGGGGCGGAGAACTCCCGGTTGCTGGATGCGGCGCCGGACCGGGCGCCCTACGTCTATCTGGAAGAGACGGGGATGCTGCTCCGGCTGAATCGGTGACGAGCCGGCGCGGAATCCCGAGGCGAGGAGACACGCAGTGACCAAGAAGGCCGGCACGGAGTACGTCTGCCAGAGCTGCGGGCATCGCAGCGCCAAGTGGCTGGGCCGCTGCCCGGGGTGCGGGGCGTGGGAAAGCCTTGTGGAGGAGCCGACGCCGGCCGCCGCCGGCCGCCGCGGCCAGGAGGCGCCGGCCGGGCGGGGCGACGGCAGCCCGCGCCGGTTCGAC
This sequence comes from Acidobacteriota bacterium, assembly GCA_029565065.1. Classification (GTDB taxonomy): domain Bacteria; phylum Acidobacteriota; class JAAYUB01; order JAAYUB01; family JAAYUB01; genus JAAYUB01. The sequence goes on along the minus strand of JAKQOW010000019.1, from coordinate 62,683 downwards.
GAGATCGAGAGCCAGGACGGCGTCCGCGAGCCGTCGGGCCTGCCCGAGTTCGACCGGGTGCTGGGCGGCGGCATCGTGCCCGGCTCGCTGGTGCTCATCGGCGGAGAGCCCGGGGTGGGCAAGTCCACCCTGCTGCTGCAGATTGCCGCCGCGCTGGCGGCCGCGGGGCGCCCGGTGCTGTACGTCTCGGGCGAGGAGTCGGACCGCCAGATCAAGCTGCGGGGCGAGCGGCTGGGCGTGGCCGCCCCGGAGCTGTACGTCATGGCCGAAACCGCCCTGGAGCGGATCGAGCAGGAGACGGTCCGGATGGCTCCGGCCGCGCTCATCGTGGATTCGATCCAGACGGTCTACACGGCGGCGCTGGAGTCGGCCCCGGGGAGCATCGGCCAGGTCCGCGAATGCGCCGCCCGCTGCCTGACCCTGGCGAAGTCCCACGGGATCCCGGTGTTCCTCATCGGCCACATCACCAAGGAGGGCGCCATCGCCGGCCCCAAGGCGCTGGAGCACATCGTGGACACAGTGCTCTACTTCGAGGGGGAGCGCCACCTGCACCACCGCGTCGTCCGCGCGGTGAAGAACCGTTTCGGCGCCGCCAGCGAGGTGGCGCTCTTCGAGATGACCGGCCGGGGCCTGCTCGCGGTGGCCAACCCGTCGGCGTTCTTCCTGGCCGGCCGCCATCCGGGGCAGGCGGGCACCGCGGTGATCGCCACCATCGAGGGCTCCCGCCCGCTGCTGGTGGAGGCCCAGGCGCTGGTGAGCGTCTCCAATTTCAGCGCCGGCCGGCGGATGACCCAGGGTTTCGACCGCAACCGCCTGGGCCTGTTGCTGGCCATGATGGAACGGGTGACCGGCCTGAACGTGCTGGGCGCCGACGTCTATCTGAACATCACCGGGGGCATCGCCGTGGAGGAGCCGGCGGCCGACTTGGGCGCGGTGGCCGCGGTGGCCAGTTCGCTCCGCAACCGGCCGCTGCCGCTGGACGCGGTGCTGGTGGGGGAGGTGGGCCTCGGTGGCGAGATCCGGGCGGTGCCCCAGGCGGCGGCCCGGATCAAGGAGGCCCAGGCCATGGGCTTCGCCCGCTGTTACCTGCCCGAGGGGAACCTGCCGGTCCCCGAGGCGCCCAAAGGGGTTGAGATCGTCGGCGTTTCCGGGGTGAACGCGCTGCTGGATGTGTTGTTCTGAGATTCGGACACCGGACTTCGGACATCGGATTTCGTGCTCGTAATTCGTAATCGTGATCGTAATCGTGATCGTAATCGTAATCTTGCTCGTAATCGAGGCTCGAGGCTCGAGACTCGAGGCTCGTTCTCGTAACGCGGACTTCGGATTTCGAGCACGTAATTCGTAATCGTGCTCGTAATCGTGATCGATCAGTTTGAAGGTTGGAAGGTGAGTCGTTTCTCGTCTCCCTTCTCCCGTCTCCCGATTCACCCATTCACCCTTCTCCCCTTCGAATCCCGCCCGCCGGCGACCTGAAAACGCACCGGCCGCCCGAAGGCGGCCGATGGGATTCGTGAGGATGCAAACGGCAGGGGCCGAATGGCCCCCGCCACGGGAACGTCAAAACGATGGAGCAGTCAACCGAAGGCAGTTAGGCGCGCACGGCCGGGCCGCGGTATGTGGCGCTGCCGAACGCCAGCATCGGGTAGAAAATGATCGGCAGGAGGATCATGCCGATGGCGAAGCCGATCTCCTTGCCGAACGATTTGGCCAGATCCAGGGTGAGCATGATGCAGGCCACGATGTTGACGCAGGGGATGAGCAGCAGCACGATCCACCACAGCGGCCGTCCCACGACTTCCAGCAGGACGATGATGTTGTAGATGGGCACGATCGCCGCCCAGCCGGGCTAGCCCGCCTTGACGAAGATCTTCCATAGGCTGGCGATGAACAGGATGATGATCGCGGCATAGATCACGAAGAACACGCAGCCGAATCCGGCTCCGAGCATGCCCGCGACATCCTCTTCCGACTGCAACAACATCAAATACGGAGCGATCGATGGGGACATACCGACCTCCTTGTTATTGAGTGTCAACTCATACTGTCTTGTGCGCAATCGTTATCTGGATTTTAACCGCTTCTCCGGACCTGTCAAGGAGATTGTCAGCGAAGTTGATTCAGCGGTGATGTCTGGACCCGCCCCCGGCAACACCCTCGTGCCGAATGGCTGGAAAACCGATCCGAAACATGGCAGAATCACGGGTCGCAAATCCTGACGGGCAGGAGCTTCCATGAACATCGACTGGGCGCGCGAATTTCCCGGGGCGGTCACGGTCACCGACACGGCGGGCACCATCCTTTACATGAACCACCGCGCGGCGGTGGTCTTCGCCGCCGAAGGCGGCGCGGCGCTGGTGGGCACCAACGTGCTGGACTGCCACCCGGAGCCGTCGCGCACCATGCTCGCCGAGATGCTGCGGACGGAGCGTCCCAACGTCTACACCATCGAGAAGAAGGGGGTGCGGAAGCTGATTCACCAGTCGCCGTGGTACCGCGACGGCCGCTACGCCGGTTTCGTGGAGCTGTCGCTGGAACTCCCCGCCGAGATGCCCCACTTCGTGAGGGGATGAAGTTTGCGGTAGAAGCGGTGAGCCGGCAATTCCATCAGAATGTAATGCTCCGGTATACGCGCCAGGTTGTCTTTTATGGATCCAACTCCGAAATAGTCTAACTGATTTGGAGTAAGGTCCGATCTGGTCAAAAAGTCCGCTGTCCACTTTTCCCGGTTTTCCGGACGATTCTGACTACAGATAAAATGGAAACGGCCCGAGAGAAATCAGTCGGCATCACCGGCTGGCCGGCGGTATCGGCACAGGAATTCCCAGATGTGTTGAGCGGCGTCCAGTTCCCGCGTGGCCGGGCCGAGCAGCCAGGCCGGGGGCGGCGCCGGTTCGCCCGGCCAGCCGTGGCCGCCGCCCTCCACCACGACCAAGACCACCTGCGCCGTGGCCGCGCCGTTTGCGGGGAAGGTCTCCGTCCGCACCCGGGTGCCGTCGTCATGCCGGTCCGGTAGTTCCGCGGAGACCGGCGCCGGATCGGCCCCGGCCGCCTGCGCCCACCACCGCGCCGTTTCGGGCGCCGGGAGCACCCGGCCGCCGTTCGGGCTGTTGACTTCGCCACCGGCCCAGGGGACCACCGGATCATCCGTCCCGTGGATCAGCAGCAGCGGCGGCGCCGGCCGGGCGGGCTGGCGCGCGGCCAGCCGTTCCGGCAATCCGGCGCCGACGCTCGCCCCGGCGGCCAGCAGATCGGGCGCTTCCAGGGCCAGCCGCTGGACCATCATCCCGCCGTTGGAGTAGCCGGCGGCGTACACCCGCGCCGGATCCACGGCGGTGTCCGCCCTCAGGCGGCCGACCAGACGGCGGATGAAGCCCACGTCGTCGACGCCGGCGCGCTCGGCAGGGGTGGCGCCGCGGCCGTCGGCCCAGGTGCGCGCCACGCCGTTGGGGAACGCGACGACGCAGCCGGCCCGGTCGGCCAGGGTGTCGAACCCGGAGACGGCCGCCATCTCCGCGCCCGAACCGCCGCTGCCGTGGAGGACGACCAGCAGCGGAGCCGGACCGTCCGCGGCCGCCCGGCCCCGGCGCCACAGGAAGGTCCGCTCGCGTCCCTGCCACTTCAGCGATCCGGACCGAAGGCCGCCCGGCGGTTCCGGGGCGGCTGCCGGCGGCGCATCGCGACAGCCGGCGGCAAGCCCGACGGCCGATCCGACGAGGAGCCAGGCTGCCAGACGGCGGAAGTTGAGAGAAAGATTCATGGTGTTCATTCTAACCGGTGCCGGGAGCCCGTGTCGATGCGTGATCCGGACAGCGGGGCGGAGCGTCTATCTCCCGTAGGCGCGGACTTGCTACCCGAATCCGGACCTGATTTTCTCTTGACAAGTCCGTGACAATCGCGATGATGGCAGTTTAATATTCGGTCGCCCGTGTTTTAAAACCGTCTGCAGTCCACTTCGCTGCTGGAGAGCCGCACATGATCCTGAAAATCCGTTCCCTCGCTGTGATCCCCGTCTTGATGCTCCTGGCCTCGGCCTGGCTGGCCGCCCTGGAACCGCCGACCCCCGAGCAGATCGCCCAATACCGCGCCGACGGCACCTTGGCCGAGCGGATCGCCGCGGCCCGGGCGCTGGGCAACCACCAGGTCGCTCCCCGCCTGGTGGAGCGCGCCCGGTACAAGCTGGAACGGCTGCAGAAGGGCGGCGCGGCCGGCGACGAGCCCATGGCGCCGCCGCTGGGCTGGCGGGGCATGCCCACTACGGGCACGGTGCGGGTGCTGGCCCTGCTGATCGCCTTTCAGGACATGGCCCCGTCCACCGAAGCCAGCCGGATCCAGGACCAGCTCTTCGGCGACGGTGTGGGCGGCTTCCCGCTGGAAAGCCTGCACAGCTACTACCAGCGGTCTTCGTACGGCCAGCTGGACATCCAGGGCAACGTCCTCGGCTGGTACACCACGCCCTATCCGCGGTCCGGTGTCGCCCAGACGGATGTCGGCCGGGAGAGCCTGATCCAGGAAGCGCTGACCCATTACGACAACCAGGGCCATGATTTCAGCCAGTACGACAACGACGGCGACGGCACCATCGACTACCTGGTGGTCGTCTGGACCGGTCCGCACGGCGCGTGGGCCAGCTTCTGGTGGGGTTACATGACCAACTACGGCAACTCCACCTTCGTGCTGGACGGCAAGGTGCTGGACACGTACTCCTGGCAGTGGGAGGCCTCCACCGTCGGCGACCTGTTCATGCCCAACGTGGTGATCCACGAGACGGGCCATGCCCTGGGGCTGCCCGATTACTATGACTACGATGACGGCGTCGGCCCCCGCGGCGGCGTCGGCGGGCTGGACATGATGGACGGCAACCAGGGGGACCACAACCCGTTCAGCAAGTGGCTCCTCGACTGGATCACCCCCACGGTGCTGGGCGGCGGCAGCCAAGCGGTTTCGCTGCGCGGCACGGCCGACACCGGCGACGCGCTGGTGATCATGCCGGGCGCCACGGCGGACGATCCGTTCTTCGAGTTCTTCTTGGTGCAGAACCGGAAACGGTCAAACAACGACGCCCGCCTGTCCTCCGACGGCATGCTCATCTGGCACGTGGATGCCCGGCTCGATCCGTACGGGTTCAATTTCATCTACGACAACTCGTACACCGACCACAAGCTGCTCCGCCTCATGGAGGCGGACGGGCTCGAGGAGATCGAGCAGGGCGGCTCCGCCGACAGCGGCGATTACTTCAAGGCGGGCATGGCGTTCGGGCCCGCGTCCGTTCCCGACAGCGACCGCTATGACGGCGTGCCCACCAACCTGGCGGTTACGGAAATCTCCGCTCCCGGCGCCACGATGACGTGCAACGTGGCGTTCGACAACCAGGCACCCACCCTGGGCGGCATCACGATCTGCGCCAACGCCAGCGAGACGATCATCGGCTGGGAGACCAGCGAATACACCGACGCGGGCCTTATCTACGGCCGCGACCTGGATCTGACCGGCGAGGCCTTCTCAACGACCGCGGGCACGGTCCACATCGTAGCGCTACCGGGCTTGCAGCCGGGCGGCCTGTACATGTTCCAGGTGTTCTGCGCCGATCCCAGCGGCAATACCGCCGAGTCCGATTACTACCACTTCATCGTGCCGGACAGCGCCGGCGTCGAGGAACAGGTGTTCCAGGATGACCTGGAATCGGGCGCCGCCGGCTGGACCCGTACGCCGAACGGCCAGGGACCCTGGTCGCTCGTCGACAGCCAGTACGCCCGCTCGGCCACCCACGCCTGGTTCAGCACCGACCCGGAAGGCGGCAAGGACGACCTGCTGCTTCCGCCCGAGCTGGATCTGGCGGGCGCGGCCTCGGCCACGCTGACTTTCTGGCACACCTACAGCTTTGAAACCAACTTCGACGGCGGCGTGGTGGAGATCTCCATCGACGGCGGGCAGACGTTCACCGACCTCGGCCCCGACATCCTCGCCGGCGGGTACACCGGACTCATCAACCCGTCCACCCAGTCGCCCATCCGGGGTCGGCAGGCCTGGACCGGCGGCACCCTCGGCGCCATGACCCCGGTCACGGTGAGCCTGGACCGGTTCTGCGGCCGTCCGGCCCTCGTCCGCTTCCGGCTGGGGTGCGATCTGTACGCCGCGGGCCAGGGCTGGTACGTCGACGACGTGGCGGTGAGCCGCGTCACCTGCGAGCCGGTCACGCCCGTCGCGGGCTGGCCCGAGGCCACCGGCGACCTGAACGGCGACCAGCTGCTGGACGCCGGCGACCTGCTCCTGATGGCCGACTACCTGGCGGGGAACGTCCTGAACGTGCCGGCCGGCATCTTCGCCGGCGACATGAACGGCGACCATCGCATCACCGTGGCGGATGGGGTGATCCTCGTCGGCCGTGTCCTCGGCATCATGTAGCCCCGGGTTCAGGATCGATTCGTCCTGGCAGATGTATTGATGGTTGATAGTTGATAGTTGATAGTTGATGGGAGGCCGTTAATTATTGACGGCTGCTCCAGCTCCCGTCTCCTGACTCGTCGATCCATCGACTCATCGATTCACCGACTCACCGATCCGTCGATTCGCCGATTCACCGATCCGTCGACTCACCCATGAGCCGAACGGTTTGTCCGGCCAGGCCGCCCAGGCCGCGACGGACGGCCTCCTCCCGCAGCGCCCGGAGCGTCCGCTCCGCGGCTGCCGCGTCGCCGCAGCGGCGCTCGATCCGTCCCAGTATCCACTCGCACTCGAGCCCCGACAGGCGGAAACCCAGGCGGGCCAGCTCCGCGCGCTGGTTCTCCAAGTTGCGGCGGGCCGCGTCGCACCGGCCCCGGGCGGCCGCCAGCTCCGCCTCGGCCATGACCACCTCGGCCTGGGCTGACGGCTGGAGATCCGACCGGCTGGATCGGATTTCCGCCAGGCGCTCGTCGGCGGCCGCGGTGTCGCCACGCGCCAGAGCCGCGCGCGCCGCCAGAGCCAGGGCGGCGGCTGCGCCGTCGCCCCGGCCGTCGTCGCGGAAACCCGCCGCGGCGCGAACGGCGGCGGTCTCGGCCGCAGCCAGCCGGTTCTCGGCCAGCTCCAGCCGGGCCAGCGCCAGGTGGATGGCGGGCACCTCGGTGTGCTCGCCGATCGCGGTCTCGATGGCCAGTGCCGCGGCCAGGTCGCGGCGGGCGTCAGCTGGCCGTCCGGCGAGTCGCGCGACGTCACCGCGGCCCAGGAGCGCCCACGCCTCGTAGCCGCGGTGCCCGATGGTCCGGCTCATGGCCAGCGCCTCCCCGTACCGCCGGGCTGCCGACACCGGATCGGCGCGGGTGACGTCCAGATCGGCCAGGTTGCCCAGCGCCGCGATCACCTTGATCTTCTCGCCGGTCTCCTGCCACGTGGCCAGGGCCGCCGCGTACATGCGCGCGGCTCCGTCCAGGTCGCCGGCGTCGCTCAGCAGGTTGGCCAGATTGTTGCGGGTGTGAGCCAAACTGCTGGCGGAGCCGACCGCCTCGAAGATCCGCAGGCACTCCTCGTACATCACCCGGGCCTCGTCCCGCCGGCCCTGCTGGTAGATGAGTCCGGCGATGCTGCTCATGACCCGCGCCTGACTGGCGGCGGCGCCGGTCTCCTGGTAGACGGCGAGGGCCTCGCGCAATTTGGCGAGCGCCGCCTCGGCATCGCCGTGGTCCTGGAGGATCCATGCCTGGTAGTTGATGGCGGCGGCCCGCTCCCGCTCGAAACCGTTGGCGGCGCTCAGCGCCTCAGCTTCCTGCAGGAGCCGCTGGGCATCCGCCAGGTCGCCTCGATAGTACCGAACCAGAGCGGACTGGATGACGGCGCGGACCTCGCCGCCGCGATCGCCGCCGGCGGCGAATATCCGGCGGGCTTCGTCCGCTGCGGCCATGGCCGCCGCGAATTCGCCGAGTCCCCGCCGGGCGCGCGACTCCTGGATTCGCGCCCGCGCCAGAACGAGCCGGCTGCCCGCGGCGGTGGCCCGCCCGGCTGCCCGGCCGGCCACGGCCAGCTGACCGCGGTAGTCGCCCAGCAGATCCATGACGTCGGCCAGGGCCAGGTCGATGCGCGGATCGTTTCCCGCCGGGGGCGGCAGACGCTGGAGCTGCTCCAGCGTGGCCAGGGCGTCGGTCCCGCGGCCGGATTCCCGCAGCACGGCCGCCAGGCTCAGGCCGTGTTCCAGGTTGTCGGGAAAGAACGTCCAGAGGCTGCGGTAAACCAGCAGCGCCTCGGCCCATTTGTAGCGGGCGGCGTGCAGGCGGGCTTCGATGACCAGGCGCCCTTCGCGGCCCAGGCCGGCGGACCGGTCGAACGCCTGCTGGAGCTCCTCCCGCGCCCGGGCGTCGTAGCCGAGCACGGTCCAGGCGTCGGCCAGGGCCAGGTGCAGCGCCGGACGATCGGGCGCCCGCCGCATGGCGCGCTCCAGCGGGTCGCGGGCGGATTTCGCGTCCAGTCGGCGCAGGCAAGCGAGCCCTTCGGCGAAGAGCCGCATGGCTTCGGGATCCTCGGGCAGGACCGCCCGGGCCGGGGCGGCGCCGTTCGCGCCGCCCGGACGAACGCGCAGCCGCCGGAGCATCTCCGCACTCAAGCCGGCGACAAGTCGGAACAAGTCGGATTCGGCACCGGCCGCATCCAGCCGGGCCACGGTGCCGCCCGAAGCGACATCCTGGACCACGGCCAGGATGCGGATCCGGCCGTCGCCCGCGGCGAATGTGCCGGCCACCACCAGATCGGAACCGATGGCGTCGCGAATCTGCCCCAGGGATTCGGCGGAAAGCACCTCTCCGGCGGCGGGTGCCAGCTCCAGTTCCAGGCGGCCCACGTTCTCACCGGGGATGAGACGGACGTCCGGCGATGCGGCCAGGTCGGCGCGAAACATCTCGGCCAGGGCGGTGGACAACCAGACCGACCCCGCGTCCTCGCCAAGGTCGCGAAAGTCGAATACCGCCACCGCCCGTCGCGGCCGATCCCCGCCGCCGCCTGCGGGCTGTTCCCAGGGCCGCCACAGGCACAGGCCGCCGGCAAGCGCCAGCGCGGCAGCCGCGGCGTACAGCCACAGCCGGCGCCGACGCAATGGGGCGCCGACGGCCGTCGGCGGACCGGCTGGTTCCGTGCTTCGGACGCCCAGAGCGGCGAGGAAGTCCCGGGTCCGGGGGAACCGCGCCGCCGGATCGCGCGCCAGGCAGCGCAGGATGGCGGCCTCCCACGCGGGATCCAGTCCCTCGACGTGCCGGCTGGGCGGCGTCGGCGGCTCCCGCAGGCATTTGACCGCCGCGGCGATGGCGTTGTCGGCGGCGTAGGGCAGGGTGCCGGTGACGAGCTCGTAAGCCACCACGCCGAGGGCGTAGATGTCGGCCGCCGGCGTGACCGGCGTCCCCTCGAGCTGCTCCGGCGCCATGTAGAAGGGCGTCCCCACCGCGCCGGTGGGCTGGGCTTCGGAGTCGGCGCCCGCCGGTGCGTCCGGCCGGGCCAGTCCGAAATCGGTGACCACCGCCCGTTCGCCGCCGCCCGGTTGGGGGACCAGCATGACGTTGCCGGGCTTGAAATCCCGGTGGATCACGCCGGCGGCGTGGGCGGCGTCCAGCGCGGCTGCCAGCTGAGCCAGCAGCTCTCCGGCTGCGGCCGGGGCGAGCCGTCCGCCGATCCGTAGCCGCTGGGTCAGGGTGGGGCCCTCCAGCAGCTCCATCGTCAGAAAGACCGTGTCGGCCGCGGGCGACGCCGACGGCGTCTCGGCGCGATGCACGCCCAGGTCGAAAATCCGGCAGACGTTCGGGTGGGTGACCCGGCGCGCCAGCTGGATCTCGCGCTTGAAGCGGGCCACGGACACGCCCCGCTCCATGCGGTCGGGCCGCAGCGTCTTGAGGGCCACCCGGAGGTGGAGTTCCAGATCGAGCGCCTCGTACACCTCGCCCATGCCGCCGCGGCCCAGAAGGCGGAGGATCTGGTAGCGTTCGGCCAGGATGGCGCCGGGCGGGAACAGCGTCTCGGGGTGCACCGGCGAACGCTCCAGATCCAGGGTGCCGGTGGAGTTCGCAGCCGTCGTCCGCAGTGGGTGGGTGGGCGGGGTGTCCCCGGACCAGAGTTCCGGCAGGGCATCGGCGGCGGGTCGCCAGCAGGTGGTGTCGGCGCGGCGGCACGGCGTGTCGGGGCGCAGCCGGCCCGACGCCGCCTGCTCGGCCAGTTCGGCCTCGCCGAACGGACCGGCGGGGGCGGTGCCGTCATGGATGTAATAGCGTGCCACGCCTGCTCCACGGAATCTTTGCGTGATTATAGGAGGGTGCCCGCGCGGATGCAATCGCCTAGTGGGCGATCCGGCCGTCGACGAGGGGGACGATCCGGTCGGCCTGGCGGGCGAGCTGCTCGTCGTGGCTCACCAGGATGAAGGCGGTGCCCAGGTTCCGGGAGATCTCGCGCATCAGCGCGAACACCGCCCGGCTGTTGGCGCTGTCGAGGTTGCCGGTGGGCTCGTCGGCCAGAACCAGCGTGGGCTCGTTGATGAAGGCCCGCACCACCGCCACCCGCTGCTGCTGCCCGCCGGAGATCTGGCCCGGCCGGTAGTGCAGGCGGTTGCCCAGGCCCACGCGGTCGAGCAGCTCCACCGCCCGCTCCCGCTGCTCGCGCTCGGCCTGCCGGCCCATGATCCGGCGGGGGATCAGCACGTTCTCCAGCACCGAAAACTGGGGAAGCAGGTAGTGGAACTGAAAGATGAAGCCGAGATACTGAAGCCGCAGCCGGGCGCGCGCGTCCTCGTCGAGCCGGGCGGTGTCCCGGCCGCTGAGCAGGATCCGGCCCGCGGTGGGCGTGTCGAGGAGTCCCATCAGGTTCAGCAGGGTGGTCTTGCCGGAGCCGGAGGCGCCGACGATGGACACGAACTCGCCGCGCGCGACCGCCAGGTCGATGTCGAAGAGCACCGGCGTGGGCACGCCGTCGCCGTACACCTTGTTCACCCGCTGGAGCTCCACGACGGGACACGCGTCCATCACGCCCCCCGGATCACGTCGATGGGATTGATCCTCGCCGCCCGCCAGGCCGGGTAGAGCGAGGCGAGGAAGCCGATGCCCACGGCGATGCCGATGCTGCCCAGGATCAGGGCGGGGCCGAGATCCACCGGGAACGTTTCCACCAGCCGGCCGGTGGCGCTGGCGGTGGTGCGGAAGCCGGCCAGCCACAGGCAGAGGGCGGACCCCTGAACGGCTCCGGCGGTGCCGCCGAAGAGCGACAGCAGCATGCCCTCCACGGTGAACACGGCGGTGATCTGGCGGCGGTTGGCGCCCATGGCCTTGAGGATGCCGATCTCCCGGAGCTGGCTCATCACCGACATAATGAGCATGCTGGCGATGCCGAAGCCGGCGCCCAGGATGGTGAAGCCCACGATGAGGTTGGACGACTGGCTCTGGGCCCGCAGTCCGGACAGGAGCGACTGGTTGTCCTCCATCCAGGAGCGGGTCTCGTAGGGGACCTGCAGCGCCAGACGCCGCGCCATGGCGTCGGCGCCGAAGATGTCGCCGAGCTTCAGGCCGATGCTGGTGACGGCGGTGCCCACGCCGAAGAGGGTCTGGCCGTCGCGCAGCGTCAGGTAGAGGGTGCCGCCGTCGACGACGGCGAAGCCGCTGTCGAAGATGCCGGCAACGGTGTAGGTGCCGGCGTTCCCCTCGATGCTCACCAAGCGGACCTTGTCCCCGAGGCGGAGCGAGAACTCGTCGGCCAGCTTGTAGCCGAGGGCGACCTCGCCGGCGTTGAGCCCGAAGAACCGTCCCGCCACCAGCTTCGACTGGATGTCCACCACCTCGTTGTGGCGCTCCGGGATCACACCCACCACCGCCACCCCCTGCCGGCGGGCGCCCCGCGACATGAATCCCTGGCCTTCCACCACCGGCGACACCGCCGCCACATCCGGATCGAAGCGCTGCAGTCGGGCGAGCCAGAAGGGCCAGTCCTCGATCTTGCGCTTCTGCCGTTCCATCCGGATCCGCTCGCCGGCGTAGAGCGGCCCGTCCGGTGCCGCCGCGTCGGCCACCGACAGCGGCACCCGTTCGGGTTGGCGGACGACGACGTGGGGGATGGCACCGGTGACGCTGGCGATGAGCCGCCGTTGCAGCCCGCCGATGAGGGCGCCGAGAAAGATGATCAGGGTGACGGAGACCGCCACGACTCCCATCATGAGCAGGGTCTTGCCCAGGTTGTAGCGCAGATTCCGCAGCGCCACGGACCAGGCGAAACGGTCGAACATGGGTCGCTCTCCTCGTCGTCCGGGCACCGGGCGTTCAGGGCCGCGCCACCGGCCGGACCGTGTCTCCGGCGGCGGCCTCGGTGCCCCGGGCGAGCACCGCGGCGTCGGGCGGCACGCCCTCCACGGCGATCCACTCCGTGCCGCGGGCCAGGACGCGGACAGTCTGTTCGCGGACCGTCTCGCCCGTCACGATCAGCACCTGCCACCGGCCGTCGCGCTGCAGGAGCGCGGTGGCGGGGAGGCTGAGCGCCCGCGGCAGCCGGGCCACCTCGACGCTGACGTCCACCGTCATGTCGGGACGGGCGAAGTCGGGGAGCCGGTCGGGCGTGAACCGGAGGCCCACCACGCCGCGGCCGCTGTCCACTTCCGGACCGATCTGAGCCAGCGTCGCGGCAAACGGCCGGTCGCGGAACGCCGGCGCCAGCACCGTTGCCCGCTGGCCTGTCCGCAGACGGTCCAGATTGTTCTCGTCGGTTTCGACGTAAATTTCCGTCACCCGCAAATCGGCCAGCTCCAGAAGGGCGTTGCCGGGGGTGATGCTCTGACCGGGTTCGGCGCTCCGGCGGATGACCAGCCCGGGCAGCGGTGCGCGGATCGTCCGGCGCTCCAGGTCCTGCTCCGCTACCAGCACCGCCGTCTCCGCTTCGCGGAGGCGCGCCTCGGTCACCTGCAGGTCCTCGGGGCGCGGCCGGGCGCGCAGGTCCGCCAGCGTCTCGCGGGCGGCCGCCTCCGCGGCCTGTGCCTGGTCCCGCGAGGAGGCGGCCAGATCGAGGTCCGCCTGGGCAATCAACCGGTCCTCGAACAGGGCGCGCAGGCGCCCGTACTCCCGCTCGGTCTGCAACCGGGCGGCGGTGGCCCGGGCCACCTCGGCGTCGGCGCGGGCCAGTTCCTCGGCGGTGGCGCCGCGGCGGACGAGGGCGAGTTCGGCCTCGGCCGTTTCCATGGCCTGACGGCTCTGCTCCAGTCGCCGTCTGGAGTCTTCCGGCCGGAGCTGAATGAGCATGTCGCCGGCGGCCACGTTGTCTCCGTCGTCGACATAAACCGATTCGATGATGCCTGTGACCTCGCTGCCGATGGGGCTCTGCCGTTTGGCCCGCAGCATGCCGCTGGCGATGACCAGCTCCACCACTTCCCGCTCCGCCGGCCGGACGGTCTCCACCTCGCGGACTCGCAGCCGGGTGACGCCCAGCCAGCCCGCCGCCGCCACGAGAAGCGCGCCGCCGATCCACAGGGTGTGCCGCATCCGTCGGGTCATCCGCAGGCCTCCGACTTCGGGAATAACCCATTTCAGCACAAAGCGGAGCACCGGGGAAGCGAATATTCCATATTGGGCGATGACGATTCAGGCGACGGCTGGCGCGATGGTGTATCATGATTGCCAGATGGCGCGGGGAATCCCGCTGCCCGGGACGCTGTTTGGGAGGTGGCGGAACATGGGCGGGGCCGACGTGACCGTGCTCGGGGCGGGCCTGGCGGGGAGCGAGGCCGCTTGGCAGCTCGCCCGCCGGGGCTGGCGGGTGGCGCTCTGGGAGATGCGCCCCGCCGTGATGACGCCCGCCCACCGCACCGGCCGCTTCGCCGAACTGGTCTGTTCCAATTCACTCAAGTCGGAGGCTCCCGCCAGCGCACCGTTTCTGCTGAAGGCGGAGCTGCGCCACCTGGGCAGCCTCCTGCTTCGGGTGGCCGACGGCTGCCGGGTCCCCGCCGGGCAGGCGCTGGCGGTGGACCGGCAGCGGTTCGCCGCGGAGGTGGAGGCGGCGGTTCGCGGCGAGCCCGGCATCACGGTGCTCGCTGCGGAAGCGCGGGCGCTGCCGGCCGCGCGTCCGGTCATCGTCGCCACGGGGCCGCTCACGTCACCGGCACTGACCGAGGCGCTGCGCGGGCTCGCCGGCGCCGCGCATCTTTTTTTCTACGACGCGATCAGCCCCATCGTCGCCGGAGCTTCGGTGGACCGCGCCGTGGCCTTCGCTGCTTCGCGCTATGGCAAGGGGGGCGACGACTACCTGAACTGCCCCCTGAACCGCGAGGAGTACCAGGCGTTCATCGAGGCGCTCCGCGCGGCCGACACCTACCCGCAGCACGCCTTCGAGTCGGCCGCCTATTTCGAGGGGTGCCTCCCCATCGAGGAGATCGTCCGGCGCGGGGACGACACGCTCCGCTTCGGCCCCATGAAGCCGGTGGGGCTGGTGGACCCGCGCACCGGCGCGGTGCCCCACGCCGCGCTCCAGCTCCGCCGGGAGGATCTGCTGGGCGACGCGTTCAACCTGGTGGGCTTCCAGACGCGTCTGCGGCAGGGCGAGCAGCAGCGGGTCTTCCGGCTCATCCCCGGCCTGGCGCGCGCCGAGTTCATCCGGTACGGGCAGATCCACCGCAACACGTACCTCAACGCGCCGGCCGTGCTGACGCCGGAACAGGAGTTTCGCGACCACTCGGGCGTGTTCGTGGCCGGGCAGTTGTGCGGATTGGAAGGGTACATCGAAGCCGTCGCCACCGGACTGATGGCGGGGCTGCAGGCGGACCGCCGGCTGCGGGGCCTTCCGCTCGTGCGGTTTCCCCGGGACACCGCGCTGGGCAGCCTGCAGCACGCCCTCGGCGCGGCGGATCCGCGCGGCTACCAGCCGCTCAACATCACCTTTGCGCTCCTCCCGCCGCCGCCGCCCGAGCTGGAGCGGCGGCTGCGCGGCAAGGCGGCGCGCCACGATTGGCGGGTGCGGGAGTCGCTGCAGGCGCTCCGGGACTTCGCCGCCCGGGAGGGCGTGCAGCCCGCCTGACAGGTCCGGCTCGAACCCGATCAGTGCACGGACTCCGGGCGTCCGCCCGGCGGGTAGTTGCCCGTGGCCTGCATCCACAGGATGTCGTCCGGGGAGAACTGCTCGCGGGCGTAGTCGCACCACGGCAGGATGCGGCATTCCGGGCACCGGCGGCTGCACGGGATGATCAGGTTCACGGCGTCGGGGAAGAGGCGGTGGAACTCGGCGCTGTGCCCGTCGCGCACCTCATCCTCGTAGGTCTCGTGCAGCAGCCGCAGCCGCACCTCGGGCGGAACGGCGTCGGGCAGCTGCAGCACCGCGCGGAACTCCCGCCACATCTGGTCCTCGATCTTCCGCATCTCCTTTTCCAGATTCTTGTCCATGGCCACCTCCCCGAATGTCTTTACCCATATAAACGGACGGGAACCGAAGTGTTCGGCCCGGCGGCGGGGGAACGGGTAAAACATGCTGATTTGAAAAGGAATATTTTTTTGCAGTCCCGATGTCCCGCCCGTTCCATGCGCTGGCCGGGTGGAGGAGCCGGGCCACCCGCCACCTCTTCCCGGCAGAGTCTTCCCGGCGGACCTTCCGGGTTTTCTTATGGGGAAAGGATCCGAAGAGTGGGGAAATATTCCCCACTTTGCAGCGCGGGATATAGATTTAATATTCTTAATTTCAATAATTTAAGAATCGATACGATTTTGGCATGATGGTTGCCAATAGCTGGATGAATGTTTGAGAAGGAGGTAATCACCATGGTTGGAATTCGCAAGTACGATCCGTACAACCAGCTGTCCCGCGAGTTTGACCGGATGATTTCCCGGTTCTTCGACATGCCGCGGCGCTACGACGAGGAGAGCGAGGCGTTGGCGGCCTGGTACCCCCGCATGGACGTCAACGAGCGCGAGAACGAACTCGTCATTCGATTCGACCTGCCCGGGATGAAACGGGAAGACATCCAGATCACGGTGGAGAACAACACCGTCACCGTCAACGGCGAGCGCAAGTTCGACCAGGACGAGAAGCAGGACAACTACCATCGGGTCGAGTGCTGCTACGGACGGTTCACCCGCAGCTTCACCCTGCCGCGAATGGCCGACGGCGAGAAGATGAAGGCCAAGTACACCGACGGCGTGCTGGAGCTGATCCTGCCCAAACGGGAAGAGGCCAAGCCGAAGCAGATCTCCATCAACGCCGGCTGAGCGGCATCAGCCGTCCGCAGGGGGGCGATGCCCCCCTTTTTTTGTCTCTGGAAATGAATGCAACAAGGCGAGGATCATGATAGACATTCCCATCGAACCAGAAGCCGAGGGCGTCGAGACCGAAGCCGCCCAGCCCCCGGCCGCCGCTGCGCCACAGCCGGAGGTTCGGCCGGCTGAGAGCGCCGCCCCGGCGGATGCGGACGTCGTCACCCGATTGCGCGAGGAGTTGGCCGCAGCCGAGGAGCGCACGTTGCGCGCACGGGCCGACTTCGACAACTTCCGCCGGCGCACCGCCGCGGCCAACGAGGAGGCGGCGCGGGAGCAGAAGAAGGCGCTGCTCCTGGACCTGCTCGAAGTGCAGGACAACTTCACCCGCGCGCTGGACCACTGGACGGGCGACGACACCGAGTTCGTCGCCGGCATCCGGGCGATTCGGCAGCAATTGGAAGGGCTGTTGACCCGCCACCAGGCGGAGCGGGTCGCCGCGCTCGGCCAGCCGTTCGACCCCCGCGTCCACGAGGTGCTGGACGCCCGCCCGGATCCGACGGTCCCGGTGGACACGGTGAACCGGGTGTACAAGGAGGGGTACCTGTTCTGCGGCAAGCTGCTCCGGCCGGCTCTGGTCGGCGTGGCGCAGGCGGCCCGGGCGGCCGGGCCGTCGGCCGGCGAGGAGTAGGACCATGGATCCGAATAAGATGACCCTCAAGGTGCGCGAGGCGCTCTCCGCCGCGCAGGGCCTGGCCCAGCGGCGCAGCCACACCCAGGTGGACGTGGAGCACGTGCTGCTGGCCCTGCTGCAGCAGGCCGACGGCCTGGCGCCGCGGCTGCTGGCGCGCCTCGATGTGCCCGTGGCCGAATTCACCGGCCGGCTGGAGCAGGAGTTGGACAAGCTGCCCCGGCTGTCCGGCGGCGCCGCAGCCGAGGGGCTCTACATTTCGGGCCGCCTGAACCGCATCCTGATCCAGGCCCAGGAGGAAGCCGGCCGGCTCAAGGATGCGTTCCTCAGCGTGGAGCACCTGCTGGCGGCCATGATCGCCGACGGGGCGGACCAGCCCGCCGCCCGGCTGTTCCGCGCCTACGGCGTCGACCGGGAGCGCTTCGACCGCGTGCTGCAGGACGTGCGGGGCAACCAGCGCGTCGACTCCGAGGACCCGGAGGGGACGTACGCGGCGCTGGAGCGGTACGGCCGCGACCTGGTCCGCGAGGCGGCGCGGGGCAAGCTGGACCCGGTCATCGGCCGCGACAACGAGATCCGCCGCGTCATCCGCATCCTGTCGCGGCGGACGAAGAACAACCCGGTGCTCATCGGCGAACCCGGCGTGGGCAAGACCGCCATCGTCGAGGGACTGGCCCAGCGCATCTTCAAGCGGGACGTGCCCGAGGGGCTCATCGACCGCACCGTCGTGGCGCTGGATCTCGGCGCGCTGGTCGCCGGCACGAAGTTTCGCGGCGAGTTCGAGGAGCGCCTCAAGGCCGTGCTCAAGGAAATCGAAAAGTCGGACGGCCGCATCATCCTGTTCATCGACGAGATCCACAACATCGTGGGCGCCGGCCGGGCCGAAGGCTCCATGGATGCGGGCAACCTGCTCAAGCCGATGCTGGCGCGCGGGGAACTGCACTGCATCGGCGCCACCACCATCGATGAGTACCGCAAGCACATCGAGAAGGATCCGGCGCTGGAGCGCCGGTTCCAGCCGGTGCTGGTGGAACCGCCGTCGGTGGAGGACACCGTCTCCATCCTGCGGGGCTTGAAGGAGCGGTTCGAGATCCACCACGGCGTGCGCATCACCGACCGGGCGCTCGTAGCCGCGGCCGTCCTGAGCCATCGCTACATCGCCGACCGGTTCCTCCCCGACAAAGCCATCGACCTCGTGGACGAGGCCGCGGCGATGATCCGCACCGAGATCGACAGCCTGCCGGCCGACCTGGACGCGATCACCCGGCGGGTCATGCAGCTCGAGATCGAGCAGGAGGCGCTCAAAAAGGAGAAAGACCCGGCGTCGCTGAGCCGGCTGCAGGACCTGCAGGGCGAGCTGGCCGAGCTCCGGGAGCGCGCCCAGGCGATGCGGGCCCAGCTCCAGCAGGAAAAGGACGAGATCCAGCGCCTGCGCAAGCTGCGCGAGGACCTCGAGGGAATCCGGCGCGACATCGAGGCGGCCGAGCGGGCCTACGACCTGAACCGCGCCGCCGAGCTCAAGTACGGCCGCCTCCGCGACATGGAGGGGCAGCTCGCGGAGGCCGAAGCGCGCCTCGGCGGGGACGCCGGCGCGCGCCGCCTGCTCAAGGAGGAGGTCACCGACGAGGAGATCGCCGCGATCGTCGCCCGCTGGACCGGCATCCCCGTCTCCCGCCTCATGGAGGGGGAGCGCGAAAAATTGCTCCACCTGGACGAGATCCTCCACCGGCGCGTCATCGGCCAGGACGAGGCCGTCGACGCGGTGGCCGAGGCCGTGCTGCGCGCCCGCACCGGCCTCAAGGATCCGAAGCGCCCTATCGGCTCCTTCATCTTCCTCGGGCCCACGGGCGTGGGCAAGACCGAGCTGGCGCGCACGCTGGCCGAGGCGCTGTTCGACACCGAGGAAAACATGGTCCGGATCGACATGTCCGAGTACATGGAGAAGCACAGCGTCGCCCGCCTCATCGGGGCGCCGCCCGGCTATGTGGGTTACGACGAGGGCGGCCAGCTCACCGAGGCGGTCCGCCGCCGGCCGTACGCGGTCATCCTGTTCGACGAGATCGAGAAGGCCCACCCGGACGTCTTCAACGCCCTGTTGCAGATCCTCGACGACGGGCGCCTCACCGACAACAAGGGCCGCGTGGTGGACTTCAAGAACACCGTGGTGATCATGACCTCCAACGTGGGCAGCCAGCTCCTCATGGACGGCATCGACCGCGCCGGCGCCATCCCCGAGGCGGTGCGCGCGCGCGTCATGGAGGAGCTGCGGCTCTCCTTCAAGCCGGAGTTTCTGAACCGGGTGGATGAGATCGTGCTGTTCAAGCCCCTGACGCCGGAGGAGCTGGCGCGCATCGTCGACCTGCAGTTCGAGCAGCTCCGCCGCCGGCTCCACGACCAGGAGATCGAGCTTAGCCTCAGCCCCGAGGCCCGCGCGCTCATCGCCCGCCAGGCCTACGACCCGGTTTTCGGCGCCCGTCCGCTCAAGCGATTCCTCCAGCGCCGCCTGGAGAGCGTGCTGGCCCGGCGGATCCTCAAGGGCGAGATCGTCCCGGGCAGCCGCACGGTGGTGGGGGTCTCGGGCGGCGAGCTCGACTTCCGCACCGAAACGGCCGACGGGCCGGTGAACTGAGCGTTTCGCCCGGACTGCGTCCGATTGACGAACCGGCGGCCCCGCGGCCGCCGGTTTTTCGTTGACACCCCGGAAACCGCCAACGATAATACGCCCAGGTCACCCCCATGAGCACCACCTTCTGGCTTGAGTACAACCAGCAGCAGCGCAACTTTACGCTGGACGCGCAGATGACCCAGGTCCGGATCGGCCGCGGCGTCACCAACGAGGTGGCTATCGGCGAGGACCGCGGGATCTCCAAGTGCCACGCCCGTATCTTCGCCTCCGGCGGCAAGGTCTGGGTGGAGGACACGGGCAGCCGCAACGGCACCTTCGTCAACGAGAAACAGGTGGGTTTCCGCCACCCGCTGGAGGACGGCGACACGATCCGGTTGGGCAACACCCGCCTCGTCTTCCGCCGCCAGGTCAAGGAGGATCCGCAGGAAACCTTCCCCCTGCCCGGGATGACCTGCATCATCTCAATCAAGGATTTCAAGGACCAGTGGAAGACCCGCGAAGCGGCCGCCCAGGCGGCGGCCGGACCGGCGGCGCCGCCGAAGCCGGTGACCGCCAAGGCGGAGGTCGCTCCCGCCGCGCCGCCGGCGAGCCCGGCGGCGGACACGCTGGCGGCCGAGGTGAAGCGCTTCGGCGTACTCCAGGAGATCGCCTCCTCCCTGCTGGACCAGCGGGATCTGAACCGTCTGTTCCACGACTGCCTCCAGCTCATCGTCTCGGTGGTGCCCGCCCGCCGGGGCTGCCTCATGATGATCGAGGGCGGGGAGCTTCAGGTCAAGTCGTACTGGACCGGCGGGCGGGTGGCGGACACGCCGGCCGCCGCCGATATCATCCAGTTCAGCCGGACTGTTCAGCGCCTGGTGATCGAGAAGAAATCCGCCGTCCTCACCACGAACGTGGAGAGCGACCCCCAGCTCGAGGAGGCGCGCAGCATCATCGTCCAGGGGATCAAGTCGATCATGTGCGTCCCGCTCTGGAACGGCGAAAAGACGTATGGCCTGATTTACCTCGACAGCCCCTCCATCGAGAAGGACTTCAACAAGGACAACCTGCAGCTCCTCACCGCCATCGCCAACCTGGTGACGATGAAGATCGAGAATTACCTCTACATCCAGGAGCTCCTCCTGAAGAAGGCGATGGAGAAGGAACTGGAGTACGCCGCCGACGTGCAGAAATTTCTGATCCCCGAGCGATTCCCCCGGGTTTCGGATCTGGACGGCGCGGTCTTCTACCGCTCCTGTCTCCAGCTGGCCGGGGATTATTTCCATGTGTTCGTCCTCCCGGACGGTCGCTACCTGTTCATCATCGCCGACGTGATGGGCAAAGGGATGGGCGCGGCGCTGCTCACCGCCTCGCTCCACGCCTATCTCAACTCGCTGTGCGAGCGGGAGCTGGACCTGGGCGAACTGCTGGGCGACCTGAACCGGCGGATCCACACGCAGTGCGACGGACAGATCTTCGTGACGCTGTTCGCGCTGGCGCTGGACGCGGCGAGCGGGCGCGCCTGGTATTGCAACGCCGGGCACAACGAGGCCATCCGCGTGAGGGAGGACGGGAGCTCGGATCTGTTCGCCGAGGGTGGGCCAATCCTCGGCATTCTGCCCGAGGGCGTCTTCCAGGTCACGGAGGCGGAGCTCGGTGATGGGGACCTGCTGCTGCTGTACACCGACGGGCTCACCGAGGCGGGAAACGAAGCCGATGAGTTTTTCGGCCGGGACCGCGTGGTCCAGTTCCTGGTGCAGGAGCGCGACAACACCCCGGACGAGATTTGTCAGCGGCTCATCCAGGCCGTTGAAAAATTCCAGGGCGCCAAGCCCCAACGGGACGATTTGACGGGCATCTTGATCCGGTTTCTCCCCGGGAAAAAATGCAGTTGACAAACATTGGCTCTTGGCGAAAAATTGCTTCCAAGTATAGCCGGAAGGTGTGTCATGAAGATTTTTGAAGACTCTCTTCATCCCGACGCCGCATGGTTGCCGGCCGTGCTGTTGGCCAAGAAGAAGAAGGATGACGACTTCGACGACGACGAGCTGCCGGAAGACCTCGACGACGACATCGATGAAATCGAGGACTGGGACGAGGACGAAGAGGACAACGGCGAAGACGCCGATGACGACGAGGAGTGGGAGGACGAAGACGAAGAAGAAGGCGGGGACGAAGACGAGGACGAGGACGAGGGCGAGGAGGATGGCGAGGACGAGGATTGGGATGACGAGGAATATGAGGACTGGGAGGACGACGAGGACGAGGACGAAGAGGAGGACGAGGACGAGGACGGTGAGTGGGAGGAAGAGGGAGAACCCGAGAAGCCGGGCGAATGGGACGACGACTACATCGATTACGATACCGACGATTACGATTACGAGGACTGGAACTGAGCGCGGGAGGACCGGTCCCGCGCGCTTCGAACCGTCGCCGCGATCCCGGCGGCCCGGGCGGCTGCCGGATGGCGGGCAGCGCAATCGACTCCACCTGAAACGATAATGAGGACAAGCAATATCCACAGGAGGCGGCCATGGCGCGTCGGTGCGTGTCGCTGATCACCGATTTCGGTCTCGCCGGCCCGTTCGCCGGAGCGATGAAGGGAACCATCCTCCGGATCAATCCCGAAGTCAACGTGGTGGATGTCACCCACTCCATCACGCCGGGCGACATCCTGGAGGCCGCCTTCGTGCTGAGCTGTTCGTTCCGGTTCTTCCCGGACCGGAGCATCCACGTCGTGGTGGTGGACCCGAAGGTGGGCAGCCAGCGGCGCGCCCTGCTGGTCTCCATCGAGAATCACTTTTTCCTGGCGCCCGACAACGGCGTGCTGAGCTACATCCTCACCCGCGAGGAAGTGTACGGCATCTTCAGCGTCACCGAAGAGCACTTCTTCCAGAAGCCGCTGAGCAGCACCTTCCACGGCCGGGACGTGTTCGCGCCCGTGGCCGGCTGGCTGAGCAAGGGCGTGGAGTCCACCCAGTTCGGCGAGCCCATCACCGACCCGCTGGTGCTGGACATCCCCAAGCCCCAGGAGGTCCGGCCGAAGGCCTGGAAGGGCTCCATCCTCTACGTGGACACCTTCGGCAACCTCATCACCAACTTCACCCCGGAGCACATCCCGCTGGACGAGCAGGGGTATCCGGCGGTGGCCAAGGTGCTTCACCTCCACGGCGAGATCACCAAGTTCCGCCGCTTCTTCGCCGAGTTCACCGACAAGGACCCGTTCCTGATGCTGGGCTCGTCCGGCTACTACGAAATCGCGGTCAACAACGATTCGGCGGCCAAGGTGCTGGGCCTGAAATCGGGGAGCGAGATCGGCGCCATCGGGAAGTGACCGCCCGCCGCCGGGGGGGCGGCGCAGGAGAATGGTGGATGGGGGAAATGGTGGACCGGTATCCGCCCTCGTCATTCGTAATCGTCATCGTAATTCGTAATCGTAATCGTAATCGTGATCGTAATTCGTAATCGTGATCGTGCCTCGACACGGCATCCTCACCACGAAGTCACACAGGACACGAAGGATTCATTTTCTTTCATTGAGAATTTGTCGTTGAGGAGTTACTGGTGAATGGGTGAATAGCGGGAATGGGTGAATTGGGAGACGTCAGACGGGAGACGAACCCCGAAGCGCAAACCGCCTGTCCCGATGTCCGATTATCCGATTTACGGGAACGAGCCTCCAGTCTCGAGTCTCGATTACGATCACGATTACGATTACGAATGACGATGACGATTACGAATGACGAGCACGACTAACTCGGAACTCCTATCCCCTATTCCCCTCACTCCGCCTGGGCGCGGAGCTCCGTTTCGAAGATCTCCACCAGCTTCGGGTCATACCGGCGGCCGGCATTGCGCCGGAGGTCGGCGAACGCCTCGTCGAACGAGCGGCCGATCTGATAGCTATTGGGATTTGTCATGGCGTCGAACGATTCGGCGATGGCAATGATCCGGGCGCCCAGGGGGATCGCCTCGCCGGCCAGCCCGGCGGGATACCCGCTGCCGTCGATGTTCTCATGGTGGGCCTGGATGAGCGGCACCAGCTCCCGCCACAGGGTGATCCGGCCGACCAGCTCGGCGCCCAGGAGCGGATGCCGGCGGTGGTTCTCCGGATCGTGTTTCTGGTCGGCGGGGACTTTGACCATGCCGATATCGTGGAGCAAGGCGGCGAAGTAGAGCTGCTTGCGGGCGACCTCGTCGATGTTCAGGCGCCGGGCGATCATGCCGGAGTAGCGGGCGACGTTGCGCAGGTGATCGCGCGCCACGGTGGTGCCCTCCAGGGCCTGGACCAGCAGCTCGATGGTGTGGGTGAAATAGTTGAGCTGGATCTCCCGGAACCGGGCGTTGTGGATGCTGACGGCGGCGTGGCCGGCGAGGGCCTGCAGGAGGCTCAGCTCGGCGCGTTCGAACGCGCCGGCGTCCTGCAGCTTGTGCACCAGGACCAGCGCGCCCTTGGCCTCCTCGCCGAGCACCAGCGGGGCCGCCGCCACCTGGATCCGGCCCGGCGCATACGCCAGCGGCCCGCCGCGCAGCGGCTCGCCGTCGAACAGCAGCGCCTCCCGCGCCTCGGCGGCGCGTCGGACCGCCGTCCGGTAGAACTCCAGCCGCTCCTCGCCTGATTCCTCGATGGTGTGGCCCACCTCGGCGGTCAGCCGCCACTCCCCCTCGGCGGGCATGAACAGATACGCGCCGGACACGCGGAAGAGCTGCATGGCGCCCTGGACGAGCTGGTCGGAGACCTCCTGCGGGTGCGGCGACTGCGACACGGCGCCCGAGATGGACACCAGCTGCTCCAGGTTGGCGCGCGAGCGGTCCATGGCGCCCAGCGTGGCCAGCATCCGCCGGCGGGTCTGGAAATAGCCGAGCAGGGAGAGCACGAACGACGCGCAGATCACGCCGATGATGGAGTAGAGCAGGGTGGGGTCGCCCTTGGCCAGCAGCTCCGGAATGATATACATCATCAGCAGCATGGCGATGCACACCAGCGGCAGCAGCGACACGATGATGTACACGCGGATGAACACGGCCAGCGGCCGGGCCACCGCCACCTTCGGGTCGCTGACCCGGTGCGGCTGCTTCATGGTGATGAAGTAGCCGGCCAGGTAGGTCACCACCAGGATGAGCAGGACGCCCATGGCGAGGTAGAACACGGTGGTGCCGCCGTGCTGGAGGAGCCGCGGGAAGACGTAGGCGAACATGATCGCCGACAGGCAGGCCAGGGTCAGGAGCACGGCGACGGCCAGCGGAGCGCTGGTCTGGCGGGCACCTTCGACCCCCTCACGCGGCAGGATACGTTTCGGTTCGGCAACCATGGTTCACCTGCGACTCGCTTGGGATATCGCTAGTGTACGGAGGGGCGGTTTCTTTTGTCAACAGGATGTTGGATGGGTTTGCAAAAGGCCGTCGTCCTGTGCGAAAATGCTTGATTTAGAGAGGCATCACCGCTATGGAAATCGTCACCACCGACGTCCTTGTCCTCGGCTCCGGCATCGCCGGACTCAGCGCCGCCATCCGCCTGGCCAGCCGCCGGCGCGTGCTGGTGGTCACCAAGGCGGAAGTGTCCGCCGGCAACACCGAGCTGGCCCAGGGCGGCATCGCCGCGGCCATCCAGGAGGAGGACTCGCCGTTCAACCATTTCAGCGATTCCATGAGCGCCGGCGACTACCTCTGCCGCGAGGAGGCGCTGGCGTACATGGTGGCGCAGGGGCCGCGGTGCGTCCGCGAGCTCATCGGCTGGGGTGCCCGGTTCGACACCGTCGGCGGACGGCTGAGCTTCACCCGCGAGGGTGCCCACCGCGTCCGCCGCGTGCTCCACGCCCACGGCGACGCCACCGGCGCCGAAATCCAGGCCACGCTGGTCCGCCGCGTGGCCGCCCTGCCCAAGGTGACGCTCCGGGAGCGGACCGCCGCCCTCGACCTGATGATCCGCGACGGCGGCTGCTGGGGCGCCGTCTGCCTCGACCTGGCCTCCGGTCAGCCCCTGCAGGTACGGGCCGCCGTGACCGTCATTGCCACGGGCGGGGCCGGCCGGTTGTACCGGCACAGCACCAATGCGGCCACCGCCACAGGCGACGGATTCGCCATGGCCTACCGCGCCGGCGCGCTCCTCGAGGACATGGAGTTCGTCCAGTTTCATCCCACCAGCCTGCGAGTGACGGGGGTGCCCGAGTTCCTGCTCAGCGAGGCGCTGCGTGGCGAGGGCGGGCTGCTGCGCAACGGGGCGCGGGAGCGGTTCATGCTCCGCTACCATCCCATGGCCGAGCTGGCGCCGCGCGACGTGGTCAGCCGGGCCATCTGGCGGGAGCTGCGGGACACCGGCACCGACCACGTGCTGCTGGACATGACCCATTTCAAGGCCGAGTTCCTCCGGGAGCGATTCCCGAACCTTTACCAGCGGTGCCTGGCGCTGGGGATCGACATGTCGCGCCAGCCCATCCCGGTGGCGCCGGCGGCCCACTTCATCATGGGCGGGATCAAGACCGATCCGGACGGGCGGACCAGCCTCCGCCGCCTGTACGCCTGCGGCGAGGCGGCCTGCACCGGCGTCCACGGCGCCAACCGCCTGGCCAGCAACTCGCTCCTGGAGGGGCTGGTGTTCGGCCGGCGCACCGGGACGTACATTCGCGACCACTGGGCCGACCTGACCATGGGACCGACCCCGGCGGACGCGCGCTGGCCGGCGCCGAAGGTGATCCCCGGCCCGTTCACCCCCGAGCTCGAGGCGCGCCGGGCGGAGTTTCAGTCGCTGATGTGGGAGCGGGTGGGCATCGTCCGGTCCGGCGAGTCGCTCCAGGCGGCCATGGAGCAGTTGGCGCACTGGCGCGCCGATCTGGCGCCGGCTCGCACCCTGGCCGAACACGCCTTCGACGGCATGCTCGTGAGCGGGCTGTGCATCGCCCGGGCGGCGCTGGAGCGGCGGGGCAGCCGGGGCGGGCACTACCGTGAGGATTACCCCGAGCGCGGCGGCTACGGCAACCGCCATGTGAACATCCGCCGCGGCTCGGGCGGGCTTCCCGTCGCATCCTGGTCGGAGTAGGAGGCCGTGCCATGACTGCCGACGACTTTGTGCGCCGCCGCCTCCGAGCCTTCCTGCGCGAGGACATCGGATCGGGCGACCTGACCACCGACAGCTTCGTCGGCCTCGACGCGCGACGCACCCGGGCCGTGTTCCGCGCCCGCGAAGCCGGCGTCCTGGCCGGCCTGGACTTCGCCGTCGAGGTTTTCCGGCTGCTCGACCCGGCGGTGCGCCTCGTCCGGCGGGACGTCGCCGAGAGCGCCGCCATGGCCGCCGGAGCGGTGCTGGCCGAGGTGGAGGCGGCCGCCGGCGCGCTGCTGCGGGGTGAACGCACCGCGCTCAACATCGTCCAGCGGCTGTCGGGGATCGCCACCCTGACCCGGCAGTACGCCGACGCCCTGGCCGGCACGCCGGTCCGGCTGCTGGACACCCGCAAGACCACGCCCGGCTTCCGGTTCTTCGAGAAGTACGCCGTCCGCGCCGGGGGCGGCCACAACCACCGGCTGGGGCTCTACGACGGGGTCATGATCAAGGATAACCACATCGCCGCCGTCGGCGACATCGGCGCGGCGGTGCGCGCCGCCCGCGAGCACGCGCCGGTCACCGTGCGGATCGAGGTCGAGGCGGAGACGCTGGCCCAGGTCGATGCGGCCCTGGCCGCCGGGGCCGACATCATCATGCTCGACAACATGGACCCGGACGCCATGCGGCAGGCCGCCGCGCGCGTCGCCGGCCGGGCGAGACTCGAGGCCTCGGGCCGGGTGACGCTCGAGGCGCTGCCGGGCATCGCCGCCGCCGGCGTGGACTACGTCTCCACCTCCGCCGTGATCAGCCGGGCGCACTGGCTGGACATCGGGCTCGACTTCGTGGCCGAGGAGGCGCGGTGACGGCAGGTCGCGGCTGGGCATTCTGGGAGGGACTGGGCGCGAACAAGCGCTTCGCCGCGCTGATGCTGGCGCTGGCGGTCTTCTACCTCTCGTTCATCGGCTGGTACGGTTTCGTCGGCCCCGACGAGCCGCGCTACGCCCGCATCGCCGAGGAGATGATGCACCGCGGCGACTGGGTGCTCCCCACCCTGAAGGGCTCCGCCTGGCTGGAAAAACCGCCGCTGCTCTACTGGATGGCCAATGTCTCGTACCGCGTGTTCGGGGTGAACGAGTTCGCCGCGCGGCTGCCGTCGGTCCTGCTGGCGCTCGGCGCCATCGCCACGCTGTACCTGACGCTGAAGCGGACGTTCGGCGAGCGGATGGCCTTCAACGCGTCGCTGGCGCTCGGCACCTGCGTGCTGTTTCTCGGCTTCGCCGGCGGGGGCACCACGGACATGCCGTTCACCGCGTGCGTGTCGGTGGGCCTGTTGCTGCTCTGGCGGTACCTGGCCGCCGAGCCTGCGCCTCCGCCCACACTGCTCTGGGCCGCCGGCGCCGTCTTCGGCCTGGCCGTCCTGGCCAAGGGGCCGCTGGGCCTGGTGCTGCCGGTGCTGGCCGTCTATCCGTACCTCATGGTCACCGGCCGGGTGGAGCGATTGACGCTGCCGCGGCTGGCCGTGGGCGCATTGGCGCTGCTGGCGGTGGCGGCGCCCTGGTACATCCTCGTGTACCTGCGGGAGGGCTTCTTCTTCATCCTGGTGTTCTTCGTCAACCACCATCTGGGCCGCTTCTTCACTTCGATCCATCACCACACCCGGCCGTTCTACTTCTACCTGCCGGTGATTCTGATCGGCCTCCTTCCCTGGACGTTCTTCCTGCTCCTGTGGCGGGACCGCCGGCCGCTCTGGCGGCGCTGGCGGCAGGACCCGCGGGCCGACGGCCTGCTGTTCTTCCTCGCCTGGCTGGCGCTGCCGCTGGTGTTCTTCTCGCTGTCTTCAGCCAAGCTTCCCGGTTACATCCTGCCGCTGTTCCCCACGCTGGCGGTGCTCATCGGCTGGAGCATGGAGGAGGCCTTCGCCCCAGGCCGCGACTGGCGGCCGTTCGCGTGGGGCGCGGCGGCGGTGACGGCGGTGCTGGCGGTGGGGGGGCCGCTCTTCTTCCACATCCGCTTCCACCGGGTGGAACTCGGGCTGCTGGCCGTCGCCCTGGCGCTGCCGGGCCTGCTGGGCTTCATCTGGCTCATCCGCCGCGGCCGGCCGGACCGGGCCATCCTGTCGCTGGCGTTCGGCGTGTTCCTGGTGGTGGCCGGGGGCGCCCCGTTCCTGCTGCCGGCGGTGGAGCCGTTCTTTTCGGGACGCCAAATCTGCCGGCTGGCCATGACGCGGACCGGACCGGACAATCCGCTGATCATCTACCGGCATTTTCATCACAGCCATGAGTACTACACCGGCTATACGTGCACGCCGAACATAGAGAAACCGGCCGAGTTGGCCGCCCTGCTGGAATCGCGCCGGCGGCCGGCTTACCTGCTGACCGAGGGGAAGGCCGTGGGCGATCTTGACCAGGTGCCCGGCTGGCGGCACACGGTCGTGGCCGAAGCGGGCCGCTCGGTGCTGGTGAAACTGGAGCGAACGCCATGATCTATCCGCCGCCGCTTGCCGCCGGCAGCCGTATCCGCGTCGTGGTGCCGGCTTCGCCGGTGAAGAGGCCGTACATGGAGCGGGGACTGGCCTGGCTGGCGGCTCAGGGCTGGCAGCCGGTCTGGTCCGGCCGTGGCACGACGGCGCATTTCTACACCGCCGGTCCCGACGACGAACGGGCCGCCGAGCTCGCGGCCGCGCTCGGCGACGCCGAAGCCGACGCCGTCTGGTGCGCCCGCGGCGGCTACGGCTGCGCCCGGCTGCTGCCCGCCCTGGACCGGGTGCTGCCCCGGCCGCCCGCCCGGCCCAAGGCGGTGGTGGGCTGCTCCGACGCCACGGCGCTGCTGATCCACCTGCTGCAGCGCTGGGGCTGGGTGGTCTTTCACGGGCCCATGGTGGCCGGCGACCTGGGCCGCGACCCGACGGGCGCCGACGCCGCATACCTGACCGGGCTGCTGGCCGGCGCGCCGCCGCGGGATACCGTGTCGGTCGAACCGCTGACGGTGCTCCGGACGGGGCCCGCCGTGGCGGCGCCGCTGACGGGCGGCTGCCTGTCGGTGCTGGCGGCCACCCTGGGGACGCCCGACGAGTGGGACACCCGCGGCCGGATCCTCTTCCTGGAGGACACCCAGATCAAGCCGTACCAGCTCGACCGGCTGCTGGGCCAGCTCCGCGCGGCCGGGAAGTTCGATGAGGCGGCCGGAGTGGTCTTCGGCGAGATGACGGGATGCACGCAGCACCCGGAACAGGGCTATACGATCCAGGAGGCGTTGTGCCACGCCCTCGGCGACATCGGCTGCCCGGTGCTCTTCGGCCTGCCGTCGGGCCACTGCGAGCGGCCCAGCCTGGTGCTGGCGCTGGGGGCCGGCTACCGCCTGGATCCGGACGCGGGTCGACTTTACCTCGAGGATGACTGGCTATGTCCACGGTGATCATGGGCCGGACGGTGCAGCGGATTCACCTGCTGGGCGTCTGCGGGACGGCGATGGCGTCGCTGGCGGCGCTGCTCCGGTCGTCCGGCTACACGGTGACGGGTTCCGACGCGGACGTCTATCCGCCCATGAGCGACTTTCTGGCGGCCGAGGGAATCCCGGTGCGCTCCGGCTACGCGCCGGCCAACCTGGATCCGCCCCCCGACCTGGTGGTGGTGGGCAACGCCATCGCCCGCGGTAACCCGGAGCTGGAACACGCGCTGGCCGCCGGGCTGCCGTACCTGTCCATGCCCGAGGTGGTCAAGCTGCTGCTCCTGCCCGGCAAGACGCCGGTGGTGGTCACCGGTACCCACGGCAAGACCACCACCTCGGCCATGGCCGCCTGGGCGCTGACGCAGCTGGGATTCGATCCCTCGTTCCTCGTCGGCGGAATTCCGCTGGACTTCGGGCGGAGCGCCGCCCTGGGCCGCGGCCCGCACTTCGTCATCGAGGGGGACGAGTATGACACCGCCTATTTCGACAAGGCCCCCAAGTTTTTCCACTACCGTCCGACGGTTCTGGTGATCACCGGCATCGAGTACGACCATGCCGACATCTACCCCGACCTCGACGCCATCGTGCTCCAGTTCCGCCGCCTCGTGAACACGGTGCCGCCCAACGGCCTGGTGGTGTACCACGCCGACTGCCCGCGCGCCGCCGAAGTGGCGGCGCGCGCGCCGTGCCCGACGGTCTCGTTCGGTTTCGGCGGCGGGGCCGACTGGCAGGCCGAGTCGGTCCGCGCCGAGGACGGGCGGACGCGGTTCGCCGTCCGCCACCGCGGCGCGGCGCTCGGCGAGGTGGGACTGGCCGTCCCCGGGCGGTACAACGTCCTGAACGCCCTGGCCGTCTGGGCGGTGCTCCACCACGCCGGCGCGCCGCCGGAGCGCGTGCCGGGTGCGCTGGCGTCGTTCCGCGGCGTGGAGCGCCGCATGACCCTGCGCGGCGAAGTCGGCGGCGCACTGCTCTATGACGATTTCGCCCATCACCCCACGGCGATCGCGGCGACGCTGGCGGGGGCTCGGCTGCGGTTTCCCGACCGGCGGATCGCGGTGGTGTTCGAGCCGCGCTCCTGGACCTGCCGCAAGCGCGTCCACCAGGCGGCGATGGCCCGCTGCTTCGCGGAGGCCGACGTGGTGATCCTGGCCGACGTCTTTCGCAAGGAGGCGCTCCCCGAGGCCGACCGGTTCGACCCGGCCCGGGCGGTGACGGAGATGCGTGCCGCCGGGCAGGACGCCCACTTCCTGCCCACAGTGGCCGAGATCGTGCCGTTTCTCCGCCGCTGGCTGAAACCCGGCGATGTGGCCATCATCATGTCCAATGGCGGGTTCGATGACATTCACCGCCGCATCCTCGAATCCAGCGGGAGGGAAGGCGATGCCCCCACTCAACCGTAACCGCGCCCTGCGCCTGGCGTTCGCCCTGACTCTGCTCGTCGCGACGCCGCCCGTCGGGCCGGCGGCGCAGGACCAGCCCATCATCCGGACCGAGGTCCAGCAAATCTTCGTCCCGGTGGCCGTCGCCAGCCAGGCGGGCGAGCCGGTGACCGACCTCACGCGCAAGGATTTCCACCTGTTCGAGGACGGCGTCGAGCAGGAGATCATCAACTGCGCCCGGGAGGAGGTGCCCCTCAACGTCGTCTTCCTCATGGACATCAGCCACAGCACCTTCATGGAGCTGGGCGCCATCAAGAAGGCCGTGCGGACCTTCGTCGGGGCGCTGCAGCCCGAGGACCGGGTGGCCATCATCACGTTCAACAACGAGGCCCGCCTGATCCTCGACTGGTCCAACGACCTGGCGCGGCTGGACCGGGCACTGGAGCGGGTGGTGCCCAAGGGGAGCACCGTCTGGTACGACGCGCTCTACGTGACCTACACCGATCTGCTGCCGGCCGTGCGGGGCAAGAAGGTGATCGTGTCGGTCACCGACGGGTGGGACACGGCGAGCCTGGTGGAGTTCGACGACATCCTGCGCAAGGCCACCGTGTCCGACACGCAGGTGTACATCGTCTCCAAGACCGCCGGCATCCGCGATTACGCCGAGTACTACAAGCGTGAGTATGGGCTCAAGTACGACGAGACCCGGATCATGCAGATCATGTACGCCGCGGACTCCCAGCTCCGGAAGCTCGCCTACGAGACGGGCGGCCGTGTCATCGACCCGCGCGGCGCCGGCTCCATCGAGGAGGTGTACAGCCGGCTGGTCCGCGAACTGCGCCAGCAGTATTACCTGTCGTACACGCCGCACAACATCATGCGCGACGGCCAGTACCGCAAGATCGTCGTCCAGGTGGATCGGGTCGGGGTGCGGGTCAGCCACCGCCCCGGTTACGAGGCCCGCTAGCGGCGGCGCCTGCGGCGGAACATACGAGGGAGGACGGAGCCGTGCGGCTGCCAGCCACGCGCAACATCTACCTGGTGGGATTCATGGGCGCCGGCAAGACTTGCGTGGCCGTGGAGCTGGCGCGCCGGATCGCCGCCGAGGCCGTGGACTTGGACCACCTGGTGGAGACCACCGCCGAGCTGCCGGTGGTGGAAATCTTCCGCCGCCACGGCGAAACGTACTTCCGCCTGCTGGAGCTGCAACAGCTCCGCGAGGTGGCCGGCCGAGGCGGCCGCGTGGTGGCGCTCGGCGGGGGGACGTTCACCCAGGCCGAGGCGCCGGCGCTGGTGCAGGGATCCGGCGTGGCCGTCTGGCTGGACTGCCCGCTGGACGAGCTGGTGCGCCGCTGCGTCAGCCATCACGCCCCGCGACCGCTGGCGCGGAGCGAATCCGAGTTCCGCGCCCTCCACGCGGCGCGGCTCCCCCACTACCGGCAGGCGCCGTTCCGGGTGGACACCGGCGGCCGCACCATCGCCGCGGTGGCCGCTGAAATCGAAGAGATCCTCTCGTGGAAGGGGCTGCTGGAACCGGACGTTTAGTTCCAGCGTCCGTTCGTTCAATCGTCTCACTTGTACTTCAGTTGATAGTTGATGATTCGTGCTCGCAATCGTGTTTCGTAATCGAGTCTCGAGTACAAATTACGATTTACGAATCACGATGACCCGGAACCCAGATCCCAGGTCCTAGAACCCAGGTCCGATATCCGAATTCCGATGTCCGAAATCCGATGTCCGCATCGCCGGAACGAGCCTTGCGGCGCGCTCCGCTGTTTACTTCTCCCGCCATTCCCGATATACTCAACTCAGAATCATCAGCCCGGAGGTGCGCCATGCCCGTGGTCCAGTACCTCGCCGGACTCAAAGCCGAGACCCTGCCGCCGCTGCGCTGCGTCCACTTCGACAACCTGCAGGAAAAAGTTCGCCGCAACATCTATCTCGAGCTGCCCATGGCCGACGGCGGCCTCTGCCTCCTGTCGCCCGCGCTGCAGCCGGCGGAAGACAATTGCGAGGAGCGCCTCCGCACGCTTCTGGCGGAGAAACCCGCCATCCTGACCTATCTGCGGGAACGCCTGCTGGAGAACCTGATCCTCGACTCGGCGATCCTGGAGCGTTCGTCCTATTTCCTCCAGCAGAACAACGGCCTGTTGCTGGCCCGCTTGAAGTACTTCAACGAGCTCGAGAAGCTGATGGAGCTCAAGCTCTACACCGCGCCCATCAAGGACCTGTCCCTCCACTACTCCGACAAGATTTACATCGGGCGCTGCTTCATGAGCATGGAGCGGCGGGAGCTGCCGTACAAGGGACTGAACCTGTATGTCCTCTCGCTCATGGACCAGTACGAGGCGCTCAAGGGGAAGTCCATCGGGCGGCTGGATCATCCGGAGAAGTACGAGGAGTCCTACTTCCGGGAGATCCATGAACTGATTCAGGAGGTGGTGGCCGAGGTGATCCGAGCCATCGACACCATCCCGCCCAAGTTCCGGCCGTCGAAGTGGGACGCGGCCGAGATGATCCGAGTCAAGGCGGCGTACCGGAACATCCTGCACCTGCTGTTGGAGTTGGCCGAGGAGGTGGTGGAGTTCGAGGCGGTGCTGATGTTCGACGACGAGGACAAGTTCGCCCGCTACGTGACGAAGTACAAGAAGGACCTGAAGAACATCATCTTCTTCATCAATTTCAACATACTCAGCGAGCTGACGCACCGGATCAATGTGGGCAAGTAGGGCGGGGCTCGTAATCAAAGGAACCGTCGACCATAGAATCCGCAGCGGGCACGGGGGATGGATGGAGTGCGCCGGCTCGTTGGTTCCGGGACCTGGTTTCTAAGCGCTCAATTCTGGGTTCGGAGTGCCGCTCCCTGAATCACCGGTTCCCGGCTGGCTGTTCACCCCGTCTAGCTGTCTCACATCTCCCGATTCGCCCCATCGCCTTCGCACACCATCCCACCGAGCAGCAACCATCCACTATCGACGATCAACCATCAACCATTAGAAATAAACTGTAATTAAACCTACAAAATTTTATACTTCAAAACCTTCGGACGGTCCGATTACGAGCACGATCACGATTACGATCACGATCACGAATTACGAGCACGAACATGCGAGATGGTAACGAGTCCCGGGCCCCGAATTGAGATAAAATCAACTGACTGCAAACACGGGCGTTAGCCGAGCGGCTCGTTGACACCGTCCGGCGCGTGGGGTACAATGCCAGCACTGTCCGATGCAACACTCGAACGCCGCGGTCCGGCCGTTCCCGCCGCCGCGGCCGGATTCGAACCCATCGTCCCGCGAGGGAAAGGAGAGCCGCTCACATGTTCAAACGTATCATGACGCTGATCCGGGGCTTCGTGGGCCTGTTCGTCTCCGGACTGGAGAAATCGAACCCGCAGGCTCTGATCGAGGCGGAAAAAGAAAACTTGCGCAAACAGATCGCGCGCTTCAACGACAACCTGGCCACCCACGCCGGTTTCGTCGAGCGCCTGATGCGGCAGGTCAAGACGCTGGAGCAGAAAGAGAAGGAACTCACCGCCAAGATCGCCGCCAACCTCAAGGCGGGCAACCGCACCGTGGCCGGCCAGATGGCCCTGGAGCTGCAGACGGTCAAAAGCCAGCTCGAGGAGAACCGCGAGCAGCTCGTGGTAGCCGACGAGACGTTCAAGAAGCTGGTCAAGTCCCGTGATGTGGCGGTGCAGGAAGCCCGGGGCAAGATCGAGAAGCTGAAGCGGATGCTGTCCGAGACCGAGATGCTCGAGGCGCAAGCGGAGCTCCAGGAGATGGCCGCCGGTATGATCAGCGAGATCGGCGGTTCCGGCGACACCCTGAACCGCGTCGAAGAATACCTGTCCGAGCGCCGCGACAAGGCCGCCGGCCGCGCCCGCGTGGCTTCCACCGGCATCGATATCCAGGAAGTCGAACTCAAGGAAGCCGAGCAGGCCGCCCTGGCCGAACAGGCGCTGGCCGAATTCGAGGTGGCCTACGGCTTCAAGACCCCGGCGGCCGAAGCGGCCGCCCCCGAGACCGCCCCGGCGGACGCCGCGCCCGAGCCCCAGCCCCAGAAGGAACTGGGGCCGCAGGGCCAGTGAGGGCGCGCGAAACGTGCGCCGGGCTGAGGATTACCGAAGGACAAGGAGGTTCGCATGACGACGGAGAAAGTCGGGCCCACCGCGCTGGGCAAGATCGTGATCGTGCTGTTCATCCTGGGCTGCCTGGCTGCTGCCGGCTGGTTCTTCCGGGACACCATCTTCCCCGGCCGGGACGGCGGCGGAACCGTGGACATGGACAAGTTCCGCGAGCAGCAGGGCGGCGCCGAGGCGATGGATCCCACCGGTATCACCACGGTGACCGAGTACAAGTACATTCCCGCCCAGAAGCTGCCCCCCGTCAAGGGGACCAGCGCCTACAAGTGGGACACCAACAAGGTGGTGGAGTTCCCCATCAACGTCTGGATCGGCTGGCTGCCCATCGTCGCCGCGAACAACGGCTTCGCGCCCAGCACCGAGAGCGTCTTCTACAAGAAGTACGGCTTCAAGGTGAACCTGAAGCTCATCGACGACCCGGTGTCGGCTCGCGACGCGTACGCGGCGGGCAACAGCCACATCCTGTGGGGCACCCTCGACATGATGGCGCTCTTCGCTCCCGAGCTGATGAAGGACTCGCGCACCGCGCCCCGCATTTACCAGCAGATCGACTGGTCCAACGGCGGTGACGGCATCGTGGTCCGCTCCAAGATCGCCTCGGTGCGCGATCTCAAGGGCCGGACCATCGTCTACGCCCAGAACTCCCCGTCGCAATACTTCATCAACAACCTGCTGCTCAACGCCGGCATCCAGCCCGGCGAGGTGAAGCACAAGTTCACCTCCACCGCGTTCGAAGCCGCCGCGGCGTTCGTCGCCGACCCGAGCATCGACGCCTGCGTCTCCTGGGCGCCCGACATCTACAACATCCCCGAAAAGGTCAAGAACACCCGGATCCTGACCACCACCGCCGAGGCGAACAAGCTGATCGCCGACGTCTGGGCGGCCCGGGCCGACTTCGCCAAGGACCACCCCGAGATCATTGAAGGCCTGGTGGCGGGCATCTTCGAGGGGATGCGGATGCTCAAGGACGACACCCACAAGGCCCGCGCCTTCCAGTGGATGGCCGAGGGGTACGGCATGGCCGTGGACGAGATCCGCGCCATGGAAGCCGACGCCCACACCACCAACTTCGCCGAGAACAAGGAGTTCTTCCTCAACGCCAACTCGCCGTCCAACTTCGAGCGGACCTGGAAGAACATCACGTTCGTCTACAAGGAGCTGGGCCTGCTCGACACGCCGGTCCGCTTCGACGAGGTGATGGACTTCTCCGTCCTCCAGAAGCTCGAGGCCAAGGGCACCTTCGCCGACATGAAGAACGAGTACGTCACCCAGTTCTCGCCCACCACCTACTCGAAGGTCGCCGCCGAGAAGCCCATCCTGACCCAGACCATCCGGATCAACTTCTACCCCAACTCCTCGAACATCTTCGAGCCGCAGCACGACGAGTTCGGCAACGCGCTGGCGAGCACGCTGTACGATCCCAACGCCACGGCCACCCTGGAGAAGGTCGGCCGGCTGGCGGGCCAGTACGAGCGCGCGGTGATCGCCGTGGTGGGGCACACCGACTCCTCGATGAAGGGCAAGGTGCCGCGCGGCGAGGTGGAGCGCCTGTCGCTGGACCGCGCCAACTCGGTCAAGAACGCGCTGGTCAAGAAGTACAACTTCGACCCGAACAAGTTCGTCATCCAGGGCAAGGCGTGGGACGAGCCGGCCGATGCCAACGATCCGATGAACCAGGCGCTGAACCGGCGAGTCGAGATATCGGTTTATCCGCCGGAGAAGTAAGACCCGCGGTATGAAAGCATTCCTGTCCAACTTCCGGCTGAGGGGGCCCCAGGGCCTCCTCAGCATCCGGGAGTCCCTCGGGACTCCCCTCAAAATTGTTCTGGGGGCGATTCCCATCCTGCTGATCTTTCTCGGCTGGCACCTGGCCACCGCCGGGGTGGCCGAGGAGCGCCTCATTTCCCCCACGATCCTCCCGTCGCCGGGAGAGGTGATCCGGTCGTTCCCGGCGCTCTGGTTCCAGGCGGAGCTGAGCCGGAGCGCGCTCACCAGCGCGCTTCGCGTGGTGATCGGGTTCGGCGTGGCCTGGGTGATCGCGTTCCCGCTGGGCATATTCATGGGCGCCTTCACGAAGGTGGGCGCGACGTTCAGCCCGGTGATGGTCTTCCTCGGCTACCTGCCCATCCCGGCCCTGGTGCCCCTGACCATGAGCCTGTTCGGCGTGGACGAGCTGCAGAAGGTCATGTTCCTGGCGCTGGCGTTCTTCATCTACCTGCTGCCCCTGTTCGTCCGCGCGGTGGGCGACGTCGACAACGTCTTCCTGCAGACCGCCTACACCCTGGGCGCCACGCGCTGGCAGACGCTGCGGCGGGTGCTGCTGCCGGTGGCGCTGCCCCGGATCGTCCACGCCATGCGCCTCGGCTTCGGCGTGGGCTGGACCTACATCATCCTGGCCGAGATGGTCGCCGCCGAGCGGGGCCTGGGCAACATCATCATCGTCGCCCAGCGCCGCGGACCCCGGGAGCACATCTACCTCGTGCTGGTGGTGATCGTGATGATCGCCTACCTCACCGACAAGTTCTGGGTGGTGCTCAGCCGCTACCTCTTCCCGTATCAGGAGGCGCGATGAGCACCCCGCCCGAAAAGAAACTGCCGCCCGTGATCGAATTCCGCGACGTGGCCAAGGTGTTCAATCCCGGCACGCCGCGCGAGTACAAGGCGCTGGAGCATCTGAATTTCTGCATCGAAGATCTGCCGGGAAAGGGCGAGTTCATCACCATCCTCGGCCCGTCGGGCTGCGGCAAGAGCACGGCGCTCAACCTCCTGGCCGGCTTTCAGGAAGTCTGGCCCCCCACCGCCGGCGAGATCCTGGTGCGCGGCCAGCCGGTGACGGCTCCGGGCGTGGACCGGGGCATGGTCTTCCAGAAGTACAGCTCCTTCCCCCACCTCACGGTGCGCCAGAACGTCCGCTTCGGCATGGAACTGAACCGGCGGCGGGACAAGCTAAGCGAAGACGAGATCGAGGGCCGGGCCATGGACTGGATCGGCAAGGTGGGCCTGGCGCCGCACGCCGACAAGTACCCCCACCAGCTCTCCGGCGGCCAGCAGCAGCGCGTGGCGCTGGCGCGCACCCTCGTATGCCGCCCGAAGATCATCCTCATGGACGAGCCGTTCTCGGCGCTGGACGAGCCCACCCGGCTGGAGATGCAGAGCCTGGTGGTGGAGCTGTGGCAGCAGGTGGAGGCCACCGTGCTGCTGGTGACCCACTCCATCATCGAGGCGGTCTACCTCGGCGACCGCGTCTGGATCTTCTCCCAGGCGCCGGGGCGGATCGCGCGGGAAATCAACCAGACACCGGCGGCGGTGCCGGGCGAACCGCCCAACGTGCTCCAGCAGAAGCCGGCGTTCCTGGAGGCGGTGGATCGGGTCTCGGCGATCTTCCTTAAAATCGAACAGGGTGAAGCGGAGAGCTGATGGCCAAGGACCTGCTGGGCTACTGGGACTACGTCAAGGCCGCCTTCCACTGGAAGGTGGACATCCCGTGGCTGGGCAAGATGCCGCTCAACAAGGTGATGCTGGCGGGCCTCGTCATCCTCGGGTTCGTCAACCCGGGCTTCTGGCTCCTGGGGGCGGCGGCCGAGGCGGGCTTCCTGTTGCTGGTGGCGGGCAACGACCGGTTCCAGAACCTGGTGAAGGCCACCCGGCTGCAGGCGTCCGCGGAGAACTGGGCCGAGCGCCAGGCGGCGATGCTGGCCGCGCTGGACGGGCGGTCGCAGGAGCGCTACCGCCGGCTGCTCGAGACGGGCGCCGCGGTGCTCCACAGCTCGGGCCCGCTGGCGGGCAAAGACGCCGCCGGCGACCTGCGCGCCGGCAGCCTGAACCAGCTCCACTGGATGTTTCTCAAGCTCCTCGTGTCGCAGGGGCGCATCCGCGACATCCTGGCGCAGACCTCGAAGAAGGACCTGGAGCGCGAGATCGACGACCTGACCCAGCGTCTGGCCAAGGAGGACCCTGCCTCGGCGGTGGCCCGCTCGGTGCAGGGCACGCTGGACATCCAGAAGCGGCGCCTGGGCAACATCCTCCAGGCCGAGTCGAGCCTGCAGGTGATCGAGGCGGAGCTGGACCGGATCGAGAAGCATGTGACGCTGCTCCGCGAGGAGGCGCTGGTCACGAGCGACCCGGCGCAGCTTTCCGACCGGCTCGACGGGGTGATGGAGTCGCTCCAGGGCACCTCGAAGTGGATGGCCGAGAACAACGAGCTCTTCGGCAGCCTCGAGGAGGTGGGCATGCCGCCCACCCTCATCGACCGCGCACTGCGGGACAAGGAGCAGGAGTGACGCCATGGGCAAGGTGACACTGCCGGACTGGGCGCAGGGCATGCGGGAGATCTTCCGGGCGGAGACGGTTTCGCAGTTCATCCTGCACGGTAACGTCAACGACCTGGTGCCCCACCGCGAGGACGACGCGCTGCGCTTCCTGACCCTGGGCGACTACCTGTCCGAGGTGCTGTTCCAGCCATTCGACGTGGTGTTGTTCTATGACCGCGGCCGCGGCATCCGTCTGGCTAGGGGGGCGGACCACTTCCACGCCTTCCTGCAGGTCATGGACAAGTACCACGGCTCGCGCTACGCTTCCGACGCCGCCGCCGGTCGCAATCCTGACCGGGCGCTCGATTCGCCCGGGCTGCTGCCGCGGGCGCCGGCCCAGGCGCTGGAGCTCATCGACCGGTTCCTCAACGGCGTCGTGGCCGCCTCGCGCAATCCCAAGGCCGCCGGTCCCCGCAAGGTGGCGGTGGTCATCCAGTTCGCCCATTTCATCGTGCCGCGGGGCGAATCGCTGTACTTGAGCGGCGAGATCGGGGCCAACCTCATCAAGATCCGCAACTGGGCCGAGGATCCGGCCATCCTGGGGGCTAACGTCGCCACGGTGCTGGTGAGCGAGAACCTGCTGGACCTGAGCGCCTACCTCACCGACAGCCCCGCCAGCGGCAAGATCCAGGTGCCCATGCCCGGCGCCGAGGAGATCCGCGATTATGTGGTGAAGCTGGTAGCCGGCGAGCCCGACTTCGCCGCGCTGTGCGAGGTTGACGTGCCGACGCTGGCGGCCAAGCTGGTGGGGCTGAACCGCGTCCAGGTGCGCAACCTGGTGCTGCGGGCGGTGCGCAACCGGGAGACGCTCACGCTGAAATACCTCACCCGGCTCAAGAAGGAGACCATCGAGAAGGAGTCCATGGGGCGGCTGGAGTTCGTCGAGTCGCGCCGCACCCTGGACGACGTGGCCGGCCACCACGAGGCCAAGCGCTGGCTGCGCGAGGACGCCCAGCTCATCCGGCGCAATGTGGCCAACGCCCTCCCCATGGGTTACCTCATCACCGGCCGCATCGGCACCGGCAAGACGTGGCTGGTGGAGTGCTTCGCCGGCGAGTGCGGCATTCCCATGGTGGAGCTGAAGAATTTCCGCGAGAAGTGGGTGGGCGCCACCGAGGGGAACCTGGAGAAGATCTTCACCATCCTGCACGCCCTGGGGCAGGTGATGGTGTTCGTCGACGAGGCCGACCAGGCCACGGGCCGCCGCGGCGGCGGCGAGGGAGACTCGGGCCTTTCCGGCCGGGTGTACGGGATGCTGGCCAAGGAGATGGCCGACACGGCCAACCGCGGCCGGATCTTCTGGATTTTCGCCACCAGCCGGCCCGACATGGTGGAGGTGGATCTCAAGCGCCAGGGCCGCCTCGACGTGCATATCCCGCTTTTCCCGCCGGTGGATACCAGCGACAAGCGTGAGCTGTTCCTGGCCATGGCCCGCAAGCTCCGGCTGGACCTGCGGCCCGAGGATCTGCCCGAGCTTGCCTCCGATCAGCCGGTGAGCGGCAACGAGCTGGAGGGGCTGCTGGTGCGCACCGTCCGCCGCCACGCCCTCCAGAGCAGCCCAGTCGTCCCGCCTGCGAGTAGCCCAGGCGTCCCGCCTGGCAGTAGTTCAGGCGTCCCGCCTGAGGGTAAACCCATCGCCCCGCCCCCCGCCGGCTCGATGAAATCCCTCGCCGAGATCCTCCGGGACGAAGTGGCCGGGTTCCGTCCGTCGGCCCACACGGCGCGCCTCGAGATGATGGACCTGCTGGCGGTGAAGGAGTGCACCGACGACCGGTTCCTCCCGCCGCGATTCCGGGAACTCTCGCCCGAGGAGATCGATCGCCGCCTCGCCGCCCTCACCTTCGGCGGGAGATAACCGACCGATGGCCGGATTTTCCAAAACCGGCTGCTTTAGCTCCCGGATGCCCCAACAATGAGTGCGGGAAGAGCGGGATGAAGACGCGGTCTCACGGCGGTCAACGGATATTCCCCGCGGGGCGGGCGTGGATTCGCCGAAGCGGGCTGTTGGTGCTGGATGGCTGGGATCGGCTCCGGGGCCGGCGACCGCCCCTGCTGCCGCCGCGACGGCTGATGGAAGACGTGGGTTGGGGGGCGTTCCGCGAGTTCGGCGAGGCGTTCCTGGAACAGGCGCGGGAGCTGGGCGGACTGCGGCCGTCGGACCGCGTGCTGGAAATCGGTTGCGGCGCCGGGCGGATGGCGATCCCGATGGCGGATTACCTCAGCACCGGCGCCTATGAGGGGCTGGATGTCAACCGTCGGGCCGTCCGCTGGTGCCAACGCCACGTCACCCCGCAGTACCCCGATTTCCGGTTCCACTTCGTGGACCTCTACAACCAGCGCTACAACCGGCGGGGGAGCATCCCGGCCGCATCCTTCCGCTTCCCCTATCCCGACGAGGCCTTCGACTTCGTGTTCCTGACCTCGGTGTTCACGCACATGCTGCCGCCGGACCTGCGCCATTACATCGCGGAGATCGCCCGGGTCCTCCGCCCCGGCTGCCGTTGCCTGCTGACCCTGTTCTTGCTGGACGATGTCGCCTCCGGCTTGGTGGCGGCGGGCGGGGGCCTGCCCCGGTTTTCCTTCCCGCTGGACGGAGCGCCGTTCGCCTGCCGGATCGCGGATCGCCGCAATCCGGAAGCGGCCATCGCCTACCCGGAGGCTGATCTTCTGGAATGGCTCTCGACGGGGGGACTGCCGGCCGTGCCGCCCATTCACTATGGCACCTGGTCGGGCCGCGCTGACGGCCGCTGGTACCAGGATGTGCTGGTGGTCGAGCGCGTCCAGAATCGGGATTGCCGCGGTGCCGCCGCCGATTCCTCGTGTCCGACAGCATGATTTTGAATTAATCCTTCACCCGATATCCGATCACCCATTCACCCATTCACCCATTCACCATCTCTTCCAGCGCAAAGTCCACAGCGGCGCGGGCGTGGATGGCCAGCGTGTCAAACAGCGGCACCCCCGCGGCGGTATCGGCCTGGAGAAGGAGCGGAATCTCGGTGCAGCCGAGGACGACCCCTTCGGCGCCGCAAACCACCAATTGGCCGATAACGTCGAGAAACCGCTGCTTCACGTCGGGGCGAAAAACGCCCCGGACCATCTCGGTCATGATGGCGTCATCCATGAAGGCGCGGTCCGCCTCGACCGGCACGCGGGCGGCGATCCCGGCCGCCGCGAGCCGGTCTCGGTAGAAATCCTGCTCCATGGTGGCCCGGGTGCCCAGGAGCCCCACGGTGGCGAGGCCGGCGGCACGGACCGCCGCCGCCACCGCATCGGCGATGTGGATCACGGGGATGGCCACCGCGGCCGCTACCGAGTCGGCGAACAGGTGCAGCGTGTTGGCGCACAGGACCAGGCCGTCGGCGCCCGTCGCCTCCAGACGCCGGGCGGCCTCCACCACCAGCGGCCGGACGCGGCGCTGCGCCGGGTCGCCGGCCTTGAGGCGGGCGATCTCGCCGAAGTTGAATGAATAGATGATGCACCGCGCCGCCTCCACGCCGCCGAGGCGCGCGTTCACCCCCTCGTTGAGCAGGCGGTAGTATTCCAGCGTGGACACCCAGCCGGTGCCGCCGATGAATCCGATGGTCTTCATGCGAGGCCTCCCCGAGTCAGGATGTCCCGGTCTTCTCGAGCACGGTGAACCGGACGATGGACCGGTAGCGGAACGCATCGAATGCCACGCCGGCGGCGGCGGCGCGCGCGACGGTCACCGCTCGCGCCCGGGCGAGAATCTCGCGGCGGCGCTCCTCATCCGGAACGAAGACAGCCATGAGCCGTTCGTAATCCAGGAACGAGCGCTCCAGGTAGAAGAGATCTTCCGCTGCCCGCCGCAATCCGGCGCGGGGGGCGGCGCGGAGCGCCGCGACGGCGCCGCGCAGCACGGTGGTTTCGTCCTCGTACAGGTGGGTGATGTCGGTGTAGGCGCCCGGCCGCTTCACCGGCTCGATGAACACCGCCCGACCGGCGGGCCTGAGCACGCGCGCGGCTTCGCGGATGGCGTCGGCCATCCGCGCCGGCGCCACGTGGTGCAGGCTGGCGGCGAATACCACCCAGTCGGCGGCGGCGGC
This sequence comes from Acidobacteriota bacterium, assembly GCA_029565065.1. Lineage (GTDB taxonomy): Bacteria > Acidobacteriota > JAAYUB01 > JAAYUB01 > JAAYUB01 > JAAYUB01. The sequence continues at coordinate 18,847 of JAKQOW010000019.1, read as the reverse complement.
GGCCAGGGGCATCGCTTCGCCCACTCCCGCCACATAACGCTCCGCGCCGCCGCGCGGCGCCGCGACGGCCTGGGCTAGCAGGGCGGGGATATCGAGCCCAACCACGCGGGCCCCCTGGCCGGCGAACCAGCGCACCAGGTCGCCGGTGCCGCAACCGACGTCGACGACCGTCCGGCCGCCGAAGGGGCCCTCGTTTGCCAGCAGTTGATCCAGAGATCGGATGGGTTCCATGGCAACTGTATACGGGGAATTCGGCCGTTCGGATCGGCAATCGTGCCACGGATCAATAGCCGGCGGCGTGAACCCGCCATTCCGGTCTTGATCCGGGTCATCGCCGGGCTTATGCTGGGAATGTCCCGCCGGCCGCTCTGCAGCCGGAGTCGGGACAGGGAGGCGCGATGGCGCGGCGTAAGCTGGCGGTGGTGCTCGGCGGGGGGGCGGCCCGGGGGTTGGCCCACATCGGAGTGCTGCAGGTGCTGGAGGAGATCCGGCTGCGGCCGGGCCTGGTGGTGGGCACCAGCATCGGTGCCCTGGTGGGAGCAATGTACGCGCACCACGGTTCGGCCGACGAAGTACTGGCGTGCGTACGCCGGTATCTCGATTCCCCGAGCTATGACTCCAAGACCTACCACCGGTTCATGCGCATCGAGCCGGGGGCGGCCGACGGCCTGCTGGCCCAGCTCCGCCAGTTTATCCTCAAGGGGATGGCCATCGGCAAAACCCTGGTCAGCCGGTCGCTGGTGTCCGAGGAGGAGTACGCCCACGCCATCGCCGAGCTGCTGCCCGACGTCCGCATCGAGGAGCTGCAAATCCCGTTCGCCTGCATGGCCGGCGATCTGAACACCGGCGAGGCGGTGCTCATCGCCGGCGGACCGGTCCGCCGGGCGGTCATGGCCAGCTGCGCCGTGCCGGGGCTGTACAGCCCGGTGGCGGACGGCGAGCGGCTGCTCGTCGACGGCGGCTGGGTGGACAAGACGCCGGTCAGCGGCGCATGGGCGCTGGGGGCGGACCTGGCGCTGGCGGTGCGGGTGTCCCGGGAGTCGCCGCCCACGGTGGCCTGGCAGCACGGCCTGGACATCATCCTGCGGGCCGACGGCATCGCCACCCACCGGCTGGAGGACCTGCAGAGCGCCACGGCGGACCTGTGCCTGAATCCGGACCTGGAGGGAATACACTGGCTGGCGTTCCATTCCCTGGATGACACGGTGGAGCGCGGCGTGCGCTGCGCCCGCGCGGCCCTGCCGGAAATCGAACGGTTGTGCCGTGAGACCGGCTGGTTTCGGTCGCTGATGAGCCGCTCGCCGGCCCGGCGGCGGGCGCCGCTGCCCCTGCCGCCCCGGATTATCACTATCGGGGAGGCTTCGGCGAACTGATGTGAATCGGTGAATCGGTGAGTCGAAAGACGGGAGACGGGAGACGGGAGACTCGGTCATCAACCATCAACTGTCTGCGAACCTGCGAGCTTTCGAACCTGTGAACGATTACGATCACGATTACGAATTACGATTACGAATTACGATTACGAATTACGATTACGAGCACGAACCATAGACCATCAACCATCAACCATCAACTCTCAACTCTTGTGAGTTATCCCCGTCCCTCGTCCCGGAGAACCAGCAGCCGCTCCTCGGTCATCTCCAGGTACGCCCATGCCGGACCCTCGCGACCGAGGCCCGAGTCCTTCACCCCGCCGTACGGCATGGGGTCGGAGCGCCAGGTGGGCATGTCCCCCTGGATGACCGCGCCCACTTCGAGCACGTCCCAGGCGCGGCGAATCTTGGCGAGATCCCGGGTGAAGATGCCCGCCTGCAGGCCGTAGCGCGAGTCGTTCACGCCCGCCAACGCCTCTTCGAAATCGTCGTACGGCCAGAGCGCCGCCACCGGTCCGAACACCTCGTCGGCCGCCAGCGGTTCCGCCGGCGGAACGTTCTCGATGAGCGTGGGCGCGATCACCGCGCCCTGCCGGGTGCCGCCGCAGAGCAGCCGGGCGCCGGCGGCGCGCGCCGAGGCGATCCAGGCCACGATCCGGTCGGCGTTGGCGGCGTCGATCACGGGGCCGCAGACGGTGGCCGCGTCGGCGGGGTCCCCCGCCGGTACGGCCCGGGCGGCCTCGACCAGGAGGCGCTTGAATTGCGGGTAGATCCGGGCCTGGACGAAGATGCGCTGGACGCTGATGCACGACTGGCCGGCGTAGGCGAACGCGCCCGAGGCCAGCCGGGCGGCCACGGCCGCCAGGTCCCCGGCATCCGGTTCCACCACCGCGGCGGCGTTGCCGCCTAGCTCCAGCGCCACCCGCCGCGCCGCCGCGCGGCGCTTCAGCGCCCAGCCCACCGCTGCCGAGCCGGTGAAGGTGAGAAGGGCGAAGCGGGGATCGTCCACCAGCGGGTCCATGTCGGCAGCGGCGGCGGGCAGCACGGACAGCCCCGCCGGCGGCAGTCCGGCGGCGAGCAGCGCCTCGCCCACCAGCAGCGCCGGGGTGGGCGTCTGGCTGGCCGGCTTGAGCACCACCGGGCAGCCGGCGGCCACCGCCGGCGCCAGCTTGTGCGCCACCAGGTTCAGCGGGAAGTTGAACGGGGTGACGGCCAGGACGGGGCCCGCCGGTACGCGCCGGATCAGGGCCAGCCGTCCGGCGCCGCTGGCGAAACCGCCGAGGTCGCGGGCGACCGTCGCGGGGTGGCGGGCCACGTGGGCGGCGGCCCGGAAGGTGTCGCCCGCCCGGTCCACCTCGGCGCGGGACAGCGCCAGCGGCTTGCCCGCCTGGAGCACCAGCGCCCGAGTCGCCGAGTCGCGGTGCGCGCGCAGCCACTCGCCGGCGCTCTCCAGGATGTGGGCGCGGCGCTCCGGCGTCAGGGCCGCCATCTCCGGCGCGGCCGCAGCCGCCGCGTCGGCTGCCCCGCGGAGCAGGGCGGCGCCGGCGCGGGCCACCCGCGCCACGGGGCGGCCGTCGAAGGGCGAGCGCACGGCGAGCGTCCCGGCGTCGCCGTCCATCCACTGTCCGGCCAGCAGCAGCTTGTCCCGTCGCATGCGCCACCTCCTGTTTCGGCATGATGCCCCCGCATTGTACGGGATGGAACGATCCGATGCAACGCGCCCTCCCGAGCGGCGGATGAAACAAATTGCCGGGATCCTGCGTACTGGTTTGGCATACCACCGCCTTGCGCGACGACATGCGGCGGAGTATAGTGCCCTAAATTCCATAGAACATCCCCGGCGTTCGCGACGAGCGGCGGGCGAAGTGAGAGGAGGTCCCCAAGATGTCCGACGCGTACACCCCCTACAACGAAGCACCGGCGCCGGCGCCCGAACCACGGTACGAACCACCCGCCCCCCGGCGCAGCCGGCTGGCCTGGCTGGGCGCCTTCGGCCGCGGCATCGACCGGCTGCGACGGTTTGTCGTGAACACGCTGTTCGTGATCATCGTCATCGCCCTGATCGTCATCCTGCTTCAGGGCTTCGGCTCGAAGGTGCCCGACAAGGCGGCCCTGGTGATCAATCCCACGGGCGCCGTGGTGGAGCAGATCAGCGGCGATCCGCTGGGCCGGTTCACCGACCAGCTCACCGGGCAGGGCGAGCCGGAGACGCTGCTCAAAGACCTGCTGGACGCCATCCAGGCCGCCAAGGCCGACGACCGGATCGCAGCGCTGGTGCTGGACCTGGATGACCTGGGCAGCGTCGGCATGAGCAAGCTGCTCGACCTGAAGGCGGCCATCGTCGACTTCAAGAAATCGGGCAAGAAGGTCATCGCCACCGGCAACGAGTACGGCCAGAACGGCTACTTCCTGGCGGCCCAGGCAGACGAGGTGTTCCTGCATCCCCAGGGCGGGATCATCCTGGAGGGCTTCGGCCGCTTCACCACCTTCTTCAAGGACGGGCTCGACAAGCTCGAGGTCGAGGTGCACGTCTTCCGGGTGGGCGAGTACAAGTCGGCGGTGGAACCGTTCCTGCGCAACGACATGTCCGCCGAGTCCAAGGAGGCCAATCTGGCGTACCTGAACGACCTGTGGGCCACCTATCTGCGCGAGACCGCCGCCGGCCGCAAGCTCCAGGTGGCCGACCTGCAGGCGTACATCGACAACTTCAAGGCCAACGTCGCGGCCCACCACGGCCAGTTGAGCGAACTGGCCCTCAAGGCCCGGCTGGTGGACAAGCTGGCCAACCCGGACGAGGTGCGGGCCCGCCTGATCCAGCTTGTGGGCGAGGACGAGGAGTCGCACTCCTTCAAACAGATCGCCTACACCGAGTACCTCGCGGCGCGCGACGAGGACCGGAGCGGCGCCAAGGCCTCCGGCAACCTGGTGGGGGTGGTCGTGGCCAAGGGTGAGATCCTGGACGGCAGCCAGCCCGCAGGCACCATCGGCGGCGATTCCACCGCGGCCCTGATCCGCCAGGCCCGGCAGAACAAGGACGTGAAGGCCATCGTGCTGCGGGTGGACTCCCCCGGCGGCAGCGCCTTCGCCTCCGAAGTCATCCGGCGCGAGTGCGAGCTGGCCCGGAAGGCGGGCAAGCCGGTGGTCGTGTCCATGGGCAGCGTGGCCGCCTCGGGCGGCTATTGGATCTCCACGTCCGCTGACGAGATCTGGGCCAGTCCCGCCACCATCACCGGTTCAATCGGCATCTTCGGGATGTTTCCGACCGTGGACAAACCGCTGGCCAAATACCTCGGCGTGCACGTGGACGGCGTGGGCACTACCCCGCTCGCCGGCGCCATGCGGCCCGACCGGCCGTTCAACCCCGAGGTGGGCGAGGTGATCCAGCTGATCATCAACAAGGGCTATGACGACTTCCTCACCCGCGTGGCCGAAGCGCGCAAGATGAGCAAGGAGGCCGTGGACAAGATCGCCCGCGGCCGGGTCTGGAGCGGCGAGGATGCCCTGCAGGTCGGTCTCGTGGACAAACTGGGCGGCCTGCCCCAGGCCATCGAATCCGCGGCGGCGCGGGCCAAGCTGGGCAAGGACTACAAGGTCCGTTACATCGAGAAGGAGCTGGATTGGAAGCAGCGCCTGGTCACCGAAATGTTGGCCGGCGCCGCCGTCTACCTCGACCAGCCGGCCGACGCCGGCGTGAGCCACCTGCCGTTCCTGCGCGAGACCCGGGCGCTGTCCCGCCAGGCCATGCTCTACGCCCGCTTCAACGACCCCCGGGGCATGTACGCGTACTGCCCCTACGCGGTGGAATAGTTTCGCATCCGGCCGGCCGCCCGGCCGAGCGCATTCGGGCCATGGCGCCGGTGCCGGCGCCATGGCTTTTTTGTTGGCGGGAAATCACGCGTCCGGCGCCGCGTCGGTGGCGGGAAACTCCACGATGAAGACACTGCCGGCGCCGGGCGAGCTCTCGATGCGGATGACGCCGTGCTGCAGCTCCACCAGGCGCTTGGTGATGTGCAGTCCCAGCCCGGTGGAGGACTCGCCGCCGGTGGGCTGGGTGCTGAGGCGCTGGAAGCGGCCGAAAATTCGGGTCATGTCGTCGGGTGTGAGCCCCGATCCGCTGTCCCGGATTTCGAAGCGGATCCGGTCTTCCACCGGCTCGACGCGGACGTCGATCACGCCGTCGAGGGGCGAGAACTTGACGGCGTTGCTCACCAGGTTGTCGAGGATCTCCTTCAGGCGGAGCGTGTCTCCCATCACGAAGCACTCCTCCTCGATCACCACGGTGAACGACTGCCCCTTCCGGCGCGCCCAGTCGCGGTAGCCGTCCACCACCAGGTGGGCGAGCAGGCTCAGGTTGACGGGCTTGAGGTCGAGCTCCATCTCGCCGCTTTCGATCTGCGATGACTGCAGCAGATCGTTGATCATGGACAGCATCTCCTGCGACGCCTGGAAGATCTTGTTCACCCGTCGCTCCAGCTCCTCCCGCTGGGGATGTTGCTGCAGGATCATCTCCGCGTAGCCGAGCACGGCCTGAAGGGGATTTTTCAGATCATGCGCGGCGATGCTCAGCAGCTCGCTCTTGAGCTCGTTGGCGCGGATGAGCTGGGTGTTGACCAGGCGCAGGTCGCGGACGCGCTCGCCCACCAGCCGCTCCAGCTCCTGCTGCCGGGCGTTCAGCCGCCGGAGCCGGTAGAAGTGCGCGCCCAGGGCCGCGCCGATGACCGCCAGCGCCAGCAGGATGCGGAAGAACAGCGTCTGGTGAAAGAAGGGCTGCACCGTCAGCGCGATGCGGGCGCCGGTGCGGTTCCAGATGCCGTCGTTGTTGCAGGCGATCACCTTGAACGTGTACTCGCCCGGCGGCAGGTTGGTGTAGCTGACGGCGCGCTGCCGGGTGACGGGGCTCCAGTGCTGCTCGAAGCCCTCCAACTGGTACTGGAAGCGCACTTTCTTCGGCGCCAGCAGGCTCAGCGCGGTGAAGCCGATGGTGATCCGGTCCGTACCCGGCGGGAGTTCGATGGGACGGTCGGTTTTGAGGAAACGGGTGTCGGTCGTCACCTGTTCGATGACCACGTTGGGCACGATTGTGTTCACCCGGCTGTAGGCCGAATCGATCATCACCGCGCCCTTGATCGAGGCCAGCCACAGCTTGCCGTCCCGGCCGCAGATCCCGGCCGGCTGGGCCGGCCCGTCGCACTCCAGGCGGTTCACCCCCTCGGTGCCCTCGAAGGAGGTGGTCGTGATCCGATCCAGCTGGCCGTCGGCGAACCGGTTGAACGCCTCCTTGTCGCCCTTGAAGACTCCGCGGTTGGAGATCACCCACAGGGAGCCCTGCTCGTCCTCAACGATCTGAAACGCCGAATCGCCGAGCAGGCCGTCCGACACCGTGATCCGGCGAAACCGGCCGTCGCGGTGCCGGTACAGCCCGCTGCCGTTGGTGCCGATCCAGAGATCGCCGCCGGCGTCCTCGAAGATGCACCAGACCGCCGCGTCGGTGAATCCATCGGCTGCGCCGAACGCCTTCCACGTCTCACCGTCCTGGCAGAGCAGCCCGCCGTTGTATGTGCCTACCCACATCCGCCCCCGGCGGTCCTGGTGGATCGCGAAGATGAAGTTATCGGTGAGCCCGTTGCGGGTGCTGTAGTTTCGGATTACCTGTCCGCCGCGGATCACGTCGATGCCGCCGCCGTTGGTGCCCGCCCAGATGTCGCCGCGGCGGTCCACGCAGACCGCCCGCACGATGTCGTTGGACAGCCCCGTCCGGGTGGAGATGACGCGCCGCACGCCGTCCTGGAACTGGAAGATGCCGCCCCCGTAGGTGCCCACCCAGAGCGAACCGTCGGCGGTTTCGGCAAACGCCCAGATCCGGTCGTCGGGTAGGCCGTCGGCGCGGTCGTACACGTCGAACCGGTTGTCGGCGTAGCGGACCATGCCGCCGCCGACGGTGCCGATCCAGACTCGGCCGGCCCGGTCTTCGTAGAGCGAGCGGACCACGTCCATGGGCAGGCCGCTCTGCGAGTTGAAGATCAAATAATTGTTGTCCTTCAGGCGCATGAGCCCGTTGCGGTACGTGCCCAGCCACAGGCTCCCCTCGCGGTCCTCCCAGATGGCATAGATGGAGTTGTTGAGCAGCCCGCGCTCCAGCCCCACGCCCTCGAACTCGCCGTCGCGGTGCCGGTACAGCATGCCGTCGCTGGCGCCGATCCACACCAGGCCTTGATGGTCCACGCGCAGGGCGCGCACTTCGACCGCCGCCAGCCGGGGTGGCAGGGCGAGGGGCTCCGGCCGCCCGGCGGAGAAGCGGGCCAGACCCCGGCTGGTGGCCACCCAGACGCGGCCGGCGGTGTCGTGGCACAGGGCCCGAACCTGGTTGCCCGGCAGCCCGTTCCGCTCGCCGTAGCGGGTCGACTGGCCGTCTTTCATGACGAACAGGCCATCGCCGTCGGTGCCCACCCAGAGGCGGCCGTCCCGGTCACGGACAATGGCGGACACATACTGCCGGTCCGGCGCCCCGGGCAGCGTCTCCGCCACGAACACCCCGTCGGCGAACCAGCAAAGGCCGTGGGTGGTGCCGAACCACATCCGGCCCGACGGGTCCTCGTAGATGGTCAGGATGAAATTGCTCGTGAGTCCGTGGGAGGTGTCGTAGCGGATCCAGCGGCCGCCGCGCCGGCAGGCGAGGCCGTCGGACGTGGCGATCCAGAGGTTGCCGCCGCGATCCTCATGGATGGCGAAAATGTTGTTGCTGCCGATGACCGGCAGATTCCATTTGTCCAGGATGGTGAAACGCATCCCGTCGAACCGGGCGACGCCGTCGTACGTGCCCACCCAGAGGTAGCCGTCCCGTGTCTGGCTGACCGCCGTGACCGCTTTTTGCTGCAGGCCGTGTTCGGTGGTCCACTGATCGATGACAAACTGGTTGAGCGGTTTGGCCGGATCCAGGGCGAACAGAACCGGAACGGCGGCCCAGCCCAGCACGGCCACCACCCAGCGGGCGACGACACCCGGCCAGCGTTTGGCGTGAATTGGTGAAACCATTCACTTATGACTGTAACCGAAAACGGCCGGTTTGAAAAGATGGAAGTGTGCCGGAAGGCGGAATGACCGCCCGGCCGGGGGCCGGGCGGCTGGCGGCCGGGTGGCGACGGTCGCCTCTACAGCTTGAGCTTGCCGCGACTTTCCAGATCCTGGACGAACTGGGGCGGAAGCTGAAAGCCCAGGTCCCTGGCGGCGCGGGCCTCGACGGCCGACTGGTCGAACCGTCCCTTGACCAGGTACACCACGGCCAGGTTGAAGTGCAGGGGCGCCAGCCCGGGATCCCGCCGGATGCCGGCCGTGAACTCCTGTTCCGCCAGGTCGTGCTTGCCCAGGCGCATGTACGCGCCGCCCAGGTAAAGATAGAACAGGGCGGGGATTTCGACTTCCTGCTGCTCATTGACGATGTCGCGCTGGTCCTCGGCCATCTGATTGCGCGACTCGATGACGGCGTTCTTGGCGAAGCCGCCGCTGCCGGACGTTGAGCTCCGGGCGGTCTGGCTGTTCTGGGCGCGCTGTCGCTCCTCGTTCTGGACGCGGTTCAAGTCCTTGAGCTTCTGGTCATGCAGGGCGTGATAGGTGTCGCGGGCCTTGAGGTAGAACTCCACCGCCTGGGCCGGATTCTGGCGGGCCATGGCGATCTTGCCGAGCTCCACATAGGCGCCGGGGACCAGCGGATAAGTCTTGAGCGATTGCTGGAAGAGCTGTTCCGCTCCGTTCAGGTCGCCCTTCTGAGCGGCCTGGACACCCTTGTCGAACAGCGCGGACGCCTTCTTGACCGTGTTGGGATCGGTCTTGACCGCTTCCTCCTCCTGGGCCGCGAGCGCGGCGGTCAGGAGCGCCAGGGCGATCCAAACGACGATGATGCGATGCATGTGCGGCCTCCCACCGAGTCTCAGAGGTTTCATTATACGCTGTCCGGACCGTCCATGTTACACCGGATCGCGGCGGCGGCCGCGAGCCGCTCGCTCAGCGCGAGCGTCGTCCCTGGCGGCGGGAGCCGCCGTCCCGCCGACGGCTGGGCGGTTTGACCCGGTGCGTCTTGACGCGCGGCCGGGCGCCCTTCGTCTCCGTCCGGCGAGCGGTGTTCCGGCCCTTGGCCGGCGTCGGTCCGGCGGCGCCGCGGCCGGGCCGGCGCGCCTTGGTCCGCGGCGCGTCCGTTGCGGTTCCGCCGCCGACCAGCGAAAATTCCGTCTGGTACCGGACCATGTCCACGCGGTCCACCCGCACCGTCAACGGCGTGCCCAGGGCGAACACCCGGCCGCCCCGCTCGCCGTAGAACAGGTGCCGCCGTTCGTCGAAGATGTAATAGTCGTCCATGAGGCCGGACAGGGGGATGAAGCCCTCGATGAAAAAGCGCGTCAGCTGCACGTTCAGGCCCGACGGCCGGAGGCCGGAGACGAACCCTTCGAACTCCCCGCCCACGTGCTGCTGCATGAACTCGGCCTTCTTCCAGGCCAGCACTTCCCGCTCGGCTTCCACCGCCTCGCGCTCCCGCTCCGAGGCGCGCACCGCGATCTCGTGGAGCGCCGCGGTGTCGTAGCCGGGCGGCGTGGGGCTGTCGGGATGAGCCAGTGCGTGACGCAGCAGCCGGTGGACGATCAGGTCGGGGTAGCGGCGGATGGGCGAGGTGAAGTGGGTGTAGTCGTCGGCGGCCAGCCCGAAGTGGCCGCTGTTGCGCTCCGAATACACGGCCAGCTTGAACGTCCGCAGCATGACATAGGCAAGGTACTGGCCCACCGGCGAATCCTCGAACCGGTCCGCCAGCGCCTGGAAATCGCGCGGCGTGTACGCCTCCGCATCCGGATCGAAGGTGTAGCCGAAGCAGGCGGCGGTCTCGGCCAGTTCCTGCACCTTCATGGCGTCGGGCGGCTCGTGGATCCGGTAGATGGAGGGCAGCTCCCGGGACTGGAAGTAGGCGGCCACGGCCTCGTTCGCCGCGAGCATGAACTCCTCGATGAGCCGGTGGGCGAAGGTGCGCTCCGACTTGAAGATTCCGATCACGGCGCCCGCCGGGTCGCAGCGGACCTCCTCTTCGGGCAGGTCGAAGTCGATGGCGCCGCGCTGCCGCCGCCGCGCGTTGAGCAGTCGGGCCAGCTCGGCCATGCCGTCGCACTCGGCGGCCAGCTCGGGGTGCTGCGCCCGCGCTGCCGGGTCGCCGTCGAGGATGGCGGCGACCTGGGTGTAGGTCATCCGGGCCCGGGAGCGGATCACCGAAGGCATGAACCGGGCGGCGGTGGTCCGGCCGGTGCGGCCGTCGATGGTGAGCTCCGCCGTGAACGTCAGGCGGTCCTGGTCGGGCAGGAGGGAGCAGATGTCGCTGGAGAGGTCCTCGGGGAGCATGGGGACGGCCCGGTCGGGAAAGTAGACCGAGGTGCCGCGGCGCAGCGCCTCGCGGTCCACGGCGCCGTCGGCCGGAACGTAGCGGGAGACGTCGGCGATGTGCACCCACAGGGTGTAACCGCCGTCGGGGCGCCGCACGGCGTTGACGGCGTCGTCGAAGTCGAAGGCGGTTTCGCCGTCGATGGTGACGGCCGGGAGATGGCGCAAGTCCGCCCGGCCGGCGAGTTCATCGGCGGTGATCACCTTCAGGGCGCGCCGCGCTTCGGCCAGGACCTCGGGCGGGAACTCGGTGGGGATGTCGTGCTGGCTCAGGGCGATCTTGTACGGCAGCTCCGGGTCGTCGGGCTTGCCCACCAGCGCCACGATCCGGCCTTCGGGCCGCGTGCGGGTGGACGGTTCCGTGGTCAGAGAGACGGAGACGATGTCGCCGTCCGCCAGCTCGAACGCGTCGGTGTTCACGGGGTGCACGGTGTAGTGGAATCGCGGGTCCAGCGGGATCACCACCGGCTTTTTCAGGAACAGGATCCGGCCGATGATCCGCGGCGTCCCTCGTTCCAGGACGTGGACGATCCGCCCCTCGAGCCGGGGGCCGGACCGGCCGGGGCGGGGCGGCTCCGGCGCGGCGCCCGGGCGGGCGTCGAGGAGCTGGACCGCCACCCGGTCGCCGTGGGTGGCGTCGCCGAGATCGGCGGCGCGGACGTACACGTCGCCGCCGGGGTGGCAGTCGGGATCGGCGATGACGAAGCCGAACCCGCTCCGGTGGCACTGCAACTTGCCCGTGACCAGGCGGGCCCGGCCGCGGACGGCGTAGTAGTTTTTCTTGACGCGGATCAGCACGCCGTCGGCCTCGAGCTCGCGCACGGCCGCGCGAAACGCCTGGCGGTCCTCCGCGCCGGCGTCGAGCCGCTCGGCCAGCTCCTGCCTGGACACGTGCTCCCGGTGGAGCTGGTCGAGAATCCTCAGCAGATCGTCTTTCATGGACATGGCGGGTGGGCCTCGTCGGGGGAGATCGGGCGGGGGCTTGGTAGCCCAAACCAGTATAGCGGCGGACGCTGCAAAATCCAAGGAGGATGATATAATCGACCCGAATCATCCCGTGATCGATCGCCGGCAGTGAGGCAAGCCCCATGATGCAGTGGATCCTGGCCAACGTGCCGCCCGAAGGCATCGGCCTGGTGGTCACCCTGTTCCTGTCGCTGATGATCGGCTTCCAGCTGGAGGAGCGCCGGGAGACCAAGCCCACCTTCTTCTTCGGCGGCGCCCGGACGTATCCCCTCATCGCCGTCTGCGGCTTCCTCCTCACCGTGGTGGCGCCGGGCGATTACATCCCGTTCACCGCCGGGCTGCTGGTGCTGGGGACGCTGCTGGCGATCCTCTACTGGTCCAAGGTGGAGCGCGACCTGCCCGGCTTCACCACCGAGTTTTCGGCCCTGGCCACCTACGCCCTGGGGGCGGTGGTCGCGTCGGGGGAGTACTGGCTGGCGCTGGCGGCGACGGTGGTGGTGGTGCTCCTCGTCCACATGAAACACGTGCTGGAGAACCTGGCCCAGCGGATCTCGGCCCACGAGGTGGCCACCTTCGCCAAGTTCCTCATCATCACCGCGGTGATCCTGCCGGTGGTGCCCAACCGCGAGTTCACGCCGTTCGCCATCAATCCGTACAAGGCGTGGCTGGTGGTGATCGCGGTGAGCGGCATCTCCTACGCCAGCTACCTGCTGCAGCGCCGGTTCCACGACCGCAGCGGCCTGTTCCTCGCCTCGCTGCTGGGCGGCCTCTACTCGAGCACGGCCACCACGGTCGTGCTGGCGAAACAGGCCAAGGGGAAAGCCGACCCGTCGGCTTACGCCGGCGGGATCGTGATGGCGTCGGGGATCATGTACCTGCGGATCCTGGCGCTGCTGTTCCTGTTCGGCCGGCCGCTGTTCGATCGCCTGGCGGTGCTCTTCGTGGCGCTGGGCCTGCTGGCCCTGGGCGGCGGCGGATACTGGATGTGGCGCATCCTCCGCCGCCAGGCGGAGCGCAACGGCGCGGCCTGTGAGGCCAACCGCAACCCGCTGGAGCTGGGGACCGCCTTCCTGTTCGCGGCGATCTTCGTGGGGATGCTGGTGGCCACCCGGTTCGCCTTCCAGCAGTTCGGGCAGACGGGTGTCTACGGACTGGCGCTGATCCTGGGCCTGGTGGACGTGGACCCGTTCATCCTGAGCCTGGCCCAGACCCCGGCCGACGCCGGCTTCGTCGCCACGGCCGCCGGGGCGGTGGTGGTGGCCACGGCGAGCAACAACCTGGCCAAGGCCGGCTACGCCTTCGCCTTCGGCGGCGTGCGCCTGGGCCGCACCGCCCTGGCCATGCTGGTGATCCTGTCGGCGATCAGTGTGGCGGCGCTGCTGGTCATTTAGCGGACATCGGACATCGGCAGTCTTCACCACAAAGACACGGAGGACGCGAAGGCAATCTGATTTCGTCAGCAGGCCGATTGCCTCGGGCCGACATCATCTGATTGCGCGACTGCGTTACGGCGTACGACATCGAACAAATGCCTGGCGGCTTGGCGCCTTGGCGAGGTGAATCGGTGTGCCCAGGCGTGCCGGTGATCAGGCCGCCGGCTTCTGCGTGGCGGGGGGCGGGGCGCCCTCCAGGATGATCCGCGGGCGGTCGTCCGGCACGAGCGAGGCGCCGGATTCCTGGATGAAAGCGGCGAAGATCTCCCGCATGTAGACGGTGGTGTCGTACAGCTGGCCCCGCTTGAACACCTCGTATCCGTCGCCGCCGGCGGCCACGAACGAATTGGTCACCACGCGGTAGGTGGCCGCCGGATCCAGGGGCTGCCCGTTGATCCGGATGTCCCGCGCCCGGCGCGCCGCATGGTCGAGGACGGCCGAGACGCCGGCCGAGACGATGGGGGAAGCGCCCTGGAAGCTTTCGATGGTGGCCGTGTAGTCGAAGAGCGCCTGGACGTCGGCGCCCGACAGGGTGACGATCACGGCGGTGTTGTCGAACGGGAGCGCCGCGTACACCGCCTTGAGCGGGATGGGACCCTCGGGCAGGTCGGCCCGGATGGAGCCGCGGTTCATCAGGGCGAAGTCCGCGCCCTGTGAGCGCGTATACCACAGCAGGGCGTCGCAGACCAGGCCGCCCAGGCTGTGGCCGCCGGCCCGGCCGGGATTGTTCCGGTAGGTGGCCGGGGCGTGGCCGATCACCGCGGCCAGCATCGCATCGACCTTGGCACCGTAATCGGCCATCTGCGCCAGCAGCGCAGCGTCTTCCGCCAGGCGCTCCGCCGGCGGCGCCACCTTCGGATCGTGGAACAGGGTGCCCGGAGCGAGCGCCACGTTCACCGGCAGCGGCTGCCACTCGAGGCCGGCCACCCGGCGGTTGCGCAGGCGCAGGGTCGCCTGGCCCATGACGATCCCACGGGCCCAGGCCTGGACGATGGGCACACGGCCCTCGTACAACGGGTGGTCCATGAACGTATGGGTGTGCCCGTCCACAATGAGGTCGAACTCGGGGCACTCGCGGGCCAGGCGGCGGGAGCCGAAGCCGGGATCCTCGGAGATGCCCAGGTGCACCAGGGCGATGACCACGTCCGCCTTTCGCCGCAGCTCGGGCAGGTAGCGCCGGGCGGTGGCCACCTCGTCGGCGATGGTGAGGTCGCGGATGTTGCGCGGCAGCGCCAGGGTGCGGGTTTCGGCGGTGGTGAGACCGAGGACCGCCACGGTGAAGCCGGGGAAACGGCGGATGAGATACGGTTCCACCAGCGGCTTGCCGTCGGCGGTGAGGATGTTGGCCGAGAGGAACGGGAAGCGTGCCGCCGCCTTCTGCTCCATCAGCACCGTGCGGGCGGCGTCGAACTCGTGATTGCCCAGCGCCATCGCGTCGTAGCCGATGGCGTTGTAGCCGATGAAATCCGGTTCGCCCAGAAACAGGTTTGACTCGGGACGACCCTGGTTCACGTCGCCGGCGTCCAGGACCAGCACGTTGGCGTGGCGGCTGCGGACCCCGTTGACCAGCGTCAGCCGGGCGGCGAGCCCGCCGACGCCGGGGCAGCCGGGCAGGTCGTACTTGAGGGGATGCCCGTGGTGGTCGTTGGTGTGCAGGATGACCAGCTCGGCCTCGGCCGGCGCCGCGGCCGGCGGCGGCGCCGACGCCTGGCGGGCGCCGCACGCGGCGAGCGCCAGCGTGGCGGCCAAGATGAGGATCAATGGGATCAGGGACGGTTGGAGACGGCCAGCAGGACGGACACGGTAACGGTTCATGGGGCACCTCTGTGAAAAAGACCATGTTAACGGGAAGTGGCCCGGAATTCAACATTGGGGTGAATCGGTGAATGGGTGAATCGATGAATCGGTGAGGATTCGTGCTCGTAATCGTAATTCGTAATCGTGATCGTAATCGTGATCGTAATCGTAATCGTGATCGTCATTGAGGTTCAAGATGAATGGGTGAATCGGGAGACGGGAGACGGAAAACAGAAAATGTTAGATGAACGGAAAAACCCGAACCGCGAGCCGTGAATCGCCAGCCCCGCACCGCGAACCCCGAGCCGCAAACCCCGAGCCGCAAACCCCGAATTCCGATGTCCGCGGTCCGGGAACGAGCCTCGAGTGCCGAGCCCCGAACCTCGAAAATAATCCGCCGGCGCGGGATCGCGCCGGCGGCGGTGTATCGACAATACGGAGGTGGGAAACCTAGGGCTTGAAATCCAGGCGGTCCCACACCGACTCGTCCTCGCGGATCTCGCGCGGCTTGAGGTGCCGGTAGGTCCGGAAGAGGAACCAGGCCAGGGGCACGACGCCCAGCAGAATGATCATCAGATCGGGCACGGCGCGCACGTTGCCGATAAACGCCACGAAGCCGTGCTCGAAGAAGCTGGCATCGCGGGCCGCATGCATGCCGTGGGTGAACGCGGTCCAGGTCTGGGCGATGCCCACCGGGAACAGCGTCCCCAGAGTCATCAGCAACAGGCCCACGTTCAGCCCGACGAACGAGACCTTCAGCAGCTTGTCGTTCCACACTTCCTTCCTGACCAGGCCGCGCCAGGAGAAGAGGAGCAGGGCGATCGAGAGCATGCCGTAGGTGCCGAACAGGGCGCCGTGGCCGTGGTTCATGGTCAGGTAGGTGCCGTGCTCGTAGTAGTTCACCAGTGGCAGGTTGATGAGGAAGCCGAACACGCCGGCGCCGAGGAAGTTCCAGAACGAGGAGGCTACCAGGAAGTAGAGCGGCCAGCGGTAGGGGAACTCCCGGCCCTCCTTCTGGATGGACTTGTATTCCATCATGCCGCGCACCACCAGGCCGAACAACGGCACCGGCTCCATGGATGAGAACACCGAGCCCAGCGCCAGCCAGTAACTGGGACCGCCGTACCAGAAGTAGTGGTGCGCCGTGCCCAGGATGCCGCTCAGGAAGGTGATGGCCGCGGTGAAGTAGGCCACCCGGAGCGCCGCCTTGGCCGACACCAGGCCCATGGCCACCATGAGCAGGGCGATGACCGCGACGCCGAAGAACTCGAAGATGCTCTCCACCCAGATGTGCACCACATACCACCGCCAGTAATCGGCCACGGTGAGGTGGGTGCCCCGGCCGTACAACAGGCCGAAGCCGAAGAAGGCCACCACCAGCACCGCGCTGAAGACGTAGAAGGCGATGAGCGAGTTGAAGTCGGAAGGATTCTTCTGGGTCAGATGATGGCCCACCGCCCGGTAGACGATGAGCAGCCAGGCGATCAGGCCGGCGAAAAGCAGGATCTGCCACAGTCGACCAAGCTCCAGGTACTCCCACCCCTGGTGTCCGAGCCAGAACCACCAGTCGCCGAGCATCCCCTTGATCCCGGCCACCTGGCCGGCCAGGCTGCCCACCGCCACCAGCAGCACGGCGCCGAACAGCAGCTGGACCAGCAGGCCCTGCTTCTTCGGCTCACGCCCGCCGATGATGGGCGCCAGGTAGACCGCCGAAGCCACCCAGGTGGTGGCGATCCAGAAGATGGCCAGTTGCAGGTGCCAGCTCTTGGCCCAGCTGTACGGGATCTCCTGGGCGACAAACGGGACGTAGAAGCTGCCCGGATGGACGGTGTAGTGGGCGAGCAGTCCGCCGAAGCATGTCTGCACCAGGAAGAGCAGGATGACCACCAGGAAAAACTTGGCCGCCTTGACCTGGCTGTTGGTCAGCGGCATGTCGATGAGCTTGTTGGCCAGCGGGACGCCCTGGGCCGGCCCGTACCAGAGCTTGTGGTTGTGGACGTAGAAGATGAAGAAGCCCAGCACCAGGAACAGGGACAGCACGCCGCCGAGCGTCCAGATGTAGGTCTCGGGAGTGGGTGTGTTCCCCACCAGCGGGTCGGGCGGCCAGTTGTTCGTGAACGAGTAGGACTCGCCGGGACGGTTCACCACCGCCGCCCAGGCGCTCCAGATGAAGAATCGGGCGATCTGGCGCCGTTCGTCGGGCGTCGGCACGGTGCCGGGGAGGAACCCGTAGCGGGTTTCGCCCTGGCCGAATGTCCGCTCCCAGAATGCCTCCAGGGCCGGCAGGGCGGCGGCCTGGGCCGCGCTCAGCGCCAGCGTGTCGGAGGCGGTATCATAGCGGTTGGTTTTCATGTCTGCCGCCGTCCGGCCCTCCGCCGCCCGGCGCCCGGCCGCATCGAGCGAGACGAACGGCTGCCCGCCGGCCGTCTGCGCGAAATGGTCGCGCACGGCTTCACCCCACATGTGCAGGGTGACCGTGGAGAATTCCATGCCGCGCTGGGAGCCGTGGCCCCAGACGCTGCCATGGTCCATCAGGCCGTACTTCTGGTAGACGTCCTGTCCCGCCAGGATATCGACCCGGGTGAACAGGACGGTGCCGGCTGGGTCCACGACGCGTCCGGGGTAAGGGGCCAGTTGATTGCGAGTCAGGAACCCACCGACGAGCAGACCGCCCAGGGCGACGACGAAACAGAGGATCGCCGCCCATTTCAACTTGTTGGTGGTCATGATGAAACCTCCTTGAAGTTGCGGGGTGTGCCTGCGACCGATCGAATCGGACCTTTCACAATGTGAAATACCAAACGAGTCGCGGACACTAACGCCTGCTTAACGGAAGCATAAACCATGTTCTGTCGGATTGATTTGACTTAAGTCAAGCGGCATTGCATCACCTGCGCGATCACGATTACGAATTACGAGCACGAAATCCGAAGTCCGAAGTCCGATGTCCGTCTGTTGGGAACGAGCCTCGAACCCCGAGCCTCGAGCCCCGAGCCTCGAGCCCCGAGCCCCGAGCCCCGAGCCCCGATTACGATTACGAACTAGGGAGATTCCCGGACGTACTCGATGTTGTCCAGGACGAGAATCCAGCGGCCCTCGATCTCGGTCGGCGGCTGCGTGATGGCGAATTTCTTCTCGATCCCGAACAGGCCGATGGTCAGGGTGGCGCCCACGATGGTGGCCTGGCCGCCGTTGACCTCGGTGTTGGCGGTTTTAACGCTGCCGCTGCCGTCCAGAAAGATGTGGACCCAGGTGCCGTCGGCGGCAACCCAGCGCCCGGCGAACGCCTTGTGCGTGTCGGGCAGCGGAGTCTTCGGGCCGCAGGCGGCCAGCAGCACCAGGGCGACCGCAAGAATCCCGACGGCGCCCGCGATGCGCGGTGTGCTCATGATCCCCTCCGATTCCGGTGTTGCATGCGATTGCCGATATTATCAGCCATTTTCCGACTTTCCTCAAGGGGGTGCCGCCGCCGTTTGACTCCGCCCCCGATCGGAATTACAATGAGCATAACTTATTTCACCATGATTGGAGGATGCCATGTCGAGAAAGGTGCTGGTGGCCACGGAAAAGCCGTTCGCCAAGGTGGCGGTCACGGGGATTGCCGACATCCTGAAAGGGGCCGGCTACGAAATGGTCCTGCTGGAGAACTACAAGGACGTCGCCGACTTCCATAAGGCGGTGGCGGACGTCGACGCCCTCATCGTCCGCAGCGACCTGGTGACGCCTGAGGTCCTGGAGGCGGGGAAGAAACTCAAGCTGGTGGTCCGCGCCGGCGCGGGGTACGACAACATCGACCTGAAGGCGGCGACGGCGAAGGGCGTGGTGGTCATGAACACGCCGGGCCAGAACTCCAACGCGGTGGGCGAA
>JAKQOW010000013.1 GCA_029565065.1 Acidobacteriota bacterium | reverse complement strand
GATGGTGCGGGCGTTGTTGAAGCTGGGAATGCCCACCAGGACATCGGCCTCGCCGATCTCTCCGATCTGGCGACAGACATCCTCTCTGAGCACGGCGGCCAGTCGTTGCATCGCTCGATCCTGTGCGTTGTCGTTGGAGGCGGCGGTGAAAAATCGCTCGCGCGGTCGCGGTTCCGGTTTCGGTTACAGGAACACTATAACACAGTTCGCAAGCGCCGCCCAGTTTTATCACCGCGGCTGGAGCGGCGGCTGCGGTCAGAGACCGCTGCGGATGGCCGAGCGGATCTTGAGCAGCGGGTGGAACCGCTCGAGGAAGATCCGCTGCGAGACGATGCCCAGGAGGCGGTTGTCCGCGTCCACCACCGGCAGCACGCCGTCGACGATCCGCAGCTTGCGCACCGTCTCGTAGAGATTCTCCTCGGGCCGAACCGTCATCGCAAACGGCAGCAGCAGGCGTTCCAGCGGGACTCCCTCCAACAGATGCAACGCGTCCCGGGGGACGTAGCCCAGCAGCCGCCCGCCGGCATCGACGCAGGGGATTTGCGCATAGCGAAATCGCTTGAGCCGGTCCTGGAATTCAGCCGGCGCCTCGCCCGGCCGGATTGTCGGCACATGGGTTCGCATCAGCTCATGGGCCTGCACGTCGGCCAGCGCACCGAGATCCCGGAACTGCCGGAAGTCCAACCGGCTCTTCGCGAAAGGAACCAGGTAGAGAGACTCTCCACCCAGTCCGTAGGCCACCGCGGTGCTCACCACCGTTGCCGTCATCACGGGCAGGATCACCAGATAGTCCCGCGTGAGTTCGAATATCAGCATCAGTGCGGTCAACGGCGCATGGATGGTACCAGCCATCACGGCGGCCATGCCCACCGTGGCGAAGGCGCTCACCGGCGCCGCCCCGGGCGCGACCAGATGCAGAAGCCCACCAACCGCCGCACCCAGCGCGGCGCCGATGAGCAGCGACGGCGCGAAAATGCCTCCCGAATTGCCTGACTGGAGGGTGCAAGCGGTGGCGGCGATCTTCCCGGCCACCAGCGCGGCTACGAGCAGAAGGGGCATATCCCCCCGCAGCACCTGGGTGATGTAGTTATGTCCGTAGCCACTCACCGCAGGCAGGACGCAGATGATCCCGCCCACGGCGAACGAGCCCAGGACGGGCCGGAGCCGCGGCCAGGGGAACCGGCTGAACCACCGGCCCGCCACCGCCATGCACCGGTTGAATCCCACCGCGGTCAGGCCGCCGGCGACGCCCAGGAGCCCGTACACAACCAGCTCCAGGTAATTGTGGATGGCGAACGGCGGCACCACGAACGTGGGCCGGACGCCGGTCCAGTAGTAGTTGACGGAGGCGGCTGACACCGCAGACAGGATCACGGGCGTCACCGCTGACATGGTCAGGTCGTTGAGCAGGATAAGCTCCAGGGCAAACAGCACCCCTGCCAGCGGCGCCTTGAAGATGGCGGCGATCCCGGCGGCGGTGCCGGCGGCCAGGAGCACCTTGACGTGGCGGCGGTCCAGCCGCAGCAGCCGACCCTGTTGCTCGCCCAGAGTGGCGCCGACATACGCCATCGGCCCCTCTGGTCCGGCGGATCCGCCGGACCCCAGGGTGATGAGCGAGGTGACGAAGCAAACCACTCCGTCTTTCACCCGCAACGCCGTGTTCCGGATGGATGACTCGATGATGGCCGGCACATACTCCCTCACCCGTGCCCGGCCAGCCACCAGGAACAGGATCATGAAGATCGAACCGGCCACCGGCATGAAGGCGAACAGGTAGGCGGGAAGGACGGCGAATCCCCGCGCGAACAGCTCGGCGCAGCCACCCACCGCCCAGTGGTACAGCGTGGCGACGTGGCCGACCACAATGCCCAGCACCACCGCATAGAAAAGGATCTGGACATTTCGCGTCGCCGGAACCAGGTGTCGGATGCTCTGTGAATCGCGCATGATGGTTCCTGGATGTACCAATATCACAACCGCCCGGATCTGCCAAACGGTTCAGTGGTCGCCGTGCCTTCAACAACCTGTACCCGGGTAGCCTGGTCTGCTTCCTGCAGCCCGCTTGGGTCGAGAATGTCACCATCCGCCGTTTCCAGTCCGGTCTGGCACAACGTCTAACGGATGCCCCTCGCCCCACACACCATCGGGGGACAGCGCGATCCCGACACTGCAGGAGCGTGGCATGAGGGTGACACCTTTGGACAGACGCCCATGATCATCGCACGGATCACCGCGTCCTCGAGTATACGGCTCCCGGGCATCGGTCCCGACTCGGTGTTACAGATAACGGAGCACCGCTACTCCATCGCGGAGGTCGCCCGATCGCCGGTCGAGGCAGCCGGCGGCCCGGGGTTCTTGGAAGCGGGGGGCGGCAGAAGCAGGGAAACGACCACGGAAACCGCCAGGGTGACGGCGACCACGCCGAGGGCGGCGGGAACCGGGATCTTGTAGATGTCGGCCAGCATCATCTTCACCCCGACGAACGCCAGGATGAACGCCAGCCCGTAGTGCAGGTAGTGGAAGACCTCCATGACGCCGGCCAGGGCGAAGTAGAGGGCGCGCAGGCCCAGGATGGCGAACACGTTGGAGGTGTATACCACGAACGGGTCGGTGGTGATGGCCAGGATGGCGGGGATCGAATCCACGGCGAAGACGATGTCGCTCGTCTCGATCATGATCAGCACCACCAGGAGCGGCGTCCCCACCCAGGCGCCGCGGCGCCGGAACAGGAAGCGTCCCCCCAGGTAG
>JAKQOW010000174.1 GCA_029565065.1 Acidobacteriota bacterium | reverse complement strand
TCCTGGGATGTCGAGATCCCAAGAGTATGGGCGGAGAGCCGGCTGGAATTCAAATCGATAAATCGCCAGACAGGATTTATCTTGATGATATTGCTTGTGTTACAGTGATCCCTAAAAGATTATTTAGGACACTAGTGCGATGACGATTACGATTACGAATTACGAGCACGAGCACGAACGATTAACCATCAACCATCAACTATCAACCGTAAAATCAGGCAACAAGATTGTTCGGACCGACGATAAGGGAGCCGACAGACCGAAGCGAAGGATTCCGCTGGACAGACGGATGGCGCGGACGGTAGGATGGCGGCACAGACGGCAAAGCAATCGGTCGGACATAGAGCGAGGAGGTTTCAATGCGGACAGTCCGTTGGGCGGGGAGAGCACTATACCTTCACCTGTTCCTATCCCTATTCCTGTGCCTGGGCCTGGCGGCCGGTGCGGCCGGCGCCGGGCTGCTCCAGTGGCAGTGCCACGGACCGTATCCGGGCGACCAGGCCCGGGTGGCGGCCACGCCGGAGGCGTGGAACGGCGTGTTCGCCGGCCAGCGCGGCGGCGGCGTCGCGCGCATGACCGTCATCGATTTCCCCACCGTGGGGTATCACGACTGGACCCGGCTCAACGACGGACTGCCCGATCTCGACGTCACGGCCCTGGGGGCCATCGAAGTGTCCGGCACCGAGTTCATCCTGTGGGCCGGCACGCCCGGCGGCCTGATGCGCGGCGACTACACCCCCGGCGACTGCTCCTGGGCCGCGGCGGACGCCCTGGGCGCGCGGCACGTGCTCGCCATCGCCACCCGGCCGGACCCGGCCGGCGGCTGGATCGTCTACGCCGGCTGCGCCGACGGCACGGTGTTCGCCTTCGACCCCGGCGGGGCCGCCGACCGCACCGGCAACCTGCCGGGGACGGCGGTGCACAGCCTGGCGGTGCATCCCAACGCCCCCGGCACCGTCTTCGCCGGCCTGGCCGACGGCTCCATCTACCGGACCACCGACGGCGGCGGGGAGTGGACCGTCCTCGTGGCCGGCGACGGCTCGGCCCGGGTGGCGGCGCTGGCCGTGAACCCGCGCGAGACCGACAAGGTGTACGCCGGCTACGACCCCACCGCGGCCGGGGGCTGGCGCGGCGTCTGGCGGAGCCTCACCGGCGGGGCCGCCTGGACGAAGACCGCGCTGGAGCAGCCGGTGTACGCGCTGGCGTTCGACACCACGGCGCCCGACATCCTGTACGCCGGCAGCCTGGGGTCGGCCGCCACGGCCGCCGTCTACCGCACCACGAACGAGGGCGCCTTCTGGACACCCTGCGACGGCGGCATCCTGGACGGGACGGGCACCGTGGCGGTGGTGTCGCTCGCCTTCAAGAAAACGGTTCCGAAGGGGCTGTTCGCCGGCACCGCGGACGGGGCGGTCCTGCTCACCCGCGACGACGGCGCCACCTGGGACTGGCATCACACCGGCCTGGCCGTCCCCGGCGTGCCGGTGGTGGCGGCGGGGCCGGCGCCGGAGCACCGGGTGTACGCCCGCAGCGCCGCGTTCGGCGTGTGGATCAGCGACGACAACGGCTGGACCTGGTGGAAAACGGCCCAGGTGGGCGACGCCGCCGTCTTCGCCGACCACTCGGAGACGCTGGCGGTGGCGCCGGTGGACGGCGCCGCGGCGCCCGTCGTCTACACCACCTGGGACGGCAACCTCTACCGCAGCGACGACGGCGGCACGACGTGGGTGGAGCCGATGCTGCCCTCGTTCTATTCCGCCCGCTGCGTGGCCGTGGACCCGGCGGCGCCGAACGTGGTCTTCGCCGGCGGCATCCATCCGTGGTCGGCGGTGATCCGGAGCACCGACTGGGGCGAGAGCTGGATGGCGGTCACCGCACCCTTCATCTCGGCCTTCTGCCTGACGGTGGACCCGACGGATCCGCTCACTCTCTACGCCGGCGGCGCGGCGTCGTCGTACGAGTACACGCTCCAGAAGAGCGTCGACGGCGGCGCGACCTGGACGTTCATCGGCGCCGAGCTCGAGGACTGGTACGTCCATGCAATGGCCGTCCGGCCGGACAATCCGCAGGTCCTGCTGGCCGGGATCGAGAACGGCGGGCTGTACCGGAGCTGGAACGGCGGCGCGACGTGGAGCGCCACGGCGACGGGGCTCGGCACGTTCACCATCGGGACCCTGGCCATCGAGCCGGAGTGGCCCGTCAACGTGCTCATCGGGACCGAGTCCGGCGGGGTCTATCGCAGCACCCACACCGGGAGCAGCGTGTACAGCGTGAACACCGGTCTCAATACGTCGACCACTTCGGTCACCCAGCTCGTCTACCACACCGACGGGTCGGGGCGCGCGTTCGCCGCCACGGACGACTGCGGCGTCTTCTTCCGCCACTTCCTCTACGACCTGAACCTGGACGAGTTGTTCAACTACCTCGACCTGTGGGAGCTGCGGGGGTTCCTCAGCGAGGACAGCACGGCGCCGGCGGCCGGCGACGGCGCGGCGGACGTGAACCGGGACGGCCGGGTCAACGTCGTGGACCTGGTCCGCATGCGAATCGAGCTGGATTAGGCCGGCGGAGAGGGAGATTCACCGCAGAGGACGCAGAGGGCGCGGAGGGAGAGGGGCACGCAAAGGCGCCAAGACGCAAAGCAATCTTTTATTGTCAATGGAAAGACGAGGCGCAGAGGGGGAAGATCACCACAGAGGCCACAGAGGGCACGGGGACTGTTGATGGTTGATCGTTGATCGTCGGGAACGAACCCCGGGACCCGAACCCCGAGCCCCGAACCCCGAGCCCCGAGCCCCGAGCCCCGAACCCCGAGCCCCGAACCGCGGGCTTCTAGCCTCGATCACGATTACGAATTACGATTACGAATTACGAGCACGAACCCTCATCCGTCATCGATCAACCCTCAACCCATAACCCTCAACATTCTTTGTGTCCTCTGTGCCTCTGTGGTGAAGACGGACTGTCCGATGGCCGCGTTACGGGAACGAGCCTCAAGCCGCTAGTCTCGAGCCTCGATTACGATCACGATTACGATCACGATTACGATTACGATTACGAATTACGATTACGAGCACGAACGGGGAGGTCACTTCTTCTTCGGGTAAATCGTATCCACCAGCTTGCCGGATTCCCAGATCTCGGTGCGCGACAGCGAGCCGTCGATCCACCACTCGGGGAACTGGCCGTCGGGGACGCCCATCTTGTAGCTGCCCGTGCCGGCGAGGCCGCCCGACTCGTGGTAGACGCGGAACGCGCCGTCCAGCTTGCCGTGGTTGAACTTGGCCTCGCAGCAGACTCGTCCGCTGGTGTACTTCATCAGGTACGGGCCGTGCAGGACCTTGTTGGCGTGGTTGCCGTGGTTGGCCTCCACCACCCAGCGCCAGGTGACGGCGCTCCCCATCCAGACGTTGGGCCGGCCCGGCGGGTAGAAGCCGGGCTGCCACGTCTTCGGCGTCTTCGAGGTGACGGGGTAGTAGGTGAACTTCTCGTAGGTCCGGTCGCCGCCGAGCAGCGTCACCCGCCCCTCGTAGGTCTTGAGTTCCATGCCGCCGGGGTCGAGGACGAGCACCACCGGGTCGCTGAACGGGCCCACGATCTTCGGCTCGGCTTGGAGCACCTCAGCCTGGCTGATGTGGAGCTCGATGGGGTCCTCGGCCACCTCGAACACCTCGGGCGGCAGCAGCTCGGACCAGGGGATCTCGAGGCGGTCCCGCTTCGGCGGAACGTCGCGCGTCTGCTCGGCGCGTCCCGATTTCGTCCGGATCTCGATCTTGAGCCGGTAGCCGGCGAACTCGTCGCAGCGGTCCAGCTTCGAGCGGGCCCAGCGGATCTCGAGCTTGTCGTCGGGGGCCAGCGCGGCCAGGTCGAGCCGGGAGCCGCCGGGGAGCGACGGCGGCTGCTGCGGCGGGATGAGGGTGACGATGACCAGGTGCGCCTTGTTCTGGACGTTGTAGTCGCGGTTGACGAATCCGCCGATGACCTGCACGCCGCACTTGCCGGTCCGGCCGGCGGCGGCGGAGAAGGTGAGTTTCTGCGTGTCCACCGGCTCGGCGATCTCGCGCCAGCGCGCGGCGCCGGGCTCGCGCACCTGGACGGTGATGCCGGAGGCCTTCAGGTTCTGCTGGAAGAAGACCACGACGCTGTCGCGGGCGCGGGTCAGGGTGTCCGGCACGGTGACGGTGTAGCACGGCGTGCTCAGGGGGTGGACGTCCACCGCCCGCTGGAAGTGGCGGGGCTTGACGGCGGCGTCGAGCTCCGTGGCGCCCTTGCCGAGATCGGGGTCCACCATGCCCCAGACGGCCTCGGCGTTGGCGGCGGAAAAGTCGGTGTAGAGCCGGCCCAGCCGGCCGGTGGAGACGGCCATCTGCACCAGCGCCTCGGTGCCGCCGCCGGTGCGCCCCAGCGCGGCCATGTAGTCGGGGAGGAAGGCGTCGGCGCCGCCCCGGTAACCGGTCTTGATGTGTTCCAGCAGGAAGGAGGCGCCGTAGCCGTGGTGCTGGAGCATCTCGACGCCCTTCAGGAGCCCCACCACGGTGCCGCCAATGTCCAGCGGGCGGCGGTAGACGGGCCAGAGGGTGTCGCGCTTCGTCAGGAGCGGCCCGACCTGGATCTTGCCGCTGGAGCGCGACTCGTAGAGGGGCTGGATCTCCTGCTCCAGCGCCACGGCGGCCGCTTCGGTGCACCAGAGGGTGTCGTTGCCCGTGACGTAGCCGGACTGGATGGCGTGGAACAGCTCGTGGAGGATGGTCACCTGCAGGTTCACGCCGTCGGCGGTGGCGCCGAGGTCGGTGGCGCGGTCCAGGGCGCCGGCCTTGTCCAGGTTGATGCTGAGCCAGGCGCGGCGCGTCAGCGCCCCCTCGAACAGGCCCACGGCGCCCGCCTGCTTGCGCCACGGCGTGCGCAGGTAGACGCAGAGCCGCTGGTCCAGCGGCTTGAAGCCGCGCGTCTTGACCAAATAGTCGTAGGCGTAGTCGAGCTCGGCTTCGATACAGAGCGCTCCGGGCCAGGCCCACTCGTCGCGCAGCCAGCCCCCCTGGAACTCGCGCTCGATGGCGTGGATCTCCTCGATGATGCGCTGCTGGTTCGCGTACGGGGGCGGCACGCCCGGCGCCGGGCCCGGCGGCAGCGTGCCGGCCATGCGGTGGCGCCACAGCTCCTCAAGCTGGGCGAACGCCTGGCGGGTGCGGTCGTTGCCGTTGTACAGGGCTTTCGGCCAGAGGATGTTGAACTTGCCGGAGCGGCTGAGGATGCCGTTCCACTCGATCCCCTCGGTCTCCTCGGCCGCCTCGGCGCCGGCCTTGATGTAGAGGGCGCCGGAGATCAGCGTGGCGCCCACCACCAGGTAGACGACGAAGTTGTGGTGGGTGCGGAAACTCAGGGTGTCGCCCTGGCGCTCGGCGGGCATCTCCTTGAGCCGGCCGTCGTCGGTGGCGATCCGGACGCCGGTCCAGCCCCGCAGGTCCGGGTCCACGCCGAGGCGCGCCAGGTCGAACGTCACGGTGAGGGGCCGGCGAAGCCGGTCGTCGGGCGCCATCCCGCCGTCGACGCGGAAGCCCGCCAGCACCAGGACGTTTTGCTCCCCGAGGCTCGTCTTGACGGGTTGCAGCTCCATCGGCGCCAGCCGTGCGGCGCGGAAGTCGCGCGGCTGGTCCAGCGCGCCGGCCGGCGCGGTGAGGCGCAGGCCCGCCACCGGCTCGGCGTCGATGGGCGGCGAGTCATAGCCGGCGTGGGGATTGGCCTTCGGCGGCGGCGGGTACTCGTCGGGGGGGATGATGGTCTCGGCCGGGTCCAGGGGCGTGACGTCGGGGGGCGGCGCGCTGGTGCTGCTCTCGCCGCCGCCGCCGTCGCCGCCGAACAGGTCGTCCCAGTAGTACCAGAGGGCGACGCCGCCGCCGGCGAGCAGCACGATCAGGGCGAGCACCAGCAGGACGAGAAAGGTGTTCCGGCAGCCGTGTCCGGATGGCTGCGGAGGTGCCGCGGGCGATTGCTGGGCGTAAGCCGGCGGCTGTTGGGCATAGGCCGGCGGCGGTTGTTGGGCATAGGCCGGCGGCTGCTGGGCGTACGGTGCGGGCG
The DNA here is from genome assembly GCA_029565065.1 of Acidobacteriota bacterium. Taxonomy (GTDB): domain Bacteria; phylum Acidobacteriota; class JAAYUB01; order JAAYUB01; family JAAYUB01; genus JAAYUB01. The sequence continues at coordinate 1,088 of JAKQOW010000174.1, read as the reverse complement.
CGGGGGCCGGCTGGGGCCGCTGTCGGGCGGCGCAGGCCGCGCAGATGGTGTAACCGGCGGGGAGCGGGGCGCGGCAGTACTGGCACGCCGAGGCCGGGGGCGGCTGCTGCTGCCGGGCGGCGCAGGCGGCACAGATGGTGTAGCCGGCGGGAAGCGGCGCGCGGCAGTACTGGCACGCCGAGGCCGGCGGTTGCTGCTGCCGGGTGGCGCAGTTGGCGCAGATGGTGTAGCCGGCTGGAAGCGGCGCACGGCAGTACTGGCACGCCGATGGCGGCGGGGCGGCGGGCGTCAGCGCCTGGCCGCAGCGGCTGCAGAAGGGCTGGTTGGGGGCCGACGGCGTGTGACAGCGGGGACAATGCGCCATGGGGAGACCTCGAGGCGATGTGGATTTCAATGTACCATCGAACGGGGAGAAATCAAAGCGCGGGGGGAATCACCACCGAGGCACAGAGGACACTCGGCGAGCCGGCGAACCAGCGAGCCGGCGAACCGGCGGGGGGATATTCACCACAGAGGCACGGAGGACACAGAGAGGGCATCATTTGTCACTGATCATTTTGCAATGGTCATTTGTCATTGGGCAGAGGGGAGGAAATGGGTGAATGGGTGAATTGAGAACGTTCGCAGGTTCGAAACAGTTGATCGTTGATGGTTGATGGTTGAGAGTTGAGGGTTGGGAACGAAACCCGTACCCCGAGCCCCGAACCGCGAGACCCGAGCCCCGAGCCCCGAACCGCGAGCCGCGATTTCCGAATTCCGATGTCCGAAGTCGGTGACGGGATCGGATCAATCAGCCATCGCGCCACGATCCCGGCCCTTTCGGGCCGGGCGCGTGCCGAACGCTCAACGATCAACCATCAACGATCAACGGTTTCGAACCTGCGAACGTTCAAACGCCCGATCAGCGACACGCATGTCGGAATGGGAACGAGCCTCGAGTCTCGAGCCTCGAGCCTCGAGCCTCGAGCCTCGAGCCAGGGTCCCAGAACCCAGGTCCCAGGTCCGAGTACGATTACGAATTACGAGGCGGAGGGGCCGTCATAGGGCTAGACATTTTCCAGCGGGGACTGTAGGATGAATTCAATACG
>JAKQOW010000160.1 GCA_029565065.1 Acidobacteriota bacterium | reverse complement strand
CTGGCCCTCTTCCCGGGGCATTTTGGCCTTGGATCAGGAAGGAGAATGTGCAAAATGTGGATTGACAGAATTCGGGGGGGGTACAATACAAACAAGCTGGCCCGGTGGCGGAGTCGGGCGGGCTATCTGGGAAATCCCGGTTCATCGCCGAATCGACGCGCTGGTCGAGAACGATCTGAGCCGATGGGGCCTGACCGCCAGGCAGGCGGAGATCATGGAATCTCTTTATCACAACCCCGAGGGCAGCTTGACCCCGGCCGACCTGGCGGATGAGGTCGGCCTGACGCGATCGGCCATGACCGGCACGCTGGATTCCCTGGAGAAGTTGGGTCACGTCGTACGCAGGCCCCACCCCAGCGATCGCCGCATGGTGACGATCCACCTGACGCCGTCAGGTCGAGACTTCATCGGCGGCCATCTTCCGGAGCGGTACCAGAGACTGTTTCGCACCATGAACAACTTGACGCCAAACGAGCGATCCACCCTTCTGCGGTCGTATGCGAAAGTCATTGAGTTCCTGACGGCCGAGACCGCGGAGGCAGGCCTCACCCGGGACGACCGGCAGGGCCGGTCATGACCCCAAGCGGAGCACATGCATGACAGACACGAAATGGGTTCGAATTGTGTTGGCCGCCGTGGCGGCGGCTGTGTGCGTACCCGGCTGCGACCGCGGCAAGCAGGCCCCGCCGCCCCCGCCCCCGGAGGTCGCCACGCTGATCATGCAGGCTCAGCCGATCCCGTTGACCGTGGAACTGCCCGGGCGAATCTCGGCCTTCCTGGTCGCGGAGATCCGCCCCCAGGTCAGCGGGCTCATTCAGAAGCGCCTGTTCACCGAGGGAGTGGACGTGAAGGAGGGAGACGTACTGTACGAGATCGATCCGAGCAGCTACCAGGCTGCCTGCGACAGCGCCGAGGCGGCGGTGGCATTGGCCAAGGCCAGTCACGTCAACTCGCTGGCGGCGGTCACGGCCGCCAAGGCGGGTCACGCCACAGCCGTTGCCTCGCGCGACGCCGCCAAGGCAGCCTTGGCCGCCACCCATGCCGCCCAGGCCCGTGCAGAGGCCAACGCCGTCCCCCTGCGCCTGCGGACACAGCGGTTCAAGGACCTGTTGGCCGACAAGGCGGTCAGCCAACAGGATTATGACGACGCCTCCGCCGCCCTCAAGCAGGCCGAGGCGGGCATCCAGAGCGCGGCGGCCGCCGTACAGGGCGCCGAGGCGGACGTCGTCCGCGCCCAGGCAGCCATTGAGGTGGCCCTGGCCGACATCCAGAAGGCCGAGTCGGCCGTCCAGAGCGCGCAGGCCGGCATCGGCAGCGCCGAGGCCGGGCTGCGAACCGCCAAGATCAATCTGGGCTATACCCAGGTCAAGGCGCCCATTGACGGGCGGATCGGGCGATCCGCCATCACGACCGGCGCCCTGGTGACGGCGCATCAACCGGTCCCCCTGGCCACCATCCAGCAACTCAACCGCGTCTACGTGGACGTGCCGCGTGCCACCACCGACCTGCTCAGGCTGCAACGGCGCCTGGCGGACGGGCGCCTGTCGCAGGACGCCAGCAGGAACAGCGTGAAACTCATCCTGGAGGACAACAGCGTCTATCCGCTCCATGGGACGCTCCAGTTCCGGGATGTCACGGTCGACCCGTCCACCGGGTCCTTCATTCTCCGGATGGTATTCCCCAATCCGGACAATGTCCTCCTGCCCGGCATGTTCGTGCGGGCCGTGGTGACCGAGGGCGTGAACGAGAACGCGATCCTGGTGCCCCAGCAGGCCGTCTCGCGCGACCCCAAGGGCAACCCCCTGGCCTTGATCGTTGACCAGTCCGGCGTGGCGCAGGTGCGGATGCTCACGCTGGACCGGACGGTGACGGACCGATGGCTGGTGTCCAAAGGGCTGTCCGTCGGCGACCGGGTGATTGTCGAGGGCCTCCAGCGGGTCCGCCCGGGCATGCCCGTCCGTGCCGTCCCGCTGGCCGCAGCCAAGCCCGACAGTGCGTCCACCAAACCCGCCTCCGGACCCGCCACAAAAGCTGACTGACGGAGTCGTCACACATGCTATCGAAATTCTTCCTCGATCGGCCGGTGTTCGCCTGGGTCATTGCCATCGTCATCATGGCGGCGGGCGCGATGGCCATCTACCTCCTGCCCATATCGCAATACCCTCCGATCGCCCCACCCGCCATTGCCATCGATTCCTTCTATCCCGGCGCCTCGGCCGAGACGGTGGAGAACACCGTCACGCAGATCATCGAGCAGAAGATGACCGGGTTTGAGGACATGCTGTACATCTCGGGGACCAGCGACTCGTCCGGCGCCTCGCGGATCGAGTTGACCTTCAAGCCCGGAACGGACCCGGACCTAGCCTGGGCCAAGGTGCAGAACAAACTCCAACTCGCCATGGCGAGCTTGCCGGAGGTGGTCCAGCGGACCGGCATCAAGGTCAGCAAGTCCACCCGCAATTACCTGCTCATCGTAGGCCTGGTGAGCGAAGACGCCAGCATGACCGGCGACGACCTGCGGGACTACGCTCAGTCCTCGCTGGAGAAGGTGCTGGCCCGCGTGCCGGGGGTGGGCGAGGTCGAGAACTTCGGCTCGCAGTACGCCATGCGCGTCTGGCTGGATCCCGACAAGCTGACCGATTTCCACCTGACGATGGAGGACGTGCTCCTGGCCCTGCGGGCCTACAACGTGGAAGTCTCCGCGGGGCAGTTCGGAGGCGCCCCGGCCGTGCCCGGGCAGCGCCTGAACTCCTCCATCATCGTCCAGAGTCTTCTCAAGACGCCCGAGGAATTCGCCGACATCCCCATCCGCATCAACGCCGACGGCTCCTGGGTGCGGGTCAAGGACGTGGGGCGGACGGAACTGGGCACCGAATCCTACGCCATCGAGGCGTTCTACAACGGCATGCCGTCGGCGGCTATGGGAATCCGCCAGGCGCCCGGGGCCAACGCCCTGGACACCGCCGACGCGGTGAAGTCGAAGTTGGCCGAGATGAGCCATTACTTCCCCGCCGGGATGAAGGTCATCTATCCGTATGACACCACGCCGTTCATCAAGGTGTCCATCTGGGAGGTGGTCAAGACCCTGCTCGAAGCCATCGTGCTGGTGTTCCTGGTGATGTGGCTGTTCATGGGCAACCTGCGGGCCACGCTGATCCCGACGATCGCCGTTCCCGTCGTGGTGCTGGGCACGTTCGGGGCGCTGGGATTGTTCGGGTTCTCGATCAACATGTTGACCATGTTCGCCATGGTCTTGTCGATCGGCATGCTGGTGGACGACGCCATCGTCGTGGTGGAGAACGTCGAGCGGATCATGAGCGAGGAAGGCATCTCCGCCCGCGAGGCGACCGCCAAGAGCATGGGACAGATCACCAGCGCCCTGATCGGGATCGGCCTGGTGCTGACGGCGCTGTTCGGCCCGATCGCCTTCTTCCCCGGCTCGACCGGAGTGATCTATCGCCAGTTCGCCATCACCATCTGCTCGTCGATGGTGCTGTCGGTGGTGGTGGCCCTGGTGCTCACGCCGGTGTTGTGCGCGTCCATCCTCAGGCCCGTGCCCAAGGGGCACGAACCGGCCGAGAACGCGATCTGGTTCCTGCGTCCGTTCTTCCTGTGGTTCGACCGGGGCTTCTTCCGCTTCCGGGGCCTGGTGGTCAGGGTGGTCGGGCACGTCCTCGCGCGGAGACTTCGCTATGTCCTGCTCTTCGCGCTGATCGTGGCGGGCCTGGGCTTCCTCTTCGCCCGCATGCCTACGGGCTACCTGCCCGACGAGGACCAGGGGATGATGCTGGCCCAGATCCTCATGCCCACGGGCACGACGCTGGAGCAGACGCAGGCGGTCGCCGACCGGGTCGGGCGGCACTTCCTGGAGAAAGAGAAGGAGGCGGTGGAGTCCTGCATGACCATCGCCGGGTTCGGGTTCTCCGGTCGGGGCCAGAACAACGGCATGGTGTTCATCAAGCTCAGGGACTGGAATCTCCGCGACCGGGCGGACCTGAGGGTCAAGGCGGTTGCGGGACGGGCCATGGCCACCTTCTCGCAGATGCGAAACGCCCTGGTCTTCGCGTTCCCGCCGCCGGCCGTCGTCGAGTTGGGCAATGCCCAGGGCGTGGACTTCCAACTGGTGGACCGGGGAGGCATCGGACATGCCGCACTCATGAACGCCCGCAACCAGCTTCTGCAACTGGCGGCGCGGGACCTGAGGCTGGCGCGCGTCCGCCCCAACGGGATGGAAGACGAGCCCCAGTACCGCATCGACGTGGACTGGGCCGAGGCGGGCTCGCAGGGACTGTCCATCAACTCGATCCACAACACCATCTCGGCCGCCTTCGGCAGCGCCTACGTCAATGACTTCATCCAGGGCGGGCGGGTCAAACGCGTCTACGCCCAGGCGGACGCGCCGCACCGCATGCTGCCGGAGGACCTCAACAAGCTGTACGTCCGCAACACCGCCGGAAAGATGGTGCCCTTCGCCTCGTTTGCGACCGGGCATTGGACCAGCGGATCGCCCCGGCTGGAACGATTCAACGGGTTCCCCTCCTTGAACATCTGGGCCGAGCCCTCGCCCGGTCACAGCTCGGGCGAGGCCATGCAGGCCATGGAGGAGATCGCCTCCAAGCTGCCCAGGGGGACCGGCTACGACTGGACGGGGCTGTCGTATCAGGAGCGCCAGGGAACGTCCCAGGCGCCGCTGCTCTACGCGTTCGCGGTCTTTGTGATGTTCCTCTACCTGGCGGCGCTGTACGAGAGCTGGCCCATCCCCATCGCGGTCCTCATGGTGCTCCCCCTGGGCGCCGTCGGGAGCGTTCTGGCCTGCTCGCTTCGGGCCCTGCCCAGCGACATCTACTTCCAGATCGGCATGTTGAACACGCTGGGCCTGACCATCAAGAACGCCATCCTGATCGTGCAGTTCGCCAAGGACCGCATGACCGAGGGCGCCGACCTGATCGCCGCTTCCGTCGAGGCCGTCAAGCTCCGCTTCCGCCCCATCCTGATGACCGCCCTGACGACCGGCCTGTCGGTGATCCCCCTGGCCATCGCCACCGGGGCCGGCGCCGGCAGCATGATCCCGATCGGCACGGCCCTGCTGGGCGGCATGGTCACGGGGACGATTCTCGTGGTCGTCTTCACGCCGCTGTTCTACGTGCTCATCGAGAAGACGTTCGGCCGGCGTGCACGGCGCCAGGAGCAGGTCGCAGAGGTCAACGTATCCGGGAACCCCCGACATGAATAGGAACACGCTCGTTATCGTCGCCGGATTGCTCGTCGCCGTCAGCGGCTGCACCTTGGCCCCCGACTACAACCGCCCGGCCGCCCCGATCCCCGACCGCTGGCCCGGCGGGCCGGCGTACGCGACGACGCAGCCCGCCTCCGCCCCGGCCGATGCCGACCTGCCGCCGCGGAGGCGGTTCTTCCGCGACTCCAGGCTCCTGCACGTCGTCGACCTGTCGCTGCGAAACAACCGCGACCTTCGGCTTGCGTCGCTCAACGTGGAACGCGCCCGGGCGATGTACGGCGTGCAGCGGGCCGAGTTGTTCCCCATCGTCAACGCGATAGCCAACGGCAGTCAGCAGCGGCTGCCGGCGGACCTCTCCGGCACGGGCAGCCCGCTGACCGTCAAGCAGTATGGGGCGAGCCTGGCCCTCAGCGCCTGGGAGATCGACTTCTTCGGGCGCATCCGCAGCTTGTCCGAGGCGGCCCAGCAGCAGTACTTCGCCACCGAGCAGGCCCGCCAGGACACGCACATTCTGCTGGTGTCGTCGGTGGCCAACGCGTACCTGACCCTGGCCGCCGACCGCGAAGCCCTGACGCTGGCCAGGACCACCCTCCAGACGCAGCAGGAGGCGTACGCCCTGGTGAAGCGCCGCCTCGATGAGGGCGTCATTCCGGAACTGGACCTCTACCGTTCCCAGACGCAGGTGGACCTGGCCCGGGCGGACCTGGCCCGATTCACCCAGGCGGTGGCCCAGGACGAGAACGCCCTGAACCTGCTGGTGGGCTCGCCGGTCCCGGAGACCCTGCTGCCCGACGAACTGGGCGCCGTCGCCCCGTTCCTGGAAATCGCTCCCGGTTTGTCTTCCCAGGTGCTCTTGCGAAGACCGGACATCCTCCAGGCCGAGGCCCTCCTGAAAGCCGCCTACGCCAACATCGGGGCCGCCCGCGCCGCCCTCTTCCCCAGGATCACGCTGACCAGTTCCCTGGGAACCGGCAGCAACCAGCTCAACGGGCTGTTCGCCGCCGGATCGACCGCCTGGAGCGTGGCGCCGGAAGTCGTGATGCCGATCTTCGACGCGCGTGCCTGGGCGGCGCTGAGAGTGACACAAGTGGACAAGCGGCTGGCGGTCGTTCGATACGAGAGGGCCATTCAGACGGCCTTCCGGGAGGTGGCGGACTCCCTGGCCGTGCGCGGGACCATCGACCGGCAGATCGCCGCGCAGGAATCGCTTGTCCACGCCGCCGCCCAGACCTACAAGCTGTCCAACGGCCGTTACCTTAAAGGCCTGGACAGTTACCTGTCCGTCCTGGACGCCCAGCAATCCCTCTATGCGGCGCAGCAGAACCTTGTCCGTCTTCGCCTGGCGCGAATGGCAAACCAGGTGAGGCTCTTCTCGGTGCTGGGCGGCGGGTGGGATCACACGACTGAAGGGCCGCCGCCTCAAGAGGGCGCACCCGCCCAGGCGAAGCGTTGACACATCGACGCGATGACGAGGATGCATGATGGACCACAAGATCCCGGCGCCCTGCCGACGCGAAAGGATCATGGCGGCCGCGAGGGCCGTGTTCGCGAGATGCGGCTTCGACAAGGCCAGGCTCGACGACATCGCGGCCGCGGCTTCGGTGGCGAAGGGCACGGTCTACTGGCACTTTCGGGACAAGGCGACGCTGTTCTGCTGCGTGGCGGAAGACATGGTGTCGCGGGATCTGGCTGCGACCCTGCACGCGTCCAGCCAGTCGCTGTCCGCGGTGCAGTGTCTGAACAGTCTGCTTGAGGTCTTCTTGAAGCGGCTCGTTTCCGTTCACGAAGAGTCGGGAAGCCTGGTATTCGAGTTGTGGTCGTCTGCCGGCACCTCCGTCCCCGGCATCGGCGAGTTCCTGCTCCAGGCACACAAGCGCTGGCGCGACGCCATCAAACGCATCCTGGA
>JAKQOW010000158.1 GCA_029565065.1 Acidobacteriota bacterium | reverse complement strand
CCGCCCTGGGGGTGGCCCGGCAGGGCCGGGAGCAGCGCGTCGGTGAGGCGCCGCCACCCGCCGTCGGCCGCATCCCAGCGGGAGACGTAGAAGCCCACGGTGCCCTGTTCCGACGCGGTGGACCAGCGCAGCGCCGGCTCGTCGCCGGCCATCACGCCGCCGAAGTCGGCCAGCAGCACCCGGGTGGGCACCGGCGTACCCGTGGTCACCGCCAGCTCGCACAGTGGGCCGAAGGTGAACGTGGCGCGCGTCTGGGTGGTGTTCCCCGTCTCGTCCACGTAGATCGCTGTGGTGCCGTTGGAAGCGGGTGTGCCGGTGACGGCCAGCCGGCCCGTTGCGGTGGGGGTGACGTTCACCTCGTAGTCGAGCGTGGCGCTGGTGCCGGCGGCCAGGGTGCCGGGGTTCCAGGTCACCGTGCCGGAGCCGCCCACGGCGGGCTCGGCGGTGACGCTCCCCTGGGTCACCGCGTCGTTGCCGGCGTACACGACGGCTCCGCCCGGGACGTAGGCGTTGACGGTGTTCGACGCGCTGAAAGTGATGGCGTGAGGGGTGGGATTGTTCACATCCACGCGGATGCGCAGGCGGGTGAGCTGGCCCACCTGCGGCGGATTCTGGCCCGAGACGAATTTAACCACCTGGCCCACGTACGGCTTATCTGGCGCGCCGCCGGCGTCGGTGGGGAAGTACAGGCGCAAGGAGTTCGCCTGAGGTTGAGTGGTGGGCGGCGGACTGGCGGCGGCGAAGGAGCCCGTGTAATGGGTGATGAAATTGCCGGTCGTGCCCGTAGTCAGGCTGATGGTCAGGTCCTCGGACCAGATGCCGTAGTCGTCAGAGTAAAAGTCATCGGTCCAGCCGGTGAAGGTGTTGCCGCGCCAGACATCATCCCCCGACACGGTGGTGTATGTTTGGCTGAATCCGCCGGACCGGCTGGCGATCGAGTAGGAGGCCCCGGAATCGGAATCGAACTCGTTGAAATCGCCGTCGCAGCCGCAGTCCACGTATGGGTAAAGGTCGAAGGTGAGACTGTCGCCGGCGTCACCTTGCAATCCAATGTTTACGTAGGATTCAGCATAAACGTTGAGTTCCATTGGCACGAATGTTGGATCATCCCCCAGGATCTCAATGTCGTCGATGTTCCAACCGAAATAGCGATCAGCGCTATCCGTCGTGCCCATCACCCATCGCACGTACACCGTGGACTGGCCGTCGGCCACGGCGGAGATGTCGTAAGCAACCTGCGTCCAAGCTGTGTCGATCAAGGTCGTGGTCGGATTCTGCCAGACTAATGTCCAGTTGGTATTGTCGTTTGATACTCGTATGTATGCGTGATCCCAGTTAGAACTCTCGACTCCCAGCCATCGCCAGAAGCGCAGCTGCACGTTGCTGAGATTGGAACAATCGATGGCGGTGGTGGTCAGGTAGTACTCGGGAATGCTGTTCCCGTAACGGGCGTCCGTGGTGATGTCGTAACCGTAAACGTTGTTGCCGGTAAAACCGCTGTTGGGATCACCGTTGGAGCCGGTTGGCCTGCCGTACGCCCATTCGCCTCCCGATATGGTCCAGCCCGGATCGGTACTGAGGTCCCAGAAATACGATGTCGTCGTGTCTGCCGCCCACACGCCAAAAAAGTTGTTATCGTCGCCGGTAGTCACGGCGCTGGAGTTGTCCACACGCAGTTCCCAATGACCGGCGGCGGGATTGTTGAAAGTCCAGCCGGCCCAGATGTTGTCGAGCGAGGCGTTCACACCGAATGTCTGGTTGACCTGTCGGGTGCCGCTGGGATCATAGATCCGGTATCGGGTGGAGGTATCCCAGGCGCCACCACGCTGACGGTCGTTCGTGCCGCCGGTGTCGGCATCGAAGATGTAGATGCCCATCTGGCCGAGGCCCGCCGGCACTTCAATCCAGAACGAATAGTACGTGTTCAAGCCGCCGGTGCCGGCGCTGATGTAGTCGCCGAAGCTGCGGGAGCCGCCGGAGCCGATGTGCGTGGACCAGTAATTCGTCCGGTGGCCGCCGGCCGGCAGGAAAGCCGTCAACACCAGAATCGCTCCGAACAGTATCAGGAAACGTTCCGGAGCAACAGTTCGGCCGGTGTATGTTTTGGATGTGGTGGGGTGCATGGTTCCTCCTCCCGATTGCTCACGTTTTACAGCCAAAAGACATTTCTCAATTATTGATAAATGATTGTTGTGTATCAAAAATACACCAAAGGACCCTAAAAACCAATCCGATCAGCCTATTCAAAGATTCGGATTGAAATATTACACTAAAATTTTACACATGAGTCAATATTATTTTGATTGAATCTGGATACTTCGTAACACTGATTGTTCCGCACCCGGATATTTTTAACTCTAGGGCAGAAAAGTGATGTCGGACGGTGAGAAGTGGTTGCGCTTTCCAACTTTGGTGCGGCTGGATAATCTGATCTGCGGCGGCATGACGATTGGCGTGCGGCGGCACGAAGTCTGGAGTGCGGCGGCTGGACGCCGCTTTGGATTCCGGAACGGTTGTCGATTTGCGACGGCTGAAAAGTATTACGACGCTGCGCGTCAATCCAAAGCGCAGTCGAGCCTGCGCACTCCAAAGCGCTTCGCGCTATCCAAAGACGCGTTCCGCGTCCATCCAAAGCGCAGGCCAGCCTGCGCTCTCCCCTATCGGACCAGCCGCAGGGCCGGGTCGCCCAGGAGAATGTAGAGGTCGCGGTGGTAGGCGGCCGTTGGATCCGCCGGCGCCCAGGCGGCCAGGGCGGCGCGGAGGGCCTCGCCCAGCGTGGCGTGGCCGCGGCCCAGCTCGGCGGCCAGCGCGGCGTTGAGCTCCACGGCGGCGGCGTTGTCCGACAACCCGGCGGGGGCGTAGACGGCGATGGCGCCGCCGGCGGGCCGGGTCAGCAGCGCTTCGCCCAGGCCCGGGTAACCGGGGATGGTGCACTCGCCCGCGGCGCAGGTGAAGGCCAGCACCAGCGGCAGCCGGGCGCCGTTGGCCAGGAGCGGGACGTCATCGAGGCGGAGCACGCCTTCGGCGGCCAGGCGGTCGACGCCGCCGTGGCCGAGGTAGTTGACCAGGCCGGCGCCGGTGGCAATGCCGCTGACGAGCGCCTCCCGGGCTTCGACCGCGGTCTGCTCGGCCAGCGAGATCCGCCGGAGCCGCAGCCACGGCGGCAACTCCGCGGCGACCGTTTCGGAGTCGGCGGGGAAGTCGCCGGCGGGGTCGGGGTTGTCGGCGACGACCAGCGCTCGCCGGGACCAGGCGCCGCCGGGCAGCGCCTCGTAGGCGATGATCTTGTCCACCATGGCCTGGAGCTCGGCGGCGGTGGTCGCCGGCAGGCGGCCGATGGCCAGCTCGGGCACGTTGTCGTCGCCGGCGACGCAGCCGTAGCGCATGTCGGCGGCGGCTAGGCCGTGGGGGGTGCCGGTGTAGATGGGAGGCAGCAGATTGTCGCCGGACCCTTGACGGTCGCGGTAGTCAAAGGTGCCGCGGCCGGCCAGGACGACGAAGCGGGGGGGCACGGCCCAGGCGGTGGCGGCGTGGCTCAGGAAGCCGCGGACGGCGTGAGGGGAGGGGCGGCCGTGGTTGAATTCGTCGTAGATGTTTTCGATGTCCACGACCAGGGTGCGGTACCCCTGGTCGGCGCGGTAGGCGGCAAGCCGGTTGGCCGGAGTGCGCAGCGCGCGCGGGGCGATGACGAGGTAGTCGGCGGCGGTGGCGGCGTTGCGCAAGTCGGAGGGCCGGTCGGCGGTGGCCTTGGCCAGCGGGGTGGCGGCGCTCCAGGCCACGGCGAAGTAGTCGCGGCCGCGCTCGGGGCGGA
>JAKQOW010000152.1 GCA_029565065.1 Acidobacteriota bacterium | reverse complement strand
ACACTAATAACGCTAGGCGTCGGTGCTGTCAACGGAAAATTGTCGGTTGGGTGCCGTGAGCCCAATCGAGCGCGTACTCGTCATCGTGCTCGTAATCGTACTCGTAATTCGTAATCGTCATCGTAATCGTAATCGTAATCGTGCTCGTCATCGGATCCTGTGACTCACCCCAGCGCCCAGAAGTGCGGCGGCTCGACGCCGCTCTGGATTCCACCGTAGGCCGCGTCTGCCGAACGCGGCCTACGGCGGCGGCCGATAGAAAACCGTTAAGGATCTGGCCGGCGGGTGGCGTCTGTGGTATGAATGAGGGGTGACGAGCAGGCAGCGTTCGGCCCTCACCCTTATTGTGCTGATGTCCATATCGGTTGCCGCCCGTCCGGCGGAACAGGAGACACCCATGCTGACGCAGATCGACCATGTCTTCATCCAGTCCGCGGAGTCCGAGCGGCTGTTCCGGCTGTTCCGGGATGACTTCCAGCTCCCCGAGGCGTGGCCCTACCAGCGGTACGGCGGCTTCGCCAGCGGCGGCCTGATGCTCGGCAACGCCGCCCTCGAATTCGTGACCATGCCCACGTCCGACGGCGCCCCGCCGCCGACGGAGTTCAAGGGGATCGCCTTCGAACCCGCGGGCGACGCCGCCGCCGCGGTGGCGGCGATGGACCGCATCGGCATCCCCCACGCCGAGCCGGTACCGTTCAAGTACACGGCCGGCGGGCAGGAGCATGTCATCTGGATCAACGTCTTCTTCGCCGGCCTCCCGCCTGAAAACGTCTTCGTCTTCGTCTGCGACTACGTCGCCCGGGCGAAGGTGGCCGCGGAGCGCGCGGCGGCCGCCGCGGAACTGGCCCGACGCGACGGCGGGCCGCTGGGTGTCGTCGCCGTGGAGGAGATCGTCCTCGGCGTAGGATCGGTTGCGGCGGCGGCGCCGCCGTGGACGCGGCTCATTCCGGGGCCCCAGAGTCCGAAGGAACTGGTTTTCTCCTATCCCGCCGGCCCCCGGCTCCGGGTGATCGAAGCAGCCGCCCCGGGTGTCCAATACGTGAAGGTCCGGGTGAAATCGCTGGCGCGGGCGGAACAGTTCCTCGCCGGCAAGGGGATGCTCGGCGAGAAGGCGGCCGGCTGGCTCCGGATCGCCCCGGCGGCCGTGGGCGGTCTCGACATCCGGCTCGTCGGGGAGTGAGCCGCGCCCGGTTGCCGGTGATTCAGTCCGTCTCCGTTTGGTGAAGGATGGGGTTTCCCTGGAGGTGGGCATGGCGATGGAGCCATTCGTGTCACCGGATGAGCGCATCCGCCTGGTCCACGACTTGATCGCGGCCTGGACTGCGCGGGATCTTGATCGCTTTTTGGATTGCCTGACCGACGACGTGGTATGGGACGACCCGGCCATGAGCGCGCCGGCAAGGGGGAAGGAAGCCGTTCGCACGTTCGCCCAGGCGGTTCTTGCCGCTTTCCCCGACTTCGCGCTGACCGTGCGGGGACCGGTCTGCGTCGCGCCGGACGGCGGGAGCTGCGCCGTGCCCTGGCGGATCACCGGCACGCACCTGCATCCGCTGGCCCCGGGCTACGCCCCCACGCGACGGACGGCGACGTTCGACGGCATCGACCACCTGGAGTTTCGCGGTGAGCGGATCGCCCGCATCGGGACGTTCTTCGACGTGCGAGCCGCCGCCGGCCAGCTCCTCGGCGTGTCCCTCCGGCCGCGGCCGGGGAGCTGGGGCGAGCGGACGCTCGTGGTCTGCCAACGACTGGTCGCCGCGATCGTCCGCTTGGCCGGCCGGCACGCCGCTCCCGCCCCGGGAGACGGAACCGGTCATCATCCGGCAGCATAATCAGCCGCTGCCGGTATTCCGCCAGTTCATGGATGGCGGGGACATACCCCATGTAGGAAGCCTCGGACCTCCAGCCTCTCCAGCCCGTCCGAGGAGAACCCCGCGCTTCGAGCGCTGCCGCTGCGCATTCGAACGCGAACCGGGCGGCGGGTTCGGGAATCGCCGATTTAGTATAATGATGCGTATCCGATCATGACCGCCGGGATTCCGGGCCCGGCCCGGTTCACGGCGAGGAGGTGGCTGCCATGAGTGCGTCCGAACCATCGCCGGGGCCGCTCACCGCGCTGGACCTGTGCGGCGGGGTGCGAGCCGACCGGCGCGACTTCATCCGTCTGGCCGCGTGGGGCGGGGCCGGCCTGGCCGTGGGCCATTTCGGTGCGCGCACCCTGTGGGCGCAGGGCCCGTCCCGGCAGCCGGTCTACGCGATGATCCTGGTGGACTATAACCGCTGCACCGGGTGCCGCACCTGCGAGGCCGCCTGCGCCCAGTTCAACCACCCGGTCACGGTGGACGGCGAGGAGCAGCGGGGGCTAGGCAACCCGAGCCTGTCCAACATCCGGGTCCACGCGTTCAATCCGGACGCCGACGTGCCGGTGGTCTGCGTGATGTGCCGCGACAATCCCTGTGTGGCGGCCTGCCCGGTGGAACCCGACGCCGAAGGCCGGCGGGCCCTGTACCGCGACCCGGTCCTGCTCACGGTGCGCAACGACCCGTCGCGCTGCATCGCCTGCGGTGCCTGCGCCGAAGCGTGCCGGGCGCATCGGGTGGGCGCCATCATCCCCAACCGTGAGACCAACCGTCCGGAGCGGATGTGCACCCTGTGCGGCGGGGATCCGCAGTGCGTCGCCCTCTGTCCCTACGGCGCCCTGAGCTACATCAAAGGTGGCCTGGACGGCCGGCATTACGCCCTGCCGCCGGAGCGGATCGCGGCGGAGCTGATCGCGCGCTGGTACGGGCCGGCGCAAGGAGGTGACGTCCGATGAGCCGACTTCCGGGATACTGGGGATCCGTGCTGGAGGTGGACCTGTCCACGGGCCGCACCGGCCGGCGGGAAATCCCCGCAGCCGACTATGAACAGTTCATCGGCGGGCGCGGCCTCGGGATGAAGCTGCTGTGGGACCTGCTCCCCGAGCCGGGCGTCGATCCTCTCGGGCCGGACAACCCGCTGCTCTTCATGCCCGGGCCGTTCGCCGGGTTCCCGCTGCCGTCCGCCTCACGCACCTGCGTCGTCACCAAGTCACCCATCACCGCGCCGGTCGCCTCGCCCCACCGGCACGCGTCGACGGTGAGCTATTCGAACATGGGCGGGTTCATCGGGCCGGAGATCCGCTTCGCCGGCTACGACGGCATCCTGGTGCGGGGCCGGGCGGCGGCGCCGGTCTATCTGTACGTCGACGACGACCGGGTGGAGATCCGCGACGCCGGCCGGTTCTGGGGGATGGGTACCGACGCCTTCGACCGCGCCTTCACCGAGGCGCTGGGCGACCGGCGCTTCCGCACCTGCTACATCGGGCCCGCCGGTGAAAACGTCGTCCCCTACGCCTCCGTGATCAACACCGCGGCCCGGGCCGCCGGCCGCGCCGGCACCGGCTGCGTGATGGGCGCCAAGAACCTCAAGGCCGTCGCCGTGCGCGGCTCCCGCCAGCCCGACGTGGCCGCCCACAAGCGGTTCCTGGAGGCGCTGGACAAGGCCCGCGCGGGCTTCCGCGGCACGCCGAGCACCGAGAACTGGCGGCGCTACGGCACCGGCTCGGCGCTTGTGGCATCCAGCGACAACGGCACCCAGGCGGTGCGCAACTTCCGCGAGGGGACGTTCGAGCACATCGAGCGGATCGGCGGCCTGGCGGCGCGGCGGGCCGTCTGGCAGCGGGACTTCGCCTGCTACGCCTGCCCGCTGGCCTGCAAGAAGGCGGGCCGCGTGGCCGACGGGCCGTACCCCGGTCTCGTCCACGACGGGCCCGAATACGAGACCGGCACCATGCTGGGCGCCAACCTGCTCATCGGCGACCTGGGCGGCGTCCAGCGGGCCATCTGGCACGCCGACGACCTGGGGCTCGACATCATCTCGGTGGGCGGGGTGATCGGGTTCCTCATGGAAGCGTACGAGCGCGGCTGCATCGACCGGGATGCCCTGGACGGCCTCGACCTGGCCTGGGGCGGCGTCGACGCCACCGTCGAGCTGCTGCACCGGATCGCCCACCGCGAGGGTGTGGGCGACGACGCGGCGCGGGGCGTCCGCCACCTGGCCGGCCGGATGGGGCACGAGACCGCCAAGTTCGCCATCCACAGCAAGGGGCACGGTTTCGCGGCGTGGAACGTCCACGTGCAGCCGGGCTATGGCGTGAGCTACGCCACCTCCAACCGGGGCGCCTGCCACCTGAACGGATTCACTCCCGACCGGCAGAACGGAACCGCCCTGGTGGACTCCGTCGGCGTGTGCCTCTTCGCTCGGGGCGGTTACGCCGCCGGCCTGGTGGAGCAGGTGCTGGAATCGATCTCCGGCCGCGGCTGGGTCGACGCGGACTACGCCGCCGCCGGCGAACGGGTGTTCAACCTGGAGAAGTGCTTCAACTATCGCGAGGGCTTCCGCCGGTCGGACGACAGCATCCCCGATCGTTTCTTCGAGGAACCGCTCACGGTGGGCCCGCGCAAGGGCGCGGTGGTGGCCCGCGACGCCTGGGACCGGATGATGGCCGAGTATTACGCCAAACGCGACTGGGATCCCGCCACCACCCGTCCCGCCGACGCCAGGCTCCAGGCGCTGGGCCTGGAGTTCGCGCGGGTGAAGCTGCCGGCGTGAGGCCGGCGCGTGCCGGCCGTCGTGGTCATGGTTCCAAGTGGAGCCAGAAGCGGCCGTAGTCCTGGATGTGGATGAGGAGCTTGCCCGCCCCGGGGCACAGCGTCGCCGCCACCTCGGGCGCGAGGTAGATGGTGAGTCCGTCCGCGAGATCCACCCGGGTGTAGGCCGCCGGGTCCGGGGGCGCGGCCGTCAGACCTGACGGCCCTTTAAACGCGCTTCATCAGCCGGCGATGACGGTCCGCCGTTCCACGGTGAGCACGCCGCCCCGGTCGCGGATGTAAACAGTCAGCCACACGGATGACAGACGTCCCTGCACGGATCCTCCGCCGGGCCGGTCGTTCCGGCCGGCTCCGGCTAAGTATCGGTCGATTCGGATGGCGGCGCAAGCGAAACATCGCCGCGGCGGATCCGTACATCTATCCAGCCGGCGAGGCTCGGCTGCAGCGGGGAAGCACAAAAGGGTTGAAACCACGCTGTCGCGCCCGTTATCATAACCGGTCGGGACGAAGCCCGACCCGCCGGTTCCCAGCGCCGGGCGGCCGGTTTCGCGCCCGGCGAGCTGTTTCCCGGGTGATTCCAAAAAGGAGAGACGGTCCATGAACAGAGCGAGCATGTGCATCATCGCGGTCCTGGCGGTGCTGGCGGCACCGGCGTGGGCGCAGTCCAAGATCGGGTTCATCGATTCCAACCGGGCGGTGGTGAGCACCGACGAGGGGAAGGCCGAGTACCAGAAGATCATGGACTGGGCCAAGGCTCAGGACGACCAGGTCCGGAGCCGGGCCCGCCTGATGGAGGAGAAGCAGAACCAGCTCCGCAGCCAGCAGAACGTCCTCACCGACACCCGGCGGGACGAGCTGATCGGCGAGATCGACGCCCTGGACACCGAGATCAAGCGCCGCTCCGAGGACCTGAAGAAGGCCTTCAACCAGCGGATCGAGGACTTCACCAAGCGGATGAACGCGAAGATGGCGCCCCTGTTCCAGAAATTCGCCCAGGACAACCAATACGCGGCGATCCTCTACCTCAACCCTCAGGTCATCGCCTTCCTCAACCCGGGCGCCGACGTGACGGACACAGTCATCGCCCTCTACAACCAGACCTATCCCGCCGCCGCCGCACCGGCGGCTCCGGCGACCCCGGCGAAGAAGTGATCAGCTCCAACAGAGACAACTCCTGCGTGCTTTGCGGCACGCGCCCGGCCCGCAGGGCCGGACGGCATTAGGCAGAGGCGCAGCCCCTGGTGTGAGGCCCATCGACGCGTGCGTCTGTTCCCCCCACCCCGAGCCGCAGCGGAGCGACATCGGGGCCGCGGATCTTTCCGCACTCCATCCGTTCAATCCCAGATGGTCCGCTCGTCGTTCGGCACCTGGTGGAACCGGAGCAGCTCCACGAACTCTGCCTCAGCGGATGGCGGGATCGGCCGGCAACGGTTCACGCCCCTTGGTGGCGAACACCAGGTGCAACAGGATCTGCGCGTACGATTGCGACATGGCCGCCTCCCCATGGTTCTACCCGTACAAACGGATACGCCGTGGAGGTGTCCGAAAAATAGTGCGTTGATCCGAGTGTTGTTCTTTCGCCCCGCTGGGGCTACAGAAAGACAGACGGAGTATTTGAACTGATGGTCGCCCACCAGGGGCTGTGCCCCTGGCTAATCCAGCCCGGCCCATTCGGGCCGGGTTCGTGGCGCGATGGCTGATCGACCCAATTGCCAGATTGTCGATCACGATTACGATGGCGAGTACGAATTACGCGCACAGCCGCTCAGGGCTCGACCATCGACAATCAACTGTCAGCGAGCCTACGAACCTGGGAACTTGTGAACCTGTGAACTTTCGAACGTTCTAACCTTCAAACCTTCAAACGGCTCGATCACGATTACGATCACGATTACGATCACGATTACGATCACGATTACGATTACGAATTACGATCACGAACCTCCGCCAATCAACCATCAACCATCAACTATCAACCATCAGTAGCGGACACGCGCTCGAAGAGCCGCCGGGGATTGACGAGCGTCGCGGCGTTGGCCTCCGTGTCGGACAGGCCCGCCGCCCGGGCCACCTGCCACGCGAAGACGGCGTCGATCAGGTCCTCGGGGGCGTGGGCATCGGAGTTGACGATGAGCGCGGCCCCGGCCGCGCGAGCCACCTGGGCCACATGGCCGTTCGTCAGACAGTGCCCCTGGCGCGCCGTCAGCTCGAGGCAGACCCCGCCGGCCGCCGCCGCAAGCGCCTCCTCGGCGGTGAGGAAGCCGGGGTGGGCCAGGAAATCCACGTGGCGCGACGTCACGGCGGCGCGGTTGGTCCCGGGCGCCACCGGCTCGACGATGGTCTCGCCGTGCACGCCCACCACCCGCGCGCCGAGCGCCTTGGCCTGGCGGGCCAGCTCGTCGATGAGGTCGGGTGGCACGTGGGTCAGCTCCACGCCGGGGACCACGCGCACGGCGTAGCGCACGGCTTCCAGCTCCATGAAGCGCCGGTAGGCGTTCAGCAGATCCTCCAGGTTGCTGGCGTCGGCGTGGTCGGTCACGGCGAGCACCGTCACGCCGGCCTTCTCGGCGCGGCGGACGTGCTCGGACAGGATCAGGTCGCCGTCGCTGAGCAGCGTGTGGGTGTGGAACTCGTAGCGTTCGACGGATGCCATCGGCATGTCGCGACCCGGCCGGTCAGCTTTTCGGCGCGCCGGCGGCCGGCGGGGCGGCGGCGCGACGGGCCAGCTGCCGGCGGCGGTACCGGACCAGGAGCCACACGATGACGCCCACCAGCACCCAGAACGGCCAGATGTACACCAGCCCGACAAACAGGGCGACCAGGCCGGACCAGCCCTCGCGGAGCGCCGCCAGCAGCCGGGAGCCGATGCCCTCGCCGGGCGCCGGCGCGAAGGCGAGCGTCTGGTACACGGTGAGGCGGATGGTGCTGTAGTCCACCTGGTCGTCGAGGTACTTGAGCCGTCCCTCGGCGGACTCGATCTCCTCGCGGAGCACGCGCAGTTCCTTCTCCACCGCCAGCACGTCGGGAATGGTGCGGGCCTGGCGGAGGATCGCGACGTACCGCGCCTCCACCTCGCGCCGGGTGCGGAGGCGGGCCGCCACGTCCACGTACTCCTCGGTAACGTCCCGGGCGTTGACCGATTTGGTGTGGAGGTAGGACGCCTCGCCGGCCAGCGCGGCCAGCAGCGCGTCGAAACGCCCGGCCTCCACCCGGATGACGAGGGTGTTCTCCAGGTTGTGGCCGTCGTTGTTCTCGTTCTCCGAGGCGATGTACGCGCCGTGGGCGGTGACGTGCGCGTCGATCGACTTTCGGCAGGCGGCGTAGTCGGCCACCTGCATGCGGACGTCGGCGGTCTTGATGATCTTTTTCTTCGTCGCCTCGACGGGGCGCTGCACGTCCTCACGCCGGGCGGCCTCGTCCGTGCTCGGGGCCGCAACCGGCTCCCCGGGCGGAGCGGCCATCGCCGCGCCGCCATCGGCGGCGACGGTCTTGGATTCCTGCAGCTCGGGGGCGGGCGCCCCCTCGCGCGACGTGCCGCAGGCCAGCAGCAGCGCCACCGCCAGCAGCACTCCGGCCGCCAGCGCCGCGTGTTGCGATGTGTTCATGGTGTGCCTCCGTCCCTGGATTTCAGAGCGTCCGTCCTGAAGACGCCGCTCCCCGTCTATTCTTGCACGCTGTTCGTTCCCGCTCTCCGGCCCAAGCACCCATCCACCTATGCACCCATTCCTTTCACAATCTCGTCCACCGCGAACTCCGGCAGCGGCGTGTCGACGCCGCCGCGTTCCAGAAAGCTGCCCGCGGGCAGAATCTCGCCGGCGTCGGCGGCCGGCAGGCCCAGAGGCGCCAGCGCCGTCAGGCAGCGCGCCACCGCATCCGGAGCGGCGGCGGCCACCAGCAGGCCCGAGCTGATGAGGCCCAGCCAGTTCAGCCCCAGGGCGCCGCAGATGGCCCAGGTCTCGGGGCGGACCGGGATGCGCTCCAGCACCAGGCGGCAGCCGGCGCCGGAAGCCAGCGCCATCTCCCGCACCGCCCCGGCCACCCCGCCCTCGGTGGCGTCGTGGAGCGCGTGGACGCCGTCGATCTCGGCCAGCGCCAGCGCCGCGTCCACCACCGACAGCCCCGGCGGCTCCGCCCACCGCGCCACGTCAGCCAGCACTTCCGCCGGGAACACCGCGGCCAGGTCGGCCGCGCGGTGCCGCGCCAGGATGGCGCTCCCCTCGCGGCCGGCGGCGCCCGCCAGCAGGATCCGGTCGCCGGGCCGGGCGTCACTGCTGCGGCGCAGCCGCTGGCGGTCGGTGACACCGGCCATCTGGCCCACCAGCACCGGCTGGGTCACCGCCCGGGTGATCTCGGTGTGGCCGCCCACGAGGGCGATCCCCAGCCGCTGGCAGTGCGCGACGAGGCGGCGGAAGGTTTCCCGCACCGCGGCGGCCGTGGCGCCGGGCGGGAAGAGCGCGGTGACCGTCAGGTAGCGCGGCCGCGCGCCCATGGCGGCGATGTCGTTGGCGTTGACTTGCACCAGCCAGGCGGCGGCGTCGTCGCTGACGAAGGTGATGGGGTCGGTGGTGAACACCACCAGCTCGGCGCCGACCCGGACCACCGCGGCGTCCTCGCCCACCGCCGGACCCACCACCACCGACGGGTCGGGCGGCGGCAGCGTCCGCAGCAGCTCGGCCAGCAGGCCGGAGTCCAGCTTCCCTTCGGGGAGCGGCCGGTCCGCGGCGGCGGTCATGACGCGTCCCCGTAGCTGGTGCGGAGCGAGGCGCGCCAGGCGTGGCGCTCCAGGGCCAGCCGCACCAGCTCGTCGAGCAGCGCGGGGAGGGGTACGCCGGTGAGGCCCCACAGCTTCGGGAACATGCTGATCTCGGTGAAGCCGGGGATGGTGTTGATCTCGTTCACGTAGAGGTCGCCCGTGTCGCGGTCCAGGAGGAAGTCCACGCGGCCGTAGCCCTCGCCGCCGATGGCGGCCAGCGCCCGGACCGCCAGCTCCCGGACCCGCTCGGTGAGCGCCGGATCCAGGGGCGCGGGGAGGAGGAGGTCGGAGCGGTTGTCGACGTACTTGGCGTTGTAGTCGTACCACTCGTTGCTGGGGAGGATCTCGCCCGGCAGCGACGCGCGGAGCGCCTGGTTGCCCATGACCGAGCACTCGATCTCGCGGGCGGGGACGCCCCATTCCACGATCACCTTGTAGTCGTAATCGAACGCCAGCGCCAGAGCGGGGCCGAGCTCCGCCGCCGTCCGAACCTTCGAGATCCCCACGCTGGAGCCGAGGCGGGCCGGCTTGACGAACAGCGGCAGGCCGAGCGCCTCGATGAGCCGTCGCTCCAGGGCGCCGGCGTCCGCGCGCCAGTCGCCGCGGGAGACGGCGCGGTGGGGCACCAGGGGCAGGCCGGCCGCGGCGAAGAGCTGCTTCATGATCTCCTTGTCCATGCCGGCCGCGGAGCCCAGCACGCCGCAGCCGACGCACGGGACTTCGGCCATGTCCAGCAGGCCCTGGATGGTGCCGTCCTCGCCGTAGGTGCCGTGGAGCACGGGGAAGAGGACGTCGAAGGCGGTTTCGGCGCCGTCGGCGCCGCGGGCGGCAATCTCGAGAAAGCGGCCCGCCGAGGCGGACCGGAGGATCACCTCCGGACACGCCACGTGGGGCAGGGGCCGCCGCAGCATGCGGCGGGCCTCGTCCGGCGCGGCCAGGGAGCCGTCCTTGCGGATGCCGATGGCGGAGACGCGGTAGCGTGCCGGGTCCAGGTTGGCCATCACCGTGGTGCCGGACACGAGGGAGACCTCGTGCTCGCCCGATTTGCCGCCGAAGAGAACGCCGATGTGAAGCATACGGATTCGTGCCTCGTTGCATGCGTGATGGTCGAAATTATAGCAGGGAATTCCCGTTCGTGCTCGTCCTCGTAATCGTCCTCGTAATCGTGCTCGTAATCGTACTCGTAATCGTGATCGTAATCGAGGCTCGAGACTCGAGGCTCGTTCCCGATCATCGGACTGCGGACATTGAACCTTGGACTTTGGACCTGGGTCCTGGTTCCTGGCTCTCAGAACCCGGCACCCAGGTCCCGATGCCCAGGTCCCCGCACCCACAAGTCAGGATTTGAGGACCTTCATCTCAATCCTTCCGCAAAGTGACACTACGTCTCACAATCTCCCGACAAAATCGTCGAGTCGGGTCGGCTGTTTGGTCGGAAACTTTAACGTTCATCAATTCAATTGAATAGACGAATATCCAATGCAATTGTGATCGATCGTTCGGCGGCCGAGCGGACGATTCCGTCGGTTGGCGGTGACCGCTCAAATGAATGTAAATATTTATATAAGAATGTCTTGCGCCGCATTCTGATAATTGGCATGCACGGTGCATTACTCGGAGTGTGCGAAGAAACTGAACGGAGGTAACCCATGAAACGGATGCAGGTGATGTTCGGCGCAATGCTGGTGTTCGTTCTGAGTGCCTTTCTCGCTGCCCAGGGCAACGGGAACGGCGGTTCCGGAAACGGCGGCTCGGGAGGCGGGACGATCCAGAACCTGGATCCCAGCCAGGTGTTCCATTTTGAGGGGACCGTCACCGCCATCCTGGCGGAACCCGGCGCCGGTCAGCCCGGCTTCGTGTTGACGCCCGTCACCGGTGAGCCGGTGACAATCCAGGCGGGGCCCTACTGGCTGTTCGACTCGGAAGAATTCGAGCTGACCGAGGGCGACGCCGTGTCAGTGGATGCGTTCGCGTCGGCAGACCCG
This sequence comes from Acidobacteriota bacterium, assembly GCA_029565065.1. GTDB lineage: Bacteria > Acidobacteriota > JAAYUB01 > JAAYUB01 > JAAYUB01 > JAAYUB01. The sequence goes on along the minus strand of JAKQOW010000152.1, from coordinate 10,714 downwards.
GCGGTGGAGGTCTTCTATGCGGTGGTGATCCGCAACCTCACCGACGGCACGGAACTGGTCCTGCGCGGCGAGGACGGCCGGCCGCTCTGGACCGGTGGCCGTCAATACCAGCTCGGCGACCATGGCCGCCGGGGCGACCGCGCCGGCACGCGCGGTGGCGAATGTGACGGCGCGGGCAACGGCTCGGGCAACGGACCGGCGGAGGGCCGGGGCCGCGGCCGCCAGGGCGGCGCCGACAACGGCGGCGCTTGCCAGCTGCCCGACCTGGCCTCGCTGCGGGAGATCGCCGGCAGCGTAACCGCGACGTCCTTCTCGCTCGGCGCCCGCGCCTGCGGCTTCACCCTCACCGATGCCGACGGTGTGACTTATGCCATCGCCATGGGGCCGGCGTGGTATCTGGCCGCCAACGGCTTCACTGTCCAGACGGGCGACGCCGTCACGGTTCTGGCTGCGAATTGTCTGGCTGATCCGTCGCGCTGGATCGCGTTCCAGGTCGTGAATCACACGGCGGGCACCGCCATCGTCCTGCGGGGTGAAGACGGTCTGCCGCTGTGGAAAAAGAATTGAACACTCAATTTGAAATGTGGAGGTTTGACATGAAAAAGATAGTGACTCTCATCGCCCTGCTGAGCCTGGTTGCCATGGGCATGGTCTTGGCAGCCGACGCTCCTCAGGGAGCAACCGCACCGGCCGCCAAGGCGAAAGGCAACCCAGCTGTCGACAGGGCCGCGGACAATCCGTCGGGCCGCCTGTTTGTGGACGCAGACGGCGACGGCGTGTGTGACAACTACACCGCTGGGCAGCCCAAGGGCAAGATGAACCGCGGCGGCAAGGGCCAGGGCCAGGGCGACGGTCAGCTCAAGCGGAACCGTTCCGGCCATGGGGCCGGGGCAGGCGCCGGCGGAAACGGCGGCGGCCAGCGACAGCGGCTGCGCGACGGCTCCTGCGGCAACCGGAAGTAACAGCCCTGCTGTTCCAACCACCGGCGCGGCCCTGTCCGGGGCCGCGCCGCTCCTTCTGCTATAATGCTTCTGGAGCACGGTCATGAAGCGGTGCGTGATCATAGTGGCGAGCCTGATCCTCCTGACCGCTGCGGCATTGCCTCAGCGCCGCGGCGGTGGCGGAGCGGGCGGCGGTTCGGGTCGCGGCGCGGGTCCCCATTACGGTGGCTGGGGCTCTCAGACGGTCTATGACCAGGACGGAGACGGCATCGACGACCGGTTCCAACAGCGCTATCGACAGAAGCAGGCCAAAAAAATTGTCAGCGGCCATGCGGCTGTCATGAACGGTGTGCTCGCACTCCCGGACGACGCGTCGCTGAAGATGGTTTGCGCTCCCGGTGACATCCCGGGTCTGGACAAGGACACCCGCCGGCAACTCGACGCGCGAAAAGAGCCGACGGCGCCGCAGCAGTTCGCCGCAGGCGCCGGCCGTACCCTGACCATCCTGTACACCTGGGCCGAGACGGAAGGACTGCTCGTGCGCTGGGCCGTGATCCAGGAAGGCGCGGCGCTCCGGTCGCTGGAGGGGACGCCCGTCTCCAGCCGGTTGGGCCGCTGGACGTCCCTGCCCGATTACAAGCTGCCGGCCACGCTCACCTGGAAGGCGGAAGAGTCCGCTCCATGACGCCGCATCCCGCTCCCGCCAGCCGCTTCCCCGCTCCGCGCCTGCTGTTCTTCATGTTCCCACTGCTGACCATCGGTTTCGGCTGGTTTCTCTATCACGATTACCGCGGCACGGAGCGGGAGCTGCGCCGTCTGCTCGAAGCCAGCGCCTTCACGCTGGCCGAGTCGCTGGCCCGGACCGCCGCGTTCAGCCTGGAGTCGTACGAGCTGCTGCAAGACGAAACCGTGGAGCGCCTGACGGCGTCGGCGCGGCTGGTGGCCCACCTGGAAGCCGACCGACGGCTGCAGGCGGCGAAGCTGGGCGCGCTGGCTGAATCGTTGGGGCTGTTCCGGGTTCACGTGGTGGATCGCACCGGGCGCCTGGTGATGGCCTCACATCCGCCAATCGATGGCGCGACAGCGCCCCGTGACCTGGGGCCGGATGTGCTCCGCCCGCTGCTGGCGGGGCAGGTGGAGGAACTTGTGCTGGGCTTTCGCGACAGCCGGTACGACGAGGGGAAGCGGTTTGCCGTGGCGGTCGCCCGCCCCGGCGGCGGCGCCGTGGTGGTGAACATCGACGCGGCGAAGCTGGATGCCTACCGCCGCCGGGCGGGTCTCGGCCAGGCGGTGGCGTACATGGCCGCCAACCCGGACATCGCCTACCTTGTGATTCAGGACGAGGAAGGGCCGGTGAGCGTCTCGCCAGGCGTTACCGCGGTAGAATCATTCGATGAAGATCCGGAACTCCGCCGGGTGCTCGAGTCGGGCCGCCGGCAGGCGCGGTTTGTGGAGCGCGACGGGCGTGAGGTGCTGGAGGTCGTGGTGCCCCTGGCGTTGCGGGAGGATTATCCCACCGTGTTCCGGCTGGGTATGAACCTCGATTTCTACCGCGGCCAGCTCCAGGCGCTGCAGCGCCGGGAGATCCTGGCGGGAGTCGGATTCGTGCTTGTCAGCGGCTTGCTGGTGGGATTGCTGACTGCGGTGCAGAACTATCGCTACCTCCACTCACGCTATCTGCAGACGCTGGCCCTGTCGGGCCACATCACCGAGCACATGGCCGAGGCGCTCGTGGTCCTCGACGGGACCGGCCGGGTGGTGCGCCGCAACCGGAAGGCCGCGGAACGATTCGCCGCGATCGAAGGGGAGCCGCTATCGCCGGAGCTTGCTGTCGCCCTGGCGGACGCGGCCGGCTGCGGCCACCTCCGCTGGGCGGATGCGCTGTACCAGTTGCACCGCCAGGATCTGCCGGGGATCGAGGGTGTGCCCGTCGGCAGCCTGTCGCTGATCCTGCTGCGCGACGTGACGGCACAGCGGGCGTTGGAGGAGCAGCTGGAGCGCGACCGCCGGCTGGCCGCGGTGGGCCGGACGCTGGCGGCGGTGACTCATGAGATCCGCAACCCGCTCAACGCGCTCTCAATGTCGGTGCAGACGCTGCAGCGCCGGCTACGGGAAACCGCCGACACCCGAAGCCAGGACACTCTGGCTGTGATCCGAGAAGAAATCCAGCGACTGGATACGCTCATCGAAGAGTTTCTCGTCTTTGCCCGGCCGCCGGCAGCGGTGCGCCGGCCGGTCGCCGTGGCGGAGCTGCTGGACCGGCTCACCGAGCTGTTCACCGCCGGCGCGGCGGCACAGGGGGCGGTGCTGGACGTCGCGCAGATGCCGGCGGCTGACGGATTGACGGTTCGCGCCGACGCGGAGAGCCTGTTCCGGGTGCTGGTCAACCTGGTCAAGAACGGCCTCGAAGCGCTGGCCGGTCCGGGCACGGTGCGCGTGATCGCGGACCGATCAGCGGACGGCGCCGTCCTGACCATCCGCGACACCGGCCCGGGATTCAGTCCGGAGGCGCTGCAGCGCGGTGTGGAGCCGTTCTTCACCACCCGTCCGGGCGGCACCGGACTCGGCCTCAGCATCAGCGCCGAAGTGGCGCGCGCCCACGGTTGGCGGCTGGAACTGGCCAACGACCCGGCGGGCGGCGGCGTCGTGAAGATCCTGATAGGGGAGGGCGACCTGACATGAACGGGGCGACGATCCTGGTGGTGGACGACGAGAAAAACCAGCGCGAATTGCTGGCGGGCTTTCTCCGTGATTTGGGCTATGCGGTGCACGCGGCCGCAGGCCGGACCGAGGCCATCCGGATCCTCGAGCAGGAACGGGTCGACCTGGTGCTGTCCGACTACACGCTGGGCGACGGCACCGGCGCCGACATTCTGGAGCACATCCGCCGCACCAATCCGCTGGTCCAGTTTGTCCTCTTCACGGCGTACGGTTCGGTGAAGCGGGCGGTGGATTTCATGAAGCAGGGCGCCGCCGATTACCTGGCCAAGCCGCTGGACCTGGATGAGCTGGAAGTCAAGGTCCGGAAGATCGTGCAGCAGAAAACGGTCCTGGAGGAAAACAAGGCCCTCCGGGAGAACCTGGAGCGGCGGCAGGAATTTGCCAACATCCATTTCCAGAGCCGGGCGATGGAGGAGGTTGTCAACGTGGCGCTGCGAGCGGCCCAGTCCACCGCCACCGTCCTCATCAACGCCGAGAGCGGCACGGGCAAGGAGCTGCTGGCCCGGGCGATTCACTTCGCCTCGCCGCGGGCGGACGGCAAGTTCGTCGCCGTCAACTGCTCGGCGCTGAACGAACACATTCTGGAGAGCGAGCTGTTCGGCCACGAGAAGGGCGCGTTCACCGGTGCGGACCGCCGGCGGCTGGGCCGGTTCGAGGAAGCCGCCGGCGGCACCCTGTTCCTGGATGAGATCGGCGAGATCCCCGCCTCACTCCAGGTCAAGCTGCTGCGGGTGCTGCAGGAAAAGACCATCCAGCGGCTGGGGAGCAACGAGAACGTTGCCGTCGATTTCCGCCTCATTGCCGCGACGAACCGCGATCTGCCCGAGATGGCCCGGCGGGGGGAGTTCCGCAGCGACCTGTTCTATCGGCTGAACGTGATCCGGCTGGAGATCCCGCCGCTGCGCCGGCGCAAGGAGGATATCCCCGGCCTGATCGACCATTTCACCCGCACGTTCGCCGCCGCCAACGCTCGGCCGGTCGACGGCGTCTCGCCGGAGGCAATGCACCTGCTCATGCGCCATGATTTTCCCGGCAACGTCCGCGAGCTGGAGAACATGGTGGAGCGGGCGGTGGTGCTGGCGCGGACCAGCCGGTTGCAGCCGGAGGACTTCCCGGAGCTGTCCGGCGCCGGCGGCGCGTCACTGACCGACGAGCTGTTCCGCCTGCCGCTGCCGCAGGCGGTGGCGGCGCTGGAAAGGCACCGGATCAGCGAGGCGCTCGAGGCATCCGGCCATGTTCAGATCCGGGCGGCCGAGGCGTTGGGTATGACCGAACGCAATCTCCGCTACAAGATGGATAAGTACGGCATCGCGGCCAGGCGGAAATGAGCGGCCCCGACCATGGGAAAGGGTTGGCCGGTGAATTGGTGAATGGGTGAATGGGAGAATCGGGAAAAGGGAGAAGTGAGGCGGAAGACGTGTAGCGAGCCCCGAACCGCTGGCCCCGCACCCCGGATCCGAATTCCGATATCCAATGTCCGTTGGCTGCGTTTCAGGAACGAGGTTCGAGCCTCGATTACGAGCACGATCACGATTACGATCACGATTACGATTACGATTACGAATTACGAGCACGAAATCAGATGCCCGAATTCCGATGTCCTGCGTCCGATCCCTGCATGGAAACCCCTCGATAAAGCTTGTCACTTTTTCCCCGGCGAGTGCATCATACAGAAAATGATCATAATGAGGAGACATGCCATGATACGAAGTCGCCGACTGTCCCTGCCTGCTGCCGGCCTGCTTCTGGCGGCGGGTCTGCTGGGCGCGGCGGATTGGACCGCCGCGCAGACCACGTCCAAGTCCGGCCAATCCACGGTCCACCCGGCCCATGAACTCAGCGTCGAGCCCGGCGGCGGACGCGGTCTCAAGCCGCAGTGGATCAAGTACACCGCGCCCGACAAGTCGCTCTCGTTCTTCTACCCGGCCGGATGGAAGGCCCAGGCCAAGGGATCCACGATCCAGGCGGTTTCGGAGGCCAGCGGCGAGGAAGTGCTCATGATCTCCGTGCCCAACACGGCGAAGAAGAGCCCCGCCGCCCTGGCCCAGGAAGTCGTGGATCAGCTCCGGCGGGAGATTCCCGACCTCAAGACCACCGACGTGGTGGGCCGGGACAGCCGGACGGTTTCCATGAACATGACGTTCAGCCGTCAGGAGGTGGCCTTCCAGGGCCAGGTGTCGATGATCACGGAGGCGGACAAGGGGGTGTGGCTTTCCTACTCGGGGCCCGCCGCCCACTACCTGTCCGAGCGTGGAGCGGCCATCTGCAGGGGGGTGGCCGGTTCGCTCAAGGCGGGTCCGGACGCCCAGTCGCCCAACGTGATGATTCCGCCGTCGGGGGGCGAGCAGGCCGCGGCGGCGCATTCGCCCGCGACGCAGCCGGGGATGCCCAGGACCCGGACCGTCAAGCCGGAACCGGTTACCCCGCCGCCCCAGCCGGCAGACTCCCGCGGTGCTGCGTCCGCAGGCGAGCCGGTGAAGCCCCGCGGCACTGCGTCGGCGCCCACCGATATCAAGGATGCGTGGTTCCTGCCGGCGGGGCGGGAGTTGAGCGGTTTTTACGCCGCGTCGCTGCCGCGTCAGGCGGCGGTCGCAAAGGCCCCCGGGACGGCGGGCGCCTCCCGGGGCAGCAGCGGATCCAGCCAGGCGGCGACGGCCACGGGGGGCGGCGACATCCAGGTGGCCTTCTACCGGGACGGCACCGTTCGGGCCAAGTACCTGGCGGCGGTCGTCGCCGGCGGCAAGACGTCCAGCGTGCCTCTGGGTTACGAAGGGCGTTACGTCCTCACCGCCGACGGCCGGCTCTCCGCCGGACCGCTGACGCTGACCCGGACGTCCCGCAACACGCTCGAGCTGGATAAGCACATGACTCTGCTGCAGCTCAACGGCCGGTACGACCGCGCCGCGGACCGCTTCACCGCCACGGTCGAGACGTACGATCCCGCCAAATCCCGCTGGGGCAAGCTGGCGGAGAACTGCGTGCTGGCGCGGGCCACCGAGCGTGCGTCGTCCTTCTCCGGGACAACGCGCGGCACCGCGACCAAGACGACCGTGACGAAGGATTGACCGCGGGGTTGGATGCCCCCGGATGCGGGTTCAGGCGGATCGCTGCAACAGGATGGCCAGCCCGGCGCCGTCGGCGGCCTCACCCATGGAGTCGAGGTGGACGAGCACGCGGCTGGCAGGCCACAGGGCCAGTCGGGCCAGGGCCTGGATGGGCCGGCGGGCGCCGAACTGGTCCAGCACCTTTACGGCCAGCTCGCCGCGGTTGCGCCGGAACGTCCAGTGCCAGCGGACCAGATCCAAACCGGACCGGCCGACCACCTCGAGCAGGGGCGTCGGATCGGCGCTCCGGGTCGGTGCGGCGGGGGCGGCCGGTGGATTGGCCGAGAGCGGCAGGTGCAGGTAGAGATACCCGCACGGATTCAGATGCCGGGCCATGGCATGGAGGCGTTCTCTCAGGCCGGTCAGCAGGTGGCGTCCGTCCGGGCAGGCGATGAGATCGTAGCGCCGGCTGGCGGGGATGCGCTCGCGCGACTCCGCGATCCAGGCGGGGAGGGGCGCTTCCGGCGAGGTCGCCCACTCGGTGACCGCCGCCGCCGGCCAGCGCCGCAGGACGTACGCCATCCCGGGCAGGTCGCGGGGGGCCAGCACCAGCACCGAATCCGGGTGCAGGTGGCGGGTGAATTCCCGGAAGTGAAGGGCGTTGAGGGTGCAGGCGGTCCGCTGGGCCGCCGATAGGCGAACGGAGTGCGGCCGGGGGAGCGCCACCTCCCGGTCGTCGAACCGGCTCAAGTCTGTCGCATTCATGCCGCCTGCCTGTGTGGGTGCAATACCGCGAACACATATTAAACATCTCTGACACTAAAATTGTGAGATACATCACAAAATTTGGTATTCTTTGGTAATCGCTTCCAGTTGTCGTGGCGACACTGAAGCCTGTGGGAGGGTCCCGTGCACCGCCGCATCACCATCGCCCACCTGTCGGACTTGCATCTGACGGCTGACGACCGCACGCCGCGCTCCGAAGCCCGGCTCTTCGGCCGGCTGCGCGGGATGAACGGCCACCTCGAGCGCCTGCTGGCGGATCCGCCGCTCCGCGCCAGCGACCTGGTGGTGGTCACCGGCGACGTGACCGACCACGGCGACCTGGCGGAATGGGAGCGCTTCTGGTCCCTGGTCACGGCGGCGGGCCTGCGGGATCGGCTGGCCGTGCTGCCGGGCAACCACGACGTCTGCTGCCTGGGATCGCGCCGCCGCCGGCCCCGCGCCGAGGACTGGGCCCGCGCCCGGTCGGGGCTGGCGCTGGGCGGTCACGAGTGGGTTTTCCCATGGGTGCGGAGCGTCGGCGGGGCGCTGACGCTTTTCGCGGTGGACGCGGCCAACGCCGGGAACTCCTCCGGCCTGGACAACGCCGTGGGCCGCATCGGCCGCCGCCAGCTCGCGGAGCTGGGCCGCTGCCTGCTGCTGTTCCAGGATGCGCCCCTCAAGCTGATCCTGATCCACCACTCGCCCAACATCCCCCGCCCGGCGACCAGCCGGCGGCGCGGCGAGCGGCCGGCGGTCTTCTGGGAACGCCGGGCGCTGCAGCTCGACCCGTTCGACCGGCGCTGCCTGCGGCTGCTGGCGGCGGTGTTCCGGGTCAAGGCGATCCTGCACGGCCACACCCATGACAGCCTCGACCGCACCGTGGCCGGGGTCCGGATCATCGGCGCGCCGGCGTCCACCGAGCCCGATGCCGCCGGCTGCCTGCGCTACAAGCTGCACACGCTCCACCTCGACTCGGGCCGCCTGGCCAGCCGCACGGAGCGCGTGCCCGCCGCGCCGACCCGAACCGCGCGGGTCCATTGAGGAACCGTCGCAATTGTGATATAAACAAAAAGCTTTCACAATAGCCGCAAGGTGGTCGCCATGGCCAAACGGGAATATCTCAAACCGCTCCTGGACTACGTGGAACTGGCCCCGAGCCTGGGCGAGAAGACGCGCTCGCCGCTGACGCACTCGCTCAAGGAGTGGCTCGACGAGCTGAGCAAGGACAAGAAGGCCGAGTACCTGTTCGAGCTCGAGATGTGGATCAACTCGTTCGAGCGGTTCTTCCGCATCGGCAACCATCCGCTCTCCGAATACGAGCAGCAGGAGATCCTGAGCAAGGACTTTTCCGAGGAGCTCAAGATCGTCCACAGCGTCTCGGTCCGGATGAGCCACATCTGCACCGAGATCCTCACCCGCGAGCGGCAGCACCTGATCCAGTTCGAGCGGTACATCGAAAATGAGTTGCGCAAGGACTTCATCCTCGACGCGTTCCTCGAGAAGCTCATCGAGCAGCCCTCGCCCGAGGACAGCATGACCCTGCTGCTGGACTCGCTGTCCGACATCCGCACCCTGCTCATCGACATCACCAAGAGCAGCCACATCTCCTACCAGACCTTCACCGCCATCGGCAAGATCCTCAACCGCGAGATCAAACGCTGCAAGTACATCGACCTGCTCATCACCTACAAGTTCAAGCCCCACTACGACAAGATCCACAACAAGCGCCTGGCCGCCATCGTCAAGAACATCACTGACGACCAGCTCCGCCAGCACGTGGCCAAGGTCTTCCTGGAGCTGTTCCGGATCGTCAACTACCTGAAGTTCGTCGAAGTGGCCCTGAAGCTGGATCGGCCGCTGAAGAACACCCTGATGATCTTCGTCCTCATCCGCTCCGACCTCCACTTGCTGATGGAGTTCATGGAGAACAAGATCATCGCCAACCCCGCCCTGCCGCGGCAGCTCGTGGACAGCATCGACGCCATCCTCTACGCCCTGAAAATGGAACTCAAGAAGGTGTTCAACCACGAGCTGGTGGGGCTGGTGTACATGCGCCAGGCCCAGATGATCTTCGTCAAGGTGGAGAACAGCCACGGGCTGATCCGCGACTGCCTGCAGAACGCCATCGTCCAGATCGCCCAGGTGTTCGACACGCAGTTCGACGGCTCCGAGATCTTCCAGAACCTGTCCACCCGGCTCAAGGAATCGCTCAAGCTGCGCGATGACCTGCGCGGACTCATCCAGTTCATCCACGACTACCAGAAGCGCGTGGACCAGGAGGAGATCACCCGCCTCATCGAGCGCCTGGCCCTCTTCCGCGACCTGTCGCTCAAGTACCTGATGTACCGCGACTGGGACGACTTCGAGAAATTCATGGAAGAGATCATCATCGCCACCGGCCGGTCGGAGCTCGTCGACGTGCTCCACCGGTTCGAGGTGTTCCTCGAGGCGCTGCTCGGCGAGGTCAACAAGCGGGCGGTGCTCACCACCTACCAGCCGGAGGAGGGCGAGGGGACGGGGCCCGACCTCCTGCTTCCCGAGGGCGACGCCAGCTGACACGGCGGGCCGATCCGCGCGCCGCCGCGCCGGATCATGGCCAATCACCAGCCGGGATGGGCCGGCCGTCGCCGGTCGGCTCGCCCGCCATCCGAGGAGTCGGCCGCATGCTGAACAAATGGTCAGACGCGTATCTCGTCCTGCGGGGCGCCTCGGAGTCGGAGACCCGGCTCCTCCAGGCGTTGCTGGAAGATCGGGGGCTGCGCATCGTCCATGCCAACGAGCTCGATGCCGACCTGTTTGGCATCGCGCGCAGCCGGCGCTTCGCCATCCGCCGCGAGGACGCCGCCGCGGCCGAGGAGATCCTGCAGGCCGAGGGCCTCCGCCTGGAGGACTTCTGCGCGGTGCCGGGGGATCAATAGAAAGGCGAACCGGCGAATCAGCGAACCGGCAATAGGGCGAATCGGCGAACCGGCGATCTTTTCCGTGTATCCCTTACAATTGAAAGCTTGCAGCCCTCACCAATTCCCTCGTTCCCCCATTCACCCATTTACCCATTTACCCATTCCCCTTGAGCCTCGATGACGATTACGAGCACGATTACGATGACGATTACGAATTACGAGCACGAACCCCTCAACCCTCAACCCTCAACCCTCAACCCTCAACCCTCAACCCTCAACCCTCAACCCTCAACCCTCAACCCTCAACCCTCAACCCTCAACCCTCAACCCTCAACCCTCAACC
>JAKQOW010000142.1 GCA_029565065.1 Acidobacteriota bacterium | reverse complement strand
GACCCCATCCAGAAAGATCAATGAGGGGTGAGGAATCCCCTCGTGCAGCTTGAAAGTGCACCGTAAGCTATTACGCTCCAGTAGCTTGCAACTATGGGAGTGGCTTACGGTGCAGCTTACGTTACTGTCGGGTCTGGATCGGTTCAACCGGGTTCTGGCGTGCCGGGACACGTTTCTGGCGCAGATCGTGGTCGAGGCCCTGGAGTTGGCACGCTTCGACGGATCGCTGGTGGCGGCCCTGGAGCGGGACATCGAGATGGCGGCTCGGGCCGCCAAGAAGGTGCGGCTGATGGACTGGCAGTACGGCCAGGAACAGCAGACCCCACTGCCGCTGCTGGACCTGCCGGAGCCTTCGGACTTTGACTGGATGGAGGCGGCGGACCTGGCTCTGGATGTGGGGCGACCGCGGTCCATCGACGGGGAGTTGCTGCTGGTGCTGCTGTCGGTGAACAGCGTCCTGGGGCTTTCGTCGGTCCCGGGGTACGAACGGCTGGTGGAGTCGGAGGTGTTCGGAGCGCTCCTCGGGGCGCGGTGCCGCAAGCGGCCGGCACGCTCGACAGTGGCCTACTACCTGTCGCTGGCCACGGCGGAGAGCCGGCAGCGGATCCACGAGGCGGTGTGCCGCAAGGCGAAGGCCGAGGGACTGGACGACTTCGCGGAGGTCACGGTGGACAGCACCGCAGTGGAGGCCAACAGCGCCTGGCCCACGGACAGCGGCCTGATCTGGGGCTTCCTGCGCCAGTCGTACGGGCTGCTGGGGCGGCAGGCGGAACTCACGGGCGTGGAGTGCTGCTCCAGCCTGGTCGAGCGCTGGATCGAGGAGTTGGAGCGGCAGCACAAGGCCATCTCGCTGCTGCCGTCGCGGCCGGGCAGCGTGGCGGAGCGGCGCCAGTTGTACCGCAAGCTGTTGCGGATCGCCGGGCAGGCACACGGCAAGCTGTGCCGGATGTTGGACGACAAGCGGGATGCGATCGAGGAGTGTTGCATCGCTCCGGGACTCCGACTGCGGGTGGATGCGATCATGGCAGAGGTCGCCAGGAGTATGGCGGGGGCTGGCAAGGTCATGGCGGCGGCACGCGTGCGGGTCCTGGAGGGCGGCAAGGTGGCGGCTGCCGACCGGGCCTTCAGCCTGGCTGATCCCGATGCCTGGATGATCGAGAAGGGCGACCGCGACCCGGTCCTGGGCTACAAGCCGCAGATCGCGCGCAGCGCCAACGGCTTCATCACGGCCTTCGAAGTCCTTCCGGGCAACCCGGCCGACAGCACGCGGCTGGTGGAACTGGCCCTCGGGCACATCCGCAACACCGGGGTGACGCCCTGTCTGGTGGCCACCGACGACGGCTACAGTGCGCAAGGCAATCTGGACGCTCTGGTCGGCCTGGGGGTCGAGACGGTCAGCTTCAGCGGCGCCAAAGGGCGCGACCTGCTGGGCGACCCGCTCTGGGAAGGCACCGCGGAGATCCGCAGCGACCGCTCGGCAGTGGAGTCGACGATCTTCACGCTCAAGCACAAGTGCGCTCTGCGCCGCTTCTGCCGGCGCGGCATCGAGGGGGTGGCCCAGGATCTCTCGGAGGCGGTTCTGACCTACAACCTCTGGCGCCTGGCCTGGTGCCGGCGGCGGAAGCACGCCGAACAGGCAGCCGCCTGAGTCGCTGTCGCGACGTGCGACAGACAGTGACGAGAGAACCGGAAAGTGCCGTGGAAACGGTCGTGCGGCGAAGTTGCCGATAGCGGCGAAGTGCCGCCTT
>JAKQOW010000139.1 GCA_029565065.1 Acidobacteriota bacterium | reverse complement strand
ACGAAATTCTGCAGATTCTCAGTGTCACCCTGTTTGAGAAAGTGCCTCTTATAGAAGTACTTACAAAATCTACCATGCCTGACGAAAAGAGCCCTCATTGCAAGCAACTGAAACTATTCGACTTTTAACCGGACAGTAGTGTAATGATGCAGGTATTTTTCGATGTACCGGTAGTCGGGCGTCAGCCGGCCGTTGTGCACGATCACGGCGCGCTTGAGCGGGGCCGGCAGATCCAGCGCCTCGAAGGTGCGGGTGAAGTCGGCGGCCATGATCGCCGGGATAAACGGACTGAGCACGCCGCTGAAGTAGTTGGAAGCCTCCAGGGGGAGTTCCGACGGGAGGATGTCCACGATGAGCACGGCGATACCGTCGCCGCTGTCGCCGAGCTGGTGGGTGTCACGGATCGGGTCGTAGACCAGGAACGGCTTGTCGGGGCCGTGTGCCTCGAAGGTGAACTCGATGCTGCCGCCGATGTCGCAGGTGATGTCGCCCACCACGCGCAGCTTGCGCTGACCCTCGCGCCAGAGGCGGCCGGCCTCGGCCCGGGTGAAGAGGCGCGGATAGCGGTCGTCCCAGTAGATGCAGTTGACCAGGATGTCCAGTTTGGGCAGGTACTGTTCGAACGCGGAGAGGTACTTTTCAGGGTGCTGGTAGTAGTCCTGCAGCTCGAACCGGCCGTCGGGCGCGGCCGGCCGGACCATGTCCGCCTCGGTGAACACGACCTTGTAGACGGTGTCGGCTGCGGCGTCGAGACGGCCTGCGGCCAGGTCCGCGGGGGTCACGGTCACGGGAGCCAGCTCGTCGATGATGGATTGGGCGCCCTTGGAGACGTTGCCGTAACCGCTCACGCCGATGACGAACGGCTTGAGCGCGGCGGGGATGCCCGCCGCCAGGAAGGCCTGTCCGACGCCGCGGATGTGCTCGTGGGCGGCGGCCAGGGACGGATAGTCGAGCGCCCGGCGGATCTGCGCCAGCGGCGTGTCGATGCCCGCCGCCGCGAGGCGACGGCCGAACAGGTGCAGGGTGTCGATGGCGCCGGCATAACCGGCATAATTGCCGAAGAAGATCAGGCGGCGGTTGTTCTCGTCCACGACCCGCTCGTAGTCGATCAGCGTCGCGCCGCGATCCAGAATGCTCTGCAGCATGGCCATGTTGTAGGGCTGGCCCTTGATGGTGTGCGAAAAGAAGACATGGACCTTCCCCGGCTGGATCTTCTGCGCGGGGATTTCCTTGAGCCCCAGGATCAGGTCGGCCGCGGACAAATCACGGCTCAGCGCGGCGCCGGCCGCGGCGAACTCCGCGTCAGGGAACACGCGGTGGTTCGACGGCTCCACCAGGCACCGGAAGCCGGCCGCCACCAGCGACCGCAGATCGGCGGGACTCACCGGCGTCCGCCGCTCCAGGATGGATTTGTCTTCTTCACGGATGGCGAGGGTCTTCATGTGATTACCTGAATACTGAAAATTTAGAGCTTGACAGAATAACAGAGGACCGGCGCCGGGTCAAGCGCAACGCGTGATTTCAGGCAGATCTGACGCCGGAACGGGGCTCGGTCGCCGCAGTGTCGGAAGGTCCGGGAATCCGCCGGCGCTACGGCTGGAGCCGCCCTTTCTTGAGCAGGCTGTTGAAGACGCTCGTGAACGTGGTGAAATTGGAGTAGGCCCAGCCGCCCGAATCGTTGATCCCGTAGTTGAATGCGTCATTCACCACCCGGAGCAGGTCGGATTGGAACCGCGGACTGGCGCCGGTGGTGACCAGCAGCCCCACCAGGCGAATCCGGTGCTCCTTGCAATGCTTCACCAGCTCGCGCAGGGGCGGGTAGCGCGACGGCGAGAACGAGTCGGCTCCCTGGATGAAGCCTTCGGTGTCGACCAGGCTGAACAGGTCTTCCGATCGGCCGTTGGTGATGAACACCACGGTGTGCCCGGCGAGCCCCTCGCCGGCGAGAAAGCTCAGCAGGTTGCGGTACGGCGTGGTGGCCGGCGAGGAGACGGTGAGGGTGAAGCCGGCCGGCGGCCACACCAGCTGCCCGGCGGGTCCCTCGTGGATGCGCGTGTACTCGTTGCGGGTGGTCAGATAGATCCGCACCGGCAGGTCGGCCGGCAGGCGCCCCATGAGTTCCCGCATGCCGTCGTCCAGCAGCAGCCGGTCGGCGTCGGGCCGGATGTCCTGCTGGATGAAAAAGACCAGTGGGCGAGAGTCGGTTTGAGCGCAGGGCGCCGGACCGGCGACCGCCGCCAGCAGCAACAGGCACAACAGCGGGACAAGGCGCATGGCGTGTTCTCCTCATGAGTCGCGCACCCGCCGGGAGCGTGGCGACGGGACGCGGATGTCTCAGGCCACGTCGGTGGCCACGGGCTCGGGGATCGGCTCCAACGAATAGTTGGCGGGATCGGCCATGATCTTCTTCACCATGGCCGCATGCACGGCGTGGCCGCCCCGGACCACGTGGAACTCGCCGTGGACGGGATGCCCCACCAGGGAAAAGTCGCCCAGAAAATCCATGATCTTGTGGCGGATGAACTCGTCGGGGAACCGGAGGCCTTCGGGATTGAGCAGGCCGGTGTCGGTGAGCACGATGGCGTTGTCCAGGGAGCCGCCCTGGGCCAGGCCGTTCTCTTTCAGCGTCGAGATCTCCTTGAGAAAACCGAAGGTGCGCCCAGGCGCGATCTCCTGCCGGTAGTGCTCCGGCTCGATGGCGCAGCGCATCTCCTGAACCCCGATCAGGGGATGGGTGAAATCGATGCGGTAGCTTACGATGAGGGCGTCGGCCGGCCGGGCCGAGACGGTCTTGTCGCCCAGAGCATGCTGGATCTCGCGCCGGATTCGGAGTACGCGCCGCCGCTCGTCGTACACCCGGCGGCCCACCGCCGCGATCCCCTCCACGAAGGGGCGGGCGGAACTGTCCAGGATGGGCACCTCCAGGTTGTCCACGTCGATGAACGCGTTGTCGATGCCCATGGCGTAGAGCGCCGACAGCACGTGTTCCACGGTGGAAATCAGGACGCCTTTTTTCATCAGCGTCGTGGCGTAGCTCACGTTGGCGATATGGGCGGCCTGCGCCTCGATGGGAAAGTCGTTCAGGTCGCTGCGGCGGAAAACGATCCCCGCGTTCGGGGGGGCCGGGCGGATGATCATTTCGACGGGACAGCCGGTGTGCAGGCCGATGCCCTTGAAGTCGATGGCTTCGTTGATGGTGGATTGGCGGTGCATGCGAGCGTTCATCTCCGGGGTCGGTGTCCGGGCCGTATCCTTTGTTGCAATCCGGATGCCACGGCGGGCATTCATACCTGGCCGGCCGCACCCGCCGGCCGATCCGGAAGGATGCCCGCGAACACGGCCGGATTCCGAAACGTTCCGGCTGTCGCGCCTACACCCCACCTTGATGGGCGTTTTGGCAGATCGTCCACAATCGGAGGGAGAGGTGATCCGGGCGGTTGAGGCGGTGAGCGGCGGAACCGGCATCGCCCGGCCCCGCCGCACGGGTGGTCAACGGCGGTAGCGGCTGAAGATGTCCCAGCCGGGATAGTGGGCGGTCTTGCCGAGCTGCTCCTCGATGCGGAGCAGTTGGTTGTACTTCGCGATCCGGTCGGTGCGGCTGGCGGAACCGGTTTTGATCATGCCGACGCCGGTGGCCACCGCCAGGTCGGCGATGAAGGTGTCCTCGGTTTCGCCGCTGCGGTGCGAGATCACCGCGGTGTAGCCGCTCCGGCGCGCCAGCTCGATGGTGTCGAGCGTCTCGCTGACGGTGCCGATCTGGTTCAGCTTGATCAGGATGGAGTTGGCCACGCCGGCCTTGATGCCGCGGCTCAGCCGCTCGGTGTTGGTGACGAACAGGTCGTCGCCGACCAGCTGGATCCGGTCGCCCATGGCGTCGGTGGCGAGCTTCCACCCGTCCCAGTCCTCCTCGGCCAGGCCGTCCTCGATGGAGAAGATGGGATACTTGCCGATCCACGCCTCGAAAAACGCCACCATTTCCTTGGCGGAGCGTTTGGAGCCGTCCGATTTCTTGAAGACGTACTGGCCGTTCTCGAAGTACTCGCTGGCGGCCGGGTCCAGCGCCAGGACGATGTCCTCGCCCGCCTTGTAGCCGGCCTTCTGGATGGCCTCCAGAATGACAGTGAGCGCTTCCTCGTTGGAGGCCAGGTTGGGGGCGAATCCGCCTTCGTCGCCGACGTTGGTGTTCATCTTGCGTTTCTTCAGCACGCCCTTGAGCGCGTGGAAGGTCTCGACGCCCATGCGCAGGCCGTCGTAGAAGGACGGCGCGCCCACGGGCATGATCATGAACTCCTGCAGGTCGACGCTATTGTCGGCGTGGCTGCCGCCGTTCAGGATGTTCATCATGGGCACGGGAAGCGTGTGGGCGTTGGCCCCGCCCAGGTAGCGGTAAAGCGGCTCGCCGAGGTACTCGGCGGCGGCCCGGGCCGTCGCCATGGACACCGCCAGGATGGCGTTGGCGCCCAGGACTCCCTTGTTGGGGGTGCCATCCAGTTCCAGCAGCGCCTCGTCCACCAGCCGCTGGTCCAGCGCGTTGAGCCCCTCCAGGGCCTCGGCGATGGTGTTGTTCACGTTCTCGACCGCCTTGAGCACGCCCTTGCCGCCGTACCAGGTGGCGTCGGTGTCGCGCAGTTCCAGCGCCTCGAACTGGCCGGTGGACGCGCCGGACGGGACGATGGCGCGGCCCATGGCGCCCGATTCCAGGACCACCTCCGCCTCGACGGTGGGGTTGCCCCGGGAGTCCAGCACCTGGCGGGCGCCGATGAAATCGATATAGCTCATGAATCCTCCTCGATATAGTTGAATGGTGTTCGGATCGGGATCAGCCGCGCGATTTGCCGTGGATGGCCTGGATGCAGGTGATGGCCACGGCGTTGACGATGTCCTCGGCCGAACAGCCGCGGGACAGGTCGTTGCCGGGCCGGTCCAGCCCCTGCAGGATCGGGCCGATGGCCTCGGCGCCGGCCAGTCGCTGCGTCAGTTTGTAGGCGATGTTGCCGGCGTTCAGATCGGGGAAGACGAGCACGTTGGCCTGGCCGGCCACCGGCGAGCCGGGCGCTTTGCTGGCGCCCACCTTGGGGACCAGGGCCGCGTCGGCCTGCATCTCGCCGTCCACCTGCAGGTCCGGCCGGCGGGCCTGGACGTAGCGGGTGGCCTCGACCACCTTGTCCACCAGCGGATCGGCGGCGCTCCCCTTGGTGGAGAACGAGAGCATCGCCACGCGGGGCGTGTCCTCCAGGAACATCCGGCACGAGTCCGCGGCGGCGATGGCGATGTCGGCCAACTGGCTGGCGTTGGGGTTGGGCACCACGCCGCAGTCGGTGTAGATGAACGAGCCGTTGGTGCCGTACTCCGTCTTCGGCGTGACCATCAGGAAGAACGACGAGGCGATGGACATTCCCGGTTGCAGGCCGATGCACAGGATGGCCGCCCGCACGGTG
This sequence comes from Acidobacteriota bacterium, assembly GCA_029565065.1. Classification (GTDB taxonomy): domain Bacteria; phylum Acidobacteriota; class JAAYUB01; order JAAYUB01; family JAAYUB01; genus JAAYUB01. The sequence goes on along the minus strand of JAKQOW010000139.1, from coordinate 1,233 downwards.
TGGGCGGTAGTGTTGGTGGCGCCGGCCACCGAGCCGTCGGCCAACCCGTCGCGGACCATCAGGTCGGCGAAGAAGAGCGGATCCTCGATGGTCTTGTACGCTTCCTCCAGGGTCATGCCCTTGGCCTTGCGCCGCTCGTAGAGGAGTTCGGCGGCCCGCTTGCGCAGCTTGTCGTCGGCCATGGAGATGACGGGCACGCCGGCGATGTCCACGCCGCCTGCCTGGGCCGCGGCCCGGATCTTGTCCGGGACGCCCACCAGGCTCACGCGGGCGAACCCGTGAGCCAGCACGTCCACAGCCGCCCGGAGGGTGCGCGGATCCTCGGCCTCGGGCAGCAGGATGTGCTGCACCGACTCGGCCGCCCGATGCCTGATGTGCTCCAGAATCTGCATGGCAACCTGCCTGTTAATGGTTTTGAAAATGACGGCAAACCATATCATACCACGCCGGTGGCCGAAAGGATTTTGTTGATCTTCGCCGCGGCATGAAATAAAATCTCTACCGAGAGTGAAACATTCGGTCGCGCCCCGTATCTTGACACGCGTACTTTATGCTTAGGAGGTCTTACATGAAGCGCATGGTGATCGTCGGCCTGGCTCTCCTGGTGCTTGCGCTGCCGCTGATGGCGGCCCACGCCTTCGTCGGCCCCGAGAAATGCAAGATGTGCCACAAGGTCGAGTACACTTCCTGGCAGGCCACCAAGCATGCCAAGGCATGGAGCTCGCTGAAACCGGCCGAGCAGTCCGATGCCAAGTGCAACGGCTGCCACTCCACTAACTTGCCGACGCTGACCGGCGTCAGCTGCGAGGCGTGCCATGGCGCCGGCGGCGACTACTGGAAGATGAGTGTCATGAAGGACCAGAAGCTGGCCATCCAGAACGGCCTGGTGCTGCCCACCAAGGAAGTCTGCGAGAAGTGCCACAACAAGAAGAGCCCCACCTTCAAGGGCTTCGACTACGAGAAGAGCAAGGGCCTGGTCCACGACGTGAAGAAGTAATTCCTGTCCCCTTTATCATGCATCCGAGCCCCGCACCCGCGGGGCTTTTTTATTTCACAGGGTGAATCGGTCCCAGCGTACTCGTAATTCGTAATGGCCAAGTGACAGCAACCGCGGAACGCCTGGGTGCCAGCAACCCCGGAACGGTATAATGCCATCATGACCACCTCCAAGGATGACACGATGGCAAAAAAAACAGCCGGGAGATGCTGCGCCGGGGCATGATTCTGGACATT
>JAKQOW010000138.1 GCA_029565065.1 Acidobacteriota bacterium | reverse complement strand
GTGTATTTCCGGAGCGGCGGCGGCAAACGCTCCCGCGCCTGACGCGGGAGAGGAAAGTCCGGACTCCACAGGGCGGTGCGCCTCCTAACGGGAGGGAGGGGCGACCCTACGGAAAGTGCAACAGAGAGCAGACCGCCGATGGCCCGCGTGGCTCAGGCAAGGGTGAAACGGTGGGGCAAGAGCCCACCAGGTCCGGTGGCGACACCGGATGCTTGGCAAACCCCGCACGGAGCAAGGCCGAATAGGAAGGCGTTTGAGGCCGGCCCGGCCGATGCCTTCGGGTAGGCCGCAAGAGCGCCGGGGAGACCTGGCGCCCAGAGGAATGTTTGCCCCGCCTCTCCACGGAGAGGCGGAACAGAATCCGGCTTACAAGCCGCTCCGGAATTTTTCTGAAGTCGAATCTTCGATCCGTCTAATGTTCAAACCAAATACAAGGAGATAGCATCATGGGCGAACCTGGTTTCTGGATGGGCGATGACGCCAAGAACACACCGATCCCCGCGGACCGCGTGATCAAGGCTGACCCGGTGAACCGGCTGCTGGCCGCGCTGATCGACTGGGTCATCACCACGGCGGGCATGATCCTGTGCATCCTGCCCGGCATCGCGTACGCCTTGTGCAAGGACGCGCTCTACGACGGCCGGAGTTTCGGCAAGAAGGTCATGGGCCTGCAGGTCATCAACGCCCAGACGTTGACTCCCTGCAAGCTGATGGAATCGGTCATCCGCAACGTCTCCCTGATGATCCCGATCTTCGGCCTCATCGACGCCGTGATGGTGTTCGTCGATCCGGACGGCTACCGGTTCGGCGACAAGTGGGCCACCACGCGGGTCATCGAGAACAAGTAAACATCCCCGAATCCTGCACAGGAGGCATTGACCATGACAGATGCGGAACTCCAAAAAAACCGGTTCATCGCCCTGGCCATCGACATCGGCGCGATTTTCGCGCTGGTCATCGTGATCGTGATCGTGGGCATCGTCGGCAACATCATCTCCTCGATTCTGGGCAGCATCATCCAGATCGCCGGAGCCGCCGTCATGTGCGGCTTCATCCTGCTGCGCGACTATATCGTCAAGGGCAACAGCATCGGCAAGCACCTGATGAAGATCAAGGTGGCGACCATGGCGGGCGGTCCCATCGAGCTGATGCACTCGGTCAAACGCAACCTGGTCTACTCGCTGACTTCGCTCATCTGGCTGCTGACCAGCATCATCGCGCTGATCCCCGTCCTGGGCTGCATCGCGGGCGTCATCCTGTCCTTGCTGCAGTTTGTCGTGGGATTGGCCGTGCTGGCGTTCGCCGTGTGGGAAGCGATCACCATCACCAAGTCGCCGGAGGGTCTGCGCTGGAGTGACACGTTCGCCGGAACCCGGGTCGTCCGCCAGTAAGCGCCGTCCGGTGCTGAAACTGGTCGGACTGCTCTTCGCTCTCTTCGGCCTCGCGGTGATCGCCGACGGTCTCAGATCGCCGCAGGTGCAGATCACCAGTCGCATCCTGGCGGGGGGGATTCAGGTCTACCAGGACCGGATATCCCCCCTGCTCCATCTCAACCACCGCCTCCAGTTTTGCCGCTTCACCCCCACCTGCAGCGAGTACATGCGGCAGGCGCTCCTGAAATACGGGCTCTTCCCCGGCCTGGCCAAGGGCACCTGGCGCATCATGCGGTGCAATCCCTGGAATCCGGGCGGCGTCGATCCCCCCTGAGATCCGGCCGGGCCCGGCACCGGCGTCTCTCTCATTTTGCCTTTGACTGGTCCCGGTGGAATTCCGGTTGGCCGAAAAGCCACGCCAGATCGGCGGGCCGGCCGGCGTACAACTGTGAGTAATAGTTCCAGTTCCGGTAGATCGCTTTCACGTAGTTGCGCGACTGGGCCATGGGGATGAGTTCCACGATCTCCGGCAGGCCGTATTTCTGCTCGTATCGGCGGTTGACGTCGCGGATGCGGCGGGGACCGCCGTTGTACGCGGCCAGGGCCAGGGCCATCTTCCGGTCGAAATACCGGTACTGCTTCACGAGGTAGCGGCAGCCCAGCGGCAGGTTGAACTCGGGTGTCTTGAGCCGGGTCACGAGCTCGGTCGGATCGCCCCGAAAGCCCGCCTCCTCGGCGGCGGTGGCGGGCAGGAGCTGCATCAGCCCGATGGCATTGGACACCGAGCGCGCATCCTCAAGAAAGGCCGATTCCTGCCGGATCAGCGCCAGGGCCAGATACGGCTCGACCCCGGTGTCGGCCAGCTCCTGCCGCAGGATCTCTTCGTACCGCACAGGAAAGAGCATGTGCCAGCAATCCGGCGACGCCGCCTCCAGGCGCAGCGTGTACAGCTCCGGGCACGCCCGGTGGGCGTGCCAGATCAGATCGTAGGTGCGCCCGTCCTCGGCCGCGAGAGCGGCCAGGAGGGCGTGCAGCCCCGGGTCGCGGAGCGTGCGGTTGGCGGTGTCGAGGCGCTGCACCGCCGGTGCCCGGAGTCCTGCGGCGAGGGCTTCCAGCACGAAAAACCGGTCGGGCGGCGGCAGCGCCTCCAGCGGCTGGACCGGCCCGGCGACCCGAACGGGCGTGTACTTCTCCCGGAGGATGCGGGACCAGCCATCGGCCGCGGAGTTCTCTTCCGCGCCGATCGGCGGCGGGCCGCTCCATCCCTGTCGAACGAGTTCCGCATAGTAGGAGAATGGAAAGACCGCCAGCAACGCCCGGTGCGCAGCGTCGGCCTCGGCGGTCTGCTTCATCCGCCGGGCGCAGACGCCATGCCAGTACAATCCGGCCAGCGCGAATTCGCGGCCGTCATCCATCTCGATGGCGCGGCGGAACAGGGCATCGGCCCGCGTCCACTTGCCGTGGAGATACTCGGTCCAGGCCAGCTTCCAGCTGGCTTCGGCGACATCCGGGCGCCGCTGGGACAGGCGGGCGATTTCGCCGTATAGCCGGCGCACGTCGTCAGTCCGGCCCGCCACCTCGGCGTCGAAGGCCGCCGGCTGCAGCAGCCGGATGTGCTCATCCGACCGGGGTGCAATCTGCCGAATCAGGGCGAGGTTCCGCTTGTACTCGTCCGTCCGGCCGAGTTTTTTACCGGCCACCGCCAGGCCGTACGCACGCGCCAGCCGGTCGTCGGCCGCGCGGGGCCGGTAGCGCTGCAACAGTTCCCGCGCCTGCCGGTACTGTCCCGTCTGGAACGCGGCCTCGCCGGCAGTCCGCCAGAACGGATCGGCGGCGGCTTTCGGCGCCTGGTGCGGCAAGTAACCCGCCAGGCAGGCCCAAGCGGCCCACCCGCTGCCCCTGGCCAGAAAGCCGCGGGCGATGCGGACGGCTTCCGTAACCGGCATCAGGGCCGGAACGGGATCGCTCCCCTCGACCTGCTTCAATTCGCCCAATGCGGCCAGAAAGACGGAGGGATCGGGATCGGCCACGAGCAGGGCGGCGCGCCAGTGCGCCTTCGCCGCTTCCAAACGGCCTTCCGCAAGATCCAGCCGTCCCAGACTGAAATGGTGCCAGTCGGCGCGGATGCCGGGGAAGACGGACGGATCGGCCGCAGTGAGCCAGCGTCGGGCCTCCGCGATCCGCTCGTTTTGACGGTGCAACTCCACCACCTGCGCCAGCAGCCGGAAATCGAGTGCGCCCACGCGTTCCGGCGCACTCAGCATTGCGTCCGTCCGCCCGAAAAGCTGCGGGTGGTTCCGGGCGATCTCCAGCGCCGTTTCGACGGCCAGTTCGGCCAGCGCGGTGTGGCGGAAAACGGCCGGATCCTCGAGACAGTTCAGGGCGGCTTCCGGTTGATCGCCGGCCAGCAACCGTCCCAGGATCAGACCGGCCAGTCCTTCGAGGCGTCGATTGCCATCGGTCCGGTAGAGCTGGAGCTGCGCCTGCCACCGGGTGACCCGTTGCTCCGACGGCAGCGCGTCGATGACGGCCCGATCCCGGGCCAGTCGCGCCAGGTCGGGCTGCTGCGCGTATGGATCCGGCTCGGCCAACCACGGACAAGGCGCCTGTACCCCGGCCAGTGCGGAGGCGCAGCATGCCGCGAGGAGGAACGTGGCGATTGATGATTTGAAGCGCAACGCGGAATAACGCTACTGATTGACCGGTCCGGGGTAACCCTTGCCCAGTTTGGTCGAGTCACCCTCCGCCAAGATGCGGACCAGCTCTTCGTGGAAGTAATCGATCTTCAGGCCGAGACTGCGCGGCACCCGCTTGTCGAACATCTCCCGGCTCCGGTCGATATCCTTCTGCAGCCGCCGGTACAAGTCTTTCTCGATCCGGCCCTCGGTCACCGAGTCTTCGTTATACAGCTTGATTTCCGAGACCAGCAGGCGGGCGAACCGACGGGCGTCGTTGTACTGTTTCTCCTCATCGGGTGTGGACCACGGCTGCGCGCTCACCGGGGGCGTCGCCGGAATCGGCGGCGGGGTGACGACGGGCGCCGGCGCTTCGAAGATGGGGGCAGCCGGGGTTTCCTCCAGAATCAGCTCTTCCAGCGGGTGTTCCTCGAGAACGATCTCCCCCGGCTCTGCGGCTGCCGGGGCGGCCGGGCCCGGCGTGATCTCCATGGATGGCGCGTACCCCATGTCAACGGGCTCTTCCAGGACGATCTCTTCGGGCTCCGCTTCAAACAGCGCGGGAATGATCGGCGCCGCAGCGGCCTCATCCACCACAATCTCCTCTTCACCCATGCTTTCGATCTTCATGACCTGGTCGATGAGTGTCGGTTCCTGTCCGAACACCGGGGCTGCGGGCACGGCCGACGGTTCCTCGAGCCGGATCTCGTACTCATCCGGTCCGGCGGCGATCCCCGCCAGATCGAGTTCGACGGCCTGCTCTTCCGCCGGAAACTCCCGGGTGACGGCCGCCGATTTGTCGGGCGCCGCGGGAATGTCCACCGGCATGATCCGATCGACCGCGGGCGCGGCGGCGGGCGATTCCCACGGGGCGCGGAACGGTTCGGCGACAGGCTCCGCCGCGGGTTCCGCCAGGAATTCCTCCACCGGCTCTTCGATCAGGTCCTCCACGGCGCCGGCGGCCTGGGGTGTCTTGGCCGTGGGCGGCTCCTCGATCGCCGCCGGCGACACCGCCGCGTCGATATCCTCTTCCGCTTCCGCCGCGATGGGACACGCACCCGGCAGTCCCAGGCCCAGGCTTTTGCGCATGGCCAAATTTTCCAGCCAGATGGCGGTGGTGGTCATGATGGCATCGCCCGCCTGGATGGCGTCCGCGTCATCGACCCGGCACCCGTCGCCGTCAATGAACAGGACGGCGGCAACCGATCCGAAGAGAACCAGCGGGAAGAGGTGGAACTTGGCGGGTTTTTCAAAACCATCGATTTCAAGGTAAGGGGCACCGTCGGGGATTGTATCGCGGGTGAACGTCTGTCCGTCGGTCTCCGTCAGCAGGGGACCGATGACGGCGTCCGAGCCGGCGGCCGTGGAAAACATCTTCAGCCCGGTCTCGAGGAACGTCGGCGTATAACCCCGCCCCTCCCAGCCGGACACCTGTCCCTGACGAACCAGCAGAATGAACGCGCGGTCGGCAATTCCGACCGTGGCGTCCAGCACCGCTTCGAGGATCTGCTTCTGCTCGGTGCCGCGGGTGATGCGGGCGATGTCCATCATCAATCCGCTATGCCATTGTGCGGCTGCTTCGTGCTCGGCGCGCAGCGGGATGAGCGTCTCCCGGATGTAATCCGCAAGCTCCTCGCCGGTGATCTGCGGGGTAATGCCCGCCGTCTGCCTCTCCAACTCCTCCAGGGTGCCTTGCGCCTTGGCCTGCACGCTCTTCAGCCGATTCTGGATCGACTCCGTGTAGGTGTTGAGCATTTCCTGGAAATAAAAGGAGAGTTTTCGTTCCGGGTCAAGGAGCTGGCTCATCGTTTCTTCTCCTATCTGTGCCAACGGTATGAAAAATCGGTCTTATGCCATCATAACCAAGCAGGAAAAGCCTGTCAATAATATAGAATCAGGCAAAACCGCGTGATGTTCCCTGCCGACCGCCTAATGTGCCGTACGCGCCGCCTCGCGGGCTGCGCTGAGCAGCGGCTCGGCCGTCAGGTCATTCCCGACGGCGCCACGCATCCAGTATCGGGGCGTGAGCGCCCCCTGGCGGCACATGCGCTCCATTTCCACCCCCAGCGGCTTCCCGACCAGCGCCGATTCAACCTGGAAGTGGATCAGGTGGCCCAGCGCATAATCGGCCAGGTAGAGCGGATGGTAAACCATGTGCTGGTACACGGCCAGGATCGGGCAATCCCTCACCTGGAACACCGGTGCGTAGTACTCGTTCCACACTTCCCTGGCCAGACGGAGGACCTCGGCCTGAAAGGCGGCGGCATCCGCCTCCGGATGCGCGTACAGCCAGCGCCAGGCCCGCATCTCCACCAGCGACACGCCGGCGATCTCGTAGGTGATCCAGAAGGTGTCGAGAGCCTGCATCTGCCGCGACAACGCGTCCGGCTCGCCCAGTCCGAGAACCTGGAGGTCGCGGGCCTGGAACACGTAGGCGAAACACTCGGTGAATGCGTTGTTGGGCACTCCGCTCATGGCGTAGTAGTCCACGCCTTCCAACGAGAGCACCTGTTCCACGTTGTGCCCGAATTCATGCATGGCGATGTTGAAGCCCTTGTAATCCATCCCCCCGGGCGCCACGCGGGTGCGCAGATGGGCCTTGTCGCCGCGCATCGACGCGCCCATGGCATGTCCGATGCCCCGGGATGCATCCACGGCGACATGGTCGGCGACGAACGCGGCCCGGTCGGGCGCAAAACCCAGGCGCTGCAGGATGGTGGGCAGATCGGCCTGGAATGCCGCCACGGTGGGGTAGCGCGCCCGGACGATGCGGTCCAGTTCCGCTTCCGGCTTCGCAGGCCCGCTCCGGAAACCGCCGTACCAGATGTCAAAAGGCTTCAGTTCGCGACCCAGCCGTCGGGCGACGAGGCGGCCGACGTCCTGCGCCACCGGATCCCGCAGCACGGCCTGGAGCAGTTGCTCCACCTCGGTTTCGGGAATCTGCCGGTCGAGGTTGAATTTCCGGTCGATGGCCGTGGGGCTGAGCGGCATGTGGGCGTCCAGCCGTCGGGACGCATGGTACAGATTGAGCCACTGCTGATAGCGCCGGGCTCCTTCCCGCACGATCTCCAATTCCTTCAGATTGTCGTCCACCGTCTCGAACAGGCGGTTGGCGGCCGGGTCCCAGGCATAGCGCGGATCGTCAATCACCTGTTGCGGGATGCTCCCGTCCACGATCCGCTCCAGGACCTTCGCCAGAAGCTCCTGGCGGGACAGACCATCGGGTTCGGCGTACTGAGCCCGGATCTCGTCGCGGAGGTTCCAGTGGGTGACCAGTTTGCGATCCTGCGCCCAGGGCCGCCGGTCCCCGTCCTGCAGCAGGTTGCCGATGTGGATGTTGTAGGTCGCCACGTAGTTGCCGCTCTCCGCGTATGCCCGGCTCGACTGCTGGGCGACCTCGGCGGGGACCCGGGCGTTGAACCAGTCGCCCAGACGGGCCATGGCCCACTCCTCGCGGCTCCAGGCCGCCCCCAGCCGGTTCTTCTCGGCCAGGGTGTAGAACGGGAAATTCAACACGGACAGCTGGGCGATCCGGACGCCGAACAGATCATCGGCGAGATGCGCGGCCGGAGCGTACTGCTGAAACAGGTAATCGACCGCCAGCGGCTGCCCGAGATCCAGCTCCAGCGGCTCCGACAAGCTGCGATGGATCTGGTGGAACCGTCCGTGGATCAGCTCCATGTTGTCCTGGATCCGGGCGAAGGTCTGCCGGCGAAGCTGTGGCTCACCGATGAACTGCTCCCGGCAGAAGCGTTCGAACTCCGCTTCCGGGCCGTCAGTCGGCGTCCACAGGCAGGCCAGTTGGCGCACCCCCCGCTCCGCCCGCTCCCGGACGTCGGCGCCCCATCGCTCCGCCAGAGCGTCCACCGTGCGGTGCTGGCATTCGGTGGATATGGCGGTCACAACCGGCGCCTCAGCGGCTGTCGCCGCGAAGATATGTCCGGCAGCCGGTGCCATGGCCAACAGTGCGAGAAATCCAAGAACGATGCGTGTGAGTCTCATGACGGCGGTGCCTCCTACTCATGGTCCAGGCTCTCCAGCATGCAGAGCGTCACCCGGGTCACCCGGAAGATGTTTGCCACAGAAACGTTGTCCGGGATATCGCGCGGTGTGTGCCAGTAACTGTTCCAGGGGCCGTATTCAAAATCGATCAGGTCAATGGCCGGGACGCCCAGTTCGCGGAAGGGGATGTGGTCGTCGATGATGGCATTGGATTCGCCCGCGGCGATCTCGGGCCAGCCCAGCCGGCGGCAGCACGCTGTCAGCAGCGACCACAATTCGGGCGAGGAATACCGGTCCCGGGTCAGCGCCAGGTCGCGGTCGCCGATCATGTCCAGCAGGATCATCGCCCGCACGCTCTGCGCCTCGCCGCTCCGCCGGAGGTTGCCGGCGTGATGGCGGCTGCCGTAGAGGCCGTCCGTTTCGGTGATCGATTCGCCGACCGATTCCTCGCCGTCGAAAAAGAGAAAGCGATAGGTGGCCCGGGCATCGGCACGCGCCGCGAGCACCCGGGCGATCTCCAGGACGGCGGCGGTGCTGGATCCCGAATCGTTGGCCCCGATGAAGTGGACGCCGGGCAGCGCCTTGGTGTCGATATGGGATGCCACGATGATGATCCGCCGGGGATCCCCGGCTTTCTCGCCGATCACGTTGGCCATCTCGATAGCGCCCCGCGGCGTCGCCGCCCGGAACGTCTCGCGGCGGACGCCCAAACCGGCGCCCGACAGTTCCTCGGCGATCAGGCGCCGGCAGGCTTCCAGGCGCTCGGAGCCGGCCGGCCGCGGCGCCAGGCGGATCATCGCGGTGAAATCCCGCTCCAGCCGTTGCCTGTCCGCAGCGGCCTGCCACCCGTCGCTGCCGGCGGCCGGGGCAGCCGCTCCGGCGGAGGGCACCGGTTCGTCCGCGACCGGTCCGCCCGACACCTGTTCGGGTCCGCAACCACCGGCCGCCGCCATCGCGAGGAACAGCCAGAGGAGTCCGCCGGTGCGCATGGCCCGGCCCACGCTCCCCCCGGCTTGACTATCGGTGAACCCATTCATATAATGAGGACTCTTAATTTGCGCCAGGTCTTGGTTGTTCATTTTGAATCATCTTCCGGCTCGAGGCAACATGAAAATCTTCACCCGGCTGGTGCTTGCGGTGGTCGTGCTCACGTTGGCGGGGGCCGCGTGGTCTCAACAGGCGGTTCAGACGCCCGAGGGCCGCATCGCGGTCCGGGTGGAGATGGTCAACCTGCTGTGCAGCGTCCTCGATCGGCGGGGCAATTATGTGACGACCCTGCATCAGGACGACTTCATCGTTTACGAGAACAACGCGCCGCAGAAGATCGAAAACTTCAGCGCCATGAGCGATCTGCCACTGAGCATCGCGCTCCTCATCGACACCAGCGCCTCGGTCGCCAACAAACTCAAGTTCGAACAGGATGCAGCCACCGAGTTCTTCGCCACCGTGCTCCGGCCCCAGGACAAGGCGCTCCTGGTGGAGTTCGATACCGGGGTCACGCTCATTCAGGATTTCACCAACGATACGAATTTGCTGGGCAAGCAGCTGCGCACCCTGCGGGCCGCCGGCGGCACCTCGCTCTACGACTCCGTCCTGCTGGTGGCCGAGGAAAAGCTGGTGCCCGACCAGGGCGAGCGACGCAAGACCGTGATCGTCATCTCCGACGGCGAGGACACCGTCAGCAAGGTGACGTTCGAAGAAGCGCTCGAGATGGCACAGCGGTCCGGCTCCACGGTGTTCGCCATTTCCACCAACAAGGGCGGACATTTCGGCGTCAAGGGCAGCGAAGAAGGGGACACCATCCTGGAGCAGCTCACTTCGGCCACCGGCGGCAAGGCCTACTACCCTTCCAAGATGGAAGACCTGAGTCTGGCGTTCCGGGAGATCAACCAGGAGTTGCGCAGCCAATACAGCATCAGCTACCGCTCCTCCAACCCGGCGCGTGACGGTACGTTCCGGGCGCTCCGCGTGGCGGTCAAGGGAAAGGATCTGCGCGTGCGCCACCGCAAGGGGTATTTTGCGCCCAAAAGCTCGGGCTCGGATTGACAGATCCGGGAGCGCATGCTATTAATCCATCACCACATAGTTTGTGATGGTTATGAGCAAAGAGGCCGAACAGCCCGATCAGCCCCCCACGCCGGACAGCCGTCGGGAGACCTCCACCACCGGGTTCTCCACCAACCGGGATCTGGAACGCCTGTTCCAGGAAGCCGAGCAGACCATCGACAAGATCGTTCACGCCAAGCGGGAATCCCGCGAGGATACGCTGGCCGTGCCGCTGTTCGTCCCCGAAGCGACGGTGACGCCGATCACCCCGCCGGTCGAGGCCGAGCCGGATGAGGCGGAGCTGCTACGGCAGGAGCTGGAGCGGCTCAAGCTCCGCTATCAGGAGCTCGAGACCGATTTCCAGAATTTCCGGAACCGGGTGGAACGGGAGGCGGAGAGCACCAGCCTGAACACCCGGGCGGAGTTGTTGAAGGACCTGCTGCAGATCATCGACATTCTGGAACTCGCCAGCAACACGTTCAATTCGGAAAAATTCTCCCATTCCGTCGATAGCTACCGAAAGGGCTTCAATCTGCTGCACCGGCAGTTTCTGGATGTCTTCGACAAGATCGGGGTGATCAAGATTCCCACCGAGGCGCAGCCGTTCGACCCGCACCTGCATCAGGCCATCACCGCCGAAGAGCGGAGTGACCTCGAGGTCCAAACCAATCTGAAGGAATTGAAGGCTGGTTACGTGTATCACGGGATCCTGCTGCGGCCGGCCATGGTCAAGGTCGGCGTGCCAAAGGCGAAGCCGAGCGGATCGCATTGATCGGTAAATATTTGTCGTAAATGATGTTTTGTGTATAATATCGGCCAACTTCAGGCAGGCTGACGAGGGCTATATGGCAAAAGTGATCGGGATTGACCTCGGAACCACCAACTCATGCGTCGCGGTCGTCGAAGGCGGGAACAGCCAGATCATCGCCAACAGTTTGGGCGGCCGGACCACCCCGTCCATTGTCGCCTTCACCGACAAGAATGAGCGGCTGGTGGGCCAGATCGCCAAGCGCCAGGCCATCACCAACGCCGCCAACACCATCTATGCCGTGAAGCGCCTCATCGGGCGGAAATTCAACTCACCCGAAGTCACCCGGGCCCGGGATCACCTGCCCTACCAGCTGGTGCCGGCGACCAACGGCGACGTCCGGCTCAAGATCCGCGACAAACAGTACTCGCCGCAGGAAATCTCGGCCATGATCCTCCAGTTTCTGAAACAGTGCGCCGAGGAGTTCATCGGCTCCAAGGACCTGGAAGCGGTCATCACCGTGCCGGCCTATTTCGACGACTCCCAGCGCCAGGCGACAAAGGACGCCGGCGAGATCGCCGGCCTGAAAGTCAAACGGATCATCAACGAACCCACGGCGGCCGCGCTGGCGTACGGCCTCGGCAAGAACAAGAACGAGAAGGTGGCCGTCTACGACCTGGGCGGCGGCACCTTCGATGTCTCCATCCTGGAAATCAACGAAGGGGTGTTCGAAGTACTGTCCACCTGCGGCGACAGCTTCCTCGGCGGCGAGGACTTCGACCAGCGCATCACGGACTGGATCATCCACGAGTTCCAGGAAGAGACCGGGATCGATCTGCGCAACGACATCCTGGCCTTGCAGCGTCTGAAGGAGGCGGCCGAAAAAGCCAAGTGCGAGCTGTCGTCGGTCACCGAGACCGCCATTTCCCTGCCGTTCATCGCCGCCGACGAGTCGGGCCCGAAGCACTTCGACCGGACACTCACCCGCCCGCAACTCGAAGAGATGGTCAAGGACCTCGTGGACCGGACGCTGGAACCGTGTGAGAAGGCGCTGTACGACGCGAAGCTCAACGTCACCGACATCGACAAGATCATCCTGGTGGGCGGCCAGACCCGCACCCCCAAAATCCGCCAGATCGTTTCGGAGTTCTTCAAGAAGCAGGCGAGCACCGAGATCAACCCCGATGAGGTGGTGGCGGTGGGCGCGGCGCTCCAGGGCGGCGTGCTGCAGGGAGACGTGAAGGACATCGTCCTCCTCGACGTCATCCCGCTCTCGCTGGGCGTCGAAACCCATGGCGGGCTGTTCACCAAGATCATCGATCGCAACTCCACCATCCCGCTGAAAAAGACGCTCCCGTTCACCACGGTGGCCGACAACCAAACGATCGTCGAGGTCCACGTCCTGCAAGGCGAGCGGGACCTGGCCGAGTTCAACCGCTCGCTCGCCAAATTCGAACTGGTGGGCATCGCCCCGGCCCCGCGGGGCGTGCCGCAGATCGATGTGGCGTTCGAGGTGGACTCCAACGGCATCCTGCACGTGTCGGCCAAGGATCAGAAGTCGGGCAAGTTGCAGGAGATCCGCGTGACGCCGTCCTCCGGGTTGTCGCAGGACGAGGTCCTGCGCATGAAAGAAGAGGCCAAGTTTTTCTCCCAGAAAGACCTGGAACGCAAGGAGCAGCGGCTCGCGCTCAACCGGCTCGACGGCCTGATCAAGAACGTGCAGCGCTCCTACAACGAATACGGCTACCTGCTGAGTCCGGACAAGTCCAACAGCGTGAAAAACACCCTGAACGAATCGACGAAGATCCTGAACCAGCTGGACCTGCCTCTGGCCTCGATCGAGAGCACCTACCAGGAGCTGGAGAAGGCGGGCATGGAGATCACCAACGCCATGCTGGCCTCGCCGGGCGTCGGCTACGCGGACGGCGACCAGGACAGCCAGACCAAGATGGAGCAGCTGCTCCGCGAAGCGATGCAGCCGCAGAAGAAAGACGAGCCCTGACGCGGTACCGCCGACCGCCGTCTCCCCTGCCGGTCCTTGAGGCCCGGCCCCACTTCCACTATAATGACCGCTCTCGCGGCCTGACGCCGCCGCCCCTGGAGGAATGATTTGACCAAGCGCGACTACTACGAAGTCCTGGAAGTGGATCGCTCCGCGTCACTGGATGAGATCAAGAAAGCCTATCGGAAGATGGCGATCAAGCACCATCCGGACAAAAACCCGGACGATCCCGCCGCGGAGGAAAAATTCAAGGAGGCGGCGGAGGCCTACGGCGTCCTGAGCAACGCGGAGAAACGCGCCCAGTACGACCGCTTCGGGCACGCCGGCGTGTCCGGCTCGCCTTTCGAAGGCGGCTTCGACACGGTGTTCGCCGATTTCGCCGACATCTTCGAAGGGCTGTTCGGCTTCGGCGACCTGCTCGGCCGGGGCGGCTCCCGGGGCCGCAGCCGGGCCCATCGCGGCAACGACCTGCAGTACGAACTCAAAATCACCTTCCTCGAGAGCGCCTTCGGCACCGCGACAAAGATCAAGATTCCCGTCCTGGAAACCTGCGCCGACTGCGGCGGATCAGGCGCCGCGCCGGGCACCAGCCCGACGGTGTGCACCACCTGTGACGGTCGCGGCCAGGTGCGCTACACCCAGGGATTCTTCACCATCGCCCGACCCTGCACGCACTGCGGCGGCACCGGCCGGGTGATCCGGACCCCCTGCGCCGCCTGCCACGGCCAGGGCCGGTTGCGGCGGGAGAAAACCATCGAGGTCAAGATCCCGGGCGGCGTCACGTCGGGCACCCGGCTGCGCCTGCAAGGCGAAGGCGAGGCGGGGTCCGCCGGCGGACCGGCGGGCGATTTGTACATCCTGGTCTTCGCGGAGGACCATCCGCTGTTCCACCGGGAAGGCAGCGACCTGTACCTGGAGATCCCCGTCAGCTTCACCCAGGCGGCGCTGGGCCACGAACTGATCATCCCCACGCTGTTCGGCGACGAGAAGCTCAAGGTTCCCGCCGGCACCCAGCCCGAGACCGTGTTCCGGTTGCGGGGCAAGGGGATGCCGGAGATCGGGACCAGCAGCCGCGGCGATCTGTACGTGCGGGTGAAGGTCGACGTGAACAAGAAGCTGTCCCGGGAGCAGCGCAAGCTGCTGGAGGAATTCGGCCGCCTGGCCGACGGCGACACGCTCGCGGACCAGAAGAACATGCTGCAGAAAATCCGGGAGAGCCTCTCCCGTTCGAAGCCCAACTAGACGCTGGCGATCATGACGCAGGAAGCCCCGTGGGGGATCATCAGCTGGACGCTGCCGCAGGAACTGGAGGAAACGGCCTGCGAGCTCTTGGTGCGGCTGGGCTCGCTGGGCGCCGCCGTCACCTACCCAACGGCTACCGACGCCACCATCCAGGCGTACTTTTCCCCGGGGCTGGATCTGCAGCGTCTGGCCGCCGAGCTGCCGCTTCGCCTGGCCCCTCAGTCCGCCGGCTCGTTGGCGCAGCCGCTGATCGGAACCGAGGCGCGGGTCGACTGGGTGGCGCACGGGCGCGAGAGTCATCGTGCCGTCACCGCCGGCCGCCACTTTCTCATCCACCCGTCGTGGGATGCGACCGCCGATCCCCGGCGGCCCCTGGTCATCCAAATCGATCCTCAGCAGGCGTTCGGCACGGGCAGCCACGAGACCACGCGGCTCTGCATCGGCCTGATGGAACGATATCACCGCGCCCGGCACACGCGGTGCCTGGACGCGGGGTGCGGCAGCGGGATCCTGATGATCGCCCTCGACCGCTGGGCGGGCTGGCGGTGCCCGCGCACCGCGCCCCGGTTCCGCGTGGACGGCATCGATCTGGATGCTGCCAGCGTGGAGGTGGCCCGTGAGAACCTCGCCGCCAACCGGGTGCGGCTGACGCACGCGGTGCACTGCGTGCCGCTGGAGGAATTTCAGTCTGCGCCCTACCATTTTATTTTCGCCAATCTGCTGTCGGGGATCATCCGGTCCCACCGGGAGCACCTGGACCGCCTGCTCCGGCCCGGCGGTTTGATGGTGCTCAGCGGGATCCTCGGCGAAGAGCTGCCCGACATCCGGCCCGCCGCGGCGGAGCGCGGCTGGACGATCCTGGACGAAGAACGGGCGGGCGATTGGGCGGCGCTGGTGGTCCGGAAGCCGTCCGCCCCGATGCCGCCCGTGAGGTGAACCGTGGGCGCCAAACGCACCCCTCCGCCTGAATCCGCCACCGACCGCGCCCGGCTGCTCGCGGCCATGGACGAGCTGGCCGAGTCGAACCGGCGCCTGCTCAACCGCGAGCACCAGTTGCAGCGGGAACAGCATTTTCGCGAGCTATTCAATCGGATCGTCACGCGGCTCATCTCGTCCGACGACCTCAAGCGGACGCTGGACGACGTGCTGGTGATCCTGTGTGCGGCCACCGAGTCGGGCATCGGCGCGATCTACCTGCAAGCGCCCGAGGAAAGCCGCTTTCTGCCTTTCGCCAGCCACAACCTCCCCGACCACCTGCCGCCGCTGGAACCGGGAGTCGGTCTGTTCGGCTTCGTCACCCGGGAGAAAAAGCAATACGTGTCCGGGGACATTCCGCCCACCTTTCCCCTGAAGATCCGGCTGGCCGACGACGTGGAGGTGCCGCCGCGCGTGGTGCTGATCCAGCCCCTGCTCCGCGCGGACCAACTCCTGGGCGTGTTGGTCGCCGGGACCACCGCCAGCTATTCGCCCGAGATGCTGGACCTGGTGCAGCGCGCCGCCGTCCAGATCGCCATCGCCATCCTGAACGCCGTCACGCTCCAGCGGGCGATCGGCCTGGCCCGGGAGTTGAAGTTCAAATCGGAGTCGCTCCGCGAGCGGTACCGGGAGCTGGAGCGCGCCCACCAGCTCAAGACGGCGTTCCTGGCCGCCGCGTCCCACGAGCTGAAGACCCCCCTCAACGCCATCATCGGTTTCGCCAATGTGCTCCTGAAGCAGGCGCACGGCCCGCTCAACCCGCGGCAGCAGGAGTACGCTCAGTACATCAGGAAGAACGGCGACCACCTGCTCAAGCTCATCAACGACACCCTGGACCTGTCCCGGATCGAGTCGGGCAAAGTGGCGCTGGTGCGCCGCCGGATCAACCTGGCGCAACTCCTCAAGGAATGCGTGCAATCCATCCGGCCGCTGGCGGACCGCAAGTCGCAAACGGTCCACCTGCGACTCGGAGAGTCCATCTCCCCGGTGACGGCGGACCGCAGCAAGCTGAAGCAGATCGTCTTCAACCTGCTGAGCAACGCCATCAAGTTCGCCCCCGAAGGCTCCGCCATCACCGTGCAGGCGCAGCTCACGGAGTTCGGGGATGAGATCCGGATTTCCGTGACCGACGACGGCCCGGCCATCGCCGCGGAAGAGCGGGAACGGATCTTCGAGCCGTTCGTCCGCGCCGCCCAGGCCGCCGGAACGGAAGGCACCGGGCTGGGGCTGGCCCTGGTGCGCAAGCTGGTGGAGCTCCACGGCGGGCGGGTCTGGGTGGAGCCGGCCACGGCCAACGGCAACACGTTCCACGTCACCCTGCCCACCACCGGATTCGACACCCGAGGCCGGCGGGGCGAGATCGTCAAGGCGAGGCGGCCCTACGATGCATAATCCACCCCTGCTGCTCCTCGTGGACGACGTCGCGGAGAACCTGGTCCTGCTGGAGGCCATCTTCGCCCCCGAGGGGTACGCCACCCGAAGCGCCGAAAACGGTGCGGACGCGCTGCGGATCGCCCGCGCGGAGGCGCCGGACCTCGTGCTGCTGGACGTGCTCATGCCCGGGCAGGACGGCTTCGCCGTGTGCCGGTCACTGCGCGCGGATGCGGCCACGCGCTTCATCCCGGTCATCATGGTGACGGCGCTCAACGAACTGGAGGACCGGATCCAGGGGCTGGAGGCCGGGGCGGACGATTTCATCTCCAAGCCCTTCAGCGACGACCTGCTGCTGGCCAAGGTGCGCTCGTTGCTCAGGCTGAAACAGTCGCGGGACGAGCTCGAGGCGCTGAAAACCGACTTCGCCAACATGATCGTGCACGACCTGCGCACGCCCACTCACGCCATCCTCGGCCTGGCCGAGCTGCTCCGCGAGGATTCGGCCGGCGGCGCCGAAGCCCGCCGCATGCTGGATCTGATCGCCACCAGCGCCCGTAAGATCGACCAGCAGATCACCGACTTCCTCGAGGCCAGCCGCCTGGAAACGGGCCGCCTCAAACTGCAACCCCGCGCCGACGACGTCGTCGCCCTGGCCCGCCGCGTCATGGATCAGGCCCGGCCCGGCGGGCGGGCCCGGCAGATCCGGCTGGAACTGGAAGCCCCGACCGAGCTCGTCGCCCAGGTGGACAGCGACCGGCTGGGCCACGTATTCCTGAACTTGATCCAGAACGCCATGAAGTTCTCGCCCGCCGGCGGGACGGTCACCGTCCGCATCGGCGCCGCCGGCGACCGTCTCGAGGCCACGGTGGACGACGAGGGCCCGGGGCTGCCCGAGACGGACGCCGCCGCCATCTTTGAAAAGTACATCCAGGGGGAGCGGCGCACCGGCGGCGTCGGCCTGGGCCTGTTCATCTGCAAGACCATCGTCGAGGCGCACGGCGGCCAGATCTGGGCCGAGAACCGCCCCGGCGGCGGCGCCCGCTTCCGCTTCGAGCTGCCCCTGCAGCCGCCGGTCCAATCCTGAGCGAAGGAGACCCGCATCATGCATCGTGTTCGTTGGGTGTGCGTCCTGGCGTTCGCCGCGGCCGTGGCCGGCGCGGTGGTCCTGCCGCAGACGGCCGGCAATCCGTCAGCTCCCGGCGGCGCCGCCGACATCCGAGCGCAGCTGCTGCAGGAATTCGGCCGACTGAAAATCAAGGCCAAAGGAAAACCGAAAACCCTCCCCTTCGATGCGGTGGACAAGCGCCTTCAGGCACTGGCGACCCGCCACGCGGAACTGGCAGCCGTCCAGGCGGCCGCGGGCCCGCCGGCGGCCCCGCTGCAACTGACCTTCACCGAGCTGTTCGCCCCCAACCGCGACGATTGTTTTATCGCCCTGTCGAACACGGTCATCCGGCTCATGCCCGAGAGCGCCCTGGCGGAGCTGACGATCTACGCCCCGGACGCCCAGCCCGTGGGCACGTTCTCAAACACGTACACCTATTCCCGAACCGCCGCCAGCAGCTACACGCTGCATTTTTTCCAGTACCGGACCCCGGACGGCCGTCTCTCCAAAACGGGCCCAGACTTGTTGCTGGATCGCTTCCGCGCCCGCTGGGCGGACGTCCGGGACCGCGTCTGCCTGTCCCTCCCCGCGACGGAATAGCCGCCGATCCGGACGGCGCGCCGCCCGCTGCCGCCGTACGCCGCGTCCGACGAACGCGGCCCGTCGCATCGCCAAGATCACCCGGCACTTCATGTGCCTCGCGCTGCTGCTGTACACCGTCTTCGACAATCGCGGCCCCTTGCAACACCGCGCGCCATCAACTCGCTCCGCCCGACGCCTCCATTCGACCGCATGTTCTCATCGCGAGACGCCGCGTCTAGTCATCATCCGCCCGAGTGATTTTCCTCGTAATAAAGGTGCAAGGATACGGCTTACGGGTGCGCAGATCCGTGCACACCGCCGAGATCTCCCCGCTCACATCCAGGGTGATCGCCACCTCCATCGGGTTGAACCGGCACGCCTGCGGATCCAGCTCGGCAATTCTCAGCTCACCGATCTTCGTATCGGCCGCCACGTAGTCTTCCTCGCCTTGGAACAGTTCCACCACGAGATCCGTCGTGAACATGGTCATTCCGCTTAACACGGGCAGGCACCGCGTGACGGGCAGGGCCGTCCCCCTGGGAATGAGCGTCTTGAATTTTCCTTCCGCCACCGCGAAGCCCACCGAATGTCTGGCCGTGACGACCTCGACCACCCCGAACAACGGCGGCACTCTCTCCTCTGCAGCCGATCCCACCGGCTCCTGGTGTTGGGGACCGCCGATGGTCACGCGGCCGCCGGCGACGATGGCGGCGCCGTGCGCGACCGTCTCTTCGGGATTGAGGTCAGTGCGGATCGACGGCACGCGCCCACCGCACCGCTCGGATAGGGCATCATGGAGCCATTGCCGCACCATGGGCAGCCGGGTCGGGCCGCCCAGGATATAGACCGCCGTCAGGTCGCTCCAGCCGAACGCGTCCGCCCGCTCCGCTCCGGCCATGGCTTCGTCGAGACAGGTCACCAGCCGCGCCAGCAGCGGCTGAATCAGCTCCTGGTACTGTGCTCGGGTGATGCTCAGCTTCACGCTCAGCGGCCGGCCGTCGATCGCGGTCAGGAACGGCACGTTCAGTTCCGCTGCCTCCGCCGCTGCCAGCTGCCGTTTAACGCTCTCCGCCTCCGCCAACAGCCGCCGCCGCGCCGCCTCGTCACCGGCGAGGTTAACACTGTGCTTCGCCCGGATCTGCCGGAGCGCCCACTTCATCATCTGCTCATCCATATCCAGGCCGCCGAGCCGAAGCTCGCCGCCTGTCCCCACCACCGCGATGCAGTCGTCCGCCAGGTCCACGGCCGAGACGCTCACCATTCCTCCGCCTAGGTCGACCAGCAGCGCGGGGCCGCACACCTCCGCGCCGCCGAACCGAAGCTTCAAGGCTATGGCCGCCGCCGTGGTGTCGGCGACCAACCGGTGCACGTGCAATCCCGCGAGGCGGCCGGCTTCCCGGAACGCCGCCAGGTGCCTGACGTCGCTGACCGCCGGGATGGCGATCACCGCGTCGCACACCGGTTCCCCCAGATAGTCCTCCGCGCTGGCTTTCAGATATTTCAAAATGAAGGCGGTGAGGGTTGGCGGGTCGTACACCCGATCGCCCAAAGTCACTCGACAGTCATCTCCAAGCTCCCGCTTGATATACTGCACCGTGTGAGCCGGCCGTAAAAAAGCGCTCCGTTCGGCCTCCATCCCCACCACCACTTCGCCCGCTTCATCCAGGCCGATCACGGACGGAGTGATCCCCATTCCGTACCGGTTGGGAATGATCACCGCTTGCTGCCGCCGGTCGTCCCAGACGGCGATTTTTGTGTAGATCGTGCCGAGGTCAATGCCGATGCTCTTGGCCATGATGCCCTCCCGCGCCGGGTGAAGCCAGTCAACGCAACGCCATGCTGACGGTCGTCACCTCCGCCTGCCGCGACACCGTCTCCGTCCGATCAGCCCAGCGTCTGGTAGAGGGCGTCGATGTGGCCGGCGCGGGTGGCGCGGGCCACGGCCGGGATGCCGTCCGTGTATTGGGCGACCTTGCGCGCCCCCAGCACCCGGAACATCAGGGCCGCCAGGTTGAAATGGGACTCCTGCACGGCCCGTGGCAGATAGAGGCGCTTGATCTCGCGCTCCACGTAGCCGGCATGGCTCTCCATCACCGTCATGACCTCGTCCACCTCGTGCAGGCGCCGGATGGCCTCGGCCACGGTCCCCCGCCCCTCGATGCCGCAGCCGTACGCCGCCCGCATCACCTCGTCCATCCGGTCGAAGAGGTGGGTATGGTGCACGTGCTGGCCGCGGTGCACCAGCTCGTGCGCCAGGGTCAGCCGGAGCCCGTCGAGGTTGCTGTCGTCGACGTTTTCGCGGACAACCAGAATCTCCCGGGTGCCGTGGTTGTACGCCCCGGCGATGTTGCCTTCCAGCATGAACTCGGTGAGCCGCTCGAGGGGATTGCGGGGAGCGTCGGGATCCACCCGGATGCCGGCGGCCTGCATCCGGCCCAGGACGATCTCCTCATAGCCGCGGTGGCGGGGCAGCACCCGCATCCGCAGGTCGCCGAGCTGCAGGTTCCAGCCGGTCAGGTGGGCGACCAGCGGGGCCATTTCCCCTACAAGCTGGCGCACCAGGCCGTCGGTCACGGCGAGTTTGCCCATACCCGCTCGCTTACAGCTTCCCCATCGTCTTCAGGACGTCCTGCAGCACGCCGGTCTCCTGCTCGAGGGTGACGTCCGCCATCTTCAGGAGCTGGTTCTCCAGCGGGATGTCCTCGAGCTGGGGGCTCAGCTTCTCTGTCTCGATGGCTACGGGCGTGAGTCGGCTGAGCAACTCGCCCATCTGCGCCGCCTGCGTTCCCTGCTGTTCCTTGGCCATAGCGATTCACCTGTTCCTTCGGCCGGCCGCCTACATGATACCCAACGCTTCCTGGAGGATCTTCATCTCCAGGTCGGTGATGGATTTCACCGCCCCTTCCAGCGCCTGGTGCTGCTGATTCAGCCGCTCCATGAGAGCCTGGATCTGGGGGGACTGGGCGCTGGCTCGCTTCGACTCCAGGATCTTCTGGATCTTGGTGCCGAGCACGCCGGCGCGCTGGGAGTATTCCTGCACGGTGGGCTCCTCCTCGGAATGGATCTCGAGGCCGCCCTTGCCCATGAACGACTCATACAGGCCGCGGTCCTTCATCCGCTGCACCACCGTCTCCTGCAGCGCCTGGCGCTCGTCGCGGGGGACATCCGCCGACTGGAGATACTGCTGCAGCAGGGTGAAGTAGGCCTCGCGGGCGTCCCGGAGCCGCTCCTTCTCCGCCTCGTACTCCGACAGGGTCTGGGAAACGAACTTGGAGGCCACCCGCTCGCGCACCGACTGGAGCGCCTCGAAGCCTTTTTCGCGGAGGTCGTCGTCGGCACCGAGGTAGCAGTACACCAGGCCGAGGAGGGCGCGGCCCTCGGCAAAATCGGGCGCGGCCGCCACGCTTCCCTCTAGGAGTCCCTGGACCTCCTCCATGGCCTTGGTCATGGCCGGCGCCTTGCCCGGCGCCTCCTGCAGCCGGCGCAGACGGGCGATCGCGGCAAGGAACGAACAGCCGGATGGGAACGCGGGCTGGATGCTGCGGCCGTCGGTCTCGTTTTCCACGAGGTTGCGCAGGAGCTGCTCCAACAGCGAGCCGCCGCGTCCGCCGAAGGCGGCGCGCCGCCGCAGCGACTCGACCGCCTGGAGCGCCTGGCTGAACTGATCGGTTGCCTCCTGGAACGCCTGCCGGCGCAGCGCCACCAGGCCCCGGGCGGCGTGACAGAACCCGCGGAGCCTGGCGATCTCCTGCGGGTCGCTCACCAGCCCGCCGAGGTGCTCCAGCTTCTTCAGCGCCAGCTCCGCCTCGTCGGCGCCGCGAGCCCAGTCGCCGCGCCGGGCGAGCTCGGCGAACCGGTACAGGTGAACCCGCAACAGGGCGTCGGCCACCTCTTTGTCCAGCGCCCCGATCCGGCCCACCTCGGCCAGCAGCTCCGCCCCGGCGTCCACGTCCCGGGCCATGACCGCCATGGCCCGGCGATAGAGCGTCAGGCACAGGTAGTACCGGGCGCTCCCCTGGTTCCCCTTCAGGTTGGGCGGCCGGTAACCGGGCGCCAGGTCATGGAGGCTCCGGAAGCAGCGCTCCGCCAGTTCCAGGTCCGGTTTCTCGGCGGTCAGCGCCATGTAGCCGCCCAGGTACAGCCCCTCCCTGTGCGCGGCGTCGAGTCCGAGGAGCTCCTGCACCGCCTGGGCCGCCTCGGCGGGATGACCGGCCTGGAAGTGGGCGAATCCCAGGTCGAACAGTATCTCCTTGCGGCGGTCGGCATTGTTCTCCGTCTCCAGATCGATGCGGTTGAGCTGGGCGATGGCCTTGGTCCACTCGCCCTCATCCAGGTGGAGGCGCGCCGTCTCCAGCGCCCGCCGGCGCGTGTCGCCCTGCCCGATGACCCGGACGAAATCGGCCAGCGAACGACCGCTCGCGACCACCAGCACGAGGATGCCCACCAGGACCGCACCGCCCAGGATCGTGTAGAGCACCCCGGTCGGCCAGGCGCCGATGGTCTCCGTCAACTTTGTGAGAGCACCACGAACTGCCGGCGGGAAGTCGCTGATCGATGCGCCCCAGCGGGACAGGAGCAGCCCCAGGGCGGCGCCGCCGGCGGTGAGCGCGGCCAGCACGTACGGCAGCAGATGGGGGAACACCCGGGCGCCGTCGGTGCGGTCGCGCACCTGGTCCACCACCGCGTAGCCGCCGAAGATTAATAGGAAGCACCAGGCGGCGACCAACGCGGCCGCGGTGACGGACATCGCCGCGGCATCGATCCCCCATAGCCGGACAAGCGCCAGCGGCGCGGTGACGGCGAGCACCGCGTTGAGCACGAACGCCCAGTCCACCCGGGCCGGCTCTCCGCCCGCCTCGCCCTCGGCCACCGCCGAGGCGTCGACGTCCACCCCCATGTCCCGGAGCTGTCGCAGCAGGTTGTCCGCCAGGCCGGTCTTGTCCGGTTGTCCCTTGGCCAGGTAGTACGACCGGGCCCGGTTCAGGTAGCGGGCCGCACGGATGCCCTCGCCCGTGTGGGCATAGCTGGCGCCCACCATCATCTCGGCCTCGGCCTGCATGTCCCGGTCGCTGCGGCTCACCGCCATGTTCAGCGCCGTCTGCGCGGCCGTCAGGGCGTCGCGGTGATGGTTCTGGTTGTAGCTCTCGATGGCCTGGTTCAGCACCAGACGCGTCTGCGCCGTCTTCCAGCCCTGCAGGAACGTGACGAGGCCGGGGATGACCATGCCGGCTAGGCACGCCCAGATCCAGTTCTGGGTCAGGTGCTGGTACACCAGAGTCAGCACCACCAGCCCGAGGGCGGCGGCCACCACGGTCCGCACGAACGCCTTGAAACCGGGCCGCCCCTGGGCGAGCCCGATGGCCGCGATCACCACGGGCAACGCGATGCACAAGCCCAGGTAGACGGTCAGCCACCAGGAATGGTACTGCTGATGCATGCGAACGATGCCCTGGTAGGCCCCCGCCGCGAGCAGCAGGGCGATTCCGTATGCGATCGCTTGCGCCATGTTCCCTCCGTGTCACTCCTGCCTGAATTCCGGACGGTCCAGCAGCCGGGCCAGCCCCTCCAGGATCTTCCCCTGGTCGGACGACAGGCTCATGGCCGCGAGGAAATGTTCGATCGCCTGCTCGGTCTGCCCCGCCTCGAGGTGGAGTTCCGACAGCAGGACGTGCGCGTCGGCGTGCGCCGGGAAGACGTCGAGCGCCTTGTGGGCCCAGGTCATGGCCCGGTCCGCCATCCGCCGCTGCCGGTGCAGCCGCGCGCGCAGCGTGTAGATCTCGGCCACCTCGGCCGGGTTCAGATTGCCGAGATGGATGACCTTCTGGATCACTTCCAGCGCTCCGTTGCACTCGGCCTCCGCCGGCTGGAACTGCTGGCGGTCGATCTGCAGCCGGATGGCCTGGGCGCGCGCCGCCAGGTGATAGGGATTGAGCTCCGCCACGCGGCGCAGCACGTTGACGGCCGGATCCGCATCGCCGGCGCGGCGGAGGATGTCCGCGTAGCGGATCATCAGCGGGATGCTGTCGGGAGAGGCTCCCAGCAACTCGAGGATCTCCCGCTTGGCCAGCGCGTAGTGGTCGAAGCGGGCGTAGTGGTCCGCCAGCGCCTCCCGGGCGCTGGTCAGGGCCGGGTTTTCCTTGAGCGCCCGGCGGAAGGCGGCCACCCCCTTCTCGTAGTCACCGAGCCCCTCGCCGTACACGCGGCCGAGGAACAGGTGGGCCCGGGCGGCGTCGGGCCCGGCGGTCGCCTCGGCGAGGACCGCCGCCGCCAGATCGAACCGGCGGGATTCGTAGAGCTGGATGCCGAGCTCCACCGGCGCCAGGCGCCGGGCCAGGTCGTCGAGCAACCGGATCATCTCGCCGACGTTGGCATAGCGGGCCCGGGGGTCCCGGTGGAGCGCCTTGCCGGCCACGGCGCCGACGGCTTCGAGATACGGCGCCACCGCCTGGCCGATGGCCGGCGGCAGGTCGTCCAGCAGCGGCTCGAAGGGGGCGCATTCGCCCCACATGATCTGCTCGGCCGTCGCCCACGGCATCGCGGCGGCAAACGGCGGATGCTTGCTGAACGCGGCGTACAGGAGCATCCCCAGCGCGTAGATATCAGATGCCTGGCCGCCGCCGCCCCGTAGCTGCTCCCGCGCCACAAACTGGAGAAACGGATTGTCGGCAATGAGGCGGTGGCCGGGGAGCGGCTCCGCGGCGCCGAAGCAGAGCAGGAAGGCCTGCAGGGGCGTCTGGCAACGCGCCACGATGGCCGCGGGATTGACCTGCCCGTGGATGAGGCGGCGATTGTGAAGTTGTTCCACACCGCGGGCGACGCCCAGGATGATCATGAGCAGCTGGTGGCGGCCGGCCATTCCGCCGCGGCGCAGGCGGTCCAGACACGCGGCCAGGAGCTCGCCCTCGGGCCGGGCCACCACCGTGTAGCGCTCGGCGCCCACCGCCACCTCGTCGCGCGGCGGCAGCAGCGCCTCGTGGAGCAGCCCGCCGAACGCATCGGCGGGCGCGCGGTCGGCGGCGCCGGGGCCGGCGGGCCGGAGCGCCTTGACGTATACGGCGTCACCCGACCGGGAATCGGTGCCGGCAAAGAGCGCCCCGTAGGCATCGCACGCCGCGGGGGTGTCGTCCACCTGGTAATGACCGATGGCCGTCGTGGTCATGCGTCAGCTCCCCACCTCGTAGATGGTGTCCTGGAGGATGTACGCCTTGTCCTCGATCACGTCGGCGTTGCCGCTCGCCACCGCCTGGGCGAATCCGTTCATCGCCGCGACGAGCCGGGCCTGCTTGTCCGGTGGCAAGCTGCGCGCCAAGGCTTGGGCCTTCTCCCAGACGGCGTTCCAGGACGCGGGGATCGTTTCGGGCGGCAAACCGGGCACCGGCGCCGTGGCGCCCGGTTGTGCCGGGCCCGGCGCGGGCGGCTGCGGCTGCGCGGCGGGCGGCGTCCCGTCAGGCGTTCCGCCGGGCGCCCCGTAGGCGCCGGCCATGGCCTGCATCACCAGCTCACGGTTTTTCTTGATCGTATCTTCGTCCATGCGGGTGATCCCGTCGAACTTGAACGATCCCTCGTAGACCCGGCGCGTGCGCAGGTCCGTGCAGACCGTCGACAGCGTGCCGCTCGCGTCCAGGGTGAATTTGACCTCCAGAACATGCTGGCCCCGCGGAAGCGGCTCCAACCCCTGGATCCGGACCTCGCCCACCTTGGTGTTGGCGGCCACGTATTCCTCCTCGCCCTGGTACACCTCCACCAGCAGCTCGGGGGTGAAATCGGCGGCATTGGTGAAGCCGGCCTGGCTCTGGGTGATGGGGATGACCGATTCCTTGGCGATGATGCGATGGAATTTCACGCCCTCCACCGCGATCCCCAGCGAGTGCCCCGTGACGTCGTAGATCTTCACCTTGGGCACCGCCGACTCCGTCGCGGCCGCCTGCTCCTTCTTGACCTGCTCCAGTTGCTCCGGGGCCATCTCCTCCACCACCTCGGGCGGATGGCCGATGGGCACGAGCCCGCCGGCCACGATGGCCGCGCCCAGCGCCACCACCTCGTCGGGATTCAGATCGCTCTTGATCTCGAACTCGCGGTCCGGGCACTTCTCCTTCAATTTGTCCG
Organism: Acidobacteriota bacterium; assembly: GCA_029565065.1. GTDB lineage: Bacteria > Acidobacteriota > JAAYUB01 > JAAYUB01 > JAAYUB01 > JAAYUB01. Next base: position 17,008 of record JAKQOW010000138.1, on the reverse strand, counting down.
CCAGCATCTTGCGGATGATGGGCAGCCGCGTGGGCCCGCCCACCAGCAGCACGCCGTGCAGATCGCCCCAGCCGTAATCGTTCGTCTTCTCGGCGCTGGCCACGGCCTCCTCGAGGCAGGTCATCGACTTTTCCAGCAGCCGCATGATCAGCCCCTCGTATTGCGCCCGGGTGATGGGTAGGAGCGGGCTCAGCGGCTGGCCGTTGCTCACCGTCAGGTAGGGCACGTTGAGCTCGGTGGCCTGCATCTGCACCAGGCGCTTTTTCACGTCTTCCGATTCCACCTTCAGCCGGCGCCGCACCGCCTCGTCGCCGGCCAGGTCCACGCCGTGCTTGGCCTTGATCTGGCGGAGCGCCCACTTCATCATCTCCTCGTCCATGTCCAGGCCGCCCAGGCGCGGGTCGCCGCCCGTCCCGACCACCTTGATGTCGTCCGCGGTGATGTTGATGATGGACACGTCGAACGTCCCGCCACCCAGGTCGTACACCGCGTACACCTTGTTCTCGCCGGGCTGCAGGCCGCTCTTGACGCCGTAGGCGATGGCCGCCGCCGTGGGCTCGTTGATCACCCGATGGACGTTGAGTCCGGCGATGCGCCCCGCGTCGTGGGTGGCCGTGTGCTGGACCGAATCGAAGTACGCCGGCACCGTGATCACCGCGTCGTGCACCGGCTCGCCCAGGTAGTTCTCCGCGCACAGTTTCAGGTAGCGCAGGATGAACGCCGAGATGGTCTGGGGATTGTAGATCTTGCCCCCCATGGTCACCTTGAAGTCCCGCCCCATCTCCCGCTTGATCTGGGAAATGGTGTTGTCCGGATTGCGCAGGAAATTCTGCTTGGCGTCCTCGCCGGCGATCACTTCGCCTGCGTCATTCAGGCTGACGATGGACGGCGTCGTGTACGCCCCCCGCAGGTTCGGGATGATCACGGCTTGCTGCCGCTTCTCGTCCCAGACCGACACCGCCGAGTACGTCGTCCCCAGGTCAATCCCCACGATCTTGGCCATACCGTCTCTCCTTTATCTGATCTCGGATGGATACTTCACAGCTTCACGATCACCTGCGGCGCCCGGAACACCCGGCCCTGGAAACGATAGCCCGGCCGGCGCAGCAGCAGGATGGTGTTCCGGGGCACGTCCAGATCCGGGATCGCCTCCGGCGGCAGATCCGCCGCCGTGTGCTGGTGCAGCGCCGGATCGAAGACAGTCACGCCCGGTTCCACGGCGATCTCCTCGAGGCCGATGGCGCGCAGGCCGTCCATCAGTTTCTGGCGCACCATGACCAGCGCTTCCAGCACGCTCCCGGCGGGCACCGCGCCGCCGGCGGCCTGCCGCTCGTGGGCGATGACGAGCTCCAGGTCGTCCAGAGCCGGAAAGACGGCCTGGAGGGCGCCGCGCTGGATCTGCCACTGCATCTCCTCGCGGACGCGGGCTTCCAGTTCCCGCAGGGCGCCGGCGAAGTGCTTTTCCGCATTCTGGATGCCGGCCTGGCCTTCCTGGATGGCCCGGTTGGCGGATTGCGTCATGCCCTTCACGCCGAGGTCCAGATCCTCGAGCCGGCCGCGCACCGCGGCCAGGGCGGCCTGCAGCTCCATGTTGTCGCGGCTCACGCCGCGGACCAGCCGTTCCAGCCGGTCCAGCTTGTCGGTCGCGCCGGCGCCGTCGGCGCCGGCTCCCGAGGCCACCGGCGCCTCCGCCGGCGGCATATTGGCGTCCTGGTTCGTCATGGTGTTCTCCTGCGGAATTGGTGCATTCGCCTGCGATTCAACCAGGCGTCGTCGGGCCCGGTGTTTCGGTTGTTGTTTCCCGCTCATACGCCGCTCCGATGGCTCACCCTTCCCAGACCGGCCGGGTCAGGCCGGCCGAACGCATCAGCGCCTCGATGACCCGGAAGCGGGCTTGCCGCTCCCGGTAAACGGGCGGAGCGACAGGCCGGGTGCGCAGCACCTCGAGGGTCGCCCCCTTGCCGCTGTCCAGTTCCTTGTTGTAATCCTCCCGCTTCTTCTCGTCCTTCAGGATGGCGGCGGCCTCGTTGACCCGGCTCTCTTTCTCCTCGGCTTCCTTGTCGCCGCGCTGGGCCTGGGTGTGATACAGGGTGCAGGCTTTCGTCGCGGCGTCGCTGATCAGCCGCTTGGGCTTGGCGGCCTTGGCCACCTGCTCCCGCGTGAGCCCCAACAGCTCGTAGAAGGAGCTGCCCGATTCTTCGGTGATCTCCAGCCGGATCATGCCCCACCTCCGCAATCTGCCCGCCTTTCCCTTTTCATCACCCCACCACCTTTTCCAGCATCTCAATCTGCTTCTTCAGTTCCTTGTCCAGGAATAACGAAGTCTTGGCGTCGGCCAGCAGCTCCCGGATCTTAGACTTGGTGGAATAGTCCATGTAGCCGCCACTCCGGCGGAACAGGCACACCGCCAGGTAGAACTTGGCCACATCGTTGAACGGCTCATCGCGGATGATCGTCTCCAGGATCCCCGCGGCCGTGTACCAGTCTTCCCGGTTCATCGCCTCGACGGCCCGGTTCATCTCCCGCTGTTTCTCGGCCTGCTCCACCACCGCGATCACCTGGTTGAGCTGCTTGCGGATCTCCTCAGTGGCCTTTCCCTTGGCGTGGGTCAATCCCTCGCGGGCGATTCGACGGGCCTCATCGTGTTCATCCTGGTTCAGCTTGCACACCGCGCGATAGAAGTAAACGATCGCGGCTTTGGGCGCCTTGGTCTGGGCGCTGTCCAGGAATCCTAAGGCTGCCCGCCAGTTCTTCCGCTCCATCTGGCTCTGGGCTTTCTGCACGTCCTCGCCGATGAGCATCACCGGGATCTGTTCGATGAACGCCTCGATCTCGCCCTTCAACTCCTCGTCTTCGGGTTTGCGGCACTGCTTCATGGCTTCGCGGGCTCGGGCTTCCGCTCCTGAAATGTCACCGGCGCGTCCCAGGCAGACGGCGTGGTAGAACGTGACCTGGGCGTTGGGCGGCTTTAACTGGGCACCCTTGGCCAGGACCTGACCGGCCGCTTGCCACTTCTCGTCTTTCATCAGAGGGACAGCCTTGGACAGTAGCATCTGCGGGGCGTACTCGTCGATCTGTGAATCGAAACTGGCGATGGCTTGGCCGAGCTCGCTGTCTTTTTTCGTTGCCTTGGCGGCGCGCTGAAGCGCGGCTTTGGCCTCGTCGAAATCCGTGTTGGACAGATAGGCCTGGGCCAGCATGAAGAGCACGTACGGATGTTCCGGATGGTCATCGAGCACTTCGAGCGCCGCGATGACCGCCTCTTCCGCCTGCTGGTTCTGAAGGTATCGCTGGACCTTCTCCAGGCGGCTTTGCACCCGGGCGATGTCCATCTGCTCCACAAAACTGGCCAGCATGGCATGATGCTCGTCATCCGGTTTGCAGAGGGCCAGCGCCTGCCGCGCGGCTTTCCAGGCCTCGTCCCATCGCTTCTGCATGGCCAGACACTGGGCCAGCTGAAACACAGCCGGCATGAATTCAGGGGCCAGCTCGCAGGCGGTCTGGTAGCACTGACCGGCCGCCTCGGGGCGCTGCTGTTCCATCAGTTCGCGGCCTTTCGTCAACCAGGGAAACAGGGCGACCGCATATGCCTCCGCGGCCATGTCGGTATCCGGATCGAAGTCGGGGATGAGCTGCATCGCCCCGGCTTTCATGAGCTCGTGGGGGAAGGCCAGCACGCCGCGGGCGACGGTGCGGTAGCGCTCCAATTCCGCCTCCGCCAGCGTTTCCCCCTGCTCTTGCATTTGCTTGATCAGCAGCTTCAGCACATGCATCAGCATCAGATATTGATGGACCGCCTGGTCCCGGTGCAGCTTGAACGCGTCCCGCTCGTCGTTGTAGTGGCGGCGGCTGTCGGGACCGGCCGCCGCGGCCGACTGCCGGGCATGGTCCAGACGGATGCGCCGTGTCTGGACCAGCTCGGAGCGGTCGGCCGGCAGCCCGGACCATTCGGCGGCCAATTCCAGCCACTGCCGGGTGGCGGTGACGGCGGCTGTGAGCATCCGCTCCCGCTCGGCCTTGTTCCGATAGTCGTCCCGCCAGATCCCGCAGCGGAACATCGGATTCCGGAATTCGAGCTGACGCAGCGCCAGCAGCGGCACCGCCTCCCGCACCCAGTCCTCCGCCAGTTCCAGCCGTTCCCGGATCCGGGCGGCCGTGGGCAGCGCCTTGTTTGCCGCCTCGACGAACGCCTGGTGCTTCTGGGCCAGCAGCCGGCTGAAGCCATCGGCCTCGGGCGCCATTTCGCAGTAGAGGTTCAACACCCGGGTGAGGCGGTCCCAGTAGTGGCGCTGGCCGTCCTCGTTGTCCTGCCGGGTGTACACCAGGGCCAGGTTCTGCAGCACGGCCGGATTGTACGGATCGATCCGCTCGGCCTCGTTCCAGAGCAGTCCCGCCAACTGGAATTTCTTGCCTTTGTAAGCCTCGTCCGCCCACCGGTCGAGTTGGACGAGATAGGCGTCCTTGAGCTCCGGCCAGGCGTCGCCCTGCCGCTCCACCAGCCGCTGCCAGGCGCCGACGAACTTCACCCGGTCCCCGTCGTCGCCGGCGGGCACCGCTTGCGCCAGCCGGTAGGCCTTGAGCAGGTTCTCGAGCCGGTCGACGTCTCCGGCGGGTGGGCCGCTTGCGCCGCCCGACTGCTGCACCGGAAGCTGCGCCGCGTTGGCCAGCACCGATTGCGGCTCGAACATGGCCACCTGTTCCAGCAGCCGGTAGGCCGGATGCCCCGCCAGCGGGGCGCCGAGTTTCCGGTGGGCCAGCCCGAGGAGATCCACCGTGCGATCCGGGTCGTTCGCCTCGACCGCGATCTTCAGGCATTTTTCGCAGAACAGCCCCACGCTGTCCGCATCCACATCGAGTTTGGCCAGCTCGTCCTGAACCTTGTCCCAGTCCGCGCCGCCCTTGGCCAGGCGCAAGGCCGCCTCCACTCGCTCGAACGCGGCCTGCCGTCCCATGGCGCCGTCGGCGGGCACTTTGGCCAGGTGCTCCAGCGCCTCATGGGGCCGGCCGTCCGCGAGCAGCGCCTGCCCCAGAAGCAGGCAGGCCGCCGGCGCACCCGGCCACAGCGCGAGCGCGCGCTGGATGACGTCCGCCGCCGCCTTGGGCTGGCCGCCATCCGTCAGCGCGGCGCCCAGGGCCAGCCGGTACTCCAGCTCGAACGGATCCAGATCGATGGCGTGGCCGAACAACCGCACGCGCTCGTCGGGCAAACGGGATTGTCGAGCCCGTTGGCAGAGCTCCATCGCCAGCTGCAGCCGCCGCGCCGGGTCGGCCATGGCCCTGTGCACCTCCGCCTCCAGGCGGGTTGCGCTCACCACGTTCACCTGCCGCACCCGCGCCTTGGCCGAGCGGGCGCGCCGCGGCGCCGGCGCACCGGACGCGTCGTGGTCCGGCAGCGCCGTATCCAGCATCGAGAGTTGCTGCCCGCCCGGACCCGGCACGCGCAGCATGTCCGGATCGGGAATGCGCCGAGCGCCGTCCAGCTCGTAACAGAACTGGAAGATCCTGTTCCGGGGCAGCTCGAGGCTGATCTCCCAGGTGTGGGACTTGCCCCGGGACGCGCCCTGCTCCAGGGCGTGCGCCTCGGGACTCCATCCGTTGAAGTCGCCCAGCAGGTGGACCGTGCGCACGTCACCCGGCAGCTTCAGCCGGAAGTCCACCACGACCAGATCACTCGCTGATGCGGCACCCACCTCGATCATGCTTCACCCCGCTGCATCCCCATTGGCTGAACCGCTCACCGCACTTCGAACTTCAGCACCAGGTTGGCGCTCCGCAGCGCCACCAGCAGGCGGCCGGCGTCGTCCACGGCAAAATCCTCCACCAGCCCCGCGTCGGCAGGCATGACCACCTGGTAGACGAACTGGCCGTCGGCGTTGAATTTCTGGACCCGGCCATGCTTGGAGTCCGCCACGTAGATATCGCCCGCGGCGTCCACGCGCACCACCCGCGGATAGTACAGCTGGCCGGCGTCCGCCCCTTCCTCGCCGAACACGAGCGCCACCGAGCCGTCGCGGCCGAATTTCTGAATCCGGTGGTTGTTGGTGTCGGCGACATAGATGTTTCCCGGCGCGTCGGCGCAGGCGCCCCTGGGGGCATCCAGCTCGCCGTGTTCCTCGCCGGCCTGCAGCCCGCCCATGTCGGGATCGGGCCGGTTGATTCCCAGCACGAGCTGGCAGCGTCCCTGCGGATCCCACCGCAGCACCCGGTTGTTCCCGGAGTCGGCGACGATCAGGTCGCCGTTTGGCGCCATGGCGATGCCCTGCGGGTGGTCCAACTGCCGATCGGTGGTGCCGGGTTCGCCCAACACCGCGAGGCAGCGGCCCTCGGGCGAAAATCGCTTGAGCCGGCTGGCACCCATGTCCACGATCCAGCAGGTCCCTTCCCGGTCCGCCACCACGCCGGACGGGGCGTCCAGCGCGTGGTCGCCGGCGCCCGTCTCGAACGGACCGGCGCTCCCGGCCGGCTCGCCGGCGGCGGTGAACCGGAGCAGCTGCGCCCGGCCGCTCTCGTCGTAGAAATGGATCAACCAGAATCCGCCATCGGACAGCGGCGCCAGCCCGAACGGCATCCGCAGCGTCACCTTCCCCTCGCCCGGCTGGCCGATCGCGAACAACGGCTGGTAGGGCCGGCCGTTCAGCGCCGCGCCGGCGGTGAAGTCCAGCTTGCCGCCTAGCTCGAGTTTGCCCACGTCCAGCAGCGTGCCCAGGTCGCGTCCGGGCAGGCCGCCGCCGAACGTCGGCACGCCCGGCAGCGGCATCTTCAGCTCGGGCAGCTTGAAGGTGGGCGCGCCCAGATCGCCGCCGGCCAGCGCGCCGCAGTTGGCGCAGGTCAGCTTGCCGCCCAGGGGGTGTCCGCACTTGAGACATACCGGTTCAGCGCACATGTCCTCCGCCTCCCGCGATGTCGTTTGCCGATTTCCCCGCCGGCCGCCGGGCTTGACGGGCTACTCCCCCGCATCGAGCAACAGTCGGTAACCGTCTTCGTACTCCAGGTCCAGCGCGTCCAGGTAGCGCACCCGCACCGTCACGGGCAGGGCGCCCGACGCCCGCGGTTCCAGCGACACGGCGGCGGTGGCCCCCGTCCCTCCGGCCGGCAACTCCGCCGGCACGCCGTCCAGGCGGACGTTAACCGGACCGTCCACTTCCAGTTTGATGGCGCGGGCCTCACGACTCCCCTCGTTGGCGAGCCGCAGCTCCGCCCGGGTGAAATTGCCCTTCCGCAAGGCGCCCAGAGGCTTCAACGAGACGCTCAGCCGCGGCCGGGCCAGCCGGCCCAGCGTCAGGGCGCGTTCGCAGCCGCAGATCACCGCCCGGCTGTCCGGCAACGCGGCCATCGCGTGGATGGGCCCCGCGGCCGGATCGCCGCCGGTTAACGAAACCCGGTTGGTCTGGTTGTCCACGAAGCAGAGCCGGCCGTCCGATGCAGCGGCCAGCAGGAAGCGGCCATCCGCATTCATGAGCAGGCCGGCTGAGGCCGCCAGAGCACCCAAGGCGTGGTCCCGCCGCAGAGTCATCTTGTCGGCCAGCGCGTAGACGCGCACATGTCCGTCGCCGGTGGCGATCGCCAGCCGCCGGCCGTCGCCGGACAGGCTCATGGCCGGCAGCGCCTGCTCGAAGGCCACATCTTCGAGCACCCGCTGGTCGTCGATCCGGAGCCGGGTCATCGTCCGGTCGCGCCGCAGCAACAGCAGTTCGGCGCCGGCCGCCGCAAACTGCACAGCGGTGACCGCGGCCGGCATCTCGCGCAGCCAGACGACCTGGCCGGCGAGATCCAACAGCGCCAGGTGGCCGGAGTAGGTGGCCGCCGCGACGTGCCCTTCGGATGCGGCCACGCAGGCGATGCCGTCGGCCAGACGCTGGCTCCACCGTGTCCGGCCGGTCCGGTCCAGATTACGCAGCAAGCCTTCCCACGTTCCGGCCAGCAGGTGGTCGCCGGCAGGCGAAGCCGCCAGGGCGGCGATCGGGCTGTCGAGATGGACCTGCCAGCTCAGCTCCTTTTCGGCGAAGGCGGCGAGCTGGCCGTCCCACCCGGCCAGCAGAGCCAGTCCGCGCGCGCCCAGCACCCGGTAGGGTCGGCCGCCCAGCTGCTCCGAGTAAATCAACCGGCCGTCCGCGTCGTGGACCTGTGCCCCGCCGTCCGCTCCGGCGCTGAACACCCGGATCGGATCGCCGAACACCGCCACCCCGACCACGGGCGATGCCGTCTCTTTCCGCCAGACCACCTCGGTCGGGCTCGCGGCCTCTTCGACGGCGGGAGGCGATTGCGTGCCGGGCGTCTCGACGACCTTCCGGCGGCTCTCCAGCTCTTGGCAGACCCCGGCTTCCAGCCGTCCGGCCTGCTCGGAAGTTAACTCCAGCTCCGCCGCCAGTGCGTCGAGTCCGGCTCGCCCGGCGGGAATGCCGCCCGCAGCGGTCGCGGCCTCCCGAACCGCATCGGCGTACCGCTCCGTGAGTCGGCGCACCTGCGCTGCGAGCACCTCCAGCCGTTCGGCGGAGGGTTGCAGCGCGTCCGGGATCTCCCGCAGGGCGGCGCGCTGCTCGGTGGTGAGCTCGTGCGCCTGACTGAGCAGCTCGCGGAGGCGATTCACAATGGGCCCCTCCAGTTCGGCCCGCACCTGCTGCTCCAGCTCCGCGACGCGCTCCGCCGGCAGCTTCAGCATCTTGGCCAGAAACTCCAGCTTCTCACGCTCGGTCGATGAAATCTCACCATCGGCCAGCACTTCACGAAGCGCCGCAAGGTAGGGCGCGATGCCCGGCGACGGGGGCGCTTCCTCGCGATTGGCGATGAAATGCTCCAGCGAGCGGCGGTCATCGGCCGACAGCTCGTCGGTGTGCCCGCAGGCCGGGCTTTCCCACACGACCGCTGTCTTCCCGCCGCCGCCCAGGGCGTCCACCGTGGGCCGGTCGCAGGTTCGGCACCGGCGCACCTTCATCAGCGGGAACAGGTCCAGCCACGGCTCCGGCCCACCGGAACCGGGACGGCACACATAGACGTGGCCGGCCGCCAGCGCCTTGCCGGTCCGGACCGTCTCGGTCACCGGTGCGATCTCCCGGCCCATCGCCTTAAGCGCGACGGCCCGGTCAACGCCCCGCCCCGCGCTGCTTTCCGGCGCCACGCCGAGGAGCGGGAACTGCAGGAGACACTCCAGCTCGGCGAGCGCCGCGTCGAGCGCTTCCGCCAGCAGCGTTCCCCGCTGCCGGTATTCCTCGACCGGGAGCACGGCGCCGTCGGTGCCCCAACCCTGGGGATGGACGCGGTATTTGGCCAGCAGCTCGAACAGGTCGCCGCCGGAAAAAGGGGGTAGCTTGGAGCCCGCCTGGCCGATCCAACCCTGCAATTTGCCGGCGGCGCGGCCCATGGCGTCATCCCGATGTTTCCGGTCGAAGAAGAACGCGTAGAGCGACCGGATGCAGGCGTCATCGGGACTCGGATAGAGGCCCAACGCAGTGTGGGCCAGCGCCACCCACGTGTCCGGCTGCGGCTGAACCAACTGGCCGATCGCTCCCTCGGTGAACGTCTCCGGCGCCGCGCCCATCCGGCAGCGCCCGCGGTAGTGCGCCGCCGCCACCACCGCCACGTAGCGGATCACGGCAGCGCCGATGTCGCGCAGTCCCTCGTGGAATTGGAAAGCCTGGCCGGTTTCGGCGCCGGCGATCATGCGGCTGGCGTACACGGCCGCCAGCGGGAACGGGTAGCGGTCGGCGATGCGGCTGAAGGTCTCGCGGGCCTTTGGCAGCATCCCCTTGGCGCTCATGCCGGCCACGAGCCGCGGAATGAGCTGAGGGACCGTCTCGGGCGTCACTGGCACGCCCACGGCCCCCCCCATGGCCAGCGCCCAATCCGGCTGCAGCTTGTTCAACTCGTCCCAGCGGATGTTCAGCAGGATGGGGATGAATTGCTTGCGCGCCTCCAAGCCGCGGACCACCTCGACATTCACCTGGTTGAATTTCCTGACCGAGTTGGGCGATACGATCAGTACGATGGCCTGCGCCTGATCGATGGCGTTGCGGACTTGAGTCAGGTAGGGAATCACCGGCAGGCTGTTCCGGGTGTAGCACCAGGTGGTGTACCCGGCCTGCTCCAGGCCGGCGGCGATGTCCACGGCGACCTGAGCGTCTTCCTCGACATAGCTGAGAAATACGTCACTCATAGCGCATGCCGTTCCTGTGCAAAATGCCAAATTCTGTTGGAGAACCGAATCCCCCATATTCTAAGCCCGGATTCCCCCAGTTCAAGCCCTTTTTGATTTTGTTTGGCCTGGCGTCTCCGGATTTCAACGGTCGCGAAATAAATGCCGGCATCGTTCGGCTGGATTTTTGCGGCGGCTTGTTCTAGATTAGTCTTGATCGTTCCATCCGACCTGCAACCGGAGACCCCGCGCCGCACGCGCGGAGGCGGACCGCCGACCGAGGAGGACAGCCCATGCCGAAGACCGTCGTGATCGCCGGAGACGTGATGTGGGACCACAACCTGGTGCTCCACCCCACCGCGCCGCGGCGCTTCGCCGAGGGACTGCCGCATACCACCATGAAGCGGTGGCGCGGCGGGGCCTGGTACCTGCAGGAACTCGTCCAGATGGCCTGCGCCGACCTGGACCCCACGGTCACCGGCACGCCGAAAACGGACAAAGCTCTGCAGAGCTTCACCATCTGGTCGCTGCACCCCGAGGTGGAAAAGAGCCGGAAGCAGGTCTGGCGGATCCGCCAGCTCCTGGGCTGCCAGATGCCTGAGGAGGGACCGGAGATCCAGCAGCCGCCCAACGCCCCGGCGGATCCGGATCTGGTGGTGCTGGACGATCTCGGTCTGGGCTTCCGCAATGCCGAGGACCGCTGGCCGGCGGCCATCCGGGAGGGGGGCGCCCCGCGGTCCATCATCCTGAAGACCGGCACGCCCCTGGCGCAGGGATCCCTCTGGAACCACCTGATCGCGCACCACGCCGACCGGCTGACAGTGGTGCTGAGCGTCGGCGCCCTACGGGCGCGCCGGGCCATGATCCCGCAGGCGTTATCCTGGGACCGGTCGATCGAGGCGATGGTCCAGGAGTTCGAAAACGGCCCGTCGGCGTTCGATCTGGCCCGCTGCCGGCGGGTGGTGGTGCATTTCGACGCCGAAGGCGCGGCCTGTTTCACGCGCCTGCCGCTGCATAATCGCTCCCTCGGACCAGGCGAACCAGCGCCGCCGCTTCTCCCCCAGGCCCGGCTGGAGCGATTTCTCTACCATCCCGAGCACCTCGAGGGCGCCTGGGAGGCGAAGCACCCGGGCCTGATCTTCGGCAACGCTTCGATCCTGTCCGCCGCCCTGGCCCGCCACGAGCTCGATCCGGAAACGTACCCGCTCTTCATCGCCGTGGGCCGCGCGCTGGCGGCCATCATGGCCAGCCACGAATGCGGCTTCGGCCCGAAGGACAAGTTCGGTCCCGAGACGGCGAACAAGCGGTTGCGGGAATTGCTCCACCCCGCTGCGGACAAGAGCGAGCCGGCCGACGCCTATTTCAGCACCATCGATCATTGTCTGCTGGACGGCGTGGCGACAACAGACTGCGCTGTCTCGCCCAGCAAGCCCGATCCGGCCGCCGCTTCCGCCTATCGATCCGACCTCCTCCAGGATTTGACCGGACCCAGCCTCGAGTACATCGCGGCCAAGGCCGTGGAAGTGGTGCGGCGCGGTCCGGCGGCCGCACTCCAGGCTGCGCCCAAGGCCGTCTACGGCAAGTTCTTCACCGTGGACCGGCAGGAGATCGAGCGGATCAACGCCGTGCGCAACCTGATTGTGGCGTACCAGAACAACGCCGAAGACCGGCGGCCGCTGTCGCTGGCCGTGTTCGGACCGCCGGGATCGGGCAAATCGTTCGCCATCAAACAGCTCGTGGCTGAGCTGTTCGGTGACGACAAGGGGAGTTACGAGTTCAACCTGTCCCAGATGGAGGGGCCGCGGGGCTTGCACCTGGCGCTGCAGCAGGTGCGCGACGCGGCCATCCGCGGCCGGATCCCGCTGGTGTTCTGGGACGAGTTCGACACGGGCGAACTCCGCTGGCTGAAGGATTTTCTCGCCCCCATGCAGGACGCCCAGTTCACCGCCGACGGCGTGATTTATCCCCTGGGCAAAGCCATCTTCGTCTTCGCCGGCGGCACCTGCCCCTGCTTCGAGGTGTTCGACCGGACCCGCGCCGGGGGCGCGGTCGAGGAGGCGTTCCGCGCCGTCAAGGGACCCGATTTCGTCAGCCGGCTGCGCGGCTTCGTGAACATCAAGGGCCCCAATCCCATCTCGGCGGAATGCCAGGCCGCCAGCGGCCGCACGGAGTCTCGGCCGGAGGACGATCCCGCCTTCCTCATCCGCCGGGCCATCATCCTGCGCTCCACCCTGGACCGCTTCTATCCGCAGCTCATCGATCCCGACACCAAGGAGGCAGCCATCAGCGGCAGCGTGCTGCGGGCGTTCCTCACCACCAGGGAGTTCCTGCACGGCGCCCGCTCCCTCGAATCGGTGGCCCACATGAGCAACCTGAACGGCGCCCGGTTTTTCGGGGTGGCGGAGCTGCCGCCGCCCGACCTGTTGAATCTGCACGTGACGAAGGATTTCCAGGAGATCGTGGCCCGCGCCCAGCTCGAAGCGCCGATCTTCGAGGCCCTCGCCGAAGCGTGCCATGAAGCCTGGCTCAAAATGAAGACCGTTGAGGGTTGGCGCCACGGCGCGTCGCGGGACGACCGGGCGAAACACCATCCCTGGCTGGTGCCGTACGACCAGCTGCCCGAAGCCGTCAAGGAGATGAACCGGGGCACCGCCCGACTGACTCTGGCCAAGCTGGCCGATCTGGGATATGTCATCCGCCGCCTGCGCCCGGCGGACGTGGCGGCCACTGCTCCTTACACGTTCAACGCGGACGAGAGGCAAATGCTCGTCTGCCTGGAGCATGACATCTGGCTGCGCGACAAGATGCTGCGCGGATTCGCCTGGACCGCCCAAACTCGGCCGGAGCTGCGGCTCCACCGCGATATCGCCGCGTTCCGGGACGTCCCGGCCGCAGACCAGGAACTCGACTGGGTCATCACCGAAACGATTCCGGTCGTGCTTCACAAGCACGGATTCGTTCTCGAACGGAAGGCCGAGAAGCCGCCCAAATGACACCTCCCCCCGACACACCGGCCGCGACGTCTGTGCTCCGCATCGGCGTCACTGGCCACCGGCGGCTCGCCGATCCGGGTGCGGTGGCCGCTGCCGTCCGGAGTGCCCTACACCGCGAGATCCTCCGGGCGGCCGGCCTCCCGGCCTTGCCCGCCGTCCGGGTCCTGTCTTGCCTGGCTGAAGGGGCCGACCGGCTGGTCGCGCAGGTGGTGCTGGAAGCGCCGGCGGCGACGCTCGGCGCCGTGCTGCCGCTGGCGCCCGCCGAATATGCCGCGGAGTTTGATGGACCGACGTCGCGGCAGGAGTTCGAGGCGTTGCTCCACCGGGATCCGGATCCGGTCTGCCTGCACCCCCGCCCGCTGGCTGAGGAGTTTCCCGGACTCGACGCGGCGGCGGCCCGCCAGGTCGCCTACCGCGACGCCGGCCGCCACGTGGTCGATCACTGCGACGTGCTCATCGCCGTCTGGGACGGCGAGCCGGCCCGCGGCCCCGGCGGCACCGCCGAGATCGTGGCCTGCGCGCTGGAGCGGGGGCGGCCGATCGTCCACATCCGCCCGGACGCACCGGGAGCCGTCACCGTGCTCTCCGGCCGCCTGGCCGAAGCACCTGCCGCCGCCGCAAAATTCCCGCCCGTCGGTGCCGCGGCCGCCGACGGCGCCCGCCCCGCCCCGCGGCGGGTACTATTTCTGTGCAGCCAGAACAAGCTGCGCAGCCCCACCGCCGAGCGGGTGTTTCGCGGCACGCCGGGGCTGGAGGTCCGCTCGGCGGGGCTTGACGCCGACGCCGTGGTGCCACTCACGCGGGAGCTCCTCGAGTGGGCCGACCTGGTGCTGGTCATGGAGAAGCGCCACCGCAACCGCATCCAAAAGCGGTTCAAGGACCTGTACCGGACCCGGCGGATCGTCTGCCTCCACATCCCCGACGAGTTCGAATTCATGGACGAGGGCCTGGTGCGGCTGCTGCGCGAGCGCGCCGGCCCGCTCATCGACCCGCCGCCCGGCCACCGGTAGTGCGCTCAGCCGCCGATTCGCCATCATCGCCGGCGGACGGGGACCACCAATTCGGCCGCATCCGGAACAATCGTGATGAATCTGACAATGAGTCCGTCTATTGGCACAGAGCGCACGGTGACGAATGGAAATAAATCCGCGTTCTTGATTTTTTCACAATTTAGGAGGGCACCATGATTCGGTTTACGCGCGTCACGCTGGTTGTGTTGGTTTGCCTGTTGGCCGGTATGGCGGCCTGGGCAGAGGCCCAGGGCGACTGGAAGACCTCGGCCACCCAGCTGCGGGGCAAGAACGGCCAGCAGTTCACCTTCGTATTTCCGGCCGGCGGTACGCTGGGCAGCGTCTGGGGCACCGACCTGTACACCGACGACTCGTCCATCGCCACCGCGGCGGTTCATGCCGGCCTGATCACCGCGGCCAAGGGCGGCAAGGTGACCATCGAGATCCGCCCCGGCGCCGCCTCCTACGCGGGCAGCACCCGCAACGGCGTCACCAGTTCCGGCTTCGGCTCTTTCGGCGGCAGCTTCGTCTTCGTCACCGGCGCAGCCGGCGGAAAGGCGAAAAGCACGTTGGGCGACTGGCACACCTCCGCCAGCTCGCTGCGGGGCATGAACGGCCAGCGCTTCACGTATTTCTTCCCCGCCAACGGCACTCTCGGCAGCGTCTGGGGCACCGACCTGTACACCGACGACTCGTCCATCGCCACCGCGGCGGTCCATGCGGGATTGATCACCGCCGAAAAGGGCGGCACGGTGACATTCGAGATCCGCGCCGGCGCCTCCGCCTACAAGGGGAGCACCCGGAACGGCGTGACCAGCTCCGACTACGGCTCCTATGACGGCAGCTTTGCCTTCGTGTCCGGTTCGGCCCAGGAGAGCAAGGAGCTGATCAGTGACTGGAAGACCAGCGCCAGCGCACTGCGGGGCAAGAACGGCCAGCGCTACACGTTCGTATTTCCTGCCGGCGGCACGCTGGGCAGCGTCTGGGGCACCGACTTGTACACCGACGACTCATCCATCGCCACGGCCGCCGTCCACGCCGGTCTGATCACCGCCGCCAAGGGCGGCAAGGTGACCATCGAGATTCGCGCCGGCGCTTCCTCCTATAAGGGGAGCGCGCGGAACGGCGTCACCAGTTCCGATTACGGCTCCTTCGGCGGCAGTTTCGTCTTCATCGTGCCGCCCCCCAAAAAGTAGTTCCGGCCCCGTAGGCCGCGTTCGCCGAACGCGGCCTACGGCAGGATCCCGCCGCGCAAGCGGCGGCGGAGTGTAGCCCGGACCGACAGGTCCGGGTCAGCGGAGGAGTTCGCAGGCCGAGCTCCGCAGGAGCGGCAGAGAAGAAGGAACGCGCCGAACACTTCTAATTCCATCCGTTATCTATCAGAAACGCATGAATCACAGGGTGCGGATCCCGATCAATTTCTCCCGCCGCTGGCGCGGCTCTGCCACGCCGTATGAGCGCCGCCTACTCGGGCCTCTCGGCCCGGGCTACATTCCGCGGCCGCTGACGCGGCCGGGCCGCGGGATCAACCAATACGATCCCATGGATCGTGCGGATTCAGCGGGCCGCGTCCGGCGGACGCGGCCTACGGCCACCCGCGAACTAACCGTTGACACGCTGCTCCCCTCCCTTGAAAATGGATCCGCTGCGGCTACCGGTACGCCCGCCAGAACCCGGCCCATCGCCGCTGCCACCTGAGGGGGGGCCACCGGTCTGCGGCCGAATCTCATCCGTTGAGGCTTGTGCCATGATCCCCATTCTCTCCGTCGTCGGCAAGTCCGACTCGGGCAAGACCACCCTGCTTGAAAAGCTCATTCCGGAACTCACCCGTCGCGGCTGGCGCGTGGCCACGGTGAAGCACGATTCCCACGGCTTCGAAGTGGACCACCCGGGCAAGGACAGCTATCGGCACAAGCAAGCTGGCGCCCACACCGCCGTGATCGCCTCGCCGTGGCGGTTGGCCATGATCCGGGACGTGGAGCGGGACCTGACGCTGGACGAAATCCGCGACCGGTTCGTCCAGGACGTGGATCTGGTGCTCTCGGAAGGATACAAAAGCGACCGCCAGCCCAAGATCGAGGTGTTCCGGCCCGAGCAGCACGACGAGCCCATCTGCAAGCGGAGCGACGGGCTGGTGGCGCTGGTCAGCGACGCCGGCATCGACCTCGGCGTGCCCCGCTTCGCGCTCGATGACGCCGCCGGACTGGCCGCGTTTATCGAGACGCGTTTTCTGGAACAGCCGCGGCCCGGCCACGTCAGCGTGCGGGTGGACGGACGGGCGGTGCCCATGAAATCGTTCGTCCGCGACTTCATCGCCGGCGCCGTCCGTGGGATGCTGGGCGCCCTGAAGGACTGCGACCCGAAGGGGACCATCGACGTGCATGTGGAGAGGGAGAAGGAGGAGGGAGAATAGGTGAATGGGTGAATGGGTGAAATAGGTGAATGGGAACGATGCGGAATTCATTGGTCATTTTTCATTGATCAATGGTCATTGGGCATTTCGGATTGTCGTGTTTATTGGTTATTGATTATTGCTTATATTTTATTGGCTATTTGGAAACGTTTTGAAGTTTGCCTGAGACGGGGGTCCTGGGTGCGGGGACCTAAGAGTTGAGACCTGGGAGTTGAGACTTTGGAGCTGGGACTCAGGATTCGGAATCGAGGTCCCAGTCCCGAATCCCGATGTCCGAAGTCCGGTGACAAGGAACGAGCCTCGAGCCTCGATTACGAGTACGGGCCAAGTGACAGCAACCGCGGAACGCCTGGGTGCCAGCAACCCCGGAACGGTATAATGCCATCATGACCACCTCCAAGGATGACACGATGGCAAAAAAAACAGCCGGGAGATGCTGCGCCGGGGCATGATTCTGGACATT
>JAKQOW010000122.1 GCA_029565065.1 Acidobacteriota bacterium | reverse complement strand
CGCGCCGGTCGTCCTCGACGGCATCGCGCTGCAGCTGGCGGCGGACCGGGTCACCGTCCGCAACCTGGTGCTGCAGGGGAATCGTCGTCCCGCCGCCACCTTGGACGTCCGGGTGGCCACCGAGTTCCTCGGAGAGCGCTTGGCGTTGATCGACAACCACCGCGTGGAATCCGGTGGCACCGAACCGCTGGTTCTCATCGCCGCGTCCGGACCCCGCGATTCCACCGCCCGGGCGACGCTCCGGGACGCCTGGCTGATCGGTAACCGCGTCGAGGGGCGGGCCCCACTGCTGGCCACGCCGAGGACGGGACACGCCAACCTGGCGGAGCTCCGGTTGGAGGGGTGCGTATTCTCAGGCAACGCGGCTGCCCATGCCTTGGAACCCTGGTTTACCCGCCGGACCACGGTCGCGAACTGCCTGCTCGCCGAGCATCGGTTGGCCGGTGCGTGGTTGCGTCTGGTCAGTCCGCTGGCGCAGATCTGCCTTGAAGGAGGCGTCGTCGCCAACGCCGGCGCGCTGGTTCTGCACGAGACCGGACCTGATGTCAGCCGGACCGACTTCGCGGCCGTGGAGGCGGTCAGCGTCGAGCTCCACCTGCCGGACGCGCCCGACCCCGCCGAACTGTGCTGCCGGGATTGCGTGCTGGTTCCATCGCCGGTGCGGCCGTTCGATCCGACTGCGCTGGCAAAACTCGCCCGCCAAGGCCGGACCCTCGACCCCGCAATGCTGCGCCGGCTGATCTCACCGCCTTAAGGCTGTGGCGAGGCGACGGCGGAGGGCGCGTTGTAGTAGTAGCCGCGGCGGTAACGGGGGCGCAGCGCCGGATCGTCCACGCGCACCTCGATGGTGTGAAATTCACCGGGTTTGAACGTGGCGAAATCGGGCTGGTAGCCCAGCGTGTAGGTGTAGGGCAGCTCGGCGGCGATGGCGCGGTAAATACCCGGCAGTTCCTCGTACGAACTCACCTTGAAAAATTTGCCGCCGGAAGTCTCGGCCAGGCGCGCCAGCCGCTGGTGAGCCAGGCGGTATGAGGTCTCCAGCACGGCCGGCGCCGGGTACTGCTGGTGCATGGACTGAGTCCACTGCGGCTCCACGCGACCGGTGCGGCTGGCGGCTTCGCCCTGGGCGTGCTCGTAGTACTGGCGGCGGGACAGCTGGTAGATGTCCTTATTGGCATCGGCGAGAGCTTGCTTCATGTTGTCCACCGTCAGGATGAAGAAGGTGGCGTCGGAGGCCAGCGCCGCTGTGAATGCGTCGCTGAAATCCTTGAGGCTTTTGTTGTCGATCCCGTCGGTGTACAGCACGACAATGCGCCGGCCGGGCGTCCGCTGGATCACGTCGCGGGTGGAGAGGAAGATGGCATCGTACAGGGCGGTGCCGCCCATGGCGTCGAGACGATCCTGCACCAGGGCCGCCTTCTCGCGCCAACCCGCTTCGAAGTCGGCCAGCAGGCTGACGTCGTCGTTGAAGTGGACGATGGCCAGGCGGTCCTGGGGCCGGGTGTCCTGCAGCCGGCGCAGGAAGTCGATGGCGCCCTGCTTGATCAGGCTCATCTGCTTGTAGGTGCTCCCGCTCGAATCGATGACCATGACGATGTTCAGGCGCTGGGCGGCTTCCTGGAAGGCGGCGACAGTCATCTCCTGACCGTTGTCGAACACCTTGAAGTTGTCCGCCTTGAGTCCGGCGACGGGGAAGCCGTAGCTGGTGAGCACCGTCACGTTCACCAGTACCATGGACACACCGGTGGTCACCGTGTCGGCGGCCTTCTCCGGTTCCTGTGGCCGCGGGTGTCCGGGTGGGGCGACCGCCAGTGCGGCCAGGATCAGAATCGCGACGACTTGACGCACGGATTCCCCCTCACGGAAGGCTTTTCAGCAAATTCTCGATTTCGTTGACGATGGTCCAGAACGCCTGCGGCGGCTTGTCCTTGGCGCTGGTCCGCATGCGCACCTGCCGGGCCCGCCCGTCGAACACGACGCCGAGTTCGATCGTCAGCGGATTGTCGATGTCGCCGTCGCCGTAGCGTTCGTTGAGCTGGAACAGTCCGGCCCCGTCCATGACCTGGATAAGCGCCCAGAGACGCTCGGCCGACACCACCGCCTGGCGGGTGATGGCGCCCCGTTCCAGGACCACCAGGGTGCCGTTGGCCCGCAGGCTGAGCAGAAAGTCCTCGGGCGGCAGCCCGCCGGTGCGGCGGTACAGCAGCCGGAAGTCGCCCAGCGCGCCGCCGGGGACGGCGGGTGGCGGCGCGGCCTCCGGCCGGCGCGCCGCCGGGCCGAGGGCCACGTCCACAAGCTCCAGCTCCACGGGTGGCCGATCCTCGCGCGGCACCACGGTGCGGATCAGGCCGAGTCCGGGCACGATCAGGCCGCGCAGAACCCAGGTGCGATCCTCCAGCGCGCGATACTCCAGGCAGGTGGTGAACTGGCCCACCGGCGTGCTGGCGGGCTTTTCCGCCGGCAGCAGGCGGCGCGTCCCGCCCACGCCCAGCAGGCTGCGCTCGCCCTGCGGCGTCCATTCCCGGTATTCGGCGGTGGCCGGATCCCAACGGATGAACCGGCTGTCTCCCAGCTGCGGCTCGCCGGCGTCGTCCAGGCAGTCCGCATCGGGGAAGAACGAAATGACGTAGTACTCCCGACCGCCGGCCGTCGCCAGTCCGGTGACCTGGCTTTTCAAGAGGGGGCCGCCGCCCGCCGCGCGATAGGTCCAGGTGTTGTTCAGCTCCAGCGGGAGAAAGTAAGGTTGCATGCCCAGCTGGTGGAGTTTGGTCTGGATGATGAACTTCTGGACGTCGGTCAGAATGCCGTGGGGCAGGCAGTGCAGCTCGGCGAAGGCGATGTACTCGCCGTCCTCGACGTAGTCGCGCTGGTACTCCCACTTCTCGGTGAACGTGTATTGCTGGCCGGGTGCGAGGATCAGGTCGCTGTAGCCGATCTCGAAGTTGCGCCCCCACGACCACCGCCACAGGGTGGTCTGCTGGTCAGGCGTCATCACGGCGAAGTCGTATTTCTGGCTGGACGGAAAGCGGACCCGCAGGGGCTTGTCGCTGCGGTTGGCGAGGTACAGTGTGAAACGCAGGGTTGGCCCCACGTGCACGAACTGGAATTCGGTGTACGGCTGGCGGTTCTTGGTGTTGAGAATCTTGCGCGGCGGGAAGTCCAGCGCCTGGCCGTCGTCGCCCGCCAGGATGCGATAGTGGGTGAACTGGAGGGTGGCGTCCGCGCCGATTTGGGGATCGAGCACCTCGATCCGGTAGTTGGCGTACTTGAAACAGATCGCCCCGTCCCCTTCGATGAGCAGGCGCCGGCCGTCGTCGGCCGCCAGCCATGTCCGCTCGTCCGCCTGGCGGATGACGCCCCGAAGCGGCGCGCTGCCGTCGGCGTCGGCCGGTGCGGCGGCCGCCAGCGCAGCGGCGAGACAGGCGAGCTGGCAGACGGCGAGCAGTCGGATCATTCACTCCCCCATCACATGGAAGACCACCGACCGCCGGCGGGGTCGATTGTCGAAATCCAGCAGGATGACCTGCTGCCAGGTGCCGAGAACGGGCCGGGCATCGGCGACGGGCAGGGTCAGGGCGGGGCCCAGCAGGGCCGCCCGGACGTGAGCGTAGCCGTTGCCGTCGCCCCAGCGCCGGTCGTGGTGGTACGGCGCGCCGGCCGGCGCCAGCCGCTCCACCGCCTCGCGCAGGTCCGCCAGCGCGCCGTCCTCGTATTCGATGGTGGTCACGGCGGCGGTGGAGCCGGGCACGCTGACCGTCAGCTGCCCCCGGCGGACGCCGGCGGTGGCGACGCACGACGCCGCGTCCCCCGTCAGGTCGAGGATGTCGGTGTGGCCGGTGGTCTCGTAGGTGCGTGTTTCAGTGTGGATGATCATGGCGGTGCGTTTCCCTGTGTCCCCGGTTATTGCACGCGGACGACCTCCGCCCGGTTCCCCGGCACCTGGATTTTGAGCACGCGCCCGTCGTCGTACCAGACGTTGACGGTGAGCTGGGTGCTCCGAACCCGGAAGCGGTGCGGCCGCCCCTTGAGACCCTCGACGCGCTCCCGGCCAAGGTGCTCGATCACCATGAGCCCGGCCCCCCGCTCGCCCATCTGAGGGATAAACACCTGGACGGTCTGGGCGCCCTTGAGCTCCAGGTTGTAGCGCGACAGGAGCATCGCCCAGTGGCAGAACACGTTGTCGTCGAGAATGGTCGCGTCGGGAGCCAGCACGGCCGCCTCCGATTTCTGCGACGTGCCGAGATCGAACCGGCAGATGGCCAGCCGCAGTTTGAACTCCACTTGGAGGCTCTGCTTCATGACGCCCACCTGGCTGGTGAGCTGATAGGAGCGGGGCACCAGGTTGCGGTCCAGGACGAGGGTGCTGGTCTGGACGATGTCGCGGGTCAGGGCGTCCTGCAGCACCCGGAGCGTGGTGGCGGCCCGGACGGTGCCCGCACCGTCCAGCAGGGCGATCTGGAAATCTTCACTGCCCACGGGGCGGCCGTCGCGATAGATCGCGAAGGCGCCCCGATCCACCAGATCCAGCGCCGCACCCGATATCGCCGTCGCGGCGCCGATCCAGGCGCACAGGATGATGCGAAACAGCGGCCGCCTCATTCCCGCTCCCGGTTTTTCATGATCTTCTCGATCTCGCGCTTTTCGGTCCGCTCCTGCTCGGTGCGGCGCTTGTCCACGGTCTTCTTGCCCCGGCACAGCCCGAGTTCCACCTTCACCCGGCCCTTGGGATTGAAGTAGACCGACAGCGGGATCAGAGTCATGCCTTTCTCGGTGACCTTGCCGATGAGCCGTCGGATCTCGGAGCTGTGGAGCAGGAGCTTGCGCGGGCGGATCGGGTCGTGGTTGTGGATGTTGCCGTGGGTGTATGGGCTGATGTGACATTCCACCAGCCACATCTCGCCGTTGCGGATTTTGGCGTGGGAGTCCTTCAGGTTGATCCGGCCCTCGCGCAGCGCCTTGACCTCGGTTCCCTGGAGGGCCAGGCCGGCTTCTATTTTCTCCACGACTTCGTAGTCGTGAAACGCCTTCTTGTTGCGCGCGATCAGTTTGACCGTCATGGGACCGGATACTCCCCCCGTCCGGCGGTGGTCGCCGGAAACGGTAAAGAAACCGAATTATAGCAGAACGGGCCGATCGGTCCAAGGTGAAGGCCGCGGCGTTGAATCCGCGACGGGGGTGCCCTATAATGGCGATAGCTGTATGGACACATCTCCTGCCCGACATCCGTTGCGAGGTCCGCTCATCGCGCTGGCGGCGACGGTCCTGATCGCCTGCTTCACGCTGTACCTGGTCTTCCAGCAACGCCTGGAGCTGGCGGAGGAGACCGCGCGCGACACATGGTATCCGGCGCCGTGGGCCGCGGCCGCCGCGGTGCCCGCCGGCGCCGGCTTTGAGTTGTGGACCGACGGCCGCTCCTGGCGGGCCGGCGCCCGTCTCGGTGAGTGGTTGGTCTACGGCGGCGAGCGGGGCCTGCTCGCCAGCCGCGACGGCGGCGCCGGCTGGCAGTCGGTGAGCGTCCTCGACGGCCTGCCGGTGGGGCGGGTGACCGCGATGGCGGAGCTGGGCGGCCGGCTGTACCTCGGCCTTGGCGGCGGGCTGGCCCGCTGGGACGGGCGGACGGTGGAACGGTTCAACCTGCCGATCCTGTCGGCGGACTGGGTGACGGCGTTCGCGCCCGGCCAAGCGGGACGGCTCTGGTGCGCTACCCGCCGCGGCCAACTGCTGGAGCTGGAGGCGGGGCGGTTCCGGGCCGTGGCGCTCCCCGGCCTGCGGGACGACGGGGTGGCGGCCGTGGCCATGAGCCGCCGGGGGCCGGTGCTCGGGACCTTCCGCCACGGGCTCTACCGCCTGGATGATGGCCGGCTGGTCCGCCCGGGCGGGGCGCTGCCGCCCCTGCAATCGGTCGCCGGGCTCGAGGCGCTGCCCGATGCCTCGCTGCTGGCAGCCACCGACGCCGGACTGGCGGTGCTGTCGCCGGCGGGTGATTTCGTCGAGATGCTCTTCCCCGGCCGGCCCGTGTCGTTCGCCGGCCACCGCGCCGGGCAGGTGGTCTGCGCCTGCATTGAGGACCAGGTCTACGCCGCCGCATGGTCCGACTGGAGCGCCGGCCGGCGGCGCTTCACCCCCATCGGCGCGCCCGGCCTGGTTCGGAACGCCGTGGCGGGATCGGCGGCGATCGACCTGCTCACGGACCGCGGCATCTTCCGCTGGACACCCGGAGCGGCGGACTGCCGTCCCGTGGAAGTGCCGGCGGGCGAGCTTGCGAGCCCGTCGGTCATGGCTCTGGCCGCCGGCGGCGGGTCGGTCTGGCTGGGATACTTCGACGGCGGGATCGAGACGCGAGACGGGGCGGGCCGCCGCCGCGAAGGTGTGGAAACCCCCGCGCTGAACACGATCAACCACCTGGCCTGGGACGGCGCGCGCCTCTGGGCGGGCACCGCGCAGGGGCTGTGGACGGTGGGAGCCGCCGGAACCCAGCCGGCGGGCGCGGCGGAAAGCCCGCTCCGCTCGGCCTACATCAACGAAGTGATCCCCGCCGGGGGCGCCACCTGGGTGTGTCACGGCCAGGGACTGTCGGTCCTGAGCGGCGGGTCCGAGGCGCTGTTCTATGCCTTGCACGGCCTGCCGTCGAACAAGGTGTACTGCGCGGTCCAACGGGAGGGTCGCCTGTACGTGGGCACGCTGGGCGGTCTGGCCGTCATGGTGGGCGAGCGGGTGGCGGCCGTCCACCAGGCCGACAATTCGCCGCTGCGAGTCAACTGGATCACCGCTCTGCAGGCCTGCGCCCAGGGCGTGGTCGTGGGCACGTACGGCGGCGGAATCCAGCTGCTGGTGCCGGACGGCACCTGGCGCGAATTTCGTGGCGCCGGCCGCCAGCTCAACGTGAATCCCAATGCGCTGTGCGCCGCCGGCCCGTGGATCCTGGCCGGCACGCTGGAGGAGGGACTGTGGCGGCTCGACCCGGCCCGCCTGCAGGCCGAGCGCCTGGATCTGCCGCTGCCGTCGCGGAGCGTGCAGGCCGTGCTGGCCGACGGCGGCACCCTGTATGTCGCCACCGACAACGGGGTGCTGCGCGTCCCCCTGACTGCCGAATTTTTGAAACCGGAGCATGCGTCATGAACAGAGCCCGAATCCGCTGGCTGCTGATCTGGACCGTCCTGCTGGGCGCGTGGCCCCTGGCCGACGCCGGAGTGCTGATCCCGTCGTCCGTCAAGTCGCAGCCGGACCCGGCCATTCTCAGCCTGGAGGAGATGCAGATCCGCATCGAGGTGGACCAGGGCCTGATGCGCGTCCGGATGACCCAGTACTACGCCAGCCACGACCACCGGATCCTGGAGGGAACCTATCTCTTCTCGTTTCCGCCGGGGGCGTCGCTGAGCGATTTCGCCATCTGGGACGGCGCCACCCGTATCCCCGGCGTGATCCTGGAGAAGCGCAAGGCCGCCGAAATTTATCGGGATCTGGCCGCACAGGCCATCGATCCCGGTCTGCTCCAAATGGGCGGTGAAGGGGAGGAATCGGAGATCCCCGCCGACTTCTTCACGGTCAAGGTGGCGCCCATTCCGCCCCGCGGCTTCAAGCGGGTGGAGCTGGAATACCAGCAGCACCTGGCGGTGGCCGACGGGCGGGTGGAGATGGTTCTGCCCCTCAAGAGCCGGATCTTCCCCGCCCAGACCGTTCGCTCCCTCAGCGTGGAGCTGGCGGTGGCTGACGGGCGGGCGATCCGGGACTTCACGCTGGCCGCCGCCGCCTACCCGCTGCCGTGGCGCCAGCCGGACGCCAACCGGGTCGAGGGCGCCTGGCAGGGCCGCAACGTCTTGCTGACGGAGGATTTCGGTTTCAAGTGGACGGTGGATACCGCCCAACCGTCATCCGTCTGGCTGACCTGGCGGGGGCGGGAGTCCGAACTGCTGGCGGGACGGGCGTTGACGGCGGAGGACCGGCCGGCCAGCGAGGCGACGGACGACGGCTACTTTCTGCTGGACCACCTGTTTCCGGCCTCGCCCGCGTCCGGCCGGCGGCCGGTCACCGCGATCGTGGTGCTGGACACGTCGTTGTCCATGTGGTGGGGCAAGCTCCAGCAGGCGCACGAGACCCTGCGCGCGTACCTGGGGGCGCTGCAGCCGACGGACGATTTCAATCTGGTGCTGTTCGGTGAGAAGGCCCGGTCGATTTTCCCCAAACCGGTTGCGGCCACGCCGGAGAACGTCGGCCGCGCGCTGGAGGCGTTCCTCGGCGGTTACCTGGCCGGCGGCACTGATCCGGTGCCCGCCCTGGAAGCCGCGGCGAACCAGGCGGCGCAGGGGCGGTCGCCGGACCGCCACCTTGTGCTGATCGGCGACTGGATGCCCACGACCGGCCGCGTCAAGAACGCCGCCGTGCTGGACAAGGTCAAGCCGCTCTTCCAGGGTCGCGGCCTGAAAGTGCACGGCGTGGCCACCGGCGACGACGCCAACCGGGCGCTGCTGGAGATCCTGGCCGGCTGGACCGGCGGTCAGGTCCTCGCCCTGGGCAGCCGCGAGGACATCACCACCGACCTGCAGCTGAGGTCGGCCGGTTCGGGCGGGAGCCGTTCGGCGGGCTGGGCCTCGAAGGGGGCGCCGGCGTGTTGAACCGCGTCTACCCGGCCCACCCGGTGAGCATCTTCGCTGCCGCCAGCGGGACGTGGGTGGGGCGCTACAAGCCGGCGCCCGACGTCACGCTGCGCCTGCGCGGCGCGGCGCCGGACGGCGCCGCCTATGAGCAGACGGTCACGGCGGTCCTGCCCGAACGCAACCTGGCCCACAACCTGCTGCCGCGCGTCTGGGCCCGGGCGCGGGTGGATTACCTGCTCGACCGGATCAACCGGGAGGGGGAGGACGCCGCCAGCATCCGCGAGATCATCGAGCTGTCACGCAAATACAAGTTCGTCACCCCGTACACGTCGTTCCTGGCCGCGCCGCGGTCGCTGCTCCGACCGCGGGTCATCCAGCCCAAGGATCCGGTGCTGCGGGTGGCGGCCGACCCGTCGGTGGTGGCGGCCACGGTCCGGCTCCCATGGGGTGAGACGCTGCCCATGCGGTGGATCGAGCCGCTGGGCATGTGGCAGGCGCGGTTTTTCGTGCCGGCCGAAGTGGCCGACGGCACCCACCGCTGCCTCATTATTCTGCGGGACGGCGGCGGCCGGCTGTATCGCGAGGAGAAAAGTTTCGTGATCGACAGCCGGGCGCCGGCGGTGCAGTGGCGCAACACGGTGCAGACGGTCGCGGGCGGCACCCGGCTCCGGCTCGAGGTGGACGCGCCGCCGGACACCCGCCACCTGACTGCGACGATCGAGGGCGGCGGCCGGGTGCGTCTGGCCTGGAGCGCCGCCGACCGTTGCTGCACGGGCACACTGTCCGTGCCCGCCGGGTCAGCGCCGGGGATGCGGATGCTGTCGCTGGTGGCGGAGGACCAAGCCCACAACGTGTATCGGAAGGATTACCAAGTGAGGATCCTGCCATGAAGAAGATCGCGCTCTGCACCATTCTGCTGGCCGCCGGCCTGGCTTTCCTGGCCTCGGACACCGGCACGTGGAAGTGCCTGCGGCTGATCCAGCCCGAGTACCTGGAGCGCGGTTCGCCGGAGCTGACCGCGCTCTACGAGCGGCGTGCTCTCGACGGGCAGAACGTCCTCGTGCCCATTCCGCCGGGACGCGCGCTGGAACTGCTCGCGACCGGTGACGAGAACTGGCGGCTGCCCGTTCGGGCCCGCTTGCTGGAGCAGACCGGCCGGCTGGATGAGGCCGAAGCCGTCTGGCGAAACTGGAACGAGCGGACCGGCCCGTCGGCGGAAGGCGTGACCTGCCTGGCGGCGTTCTACCGGCGGCACGGCATGGCCCGACCGGAACTGGAGCTGTTGGAACGTTCCACCGCCCTCCTGACCGGAGGGGAGAAGGCGCCGCTCGGCCTCGCCGAGGTGTGGAACCGAATCATGAGCCTGGCGGTCCCGGCCGGGCTGACGCCGGCGGAACAGGACGCCCTGCACCGCCGGCATGTCGCCGCTTTCAACGGGCGCCCCGACCAGGCGGCCGTCTTCCAGTCGTGGCTGGAAACCCTGCTGGCCGATGCGCGTTGGGAGACGCTGGCCGCGGCCCTGGGCGAGTACCGGCAGGCGTTCCCTGACGATCGTGACACGGTGACGGCGCTGCAGGCGCGGGCGATGGCGGCCCGCGGTGAGACGGCGGCGGTCCGCACCCTGTTCGAGAAGGAGTTCCATCCCCTGATGGAGGCGGAGGCGGTCCGGCACCTGTTCGGGGCGCTGGAGAAAGCCAGGCTGTGGCCCGACACGCTGCGCGCGGCCGAGGAGCGGCTGCGGCGTGACCCGCTGGACGCCGGCGCGGTCTATCGCCTGTACCACGCCCAGATGTTCCGCGACAACCTGAGCGGCGCCGCCTCGCTCTTGCGCGATTACCGGCTGATTCGGAACACCCGTCTGGGCGCCACTGCTCCGGCGGCGGCCTGGCGGAGCGAAGAGCTCGCGGTGATGGGCGTTCTGGCCCACCGCTGCCGGGACGACGCCGAGGCTCTCCGGTACTTCCACAGCTTCTACCTGGCCTCCCCGGCCGGTCAGACAGTGCGCGTGCCCGGCGTGCCGCTGACGCTGGTCCGCGAGGAAGCGCTCCAGGCGGCGTACCGTCTGCTGGTCGCGCCCGAGAGCGGCGTGGACGGGTACACCGCCCAGTCGCTGGGCGGCCTGGCCACCCTGGTAACCGCCGACGCCAACCCGGGCTTCCTCAACGGCATGCTTTCCATCCTGCTCAACGGCGTGGATCCGGCGAGCGAACTGCGGGATCTGGAGCGGGCCGGCGAGCCGTATTTCCTGGCCCGACGGGCTGAGGCGGTGGTGGCCGAGCTCCGACCGGGCCTGGCGCCGGACGACTACGTCCGCTACCGGGCCGGCCTGGCCCCGCTCTACTTACGGACCGGGGACCGGACGGGCGCCCTGGCCTTGCTGGAGGAGCTGGCGCAGGCGGCGCGCGATCCCGACCTGCGGCGCGGGCTGTGGCTGCAGGCGGCCGAGACTGCCGCGGCCGGCGGCGACGCGGCGACGGCCACTGTCGAGCGCTGCTACCGTCAGGCCGTGGCGGTGGAGGGTCAGTCCCAACCCGCCGCGCCGCTCGGCGCAAGCTCCCTGGAGTACTGGACGGCGGGCGACGAGGCGCCTCGGCGGAACCGGTGGCAGGCGCTGGATGCCCTAACGAACTTCCTGACGAACCGCCGGCGCCTGCTGGACGCCGTGGCGGTGTATCGCCGGCTTATCGACGCGCACCCACAGGACGAACAGCTCTATGAGAAGCTGGCGAGCCTCCTCGAATCGGGCGATCTGGCGGCGGAACAGGAGGCGCTGTACCGCCGGGCCGCGGAGCAGTTCGAGGGTCCCGGCTGGTTCAACCGGCTGGCCCGGTTTTACATCCGCGTCAAGCGGATCCAGGAGTTCCAACAACTCACCGCCAAGCTGGTGCAGACGTTCGACGGCTCCAGCCTGGAATCGTACATCGGCTCGGTGCTCCCCCAGGCGTCCGGACCGTTGGGCGAAAAGCCCTACCGGCGGTATGCCCTCGAGGTGGCGACGGCCGCCCTTGACCGGTTTCCGCTCAATCCCCGCTTCCAGGCGGAAGCCATGCGGATGGCCGGCCAGGTGGATGCGAACCGTTACCGGCAGCTCGTGGCGACCTATTTCATGCTCTCCGCCGAGGCGCGCGACCGCTATTTCCAGGACCTGACCGCCCGGAAACTGCTGGACGGTGCGCTGGCCGCCGCGCCATCCGGCGAGGACCCGCTGCAGATCTACCTGGGCGCCGAAGCCAACATCTGGCGGTGCCGGTTCGAGGCGGCCACCCCGCTGTACCGGCGACTGGTGGAACTGTATCCGGGTGACGACACCATCGCCCGCCGCGCCGCGGAACTGCTTCGATCGGGCGGTGTCCAGGACCCCGCCCGCTACGCGCAGGCGGCGGATCTGCTGGCGGATCTGGGTCGCCGCACCGGCCGACAGGGCGAGCTGCTCATCGAAGCCGGCGACTGCCTGGCCCTGGGCGGCGACGTGGCTGGCGGCGCGCGCCGCTGGCGGCAGGTGCTGACGTTGTATCCGGACGATCCCGACCAGTGGCTGAGCGTGGCCACCGTATTCTGGGACTACTATCTGTTCGACGAAGCGCGTTCGGTGATCCGGGAGATCCGGCAACGCCGGGATGACCCCGACCTGTTCCCGTTCGAAATGGGCGTGCTGCTGGAAGAAGACGGCCAGACCGGCGCGGCCATGACCGAATATCTCAAGCTGGCGCTGGCGTGGGGCGACCGGCACTGGGAGGCTCGAGCGCGCCTCAACCAGCTGCTCCAGAAGGAGGAGAACCGACGCATCTTCACGCAGGCCGTTTCCGAGCGGCTGCGTGGTGGTCCCAAGCCGGTGGAGTACCTGAACAACCTGCGCAATTTTCTGCAGGAATGGAATCTGGCGGATGAGTTTCCGCTGGCCGAATGGGCCGCCTCGCTGGTGACTGAATCCGCCGGGGCCGACACGATCCGCGAGGCGCTGGGCCAGCTGTCCGACCTGTTGACCGCCGCCGACCGAATGCGCGGTTACCGGCTTCTGGTGCAGCTGGCTCCGCCCGGCGCGGAACGGCTGAGCGCTAACTTTGCCTGGATCCAACAACTGGTGGACGGCGGGCGGGGCGATGAGGCGGACCGCGCGCTGGCCGAGCTGGTGCGCGAACACCCCGTCAACCTGGGCGTCATCCGGCGGTCGGTGGACACCTACGTGAGCCTCGACCGGCGCAGCCGGGCGGCGGGCGTGCTCGGCAACGCCCTGCCGCGGGCCGTGGCGCCGTACCGGCGCGAGTTCACCGAGCGGCTCATCCATATCCTGACCGATGATGGAAAGCCGCTGGAGGCCGCGGCGGTGGCCGCCGAATGGCTCAACGCGGAGCCGGACGATCTGGCGGTGATGGAACTCCGCTGGTCCGCCCTGACGGCAGCCGGCCAGCCGGCCGCCGCCATCCCGGAGATCCGCCGGACGCTGGCGCGGCTTGGGTCTCTTGTTCCTGATCCCGCCGCGCGAAAGGAGCGAGCGGTGGACCTGCGGAGCCGCGTGGCCGCGGCGGCGTGGGCCGCCGGCGACCGCGTCCAGTCGGTGGACGAATACTATGAGATCCTGAAGCTCGTGCCCGAGGACCGGGCCGTGCTGGAACGGGCCGTGCTGACGGCCCAGCGGGCGGAACTGCTGCCCCGGCTGGAGGGCTACTTCCGGAAAGCCGCGGCCGACAGCGCATCCGACTACCGTTGGCCGCTGGTGTTGGCCCGGCTGGACATGCTGCGGGACAACCCGAAGGCGGCGGCGGCGCTCTACGCCCAGTGCCTAAAGGTGGTGCCGCAGCGGACCGATCTGGGCGCCGAGGCGCTCCGGCCGCTGGAGCTGATGGGCGACTGGCGGGCGATGAAGGATTGCTGTCTGGAGCTGGCCCGTCTCAACTACAACGATCCCGACTGGCTGTGGGATGCCGCCACTGCCGCATGGCGCGCGGGACTAGAAGGCGAGGCGCGAGACCTGGCCCGGCAGTACGCGCAGGCCTATTCCGACATGCCCCGCCGCCAGGCGATGGCTGAAATGCTCCTCTATTCGGAATGGCACCGGTGTGACTGGGCTGTGGATACGGTCCTCAAACTGCTGCAGACGGCCCAGTTGGACGACGCCCTGGCGTGGGACCTGGACAGCAACGGCCTGATGACCATCGCGGCCCGATCCAACCGGATGCCCCAGCTTGTGGATCGTCTGCTCGCGATCGTCGACGGGGCTGTCCGCCGGAACGAGATCGATCGCGCCGCGGCGTGGCTGTCGCTGGCGGGCGCCGGCTTGAGGGAAACCCTGCCGGCCGAAACCCGCCAGGCGGTGGTCCGCCAGTTCCAGGCACGGCTGGGCGGGTATCTCAACGGCCCGCTGAAGGACAACACCCTGGAGGTCCTGATCCAACCGGCGGAACAAGGTGTGATCACGGAACTGCTCGGACCGCTTTATCTGGGCAAGGTTCGTGAAGAAGGAGGGAATTACGTCAACTGGCGCATCCGCGAATACCTGTTTGCCAGGGGCATGTGGGCGGAGCTGTCCGCGCTGAACGACGTGATCCTGACCCGGATCGACCCCGGTGATTGGGACTACCGGCGGCTGCAGGCGGAGCAAGCCTGGCTGGAGATGCTCCAGGCCAGGACGCCGGCGGAGCTGGAGCGGCTGCGCCAGATTTATCGGAACCCTGACCACGAGCCGGGGCTGGAGGAGGCGTGGCGGTACTTCGAGCTGCTGTCCAGGCAGGACGGACTGGCGGAGCTGGGTGCCGATCAGGGCGGTGTTCAGTGGCACAAGGGGGCGTTTGTGGAATTCCTGGCGGCCAAGAAGGAGTACGCCCTGGCCGCCCGTTCCCTGCAGACGGTGTTCGCGGACGGGAGTCCGGTCTGGCGCGATGCCCACACGGCCCTCCTCGCGGCGACTCCGGGCAGTCCGCTGGGGGCGGAGCAGCCGTTCAGCCGCATCCTGCACCTGGTGCCGGTGCGTGATCTGCTGGAGACGGCCGACGAGGACAACACGGCGCTGATGCCGCCGCACTGGTACCGCTATGCCGCCCGGTACGGCGATTGGCTGCTGGTGTCGGGCAAGGCCGATTCCGGAGCGGCGTGGATGGTGGCGGAGCTGGAACGCAACAACCACCGCCGGCTCGAGTATGAAACCCTCTTCATGCGCCTGTTGACCCAGGGGCGAACAGCCGAGGCGCGGCGTTGCCTGCCGTGGCTGACGGCCATGGAGGCGCGTCCGCTCGACGACGCCTGGAACGGGCTGCGGCTGGCCGCTGCCGGTTCGGATGCCGCGGCGGTGACGGCGGCGTATGGCCAGCTGCTCGATCTGCTGGCCGCCGACAAGGTCGGCAACTTTCTGCCCGGCAACGGACTGGAACTTGTGGGCATCGGCAAGCGGTCTGGGCTCCTAACCCGGTTCCGCGACAAGTGGCCCGGGGTCATGATCAGCCAGGGGGCGCTGGAGGAGTACGGACCGGCCGGCGACACGCTGATGGTCCTGCTGTTCGCCCTGCCGCCGGCGGACCGGTGGGCGGTGGTGGAAGGGTGCGTCCGGCGCCATGCGCGGCCCGTTGCGGCGCTGGAATTCTGCCTGAACCGCAACCTGGCGGCCGTGGACACCGATGGCCGGCTGGCGGCTCTGGCGGTTGAAGTGGCGCCCGAAGACAGCACGCTGGGCCGCGAAGCCCGTCTCGCCGCCCTGGTGCGGAGCTGGGGCGCAGCCGGGCCACCGGTTCAAACAGACGACAACCTGAGCGTTCAGCGGGCGACGCTGTGCGTTGACGAGACCCTGTCGCAGACGGTGGGCCAGTTGACCCCGGCGGACTGGCGGCGTTGGTGGGGCTGGTTGAACAGCCAGAAACCGACGGGCGGACCTCCGCCGGCCGAGGCCTTTCAGGCGTGGATCGAGTCCCAGCCCGGAGGAGCCACATCGTGGAGTGATTTGAACGTGCGCTTCCTGCGCGCCTTCGGCTGGACTGTGCGGGCAGCGGAGCTGTCGCGGGAATCGGTTCTGTCGGCCATCAAGGATCGCTATCCCACTGCCGAAGAGTCGTTCCTGGTCGCGGTGTACGATGCCGAGCGGGGCGACGCGGCGGGGATGGCCGCCCGCTTCCGCGAGGCCCTGAATCGGGCTGAAGACCGGACCGAGATGGCCCGCCGGATCATGCTGTTCCTCGCGGAGCACGACCGGTTTGACCAGATGGAGCCCGTCCTGGCCGTGTTCGAGGGATTGGACCGGGGCTCCCCGGTTGCGGACGGCTACCGCCTGCGGATGCAATTCGCCGCCGACTACCGGCAGGTCACTCTCGCCCGGCTGCTGGCGTATTTGGATCGGCCCGATGTCGCGCTGGAGGCGAAGACCGAAACCATCGAGACCGCGATCCGGTATGGGTTGAAGAACCGCCCATGGGCTGCCGAACTGGCCAGGGGGGTGCCGATCACCCCGCCGTCGACCGGCTGGTCGGAAGTCCGCCGTCTCCTGGCGTTGCGTCTGCATGCGCTCCAGTTCGGCGCCCCGGCCGCCTTCCCCGCGGCGGAGGCCGATCTGGCGGGTTATCCCGACGCGCGTCTGCTGGTCCGGTGGCTTGTGGAGCGGGCGGAGGGCGCGGGCAACACCGCCCTGCAGGCCAAATACCTGCCGGTGTTGTTCCGCACCCGGACCGAGAGTGAGCCGGTGTTGCCGCTGCTCCAGAAGGCCGTGCCCGCCGGCCTGGAACGTACGGCAGTCACGCTGGTCAACCAGGCGGCGTTGAACTACGAACACCTGATGGCCCGGGACAATCCGGACTCCGTCGACGACGTTGGGGGCAGCCTGGCGGAATTTCTGTCCCGGGAAGCCCGCGGACCGGATGATCTGGTTGTGGTCGAGAACCTGATGGACCGGCTGAACCTGCGCGGAGCGCTGGAGAACGTCTGGCTGAGGGCCCTGACGTGGCGGCTGGATGCGCCCGTGCGACAAGGCGTGGCCGACCGGCTGTTCGTCCTGCTCGAGGAAAAGGCCCGCCAGCGCCGGGTCTGGGATTCCCGCTTCCAGCTGGACCACCAGCTGAGCGACTGAGAGGTGGATCATGAGTGGCATTGTGCGGCTGATGGGGATCCTGGCTCTGGCGGCGGCGATGGGCGCGACTGGTCGATCGGCGGATGCTGGGTCGCCGGCGCCGGTCATTCCGGCCGGGGCGATGCTGTACGCCGAGACCTCCGACCTGAGCGGGTTGCTGGCCCAGTGGGAGGCCTCCACGGCCAGGAAATCCTGGGAGTCCGGCGCGGCGCGGGAGCTGTTCATCCGGTCACGGATTTTCCTCAAGTGGGAGGACCGGCTGGAGAAGCTGTCGGCACTGGCGGGCCGGGAGCTGGACCTGAGCTTCCTGCGTCAGCTCGACGCCCGCCGGGCGGTGCTGGCCGTCTACGATCCGGGCCGACGGGAGGGCCTCCTGGCGGTGGAGGCGGGACCGGCCGGACGGGCGGCTGCCGATGCGGTCGCCGCAGCGCTGGAGGCGCGAGACGCCAAAGGAACCACCTACCGCGGGCGATTCCTGGAGGACGACGGCGTGTTCCTCGGGCTGTGGCGCGACGGCGCGACGGTGTACCTGGCCACGTCGGACCGTCTGCTGCGCGAGGTGATCCGCCTGCGCCGCGAGGGCGGCGGCTGGAGCTTTCCTGAGGCGGCCGCGGCACGGCCATACGCGTTGCGACTGGACCTGGATCTGGCCGCGATCCGCAAGACGTCGTATTACCACCGCTACTGGGTCCACGGCCCGGACGGCGACTGGACCGGTTGCGCCCGGGCACTGCTGGTGATCGCGCGCGATGGTGACGGTTGGACCGAAGAGCGGCTCTTGTTGACGGCGGCGGACGGGCCGGCGGCGTTTCCGGCGGCCGCGGCGCCGAATTCGGGCGTCACCGCGCCCTTCTGGTCGGTACGGCGGTCGGCGGCGGCGGACGGCGTCAGGGAGTTGCTGCTGGAAGGCATCCTGCGGCTGCCGGCGGAGCGGCAGGCCGAACTCACGCCGCACACGCTGTATCAGGGAACCGCCTACAAGATCGCCGCGGCCGAAACATCCGACTTCGAGCTAGCCATCGATCAGTCGTCACCCGACGTGTCCGCCGATACGCTCTGGTCCGGCGCAGCCGGTGTTGGAGCGGAGCTCGATGCCTATCTGGCTGCGGCCGGGCCGTGGCGGAGCGGCTGGGTATGGGATATGCCGCAGACCGGTGACTCCCGGACGTGGAGCATGCCGGGCGGCGGACTGGCCCTGATCGGCGCGAAGGCGGCGGGTTCGGCGGGCCGGTTCCGGGAGATCCTGACCCGCGCGCTGGCAGCCGCCTACCTGACCAATCCGACGGTGGTGGTTTGGACGGAGGCGGAGCCCGGCGTGTTCCGCTGCCGCGAGCCCGTGGAGGTGTGGCTGGCCGAGGCGGTGCCGGGGACACTGCTCGTCGCCTCTTCCGCCCCGATGCTTGCCGAAGCGCGGCGGCTGGCCGCAGCCACGGATGGCGTGGACGCCGCCGCCGGCTGGAACCTGGCGGCCGCCGGGGGCCAGTACCGTCGGCTGCTGACGGACATGGGGCAGTCTACGGCGGAACAGCCGTCCGACGGCCCCCCCCGCTTCATGATCCAGGTGGTGCCGTCGTTGCTAAGTGTTTTTCAGGCGGTGGACCGGATCCGTTTCGTGCAGGAAAAGGTGCCGACGGGGATCTACGAGCGTGTCGATTACCTGGCCGCTCCGTAGTGGTCGGCGGTTGACCGTTCTGGTCTTCGCCGCGACACTCGGCGCCGCAGCGGCAGCCGGCGCGGCCCCCGGGGACTGGGCCGATCGCGTGGCCGGCGAGCCCGGCGCCTTCGCCCTGCTCGGCGATCTGGAGGCGGGCTGTCTGTACTCGGCGGGCGCTACGGCTGTGGGCGACGCCCGGGTGCCCGCCGGCTCATGGGTCAAACCTTTCCTGGCCTATGCGCTGCTGGCCTGCGGAAAAACCGACGAGAACGAAACCCATCTTTGCGAAGGCTGGCGGGATCCCCTGCACCGGTGCTGGTACGGACCCGGCCACGGGCGCCTGAACCTGGAACAGGCGCTGGCGCAAAGCTGCAACGCCTGGTTCCAGCACGTGACACCGCGACTGGAACCGAGCCTGTACCAGGCGATCGACGCACCGTTTTTTCCCGCCGGTTGGTCTGACGCGAGCATTGTATCCGCGGCCGCGGAGGAGTGGCAGGACACATTCATCGCCGGCCGGCTGACCGCCCGGAGCCTGACCTTCGAGGCCTGGAGCCGCGCGCTGGCGGCGCTGGTGCTGGGCCGTCGCGTGGATTGGCCGGCCGGGCCGGGGGTGCCGGGGGTGCGCGCGCTGGTGCTCGGTCCGCCGGTGGGAGACTCGGCCACCTTGGCGGTTGTGCGGAGAGGGTTGCAGGCGGCGGCCGCGGGTGGCACCGCCCAGGAGCTGGCCCAGCGGTTCGGCTCCGCTGACCTGTGGGTGAAAACCTCGTCCTCGCAGTCACCATACGGCGACGCCGCCGGACGGCGGCCCGACGCGGTGTGCATGGTCGCAGCCTTCTGGCCGGCCGGGCACCCCCGGGCGTTCATCGCCCTGTTCGTGCCCCGGGGGATGGCCGCGACCACGGCGGCGCCCCTGGCCGGCGAAGTGCTGCGCGACTTCTGCCGGTGGCGACGGATGTTGCCATGAGCCGCCGAGCATTGGCCGCCGGCCGGGTCGTGGTTCTGCTGGCGCTGCTCAGCGCCGCGCCGACCCCCGGAGCGGGGGCGGCCCCGACGCCGGTTGTCCGGATCGACGTGCTCGGCTTGTTTCATCCGCAGACCGTCGAACTGGTGGCCGTGGATGCGGTCAGTTTCAGGCTGGATCGCGGCGGCGGGCCGGAGAGTGTCCTGCCGCCGGGAGCGGCGGTCACGCTCGACCGGAACGGGGGGCTGGTGCGGGTGGCGCGCGCTCGACAGCTCCGAGAGGCCGGCCGTGGGTGTACAGTGACACCGGCAGTCCCCGACGGACGGATCGAGATCAGACTGGCGAACGGATTCCGCCGCGTGTTCCGTGGAACCGTCGTCGTCCGGCCTGCGACCGCAGGCGACTGGCTCCAGCTCGTGGCGCACCGGCCCCTCGAGGAGTATGTGGCGGGAGTCGTCTCGGCCGAGCTGGGGACGGCCGCACCGCCGGCGGCGCTTCAGGCGTTGGCGGCGGCGGTGCGCACCCAGGCGCTCCGGTGGCGGGGACGCCACGCGGACGAAGGGTGCGACCTCTGCGACAACACCCACTGTATGCTGTACCAGGGCGAGGAGAACGGCGCATGGGCGGTCCGCCATGTGCTGGAACCGTTGTGTGACGCGGTGCTCGTCCGGGGCGGTCAGCTGGCCATGGCGCCGTTTAACGCCTGCTGCGGTGGGGCGCCGCTCCCTGCCGCCTGGATCTGGCCGGGGGCGGCGGACACCGGACCCGTCCAGCCCTGCGATCGCTGCCGGGAGAATTCCGATGCGGTCTGGACAGCCGATGTGGCCGGTCCGGATTTCCTGGCGCGAATCGGTTCGGCGCTCGGCGGGCTCGTGCCCGCGGGGATCCGGATTGAGGAGCCGCCCGGGCGGTCTCCCGTGGTGGTGCTGACGGGCGATTACGGCGAGCGCCGAATCCCCGTGGAGGAGTTCCGGATCGCCTGCGGGCGGACCTTTGGGTGGAACCTGATCCGCAGCAACCGATTCCTGGTCCGGGCGGATGGTGACCGGTTGCGGTTCACCGGCCGTGGCTTCGGACACAATGCCGGATTATGTTTGGCCGGAGCGGTGGCCATGGCGCGCGCGGGAGCAGCGGCGGACGCCATCCTGGATTTCTATTTTCCGGGTTGCCGGGTGGTCAGCCGGGCCTCGACGGCGTCCAGCCAGCCGGGTTGGTGAACGCGCACGGCGATGGAAACAGCGCGGAGGAGACACGGCCAGGGCCCGGGTGGCAGCTTGACAAGATCCTTTTCGGTGGTGAGAAGCACGTCGGGCGCGTCGCATCGGCAGGCCGCCGCGATTCGCTCGCGGGCGGCCGCATCGTATGTCTGATGATCGGCGAAAGCCAGCCGGGAGACGAGGGCGATCCCGGCCGACTCCAGCATTCTGAAAAACGTCTCGGGGCGGGCCAGACCGCAGAAGGCCACGGCCCGACAGCCTTGGATGGCGTCGAGCGCACCGGCGGCCCGCCCGTCCCCATCCACGAGTCCGGCCGGGATGAAGTCCGAGGAGAAAACGGGTACGCCGGGAGCGTGGCGCGCTGCGTCCGGCGGCAGTGCGGCGGCGGGTGCTGTGCAACGGGTGAGGAGGATCAAATCCGCCCGGCGCATGCCGTGCGGGTGCTCCCGCAGCGGACCGGCGGGCAGCAACCGGCCGTTGCCCAGCGGCTCGGCGCCGTCGAGCAGCAGCAGGTTGCAGTCCCGGTCGAGCGCCCGGTGCTGGAAACCGTCATCCAGGATGAATAGGTTTACGGCCAAATTGGCCTCGGCCCAGCGGCCGGCGATACTGCGGCGGCGGTGGCATAACACCGGGACGCCGGGCAGGCGCCGCGCCAGCAGCACCGGTTCATCCCCCGCGTCTTCGGGACCGAGACGGAGGGTCGCGCCGTCGGACACCACCGCGACCGCCTCGCCACGTTCACCCTGCCGGCGGTAGCCGCGACTGAGGATCGCCGGGCACCAGCCGCGCCGCTGGAGTTCGGCCGCCAGGTGCGCCACCACCGGTGTCTTGCCCGTCCCGCCCACGGTGAGGTTGCCCACCGCGAGCACCGGATGCGCCAACCGTTCCGCCGGCCGCGCCCCGGTCGCATACCGCCGGTTACGCCACTCCGTGGCTAGACCGTAGATCCAGGCGGCGGGGCGAAGGACGGGTGTGAGCGCCGCAGGCGGGGCATACGGATTCATGGTGTCGCGCTCCCCGCGGGTTCCCGGCCGCGGATGATCGCCCAGCATCGGTCGGCGGCCCCCTGGTGCGACCGGATCAATTCAAGGGCTCGGCGACCCAGTACGGCGCGCTCGTCGGGATGGTCGAGGAGGCTGGCCAGCCGACGCTCGAAGTCGTCGGCGTCGGCGGCCTGCTGCAGGGCCTCCGCCTGGCGGAAGAGCGCGGCGATCTCGCGGAAGTTTTCCATGGACGGACCGATCAGAATGGGACGGCCGGCGGCGGCGGGTTCCAGCACGTTGTGGCCGCCGGTGGGCGTCAGGGTGCCGCCGATGAACACGATGTCGGCTGCCGGGTAGAGCCCGGCCAATTCGCCCAGCGTGTCCAGGATCACCACGTCCGCCGGTCCCGCCGCTGCGTCGGGCGTCAGCCGGGAACGGAGCGTCACACGCAGGTTGCGCTGCCGGAATGCGTCGGCCGCCCGGCTGAACCGCTCAGGATGCCGCGGCGCCACCAGCAGCCGGAGCGCCGGCCGGCCCGGCTGGAAGCGGACATACAGGTCGGCCAGCAAGTCTTCCTCGCCTTCCATGGTGCTGCCGCAGAGGAGCACGAGCGGCTGGTCGGTTCCCCAGCTGGCGCCGATGGCGGCGGCGAGCGCCGTGTTGGGCTGAATCAGCCGGAGAGAGTCGAATTTTAAGTTGCCCGCCACCTGGATGCGCCCGGACGGAGCGCCCAGTTCGCGGATGCGCCGTGCGTCCTCTTCGGTCTGCATCAACCAGTGATCCGGGATGTCCAGAAATGGGCGCAGCAGCGCACGCACACGCCGGTACCGGGGCAGGGAGCGATCGGAGATGCGGCCGTTGACCAGGTGAACGGGGATGCCCTGGCGGCGGGCGGCCGCGAGCAGGGAGGGCCAGATCTCCGTTTCGGCGATCACCAGCCGGCGGGGCCGGATTCGCCGCAACACCCGCCGGACCGGCCACCACAGGTCATACGGGCAGTAGAAGGGGACGACGGTGTCAGCGAATGTCTTTCGGGCGGTGGCTTGTCCGGTTGGGGTGATGGTGGACAGGTAGATCCGGGTGTCCGGCTCATCGCGGCGGATGCGCTCCACCAGCGGTGCCACCGCGAGCACTTCGCCGACGCTCACCGCGTGGATCCAGATGGCGTTCCCTCCGTCGCCCGGCTCCGGCGGCAGCCGGAGGGCGAGGCGTTCGCCGACGCCGGCAAATGCGCGGCCCTTGACGGCGCGTCGGATGAGGAAATACGCGAGGGCCGGCGGCAACAGCAGGACCAAGGCAAGGTTGTAGATGAGGAGGATCAGGGTCATCGGGCCTGCCGGGAGAAGGGGTGGCGGCAGTGTAGTCGTCCCGTCCGGCGGTTGTCAAGCTGCGGCGGGGAGAAGGTCACGGGTTGTCGATCTCCGGAAATCCCCGGTCGAGCAACTCGTCGCCGCGGCCTGCCTGATGGTTGGCGAAGCGGGCCAGCGTGAAGAGATAGTCGCTCAGCCGGTTGACGAGCACCGGCACGTGGTCGCCGAGCTCGGTCTCGGCCCGCAGGCGGATCAGCCAGCGCTCCGCCCGCCGGCAGACGGTGCGGGCCAGGTGCAGGGCGGCTGCGCCCGGGCAGCCGCCGGGGAGGATGAACTGACCGAGTGGCGGCAGCGCGGCGGACATGGCATCGATGTCCGCTTCCAGGTGGCGGATGTGCCGGACGTCGATGCGGGTCACGCGGTCAGCCTCGCCGCGGGCGGGGAGCGGAGTTGCCAGGTCCGAGCAGAGGATGAACAAGAGCGTCTGCAGCCGGCGAATGCGGTGGGCGACCTCCGCTCCGGGCTCAGTTGCGAGCGCCAGGCCCAGCACGGCATTGAGCTCGTCCAGGGTTCCGTACACCTGAAGCCGCAGGTGGTCCTTGGGAATGCGCTCGCCTGTGAAGAGGCTTGTCTGACCGGCGTCGCCGGTTCGAGTGTAGATTTTCACCATGGCACCTCCACGACCCCGGACGGACCCTTCGCCGCCGTCGGGGTGAAACGGATCCGGATGCCCGACCGCCGGGGCGCGGCGTCAGTGCTTGTCCAGCGATCGCTCGCGCCAGATCTGGACCAGGTGAAGGATCGTCTCCGTCGCCTTGACCATGGCCCCGGCGGCCACCCACTCCTGCTTGCTGTGGAAGTTCATGCCGCCGGCGAACAGGTTGGGTGTCAGCAGGCCCATGTAGCTGAGACGCGATCCGTCGGTGCCCCCGCGGATGGCCTTCAGGATCGGCGCCAGGCCGGCCCGCTGCACCGCCTCGATGGCGTAATCCATGACCCGTGGCTCTGCCTGGAGCTTGTAGATCATGTTTCGATACGATTCCTTGATTTCGATGTTCACGCCGACACCGGGAAAACGCTCCTGGGTGATCGCGGCGTAGCTGTTGAGGATGTCGCGGAACTGCTCCAGCCCCTCCACGCTGAAGTCGCGGATCAGTGTGGTCAGCTTGGCGTCGCTCACGTTCCCCTCGATCTGATACGGGTGGATATACCCTTGGCGGTCCGAGGTGGTTTCCGGGAGTGATTCCTCGGAGTAAAGGCCGGCGAAATAGGCCGCGGCACGGACGGCGTTGATCATCTTGCCCTTGGCGTAACCCGGGTGCACGTCGCGGCCGGTGAACCGGATGATGGCGGTGTCGGCGCAGAAGGTTTCGTTCTCCACCTCGCCGGGGTAGCCGCCGTCGATGGTGTAGGCGAAGGCCGCGCCGAACTTGGCCACATCGAAGTGCTTCGTGCCGTTGCCCACCTCCTCGTCGGGGGTGAAAGCGATCTTGATGGTGCCGCGCGGAATGTCGGGATGCTGCACCAGGTATTCCACCGCCGCCATGATTTCGGCGACGCCGGCCTTGTCGTCGGCGCCGAGCAGGGTGGTGCCGTCCGAGGTGATGATGTCGTCCCCGACGAAATCGGCCAGTTCCGGGTTCTCGTCTGCGCGGATGGTCTGGGCGGGATCGCCCGGCAGGGGGATGTCGCCGCCACCGTAGGCGCAATGCACGACGGGCTTGACGTCCTTGCCGCTGACGCCGAAGTAGGTGTCCACGTGGGCGATGAAGGCGATGACCGGAATCTTTTTCGCGGTCCGCGGGGGCAGGTTCGAGGGCAGCGTGGCGAACACGTACCCGTGCTCGTCCACGGCGGCGTCCGTCAGGCCGAGCTCCTGCAGTTCCCGGGCCAGCAGCCGGGCCAGGTCGAACTGCACGGGAGTGGATGGAAATTGGGGGGAGTCTTCGGCCGAGGTGGTGTCGATCCGGACGTAGCGCAGGAAGCGGTCCACCACGCGGGTGGCGGGCACGTCGAAGGTGTGAGACATGACGATCTCCTCTCTTGGGTTCGGGCGGACCGCCGCTCAGCGGCGGTTGGCCAGCGCCGCAACGTAGCCGGCGCCGAATCCGTTGTCGATGTTGACCACGGCGACGTTGGATGCGCAGGAGTTGAGCATGCCGAGCAGCGCCGCGACGCCGCCGAAGGATGCACCGTAGCCGACGCTCGTGGGGACGGCGATCACGGGGCAGGACGCCAGGCCGCCCACCGCGCTCGGCAGGGCGCCCTCCATGCCGGCCACGGCGACGACCACCGAGGCGGCGGCGATCTGCTCCCGCACGCTCAGCAGGCGGTGAATGCCCGCCACGCCCACGTCGGCCACCAACTCCACGCGGTTGCCCATGATCTGGGCGGTGACCAAGGCTTCCTCGGCCACCGGCAGGTCGGCGGTGCCGGCGGTGATGATCAGGATGGTGCCGCGCCCGCGGTCGGTGGCGTCGGTGCAGCGGGTGACGCAGCGGGCCCGGGCGTGGTGGGTCAGGGCGTCGAATCGGGCGCTCAGCGCCTCGAACATCTCAAGGGTGGCGTGGGTGATCAGTAGATTGGCGGTCCGGTCGATGATCCGCTCGGCGATGGCCGTCACCTCGGCCACGGTTTTGCCGCGGCCGAAGATGACCTCAGGAAATCCGTGGCGGAGGGCGCGGTGGTGGTCCACCCGGGCGAAGCCGAGGTCCTCGAACGGCAGGTGCCGCAGGCGTTCCAAGGCACCCTCCACGGGGATCTCACCCTGTTGGAGCGATTCGAGCAGCCGCCGCAGTTCCTGTTCGTTCAAACAGCCTCCCGCCGTCAGAGAATCCGAAGGCCCAACTTAGCAGAAATCGGGGCAGCCGGCAAGGGCGATCATTGTAACTGTCGCAATACCAATAGATTGTCTCATGCTTTCCCGATAGATAAAAATAATAGGATGTTCCGCTAAACTTTTTGGCCGCGACGTCATCTAACTGAGTAGCCGGTCTTTCAAAGCCAAAAAAACAAGTCAAGGTTTATCAACCCTTAAACCCACCTTTAAAGACCCATCCAACCAAAAATCCCCAAATTTTGAAAGACCGGCGCCCTTCATTTACTCCCCATAAGCCGGCTCCCCGGTGATCTGCTGCCCGATAATGAGAGTGTGGATGTCGTGGGTGCCTTCATAGGTGCGCACCGATTCCAGGTTCAACATGTGCCGGATGACCGGGTGGTCATCGACGATTCCCGCGGCTCCCAGGATGTCCCGGGCCAGACGGGCGCACTGCAGGGCCATGTCCACGTTGTTCCGCTTGATCATCGAAACGTGGTGGAATTTCAACTCCCCGGTGTCCTTGAGCCGGGCGGCCTGGAGGGTGAGGAACTGGGCTTTGGTGATCTCGGTGATCATCCAGGCCAGCTTCTCCTGGACGAGCTGGTGGGCGGCGATGGGCCGCCCGCCAAACTGAACCCGTTCCTTGGCGTATTCCAGCGCGGTGTGGTAACACTCCATGGCGGCGCCGATGACCCCCCAAGCGATCCCGTAGCGGGCCTGAGTGAGGCACATCAGGGCGGTCTTCAGGCCCCGGGCGTCCGGCAGGCGATTGGCCGCCGGAATCCGGCAGTCTTCAAAAAACAGCGTGGCGGTGTCCGACGCCCGCAGCGAAAACTTGCCCTTGATCTCCTGGGTGGCGAAGCCCGGCGTGCCGCGCTCCACCAGAAAACCGTTCACCTCGCCGCCGAGCTTGGCGAAGACCACGGCCACGTCGGCCAGGTCGCCGTTGGTGATCCACATTTTGGAACCGTTCAGCACGAACCCGTTGGCGGTTGCTTCGGCCCGGGTGGTCATGCCGCCGGGATTGGAACCGAAGTCAGGCTCGGTCAGGCCGAAGCAGCCGACGGCTTCTCCGGCGCCCAACCGGGGCAGCCAGTGCGCCTTCTGCTCTTCCGAGCCGAAGGCATGGATGGGGTACATGACCAGCGCCCCCTGCACCGAGGCGAATGAGCGGATGCCGCT
Organism: Acidobacteriota bacterium; assembly: GCA_029565065.1. Taxonomy (GTDB): domain Bacteria; phylum Acidobacteriota; class JAAYUB01; order JAAYUB01; family JAAYUB01; genus JAAYUB01. Next base: position 11,922 of record JAKQOW010000122.1, on the reverse strand, counting down.
GTCGCCCCGCTCCAGCTCCTGCATGATCAACCCGTACGCCGCGCCGTCCAGGCCGGGCAGGCCGTAGCCGTCGAGGTTTGCGCCCAGGAGCCCCAGCTCCGCCATCGGCCGGATGAGCGTGACGGGGAAATGACCCTCCCTGTGGAAGGTATCGATGACGGGCTTGACCTGGTCGTCGGTGAAGCGGCGGACCGTGTCGCGCACCATCCGCTCCTCGTCGCTCAATAGCGCATCGAATCCGAAAAAGTCGACGCCGTGAAACGGTTTCATGCGGTAAAACTCCTGGGGGGATTATGGCCGGGGACCGGCCGCATCAGGCGGGGAGGCCACGTCCGTCCCGGCCGCGGGGCTGAGCGGAATCCGAGAGAGCAGGCCGGGCAGAAGCTGAACGAGTCCGGCCAGCGCCGAACGGGGCAGTAAAAAGCCGGCGGACACGCCGCTGTCCGACAGGCAGGTCTGGCCGAGGAACGGGACGCCGGATGCGGTCGCAGCGCGTCCGAACGAACCGGGCAGGTCGGCCCGGCCGTACAGCATCTGAATGCGGCGAACGCCGGCCGGCGGGTCCTGAAGAACGGACGGGTTGAACGTTGCGCCGGACCGGCTGGCGGCCAGGATCTGCCGCAGCGCCTCCAGGCGGTCGCTGACGAAGATCGCCGGCCCCGTCTGGAGCAAGTAGGCGAGTGACGGCTGCTCGGCCTGCGGGTTCAGGTTCAGGATGTAGAACGGCTCGCCACCCGGGGCGGGCGGGGTGACACCCAGCGGCAGCCGCGGGGCAACCCGCTCCAGCACCACCGCCAGCATGGCGGGATCCTCGGGAACGCAGAAGCCGACCAGTCGGGGGGAGTCGCCTGGGGCGCTGGGCAGGACGGCCAAACCCCATTCAGCGCCCACGAGGGGCAGGAGCTGATCGGAGAACGACAGGCCCAAGCGGGCTTGGGCGGCCAGCTCCAATCCGAGGAACACCGTCTCGCCGGACGTCCCCAGAGTGTTTCGGGCGTGCGCACGCAGGAGGCGCAGCAGGCGGGGCGCATCCACGACGGAGTCCATCGCCATCAGAGTGTCAGCCGGGAGGAGACGCCACACCACCGGCTGCCGGTCGCGCATTCCCGCTAGGTAGTCCTGGATCAGCCCCGGCTCGCGGTCGATCGCCAGATCCATCGCCAGGCCCATCCGATCAGCGTCGCCGCTGAGGGTGAGGGTGAAGTCGCGCAGGCTGTCCAATCCTACGCCGGTCAGGAATGCCGTCATCTGTTCAGGGGTGATCCGGCTGAACAAGTTGCGGAACGCCGAGATCGAAGCACCGCCTGTGTCCGGAGCCTCGGCCGGCGGTTGCAGATCCCGGACGATCCTTTCGGCGGCGGCCCGCATGGTGTCGTCGGAGAGCAGTCCCATGGAAGCCAGATTGAGCCGCAGGCGCAGGAAGGAATCGGCCGGAAAGCCGGGCAGGGCGGGCCCGGCTGAATCTGTGGCGACAGCCTGACTGCGGGGAGAGGTGATCAGCCCGGCGACGTCGAAGCCGCGGCCGAACGCGACGGTCTGTGCGCCGAGAACCAGGAATCCAGCCGATTCGGGGGCGGAAAAAACCGAATACCCGCCCACGGTCCGGATGGAGACCGCGGTTCCCGCCGGCGGCTGGAGTAGCCGGGCGAACCGCTGGTACAGGTCCGTTGTGCCGCATCCCATGACCAGGAGGCCACGGGCGGATTCCGCCGGTGCGCCCGCGGGGCGATGGACCGCAACCAGCGCGGACATCGACCGCCAGTCATCGGGACCGGTTGCCGGCCATTCGGCGGGAGCCCACGGGAGCCGAAGCTCTGGCCACAGCCGTTGGATCAGGACGGCGGGATCGGGGGCCGGACCTGAAACAGCCAGCGGCGCCATGGCCTCGTCCAGCCGCTGGATCTCCAGAACCAGTTGGCAGTCCGGCGGCGCCCACGCCGACAGATCCGGACCGGTTCCGGCGGCGGTGGCGGCCGTCGCGGCCAACAGAATCAGCAGAGCCAGTGCGCGTTTCATGATGTTTCCTCCGGGAAGCGATCCGGCAGCCCGGTGTTGAGCGAGCCGGTGCGATACCCCTCCAGGTCCAGGGTGATGTATGTGTATCCGAGCGCGCGGAGGCAGATGATGACCGCGGTCCGCCGGGCTCGCTCCAGCAGGAGTGGCAACTCGTCGGACGGCACCTCGATGCGACACGTGTCGCCGTGATGCCGCAGCCGGCAGTTGGAAAAACCTTGGGCGAACAGGAATGCCTCGCCACGGCCGATCCTTTCCAGCAGGTCGGCCGTGATGGGGGTGCCGTACGGAATCCGGGACGCCAGGCAGGCCAGGGCCGGCCGGTCCGCGGTGGGCAGGCCCGCCAGGCGGGACAGCCGGCGGATGGCGTCCTTGCCCAATCCGGCTTCGACCAGGGGGTGCCGGACGCCCAGCTCGGCGGTGGCCCGCCGCCCGGGACGCCAGTCCGCGGCGTCATCCGCGTTTTCGCCGTCGACCACGACGGCCAGCCCGAGATCCCGGGCCAGCAGCCGCAGTTGTCCCATCAGCTCGAGTTTGCAGTGAAAGCAGCGGTCGGGTGGGTTGGTGCGGAACGCGTCCAGCCCGAGTGGATCGAACGCCGACGTTTCATGGCGGATGCCGATGTGGCGGGCGGTCTCGACCGCCGCGGCCGACTCGCCGGGTGGATTCAGGGGGCTCAGCACGGTGGCCGCCACGGCCCGCGCACTCAACACCCGGTGGGCCGCCCAGGCCAGGTAGGTGCTGTCCACGCCGCCGCTGAAGGCGACGAGCGCGGATCCCATCGCCGCCAGGATGGCGTCCAGCTGCGCCTCCTGTCGCCTGAGGGTGTCATCGTCAAGCCCGAAGGGTCCGGTGTCCATGGTCGCCATCTTTTTCTTTGGGCGGCTGTGCAAATTAGGATATCATCTTACCACGGAATTGGATGGAGCTCCCTGGGTCCGGTTTCAATCCGCCCCGACGGCGAAGGAGGCACAACCGCCATGAGCAGCAAACACGAACACATGGAAGACGGCGAACTGTATCTGTCCCACGTGGCCATCAAGAAGCGCTTCGGCGTCTCGAAAAAGCAGCTCAACGAATGGGCCAAGGAAGGCAAAATCCGCGAGGTCACCCGCGAAGTAGCGCGGATGCCGCACACGCTGATGAACGACCCGCAGCTGGAGCTTCATTTCTTCCACGCCGGCGACGTCGAGAAAGTGCGGCAGGCCAAGTGATCCGGCCGATAGCCGCGACCCGGGCCAAGTGGCCGCGCTTTGCGCCGACTGCATCGCCGGCATGCCGCCCCGGGAATCCGTCATGACCACCCCTGAAAACATCCCCGCCATGCCCCCGCCGGAACGACGGGTTTACTGTAATCGCACGCTGAACCTGCGCAGCATCCGGGCCGTGGGATACGACATGGATTACACCCTGGTGCACTACCAGGTCGAGGCGTGGGAGCAGCGGGCGTTTCTGGCGCTCAGGGACAAGCTGGCGGATCTCGGCTGGCCTGTCGGCGACGTGCAGTTCGACCCGGAACAGGTCATCCGCGGCCTCCTGATCGACACGAAGCTGGGCAACCTGATCAAGGCCAACCGGTTCGGCTACGTCACCCGTGCCTGCCACGGAACTCGGCCGATGCCGTTCGACGTCCAGCGCGAGGTGTACGGCCGGACGGAGGTCGAGTTGTCGGACCGCCGCTTCGTGTTCCTGAACACGCTGTTCTCATTGTCCGAGGCGTCCATGTACGCCCAGCTGGTGGACCGTCTCGACCGGGGGTTGCTGCCGGGTGCGATCGGCTACGCCGACCTGTACTGGGAGGTCAAGCGGCGCCTGGACGAGGCGCACATGGAGGGGGAACTGAAAGCCGAGATCCTGAGCCGCCCGGAGCAGTTCGTGGAGGCGGATCCGGAACTGGTCCTGACCCTGCTGGACCAGCTCAAGGCGGGCAAACGGCTCCTGCTCATCACCAACTCCGAGTGGCCCTACACCCGGCGGATCATGACCCACGCCCTCGACCGGCACCTGCCGGCCGGGCAGACGTGGCGCGACTTGTTCGAGCTGGTGATCCTGTCCGCCCGCAAGCCGGATTTCTTCAGCCACCAGATGCCGCTGTTCGAGCTGGCTACCCCGGACGGCCTGCTGCAGCCCTGTCCCAGCGGAATCTGCAAGCCCGGCGTGTATGTGGGGGGAGACGCCCGGCAGGTCGAAGCGTATCTCGGCGTGTCCGGCGAAGAGATCCTGTTTGTCGGCGATCACATTTTCACCGACGTTCATGTGTCCAAGGACATCATGCGCTGGCGGACCGCCCTCATCCTGCGGGAGCTCGAGGGAGAGCTGGCCGCCCTGTCGGCCTTCCAGCCGCATCAGGACAAGCTGGTCCAGCTCATGGAGGTCAAGATCGCGCTGGAACACCGCCATGCCCAGCTGCGGATCCAGCTGCAACGGGCCGAGTTGGCTTACGGACCGGCTTCGGCCGCCGATCCCCAACGGCTGCGGTCGGAGATCGGTGCCCTGCGCAGCCGGCTGGAGGCGCTCGACGACCAGATCAGCCCGCTGGCCAGGGAGAGCGGCGAATTGCGCAATCACACGTGGGGGCTGCTCATGCGGGCCGGTAACGACAAGAGTCTGCTCGCGCGGCAGGTGGAGCATTACGCCGATGTTTACACCTCGCGGGTGTCCAATTTCCTGCATGAATCCCCCTTCGCGTATCTGCGGGCTCCACGAGGGAGTCTGCCCCATGATGCGGTCCCGTTCCGGGAATGAGGCCGGACAGCCTGTGGGAGGGGCACCCATGCCGCCGCCGGAAATAACCTCGTCGAGATCGCGTTGGCCGTGGACCCCGGTGCTGCTCTCGCTGCTGGTGTGTCCCGGGTTGGGGCAATGGAATCTGGGCCGCCGGCTGGCCGGGTTCATTCAAGGGGGACTTGCGCTGGGCATCCTGGCGGTGTTTCTGGTGGTGGCCTACCTGGATATCCTGACCTTGATGCCGGAGGAACCGCCGCTGGATCCGGCCGGCATGTTGAGTCTGTCTCTGGATATCACCCATCAGGTCATAGCGCGGAATCAGACGCGGTTCCTGGTGGCCTGCCTGGCGTTTGGGGCGGTGTATGCGTACTCGGCAGCCGAGGCGTTCTGGCTGGTCTGGCGGGAGCGCCGGCGATCGGCCCCCGAGGCGCAGAGTCGGCTGCGGTAAGGTTCTCAGGATACGAGGGGGGTCTTCCGGTCGCCCAGCGGCCGGCAATCGCACAACGTGTTATAAAACTCCATGTATTGGGTGCCGGCACGGGCCTGGTCGCGCAGCACCTGGAGGGATACAAGCCCGATCTTGTCGCGGTCGGCATGCCCTTCGATGAATTGATGGGCGCCCGCCAGGGTGTCGTCATCGGCCATGATCATCACCTTGTGGTAGTTCAGGCCGATCAGCTCCCGAATCCCCTGGTTCATGTCGGTGCCTTCAACAACCCAGAGAATGTAAGCCAGTTCCGGGTTGCCACCGATGTGCCAGCCCATGCAGTTGGTCGTTTTGTCCGCCAGACGAACGGGCAGTACCTTGTACCCCATCACCGTGCCCAGCGCTTCCATGAGCTCCCACAGCTCCTTCCGGTCCACGTTCGGTCCGCCGCCAGCGCGCGCCGGTTCGGGGCGCTTCATGCTCGGTTGGGGGCGGGATTGCCCGCCGTGATGCCGCTGAGGACGGTTCACCATCTCGCGATTACCGGACGCCGGACGGTTGGGCTGGGAGCGGTGGCCCTCCGGCCGCTGCTTGTCGGCGCGGGGGGCATGGCGGGGTCTGTCGGCATGCGCGGGCACCGACCGCGGCGGGGGCGGATCCTCCACTTCGGGCGCGTTCTTGTACACCAACTTGCGCAGGGTATAGGTGCCGGGACTCACCCGGGAAAAATCGGAACGTACGCCGCGGGATTTCAGATCTTGCATGATCAAGACGTTCATGATCGAGGAGGGCTCGGGTCCCTGCGGCTCGATCCAGTCACGCTCCAGAGCGGTCATTGTAATCTGCTGTGAGGTCAGCGGACGGCCGGTTTCTTCCAGGATCTTTAATGCAGCCTCGAGGTAGTTCATCCTCCGTCTTCTCCCTTGCGGATCAGTCTGTAAGCCGCCAATATTAGCACAGACTGGAGCGGATGCAAGCTGGAAAGTGGTCGCGGCCAGAGCCGTCCCGGCCGTGTTGGCAAGGATCTGGAAATAGGATAAGATGGCAGGAGTCGGCAATCCGGGAACGGAGGCGGCAATGATCGTAGTGACCGGCGCGGCGGGAATGATCGGCAGCGGTGTCATCTGGGCGCTGAACCGGCGGGGCGAGGAGCGGGTCCTGGCTGTGGACAGCCTCGGCGCCGATGACCGCTGGCGGAACCTGCGCGGCCTGCGCTTCGCCGACTATCAGGAGAAGGAGGCGTTTCTGGAGCGGATCCGACAGGGACAGGCCCCGGCGGGTATCCGGGCGATCATCCACCTGGGCGCCTGTTCCGACACGACGGAACGCGACGCCAGCTACCTTATCCGCAACAACTTCGCGTACACTCAGCATCTGGCCGCCTTCGCAGTGGAACGGGGCATCCGGTTCATCTATGCCTCCAGTGCGGCCACATACGGGGACGGCTCCCGGGGGTATGCCGACCGGGAGGAATCGCTGCCCGAGTTGGAACCGCTCAACATGTACGGCTATTCCAAGCACCTGTTCGACCTGTGGGCCTGGCGGGCGGGCCTGCTGCAGACGATCACCGGCCTGAAGTACTTCAACGTCTTCGGTCCCAATGAGTACCACAAGGGGGAGATGCGGAGCGTCGTGCTGAAGGCCTACGAGCAGATCCGCGCCGGCGGGGTGATCCGGCTATTCCGCTCCCACCGGCCGGAGTTCGCCGACGGCGAGCAGAAGCGGGATTTCATCTACCTGAAGGACGCGGTGGCCGTGACCCTGTTCTGTCTCGACCATCCCGGCGTGACGGGCATCCTGAACGTGGGGAGCGGCGCGGCCCGCACCTGGAACGATCTGGCCCGGGCCATCTTCGCGGCGCTGGACCGCCCGCCGCGGATCGAGTACATCGACATGCCGGAAGAGCTGCGCGGCCGCTACCAGTACTTCACCCAGGCGGAGCTGGCCCGCCTGGGGCAGGCCGGCTGGAAGGGGGGCGGTATGTCGCTCGAGGCAGCCGTCCGGGAGTATGTGGTCAGTTACCTCGTGCCCGGGGCTTACCTGTCCGCGACTTCGGCTTGACTTCCACGATCGTCAGATGGTCCGGATCGAGATGCGCCCGGGCGGCGGCCTGGACATCGGCGGCGGTGACCGCCTCGACCAGCGCGGGGAACCGCTCGGAGTAGTCGAATCCGAGTCCGTGCATCCACGCGGTGAGCATGTAGTTGACGATCAGCCCCATGTTCTCGAAATTGAACACGAAGCTGCCGGTCAGGTAGTCCTTGGCTGCGCGCAGCTCGGTCCGGCTCACCCGGTGTTCCCGAACGGCCCGGATTTCGTCCAGAATGCCGCGGACGGCCGCGTTGCGGTGCCGCGGGGATGTTGCGATATAGGCGAGAAACCGCCCCGGATCGATGCCGGCGGTGGCGGTGATGGTGGCATAAGTGGTGTAGGCCAGCCCCATCTCGTCGCGCAGCTTGCGGGGGATGCGGGAGGTGAAGCCGGGACCGCCGCCGAGGATGATGTCCAGCAGCAGCAGCGGGTAGTACTCCGGACAGGACCGGGCGATGCCGAGGTGTCCGAGGAAGATGTGCAGTTGCTCCTTGTCGGCGACCGTGACCGTCCGCTCGACGCGCCGGAGCTGACGTTCGATGGGAATGATCGGCCGGGGCAGCCGGATCCCGGCGGGTCGCATCCGCCAGCGCGCCGCCACCTCGCGCAGCGCGCGAGCGGTGTCCACATCTCCGACAATGAGAATGACGGTGTTCGCCGGCGTATAGTGCCGGCGATGGAAGCGGCGAAGCTGGGCGCGGGTGAAGCTCCGAACCGTTTCCGGCGAGCCGTGGACCGGATGGGCCAGAGCCGTGCCGTGGAAGACCACGCGGTTGAACTCCCGTGAGCCAATATAGTCGGGACGGTCGTCCAGGGCGGTGATGTGGGTCAGCAGCTGTGAGCGGGACAGCTCCAGGCGGTCCGGGGGAAAGTGGGACTCGTTGAGGAGCTCGTCCAGCAGATCCAGCCCGGTTGTGAAGTCCGTTTTGAGCAGTTTCAAGATCAGTCCCGACGACTCCCGGTTGCTGAACGTCTCGAGGGTGCCGCCGAGGCCGTCCACCAGCTCGGCGATGTGGCGGTAATCATGGGCCGGCGTCCCCTCGTCCAGCATCCCGGCGACGAGATGGGCCAGTCCCTCGGCGCCGGGACGATCCTCGCGGCTGCCCACCTGGACCACGCCGCCCAGCAGGACGGCGGGGAGGTGATGTTGCGGGCACACCAGCACCGTCAGGCCGTTGGCCAACCGGTGGGATTCGATGGGCAGCCGGACGGCTGGTCCGCTCCCCGTGCACCGACCGGCCGTCAGCCGGTTGACGGCAGGCGATGCGGGCAAGCGGTAACCCTGGCGCAGGTCGGGTAGCTCCAGCGGTTCGTCCGCCGACTCTTCCTCGGTGCCGATCGGGCCGCCTCGCGATTCCTCCAGGCAGCCCACAACACAGGCCGCCGGATTGAGGATTTCCCGGGCGGCGGCCTGGATGTCGTGCGCTGTCACCCGGCGGGCCCGTTCCAGGAATTGCTCATAGTAGCGATAACCGATGATGCACTCGTACATGCCGTAATTGATCGCCACGCTGGAGACGTCCTCCTGATCGAAGACGGTATCGGCGGTGAGCTGGCGCCGCGCGCGGGCCAGTTCAGTCGGCGTGACGCCGTCGGTGCACAGGCGGTCGAGTTCATCGAATACGGCCGCCTCCGCGACGGCGGGGGCGACGCCGGACTTGAGCTGGACCGCCACGCCCAGCAGCGCCGGGTCCAGCATGTCTTCGAAGTGAATGGCGGCGGAGGTGGCCGTCCGGTCGCCCTCCACCAGCCGGCGGTACAGCCGGCTGGTTTTGCCTTCTCCCAGGATGTAGGACAGCAGGTGGGTGGCGTAGATCCCGCGATGGCGGACCGACGGTGCGTGGAACGCGATGTACAGCCGGCTCACGTGGACCGGTCGGGAGGCCGCAAAGCGGACCCGGCCTTCGGGGGGGCCGTCCGGCGGCAGGACAGCCAATGGCGCCGGACGCCCGGGGATCGGGCCGAAGCGGTCTTCGATGCGCCGGAACGTGTCGGTGGATTTCAAATCGCCGGCCACGACCAGTACGGCGTTTCCCGGCTGGTAATGCCGCTGGTGGAAGGTCCGCATCTGCTCCACCGTCAGCGCCGCCACGTCCTCGGGCCAGCCGATGATCGGGTGGCGGTACGGATGTCGCGAGTAGGCCAGGGCCCGGACGTTGCGTCGTAGGAACTCCCAGGGGTGATCCTCGCCCATGGTGAGCTCCTCGAGCACGACCTGCCGCTCCGCCTCGAATTCGACCGGATCCAGGTTCAGGTGTCGCATCCGGTCGGCCTCGATGTCCAGGGCCACGTCCCAGCGGTCCGCGGCGAACGTGAAATAGTAGCCGGTGCAGTCGTATGAGGTGAAGGCGTTGTTGCTGCCGCCCCGCTGGAGGCTGATGGTATCGATGCGGCCTTTGGGAAAGCGGGGCGTCCCCTTGAACATCATGTGTTCCAGCACATGGGCGACGCCGGAGGCGCCATCGACCTCGTCCATGCTGCCGATACGGTACCAGACCATCTGCACGGCGGTCGGGGCGCGGCGGTCTTCCTTGACGATGACGCGCAGGCCATTCTTCAGCGTGGTTTCGTAGGGGTTGGCGATGGCTGCGGAAGCGAGTCCGCCGGCCACTAGTAAGGTAAGCAGGTATTTGATGCGCATGGGGAAGTGTGGGCTTTCTGCTAGAATTCGCGGCTGATTTTGCATCGAACCGGACGGCATCTTAACGGCTAGCCGTCCGCCTGTCAGCAAGGCTTGAGACCACTTTCCCCATGTTCAGTTTCCTGAAAAAATCCTCGTCCGACGCCAAGCCGGAAATTGCGGCTGACGCCGCGCCGGCCGAAGCGGCCAAACCGTCCTGGCGCGAGCGCCTGTTCAAGGGGCTGGCCAAGACGCGCGCCCAGTGGGGCGGCAAGCTGAAGTCCATCTTCTCGCGCGGCAAGGTCGATGACGAACTGCTCGAGGAACTGGAAACCCTGCTGCTGACCAGCGACTGCGGCATCGAGGCGACGACCCATCTGCTCGACGAACTGAAGAAGGCTGCCAAGCGCGACAAGCTGGACACGCCGGAGGCGATCCAGAAGGCGCTGGCCGACGCCCTGCTCGAAACCCTGCAGCCGCTTGAGCAGCCGCTCGATTACTCCACCCACAAGCCCTACGTGATCATGATCGCCGGGGTGAACGGGGCCGGCAAGACGACCTCGATCGGCAAGCTGGCCAAGTATTTCCAGACCCAGGGCAAGAGCGTGCTGCTCGCCGCCGGCGACACCTTCCGTGCTGCTGCCCGCGAACAGTTGCAGACCTGGGGCGAGCGCAACAACGTGACCGTCGTGGCGCAGGAGTCCGGCGACCCGGCGGCGGTCATCTACGACGCCATCGCCGCCGCCAAGGCGCGCGGCATCGACATCGTGCTGGCCGACACCGCCGGCCGCCTGCCGACGCAACTGCACCTGATGGAAGAAATCGCCAAGGTACGCCGCGTGATCCAGAAGATCGAACCGGAAGGCCCGCACGAGACGCTGTTGGTGCTCGATGCCAATATCGGGCAGAACGCGCTGCAGCAGGTCAAGGCCTTCGACAAGGCGATCAACGTCACCGGCCTGGTGCTCACCAAGCTCGACGGCACGGCCAAGGGCGGCGTGGTAACCGCCATCGCCCGCCAGTGCCCGAAGCCGATCCGCTTCATCGGCGTCGGCGAGCAGATCGACGACCTGCGTCCGTTCTCGGCCAGGGACTTCGTCGATGCCCTGTTCGAATAGGAACGAATTGCCCGGGATCCAGGCTCGAGTGAGCTTTTCACCTCGAGCGCCTAACATCTCATAGCTACCCGCTAACTCATGATCGAAGCCAGCAATCTGACCAAGCGCTATCCGGGCGGCCTGGAGGCCGTCAAGGATGCCAGCTTCCGTATCGACGGCGGCCAGATGGTGTTGATCACCGGCCATTCCGGTGCCGGCAAGACGACGCTGGTCAAGCTGATCTCGACCATCGAGCGGCCGACCTCCGGCAGCCTGGTGGTCAATGGCCAGAACCTGACCGCCCTGCGCCGCAGCGCCCTGCCGCACGTGCGCCGGCACTTCGGCCTGGTCTTCCAGGACCAGAAATTGCTGTTCGACCGCAATGCGCTCGATAACGTGCTGCTGCCCTTGCAGATCGCCGGCCTGCCGCATCGCGAGGCGGTGCGCCGGGCGCAGGCGGCGCTCGACAAGGTCGGCCTGCTGGCGCGTGAGAAGGCCAACCCGATTGCCCTGTCCGGCGGCGAGCAGCAGCGTTTGGCTATTGCCCGTGCCGTGGTCAACCGGCCGACCGTGCTGGTTGCCGACGAACCGACCGGCAATCTGGACGCCGAATCGGCCACTGCAATTCTCGACATCTTTGCCGACTTCCATCGCGTCGGCGTCACCGTCGTCGTCGCCACGCACGACCAGACCTGGATCGAGCGCTACCACCCGAACGTCCTGCGGCTGGATCACGGGAGGGTGGTGCAATGAACGCCTGGTTCTCCCAGCATCGCGCCGCGCTGGCGCTGGCCTTTCGCCGCTTGCTGGCATCGCCGCTCAACACCCTGCTGTCGCTGCTCGTCATCGGCATTGCGCTGACCCTGCCGGCCTTCGGCTACGTCGCCCTCGACAACCTGCGCGACCTCGTTGGGCACCCACGCTACGCCTTTGTGCAGGGCGACATC
>JAKQOW010000105.1 GCA_029565065.1 Acidobacteriota bacterium | reverse complement strand
CTTCTATGTGGGCTGTCAAGGTCTCGCGCGTGATGTTGGTCGGCGATCTCTCCGGGCATCTTCTCCGGTTCGGGGCACCGGGCACGCTGCGCTTCAGGCCTGTCGTGGGATCTTCGGGGGTGGTTCCTTTGAGGCGTCGGCCTGCTCGGCCTGACCACCTTCTATCCGTGCCGGGCACAGGGCCCGGAGCACATGGTGCTGCATACGCCTTGCGGCTCAGCGGAACCGGGTTGGCCGGGGAGTCCAATCTCCAGAACGGTGCGGCCTGCGGCCGCCCCAGGGCAAACGCGGGTCCCCGGCCCCCGAAATCCGATCCTGATCGTGCCGTGCCTGGTCTTCATCCCGTATCAGAGGGCTTTCCCGGCTCCGGGCTTTCTGAGGACCGCCCCGGCCGGCAGTTCATCGTACTCGACGTATCTCCACAGGGCCACCAGCAGCCGTCTGGCCAGGGCCACGATGCCGACCCGGCGCAGACGCCTGCCCCCGCCGCCGAAGCGGCGCGCGAACCACTGGCTCAGTTCGCTCTGCGGCTGGAAGCGCAGCCAGCTCCAGGCCAGCTCGACGCAGACGTGCCGGACCCGGGGGTTGCCCGCTTTGCTGATGCCCTGCTCACGGCTGCTGTCGCCACTGCTGTACGGTGTGCCGGCCAGACCCGCCAGAGCGCCGAGCTGCCCGCCGTTACGGAACTGGCGCCAGCCGAACAGTTCCTTGGCCAGAGTCCAGGACGTGACCGACCCCACACTGCGCACCTGCAGGAGCTTCGCCGCCTTGCGGTCGGCTTCGGTCTGCGGTTCGGCCAGACGCCGGCTCTTCTCGGCCTCCAGCTGCCGGATCTGTTCGTTGACGAGGTGCAGCCGCTGCTGCTCGCGCATCAGTTCCGCCGCCAGGGCTGGCGCCAGACCCTGAGCTGCCCAGTCGCTCACGGTCAGAGGGTCCATCCTGTCCGGCCTGACCCCGTGCACGCCCTGGGTCGCCAGCAGGCCACGGATGCGGTTCAGGTGTCCCGTGCGTTCCCGCGTCAGCCGGTCCAGTTCGCGTCCCGGCCGGCGTTCGTCTTCCGCTCCCGGCTCGGGCACCCGGCAGATCTTCCAGACCGTCGTCTCGCCGTACAGGTGGTACCGCAGCAGCATCATCATCAGCTTCTCGGCGTCCAGGCGGTCGGTCTTGGCCCGCCGGCGCCGGCGGTTCACCTCGATGCTGGCCGGGTCCACCACCAGGTTCTCGACTCCCTGCCTGCCCAGGAACCGGTGCAGCCAGAACCCGTCCCGCCCCGCTTCGTAGCAACTGCGCACCGCCCCGTCCGCCGCCACCTTCAGCTTCGTGCGGGCTCTGGCGATGGCGGCCACCAGGCCCTGGCGGTCCCCGGCCTTCACCGTCTTGTCGTGCACCTTCGTCCCGTTCCCGAACCGCAGCTTCCACCGGCTGTTGCTCAGTTCCATCGCCATGTACAAGACCGGACTGCTGTGCTGGGCTGTCATCTTCGGGTCTCCCTGGTTGGGGTTCCGGGGTGCCGCCGGGCCACAGACTGGCTCGGGTCGCCTCGACAGTCCAGCATAGCATCTCCA
>JAKQOW010000033.1 GCA_029565065.1 Acidobacteriota bacterium | reverse complement strand
GCCTCCAACGACAACGCACAGGATCGAGCGATGCAACGACTGGCCGCCGTGCTCAGAGAGGATGTCTGTCGCCAGATCGGAGAGATCGGCGAGGCCGATGTCCTGGTGGGCATTCCCAGCTTCAACAACGCCCGCACCATCGGCCACGTGGTCCGGGCGGCGCAGGCCGGCCTCGGCAAGTACTTTTCGTCCTGCCGGGCCGTGCTGGTGAACTCGGACGGCGGTTCCACCGACGAGACTCTGAATGTGGTCCGCCGGGCGTCGGTGGATTTCGGCGCGGTGCTCGTCCAGAACCAGGTGCAGCCCCTGCATAAGATCCTGACGCCGTACGTCGGACTGCCGGGCAAGGGGAGCGCGTTCCGAACCATTTTCGAGATCGCCCGGGCGCTGAAGGTGAAGGCCTGCGCCGTCGTGGACTCGGACCTGCGCAGCATCACGCCGGAGTGGTTCGAGTTGCTGTTGCGGCCGGTGCTCCAAAGCGACTTTGACTACGTGGCGCCCTACTACCACCGGCACAAGTTCGACGGCACCATCACCAACACCATCGTCTATCCCATGACCCGGGCCCTGTTCGGCAAGCAGATCCGCCAGCCCATCGGGGGCGACTTTGGCTTTTCGGGCCGCCTGTCCGAATTCTATGCCAACCAGGACGTCTGGGAAAGCGACGTGGCCCGATACGGGATCGACATCTGGATGACCGGCACGGCCGTGGCCAACGGATTCCGTGTCTGCCAGGCGTTCCTGGGCGCCAAGATCCATGACCCGAAGGACCCGGGTTCGGACCTCAGCGCCATGTTGCACCAGGTGGTGGGGGCGCTCTTCAGCCTGATGGAAACGTACCGGTCGTCCTGGGAGTCGGTGGTCGGGTCCATGCCGGTGCCCACGTTCGGGTTCGTCTACGCGGTGGGCCTGGAGCCCGTGTCGGTCAACCTGACCGGCATGCTGGACAAAATGCGCATGGGCGTCCGGGAGCTCCGGGACGTTTACTGCCAGATCGTCTCGCCAGAGAGCATGGCCGGTCTCGTCGCCGCCGCCGATCTGTGCGACGAGCGGTTTGTCCTGCCCGACGAGACTTGGGTGCGGCTCATCTACGACTTTGCCGTGGCCTGCCACCGGCGGATCATGAACCGGGAGCATTTGATCAAGTCCCTGACTCCGCTCTACCTGGGCAAGGTGGCCTCGTTCGTGATCGAGTGCCGGGATAGCGACGCCGCCGCGGTCGAGCAGCGGCTGGAAACGCTCTGCCAGGCCTTCGAGCGGGACAAGCCCTATCTGGTCTCCCGCTGGGAGCCGCCGCGCTGATTCCACCGAGGAGGGAGCAGCAATGGAAGAAATCTGGGAGCGGATCATCGTGGAGCCGTTTGAGCGCTTTGTGGGCATGATCGCCTCGTTCCTGCCCAACCTCCTGGTGTCGCTGATTCTGATCGTCGCGGGCATTGTCTGTGGCTGGCTGACCAGGCGGGTGATCACCGGTCTGCTCCGGGTGGTGAAGGCGGACCGCTTTTTCAAGAAGTCGGGCATGATGCAGGCGCTGGAGCGGAGCGGGCTCAAGGACAGCCCGTCCCGGTTCATCGGCCAGTTGGCGGGTTGGCTGGTGGTGCTCGTCTTCACCGTGATCGCCCTGACCGCCTTGAAGGTGCCGGCGGTCGAGAATCTGCTCAGCCAGATGTTGCTGTACCTGCCGAACCTGTTCGTAGCCGCCGTGATCCTGATGATCGGCTTCATTCTCGGCAACTTCCTCCAGCGGACCGTGCTGATCGCCGGTGTCAACGCCGGGGTGCGGCTGGCCCGGACGGCCAGCCGGTGCGTCCAATACGGCGTGTACTTCTTCGCGACGGCGATGGCGCTGGAACAACTGGGCATCGGGCGCGAGACGGTCCTCATCGCATTCGCGATCGTATTCGGGGGCGTGGTGCTGGCGCTGGCGCTGGCCTTCGGCCTGGGTGGGCGGGCCATCGCCCGGGAGTACTTGGAGCGGTTGATCAAGGGCGTAGATGACGAGCCGGATGATTTTCATCATCTGTAGGCGCGTCCCGTGCGCCGGGTCGCGGTTCAAGCGCCGGCGGGCCGGCGCGGGACCGATGGGGTGGCTGCATGCATGACGCCGCAACGCAGTGGGTGGTGTTCACCGATCTGGACGACACGCTGCTGGACGAGCAGACCTACTCCTGGTCCGCTGCGCGGAGCGGACTCGAACTCCTGGCCGGCCGGAGCATCCCCCTGGTGCTGGTGACCAGCAAGACCCTGGCCGAGGTGGAACCCCTGCGGCGAGACATGCGGTTGGACGGCCCGTTCATCGTGGAGAACGGGGCCGCCGTGTTCGTGCCGCCGGACAGCGGGTGGCCCGAAGCGACCGACCTGCCGGAGGTGGCCGGGTATCGCTGCCGGTTGTTCGGCCGGCCGTATGCGGAAGCGCGCCGCTTCATGGCCAGCCAGGCGGCGCGGCTGGGTGCGCGCGGATTCGGCGATATGACCATCGACGAGATCTCGGCCCGAACGGCGCTGCCGGCCGACGCGGCGGGCCGGGCGGCGGAACGACTCTTCACCGAGCCGTGCGCGGTGGAGCCGGACCGGCTCGCCGAACTGGACGCGCTCGCCCGCCGGGCCGGATTCAGGATTCTGGAAGGCGGCCGATTCTATCACGTTGTGGCCGCCGGTCAGGACAAGGGGGCGGCCGTGCGGTGGTTGATTGCGGCCTACCAGCGGCGATGGCCCGGCCGGCGGATCATAACGGTGGGCGTCGGGGACAGCCCCAACGACCTGGATTTTCTGTCGGTCGTGGATGCGCCGGTGATTGTCCGGCGCCCTGACGGCACGCACATCAGAACCGACGGGCTACCCCAGGTTCTGCTGGCGGCCGGGATTGGGCCGGCGGGTTGGAACCTGGCGATCCACCGGTTGCTCGGAGACGGCCGCTGATGCCACGGGAAGGCCGTCAGCCCTGTGTGGGATCGCGGCCGGGCGGAGCGCGACAGACAGGAGCATGCCATGAGCGATTTCTTTCAGAACGGGGTCATCACCACCCTGCCCATCCTGGGAGACCATCCGGTTGAGGAAATGGAAGCGGAGCTCCGGAGCTATGCCGCGACCAGCAGGATCGCGCTCCTGCTGCCGGCGCTGGTCACCGAGTTCGAAGGGCCGGCGATGAAGAAAATCCTGAAGCAGCTCCAGGGCGTCGACTACCTGCATCAGGTTGTCGTGTCGCTGGACCGGGCCGAACGGGCGCAGTTCGTCGAGATACGGGATTACCTGCGGCGGCGGCTGCCGGCGGTGCAGGTGGTCTGGCACGACGGCCCCCGGATGCAGGCGATCTACGAGCGGTTGCGCGGTGAGGATTTTCCGGTGGACATGCCCGGCAAGGGGCAGTCCGTGTGGATGACCATGGGGTATATCCTGGCCCAGGGGGATGTGGACGGAATCGCCTTGCACGACTGCGACATCACCAACTACGACCGAAGCCTGCTCGCGCGCCTCGTCTATCCGCTGATGAGCCGGCGGGCCGATTTCGAATTCTGCAAGGGGTATTATGCCCGGGTGAACGGGCGCCTCTACGGCCGCGCCACCCGGTTGTTTTTCACGCCGATCATCCGGTCACTGAAGCGCACGGTGGGCCGCCTGCTCTATCTGGAATACCTCGACAGCTTCCGCTATCCCCTGGCGGGCGAGTTCGCGATCCACTCCCATCTGGCCGAATCCGTCCGGATCGCCCCGGACTGGGGCCTGGAGATCTCCACCCTCGGCGAGGTCTACCAGAACACCTCGCTCAAGCGCATCTGCCAGGTGGAGCTGATGGACAGCTACTGCCACAAACACCAGACCATCGATATCCGCAAACCCAGCACGGGCCTGGTCCGGATGGTCATGGACATCTCCCTGTCCCTGTTCCGGATCCTGACCCAGGACGGTGTCGTCTTGTCGGATGCCCACTTCCGTTCCCTCCAGACCAGCTATCTGCGGGAAGCCCGCGAAGCGGTGGACAAGTACAGCGCCCTGGCCGCCATCAACCGGCTGGAGTATGACCGGCATGCCGAGATCTCGGCGGTGGAGGCCTTCCAGAAAGGTTTCCGGCTGGCCGTCGAGCGGTTCCGGGAGGATCCGGTGGGTACGCCGATGATCCCGGCGTGGACCCGCATCCGCTCGGCGATTCCGGGTTTATCGGCCGAGCTGCTCGACGCGGTCCGGGCCGACAACGCCTGATCCGACCGGCAAAAAGTGCTTGCTTTCGGCATGAGGCTGTTGTATAAACTTTCGCTTGCGCGCTTTGGGCGCAGTCGTGGAATCAGTCGGTCAGACGGAGCGATCATGAAAGAAAAGATTCATCCCAAGTACGAGAAGGCCGTGGTGACCTGCGCCTGCGGCAACACCTTCGAGACCCGGTCCACCAAACCGGAAATCCGGCTGGAGATCTGCTCGAAGTGCCACCCGTTTTTCACCGGCCGCCAGAAGCTGGTGGACACCGCCGGCCGCGTGGAGCGCTTCACCCGCCGCTACACCAAAAAGGGAAGCACGGAAACCAGCGAACAGTAGCCGGATTCCTCAGATATCCAAAGGGTTGCCCGGGCTGCGGCCGAGGGCAACCCTTTTTGTTTGCCGCGGAGAGATGGACCATGTCCGAATGCCGACGCAAGCTGGAGACGGATATCCTGGTGGGCGGCCAGGCGGTGCTGGAGGGCGTCATGATGCGCACGCCCAACACCATCGCCGTCGCGGTGCGCCGCCCCGACGGGGAGATCGTGGTCAAGCGCGAGCCGGCGCCCAAATGGACCGACAAGGCGCGGTTCCTGAAATGGCCGCTGGTCCGTGGCACGGCTATTCTGCTGCAGTCGCTCGTCATCGGCATCAAGGCGCTCAATTTCTCGGCCGAGGTGGCCATGGTCGAGCCGGCCGAGGCCGGCGGGAAGCAGGAGAAGGGGAAAGACGGCTCCGGCGGCGGCAGCCATTGGATGCTCGTCGGGACGCTGGTGTTCTCGCTGGCGGCCGGAATCGCCCTGTTCGTGTTGGTGCCGTACTGGCTGAGCGCCCTGATCACCGTGTGGGTTTACCCGGCGGCGTCCACCGACGCGGCGGTGCACGCGCACTGGCTGTTCTTTAACCTCGTGGACGGCGTCATCCGGGTCATTTTCTTCCTGGGCTACATCCTGCTCATCTCCCGGATGAAGGACATCCACCGCGTCTTCCAGTACCACGGCGCCGAGCACAAGGTGGTGCACCTCTGGGAAGCCCGGCAGCCGCTCACCGTCGAGCATGCCCGCACCTATTCCACGCTGCATCCCCGCTGCGGCACCAGCTTCCTCCTGTTCGTGATGGTGATCAGCATCCTGGTGTTCACGGTGTTCAAGTTCGACTGGTGGGTGTTCAAGGTGCTGTCGCGGGTGTTCCTGCTGCCGCTCATTGCCGGAATCTCCTACGAGCTCATCCGGCTGTCGGCCCGCTTCCCGCGCAATCCGATCCTCAAGGCGATCATGACGCCGGGTCTGGCGCTCCAGCGGATCACCACCCAGCCTCCCGACGACGCCATGCTGGAGGTGTCGCTGCGGGCGCTGCAGGAGGGCCTGGAGCTGGAAGCACAGCTCAAGGGGGCGGCGGCGGAACCGGCCGCGGTCGCCTGATTCGGGAGGCATGTCATGTTCAGGAAACTGGAAGAAATCGAGCATCAGTACACGGAGCTGCAGCGGCTGCTGGAGGATCCGGAGGTCACGGCCAACCACCTGGAATATCAGAAGCACGCCAAAGCTCAGCGGGCCATCGCCGATATCGTCAAGGCGTACCGGGCCTGGAAGGAAATGACCCGGAGCCGAACCGAGGCGGAGCAGATGGCCGCAACCGAAACGGACAGCGAGCTGCGGGAAATGGCGGTCGCGGAGGCGGCCGAGCTGGCCGAGCGGATCGCCCGTGCCGAGGAGGAGCTCAAGGTGCTGCTCCTGCCCAAGGATCCCAACGACGAGAAGAACGTCATCCTCGAGATCCGCGCGGGCACCGGTGGCGAGGAGGCCGCCCTGTTCGCCGCCGACCTGTTCCGGATGTACAGCCGCTACGCCGAGCGCCACCGCTGGCGGATGGCCGTGGTCAGCGAGAACGCCACCGGCATCGGCGGCTACAAGGAAGTCATTCTAAACATCGAAGGGGAGCGGGTGTACAGCCGGCTCAAGTACGAAAGCGGCGTCCACCGCGTCCAGCGGGTGCCGGCCACCGAGGCCAGCGGCCGGGTTCACACCTCGGCGGTGACGGTGGCGGTTCTGCCCGAGGCGGACGAGGTGGAAATCCAGGTTGACTCGAAAGACATCCGCGTGGACACGTTCTGCTCCTCCGGCCCCGGCGGCCAGTCGGTCAACACCACGTATTCGGCCGTCCGTCTCACCCACATCCCAACCGGGCTGGTGGTGAGCTGCCAGGACGAGAAGAGCCAGATCAAGAACAAGGCCCGGGCCATGAAAGTGCTTCTGGCGCGGCTGTATGAGGCGGAACGCGAAAAGCGGGACCGGGAAATATCCGCCACCCGCCGCTCCCAGGTGGGCTCCGGCGACCGGAGCGAAAAGATCCGCACCTACAACTTCCCCCAGAACCGGCTCACCGACCACCGCATTGGCCTGACCCTGCATCAACTGGATCTCATCATCGACGGGGATCTGGACGGAGTGCTCGACGCGCTCGTCGCCCACTTCGAAGCTGAAAAGCTGAAGCAGTCGGCGACGGTGTCGTAACGACAACCGTCTCCCCGGCGCCGTCCGCGTGCCCGACATGCAGAACGCCGATACCCAACATCCCACCATTGCCGCGATTCGACGGGACGCGACCCGCCGCCTGCGGGCCGCCGGCCGGCCCGAAGCCGCACGGGATGCCGACACGCTGCTGGCCTGGGTGCTGGGACGCGAGCGGGCGGATCTCCTCGCCCATCCGGAGGCGATCGTGCCGGCCGTGGCGGTTGCGGCGATGGCCGTGGCGGTGGAGCGGCGCGCGGCCGCGGAGCCGATCCAGTACATCACCGGCGAACGGGACTTCTGGCGCGACTCGTTTCGGGTGACCCCGGCGGTTCTGATCCCCCGGCCGGAAACCGAGCTGCTCGTGGAACAGGGCGCCGACGCGTTGCGAACGATCCCTGCGCCGCACGTGCTGGATCTGGCCACGGGGAGCGGCTGTGTCGGCCTGAGCCTGTTGCGGGAGCTGTCCCAGGCCCGGTTGCTTGCGACGGACCGGTCTCCGGCGGCTCTCGAGGTTGCCCGCGGCAACGCGGTCCGACTCGGTGTGGCCGCACGCGCCGCGTTCGTGTGCGGCGACGGATTGACGTTTCTGCGGACCGGACCGGCGGGCGTGTTTCACCTGATCGTGGCCAATCCGCCGTATGTGTCCCGCGGCGACCTGACGCTCCTGCCGGCGGAGGTGCGAAACTGGGAGCCCTCGCTGGCTCTGGACGGCGGGGCGGACGGCCTCGACTGTTACCGGGCGTGGGTGCCGCCGGCCCTGGCGCTGCTCCGCCCGGGCGGCCGCCTGCTCATGGAATTCGGGTACGGCCAGTGGCCGGCGCTCTCAGGGATCCTGGCGGCGATGGGGTGCGACGCCGCCATGTTTCCCGACCTGGCAGGGATCCCGAGGGTGTTTCAGGTTGTGCGCGGCTGATCCGGCGAGCCGGGTGGCCGGCGCCGCTTACTCAGCTTCGTTGAAGCCGGGGAAGAGACGCCGTATGTCGGGCTGCATCAGGGTGATCATCGCCCAGATGCCGAACGGAATGCCCAGCACCAGGCACGGCGAACCCAGGCAGGGAATGAGCGAGAGCATCGCGGCGCCCATGGCCCAGGCGTACGACCGCGCCCGCTGCATCTGCAGCGCCCCGAAGCAGATGACGGCGTCAAACACCAGGCTGATGACGGGGAGGACCAGACCGAGCGACAAGGGATCCCACGGGGTGAAGGAAGAATGGGGCACATGTTCCAGACCGGGCAGAAAACGGTCGAAGGTTGGGCGGACCAGCAGGTTCGACAACACCATGAAAATGTCAAAGCCGGCATCGAGCCCGGCCGCGACGATCATGCCCACCGCCGGGCCGATGAGACGTTGACGCATCAGGCACCTCCAAGGCCGGATAGTGCGGCCGACCCACCGGGGACCAGTCGGCCGTCGGATTGATCTTCCTGTTTGTTCCAGTGTCAACCGATTTCAAGCAATGATGGCGTGATCAGATTTCCGGCCGCGCGCCGGTCAGCCGAGTGGTGTATCCAGCCGCCGGGCGAACACGCGGGTGTCGCCGCCGGCCGCCTCCGGCTGCTCCGCGACGGGTGCCGGCAGGATCAGGTCGTCGGGGATGAAACCGCCGGCACTGGCGACGTGTCGCAGGGAGTGGCCGGTTGAGCGGACCAGGCGGGCGGTCTTCTGTCGGGGAGCGGTGAACGTGTCGCGGATGTCGGCGGCGTCCCCGTCGAGCCGGACGTCCCGCCGGAAGCGGATGCCGGCTGACACCCGCTTGAAGATGAGGGCCTGTTTCAGCCGCGGGATCAGCCGCTGTCCCAGGACGAGCGCAGCCAGTCGGAGCACAACGTGACGGAGCGGGGATGAAACGCGCCACCGGTGGACGGTCATGGCGCCCTCGACGGACACGGCCGCCGCGCCGTCGCCGCCGGCCGCCAGTTGAATCCGGTAGCCGGGATCCTGCCAGTGGGTGATCGCCGCGTGGCTGCCCGGGCGTAAGAGGCGCCAGCCGTGGTCAGCGTCCCGGATCCCGGCAGGACCGTACCGGCAGACGACGCCGCCCTTGCGGGCGGCGACGTAGACCGACGCGCGGCTGGGGACGTGGCGGATCAGCACGCCCGCTTCGGGCAGCGCGTAATCACCGCCGGTCTGGCAGGGGAGGAGCGTCGCCGCAGCGGGAACGGCCTCCAGATGGGCCAGGCTGCGCGCGCAGGAGGCGTACACGTAATGGCAGAGGTAGCGGTCGTCGGTCCGGGCAAGAGGGTGCGCCGCCGTGTCCGCCCGTTGGAATAGGGCGCGGACGACGGCGGCAGCCAGCGGGTTGTGCGCCGCGGCGCGCACGAGCCCGTACGGCAGGATGTAATCGGTGTTCCGGGAATTGACCGCCGCCGGCGTCTCGCCGGACACCGCGACCAGCGCGGCGATGTAGGCCACGCCGCGGTCCAGGGCGTCGCGAAAACGGGGCTCGCCGGTCGCCTCGAAGAGGTCCCAAAGGCAGTCCAGCGTCACGGAGAGGTACCCCGTGTCGGCGCCGCCGTACTCGGGAAACCAGCCTTCGGCGGACTGCCGGGCCAGGAACCGGTCCAACCGCGTCATCAGCCGGTCTGGGTTCAGGCGGATGCCCGGCAGGTTGCGGGCCAGCGCCAGCGCGGCCAGGGCGGCGGCCTCCTGGTTAAGGGCCTCGATTTCGGCATGGTGGATCAGCCACCGGGCCGCGTTCTGGATGGCTGCGGCGACACGGGGCTCCGGTTCGGTTAGTCCGCGCGAGCGCAGCACGAGCAGCGCCGCCCGGAGGCTGAAGGCGGTGGGCGGGAAGCCGTGCTCGCCGGGATAGTACTCGTTGAACGAGCCGTCGCCGAGCTGCTGGCCGGCCCAGAACCGCAGGGCGCCGTCCACCCAGCGGATGGCCAGGGGATGGCCCCGCAGCGGATTGTCGGACGCCTCCGGCCGGCGGAGACACTCGATCACCACCATCCCCTGCTGCAGGATGGCTGACGCAAAATCCCGGATCTTGTAATGCCAGTAATCCCGGTCGAAGCAGCCGAACGTGGGGGAATCGGCGTCCCGATCCAACTGACCCAGCAGGCGAGGCAGGGCGTGGATGACCCGCGTCTGGATCGATTGGAGCGGGGAGCCGGAATGCACGATGCCCACCTTTATCGGGCTGAACGGAGAGCGGACGCCGTCCGTTCGGCGTTCGGGGCGGATGGTGGTTGCCGGTTCGGCATCTCCGCGCGGGCGCAGAAGCGGAAGGCCACGCAAGCCACCAGAACCACGAGCAACATCTCGTGGGGCGATCGGTACCGGTAGACGTTGCATTGGCTGAGGAAATGGACGATGGGGAAGAAGGCGAAAAAAATCACGATCGCCTGCTCGAGAGAATTCCAGTTCCGCCATCCGATCCGGTACAGTCCCGCTGCCGCCAGCGCCAGGTACGCCAGGTACCATGGGATGAGCAGCAGCCGGGTGGGCCGCAGGTAGTCCGGGTTGAACACCCAGTAGGCGAAGATCCGCCGGGCGGTCAACCAAACATACGTGAGCGGCCGGTACCGGACGAAATCGAAGAAGCGTTGCCAGCATAGCCGCGAATATTCCATTTCGCCCAGGCTGAGGATCAGCGCTCGCTCGACCTGGTTCTCGTACGGGAAGTTGGCGTACAGCGACCGGTGCGGATCGGCGGGTACGGTCGGATTGTTGCCCAGCCAGAACTGCATGGACAATCCGGTGCCGAACAGCACCGGGCGTTGGAAGTTGATCGACGCGAAAACGATCCAGGGACCCCAGCTGAGGAGGGCGGTCAGCGCCACCGCGGCCAGGTATTGCCACAGCACGGAGGGTCGTCCGGCAGGAGCCGCCGGCGCCGCGGCCGGTGCATCGCGGCGCAGCCGGATCATCATCCAGATGTGGTAGGCGATGAAGAAGAACAGCGTCTTGGGCATGGTCAGGACGGCCAGCGCCGATCCGGCGGCGTGGACCGCGAGGTGGACAAGGCGGCGGCCGCGCAGGTACTCCAGGCTCGCAAACAGCGACAGGGCGAGGAAGAGAAGGAACAGAATCTCGCCGCGCATGTCCTGGGTGCCAAACCAGGACAGCGGATAGGTGATCAGGAGCACCAGTCCGAGGCCGCCCGCGCGGGGACCGAGCGTCGTCGCGAGTGTCCGATGGAGCAAAAACACCGCCAGAGTCATGAAGGCGCACTGAAGTGCCAGCAAGAGGAACATGGCGACCGGGCTGTACGAGCCGAACAGCGCGAACACCGCCGCCCAGACCAGGACGATGGGCGGTGTCACGTACGCGGTGGGGGGGATGGGCGGGTGGTTCACCACGACCGCCGGCGGGGCGGTTGCGGGGCGGCTGTCCGTCGGCGGCGACGGGATCGCCGGCGGCGCGTCCCCCGGCAGGATGACAAAGGGGGATCCGTAGCCGTAACCCAGCGCGATGTTCCGGGCGATCCGGCCCACCTCATAGCCCAGCTGCCAGGTGTCCGGATTTCGCCACGGCTGGCGGATGGCAATCACCGCCAGTTGGGCGATGAAGAACAGCAGCAGCACCAGCGCCACGAGTCGCGGTCGTTCGGACAGCCGGGCGACGGGCTGGAGCAGCCGGTCACAGGTGTTGGAGAGGGAGCGATTGGTCATTGGGGAGATATTCTAACATACTCCGCGAGGCTGGATTAATGCTGGGGCGAGAAGCCGTCAGGATCTATGTGACGGACGGACCGTTGTTTCTTCGGGGGGCATTATCAAATTGACTGGCTGGCTGGTTCTTCATACACTGAATCGAACCTTTCACTCGTCGGTCGCCAGGCCGCCAACGGCCGGGCGGCGGTTGTCGGAGATTCTGCCTTCAGGGAGACAGCCATGATGGACATCACGGGCAAACGGTTTGCATTCGTCTCGGCCGTGTTGCCGCCGGAAACGTTCTCGGTGGTTCGGTTCCGCGGCGAGGAGGGGCTGTCGCGGTGCTACCGGTTCGAGCTGGAACTGGTGGCGGAGGAGGCGTCCATCGACTTGGCGGCGGTGCTGGCGGCGCCGGTGACGTTCACCATCCTGAGGGCTGATGGTGACATCCCGTTCCACGGTGTCCTGGCCGGATTCGAGCAGCTCCACCAGATGGGAAGTTATGTCTTTTATCGGGCGGTACTGGTGCCAAAACTGTGGTGGCTGGGATTGACACACCACAACCAGGTGTTCCTGAACCAGACCGTGCCTCAGATTCTGGAAGCATGTTTCAAAGACGCCGGACTTTCCAGCGTGAACTTCGAGCTGCGGCTCATGAAGGACTATCCGGCCTGGGAGTACGTGTGCCAATACCGGGAGAGCCATCTGGCGTTCGTGTCGCGCTGGATGGAGCGGGAGGGAATATACTACTACTTCGAACAGGGCACCGGCGGGGAGAAGCTGATCCTGACGGACACGAAGGTGGCCCATGGCGCCATGCCGGACGGCGAAACGCTGCACTTTGCCACGCCGTCGGGGTTGCAGCACTTCCATCGCGAGGAGATCCTGTTCGAGTTCCGATGTCTACAGCAAATGCTCCCGAAGAGCGTGGTGCTGAAAGATTACAACTACGAAACGCCGTCGCTGGAACTGAGCGGTCAGGCGGACGTCTCGACCAAGGGGCGGGGCGAGGTGTACCTGTACGGGGAGCACTTCCGCACGTCGGCGGAAGGGACGCGGCTGGCGGCGGTGCGGGCGGAGGAACTGCTGTGCCGGGAGCGGGTGTTTGCCGGGAGCAGCACGGTGCCGTACCTGCGGCC
>JAKQOW010000086.1 GCA_029565065.1 Acidobacteriota bacterium | reverse complement strand
CGCCGATACTCCCGCAGCGAGACGCTCCGGGCGCTCGAGGACGCCGCGCGCGCCAAGCGGGCGGGCCTGTGGGCGGACCGCGATCCGGTCCCGCCGTGGCAGTGGCGCGACCGCTCCCGCAACCGCTGACCGCGTTCGCTGCGCTCGAGCATCGAACCGGCGAGCCGGCGAACCGGTGAGGCGGCGGGCCGGGGGAGGAGATTCACCACGGAGGCACGAAGGGCACAAAGAAAGCATTGAGGGTTAAGGGTTGAGGGTTGAGAGTTGAGGGTTGGGAACGAGTCTCGAGCCTCTAGCCTCGAATTCGATCACGATTACGAATTACGATTACGAGCACGAAATCCGATGTCCGAAGTCCGACGTCCGCATGGCGGGAACGAGCCTCGAGTCTCGAGCCTCTAGCCTCGATTACGATACGATTACGATCACGAGCACGAAGTCCAGAGCCCGAAGTCCGCATGGCGGGAACGAGCCTCGAGTCTCGAGCCTCTAGCCTCGATTACTATTACGATCACAATCTGTGCTACACTTTCTCCGCATCGGCGATTTCCGTGTTGCGGCTCACGCATGACCGGAGGCGATCCATGATCCATTCGATCCTGTTTTTTGTCATCTGTTCTGCATGCGCTTTCTTTCTGGCGGCGGTGGCCGGCGGCGGCCAGCTCTCGGCCCAGGAACTCGTCACCCCCGACCTGAACGGCCCCGACACCCCGGCCAACGCCATCTTCCGGCTGGAGAACGACGCCATGGAACAGTGGCGTCAGGGCAATCCGATGCGCTGGGTCGAGATCAGCACCGACGATGTGATGTATGTCGATCCAGGTATCGCCCCCTCGGGCCTGGCCGCCCCGGTGGTCGGCGCCAAGGCCTACCGGGAATACCTGGCCCCGCTGCAGGGAAAAATCCAATACGACGCCTCCGAATTCGTGGAGCCGCGGGTGGCCCTGGCGGGCGACCTGGCCGTCCTCACCTACAACTACCACTCGCTCCGCCGCGGCGCCGACGGGAAGATGCAGCGCACCTCCTTCTGGAACACCACCCAGGTCTATGTGCGCCGCGCCGGCGCCTGGAAGATCCTCCACTCGCACTGGTCCTATATCGGGCACCGCCAGCCCGCCGCGATTCAGGTGCCGCTGCCCATCACGGCCAAGCCGGTCCCGCTCGCTCCGGCCGCGGCGGAGATCGTGGCCCTGGAGAAAGCCGCCCTGAAACGCTGGCGCCAGGGCGACCCCGACGGATTCCTGGCCCTCTCGGTGCCCCAGGTCACCTATTTCGATCCGATCCTCCCCGGACGGCTGACCGGGATCGCCCGGCTCACCGAGTTCTACAACGGCATGCGCGGCCAGGGCGGGGGCGCCGCGGCGATCGACATCGTCGAGCCGCGCGTCGATATCGTGGGAGATGCGGCCCTGCTCACCTACCGTTTCCTCTGGGCCGGACTCGACGCCGACGGCACGGTCACGGCGCGCTCCCCCTGGAACTGCACCGAGGTCTATCACCGCCAGGCGGGCCAGTGGCGCATCATCCACACCCACTGGTCGCTGATCGGCGGCGAGCGCGCCGACGGGGGCGTCTAAACCTCCCGCCCGCCCGTTTGGAGTGCGCCGACACGTCTGCGCTCTGGTTTCCCGTTTGGAGTGCGCAGACACGTCTGCGCTTTGGATTCCCGCGGGACGCGGGCGCCGGGATCTTCCGGGTCGCGGCGGCTCACGCTCCACGATTTTGCCTTGCGCGTCCCGCGCACATCCAGAGCGGCGTCATGCCGCCGCACTCCAAACCATCATGCCGCCGAACTCCAGACCACGGTGCCGCCGAACTCATAAAGTGACTTCGCGTCTTGGCGCCTTGGCGCGCCCCGAACCCCGAGACCCGATGACGATTACGATCACGATTACGATGACGATTACGAATTACGAGCACGAACTCTCAACCCTCAACTCTCAACAATCAACTATCAACATTATCTGTGTCCTCTGCGCCCTCTGTGGTGAATCCAGGCTGTCCGAAATCCGAAGTCCGATGTCCGAAGTCCGAAGTCCGATGTCCGAAATCCGAAGTCCGATGTCCGACGTCCGCATGGCGGGAACGAGCCTCTAGCCTCGAGTCTCGAGCCTCGATTACGATCACGATTACGATCACGATTACGATCACGATTACGATCACGAACCCTCAACTCTCAACTCTCAACTCTCAACAATCGACTATCAACCATCAACCAGTTAATCAGAAGCCGATCCGCCGCGCCTCTTGGCCCGGCTTGAGCCGCGTCTCCTCCGCCAGCGCCGCCACCAGCGCCCCCGGCGTGACGTCTGCGCGGGGCCGCAGGGCGAACCGGTCCCGCACCACCCGGAAGTCCCCCGGCGCCAGCCGGCGCAGCGCCCGCAGCGCGGCCTCGGCCGCGGGGTCCAGAGCCCGCGCCGCCAGCGGGCCGAGCAGCCGGCCGAACAGCAGCACGGCGCCGTCGGGAGTGAGCCAGTCGAAGCCCGCCTTGACCTGGAAGCGCCGGATCGACGCCTCGTCCAGCCCCGTCAGGCGATTGGTGGTGCAGACGAGAATCCCCCGGTAGCGCTCCATGGCGGTCAGGAACGCGTTGGTGAAGCTGATCTCCCATGAGTGCCGGGCGCCGGCGCGGGGAAACAGGAACGTGTCCGCCTCGTCGATCACCAGCACCGCGCCGGCCTGCTCCGCCTGATAAAACGCCAGCCGGATGTTCTTTTCGGTTTCCCCGACGTAACAGTTCAGGAGCTCCGCCCCCTGTTTCACGTGCAGCTCGCGGCCCAGGCGCTCCGCCAGGTGGCGGGCCAGCTCGCTCTTCCCCGTCCCCGGCGGGCCGTGGAAGAGCAGGTTCAGGTTGCGCACCGGGCCGCTGGCGCCGCCCGCGCGGAGGCGTTCGCTGAAGGCGGACGCCGTGGCCACCAGCGCCGGCAGGTCGGTGTCGAGGTTCAGGGCGTCCAGGGTGTAGTTCGGCTCCACCGTGTCGGCGTCCGCCGGCGGCACGCCGTGGGTGAGCAGGTGGTGGGCGTCGAGGGCCGCCCGGACGGCCTCGCGGAAGGCGGGGCTGCCGGGGGGCGCCGCCGCCCGGGCCTGCTTCACCGCCAGGTCCACCGGGCCGGCGGCGCACGGGTAGCGCGCCGCCAGCCGGGCGATCTCCGCCGGGGCGAACGCCCGCCGCACCCGGTTGGCCCGGAGCACCGACTCCCACACCTGCACCCGCTGGGCCCGGTTCAACGGCAGGAAGGGGACGCTGAAGGCGAAGCGGCGCCGGACCGATTCATCGATCCCATCGATGGAATTGACGATCCAGATCATCCGCGCGCCGGGCGCCTCCATCAGCTCGCAGAGCCAGGCCTTGGACCGCGGCTCGCGCATCATTCCGAACATCGTCTGGGTGTTCAGCAGGTCGTCCGCCTCGTCCACCACCACGAGCGAACCCTCGCCCTGGCTGGTCAGGTTCAGGCACGCCTGGATGGCGGCGCGCCGCTTCGCCGGGTTGTTCTCCGCGTCCGCCGTCACCGCGTAGGCCGGCACCCGCAGGTGCCGCGCCAGCGCCCGGGCGAAACTGGTCTTGCCGGTGCCCGGCGCCCCGTAGAGCAGCACGTGGGCGGGATGCTCCGGCCGCTGCGCCAGCAGCCGCGCCAGGTGCGCCACCGTGCCGTCGGGCACCAGGTGGCGCTCCAGCGCCAGCGACGACCGGGGCAGGCGGGCGAACAGCCCGCCGGTGGCCAGGTTCAGGGTGGGCTGGTGGAACAGGTTCAGGAAGTCGCGGCTCAGCGAAAAGCCGCGCTCCAGCTCGATCAACTCCAGCCGGCGCAACGTCCCCTCCAGCGTCGCGGCGAGCGCCGGGGTGGAGATCCCCCCGAGCAGCGCCTGCAAGTAGCGCCGGTTGGTGTAGAGCTGGCACTGGAGATGGCCCACGATGTACGCCTCCGCCGGCGGGAACGAGCCGGCGACGAAGAGGAGGATCGCCAGCTCGCGCTCCGGCTCGCTGAGCGCCAGCATCTTCTGGAAGCGCGCCGCGCGCTGCTCGAAGTCGCTGCGCGGCCCGCCGGCCAGCTCCCGCTCCAGCGCCGCCGCCAGTTCCGGCAGCAGCCGCAGCACCTCGGCGGCGGCGCGGCGATCGCAGTGGCCCAGCGCCTCGGCCGCCTCGTGGGGCCACGCATCGGGCCGGTAGCGGCACTCCTCGAACTCCTGCTCGTAGTGCCCGCGATCCGGCTCCTCCAGGTGGTCCAGGATCGCCGCGTTGAGGGGCTCCACCGCCCCTCCGAGGAGGATGCCCGCGAACTCCAGCAGCTCCCGGTCCAGCGGGACGGGCACGGACACGAGCCGCCGCAGGTACGCCGCGCACCGCCGCCGCAGGGCCCGCTCGTTGGGATCGCCCGTCGGCACCGCCGGCTGCCCGAGGAAACGCCGTCGCCGGCGCCAGTGATTGTGTTTGTCGTGGATGCTCATCGCGCACCTCCCCGCCGGCCGTCGCCGGCGGCGGCCGCGTCGAACGGCATGACGCGGTACACGTGGGCGTCCCCCTGGAAACGGCCGTACTGGCTCCACGGGAGCGCGGCGCGCCCCTCCAGGAGCACCGGCCGGTTCTCCGGCCGCTCGAAGTGGGCCCGCAGCTCGGGGTAGACGGCCAGCGCCAGGTCGAACTGCACCGGGTGGCGGCCCATGTTGTCGGTGACCAGGTACTCCGCGCCCATCAGGCCGAGGAAGAACCAGAGGAACTTGAAGTTCACATGGCCGCCGCCGCCGCACCCCGCGCCGTCGCGGATGTTCACCAGGGTGTGCACCCGCAGCGCGCGCGCCAGCACCGCCCGGAGGAAGAAGCTGACGTTCTCGGTGGTGACGTAGAGCAGGGTCCGCTCGTAGCGGCCCAGCACCGTCGACTCCACCTCCGCGTCCACGAGATAGATCCGCCCCGAGCCGGGCCGCGGCTCGGGGAAGACCACCAGCTCGGGCCGCACGGCCAGGCCGAGCCCGGGCGCGACGAGCGGGGTGACGCGGACGGCCCGGATGCGGGTCTTCTCGCCGTCGAACAGATCGATCGGACCGCGGCCGCCGGCGCGCAACCACGGGTGGTAGTCCGTGTGGACGTACACGTCCGGGGCCGTCTCGAACACCGGCTCGTCGTGCCGCTTCTCCCCCCGGAAGCGCTTGGGGTGCAGGTGCAGCAGGTCGCGGTAATCGTTCCCGCTGCTCGGGTACCAGAGGAGCCGCGGGTCGTGCCCCAGCGCCGCCAGCCGCGCCAGGAAGTCGGCCCAGTGGGCGTCCCCGTCGGGGCGCGCCGGCCGCAGGCAGTCGCGGAAAAAGTGGTGGTTGGGTTTATCGCTCATGGGACCTCCTTTTGAATTGTCGATTGTGTCGGTCGTGGTCGGTCCGCCCGCGGAGCCAGGCGCGGTGGGCGCGGAGCACGGCGCGGGTGACGGCGTTGCTCCGGCCCGTGGCGTTGTGGTGGGCCACCGCTCCCTGGACCGCGGCGACGGCGAGCCCCAGGGCCGTGAAGGCGGGGCGGGCCCAGGGCGAGGGGGACACGAGCGCCGCCGCGGCGGCGGTCCCCGTGATCAGGGCGGCCAGGGCGAACACGCCCCAGGTCGCCCGGCGCATCCCCCAGCGGGCCATGGCAGTGCGCGCCAGGGGGTTGGTCTCGCCGTCCGGCGAGTCGATCCGGCGGAGCGTGGTCCGGCAGTCCAGCCACTTGGTGGCCAACAGCGCGGCGACGGTGATGATGACGGCGGCGTTCATCGCGCCCTCCCGCCGCCGTCGCAGGCGGTCGCGAGCGCCGCGGCGCCCTCGGTGCGCTCCCAGGTGAAGCCGTCCCCCTCGCGGCCGAAGTGGCCGTAGGCGGCGGTGGCCCGGTAGACGGGCCGGTCCAGGCGCAGGTGCCGGATGATCTCCCGCGGCCGCAGGGGGAAGAGCTCGCGCACTGCCCCCTCCAGCCGGCACTCGTCCACCCGGGCGGTGCCGAACGTGTCCACCCGGACGCTCACCGGCTCGGCCACGCCGATGGCGTACGCCAGCTGCACCTCGGCCCGCTCCGCCAGCCCCGCCGCCACGACGGTCTTGGCGATGTGCCGGGCCAGGTAGGCGGCGGAGCGGTCCACCTTGGTGGGGTCCTTCCCCGAGAAGGCGCCGCCGCCGTGGCGGGCGGCGCCGCCGTAGGTGTCCACCATCAGCTTGCGCCCGGTGAGGCCGCAGTCGGCCGCCGGCCCGCCCACGGTGAAGGGGCCGCCGGGGTTGATGTGGCAGGCCGTCCGCGCGTCCAGGAAGTCCGGGGGGATGGCCGCCGCGACCACCCGCTCGCGGATGTCGGCCTCGAGCCGCTTCGGCGCGACGCCCGGCGCGTGCTGGGCGCTCACCACCACCGCGGCCACGCGGACGGGGCGCCTGCCGCGGTACTCCACCGTCACCTGGGTCTTGCCGTCGGGGCCGAGGTAGGCGAGCGTGCCGTCGCGGCGCACCGCCGCCAGGCGCCGGGCCAGCGCGTGGGCCAGGGTGATGGGGAGCGGCATGAGCGCCGCGGTCTCGCGGCAGGCGTAGCCCACCATGAGCCCCTGGTCGCCGGCACCGCCGTCGCGGACCGCCGCGGCGATCTCGGGCGACTGGCGCTGCACCCGGCAGTCCACCTCGCAGGTCCGCCCATCCAGCCCGGCTTCGGCGCTGTCATAGCCGATGTCGAGCAGGACGCCCCGCGCGATCGTGGGGATGTCGATCTCGGCGCAGGCGGAGATCTCCCCGGCCGCCGTCACCCGGCCCGGCGTGAGCAGCACCTCGCAGGCCACGCGGCCGGCGGGGTCCTGGGCCAGCACCGCGTCGAGCAAGGCGTCGGCGATCTGGTCGGCCACCTTGTCGGGGTGCCCCTCGGTCACCGACTCGGACGTGAAGAAACGAGGTTCGTCTGTCATTTTCATCTCTCCTTTATTTGGATTTCGTGCCGGCCGCCGCCGGCCGGCCGGACGCGGACCATGAGGCCCGCTGCCCCCTCCTTCGGCGCCACGCTGCAGAAACCGAACGTCGTGAACAGCCGAATCCAGCCTCCTGCTCCGATGAATTCGCCTCGGGGCCGGCCACGGCGGTCTTGAACGGGAAACCGGGTCGCTCCCGTTATACCGGTCCTTCGTTCCAGATTGCGGAACGTTTGGGCAAAGGGCGCGACGGGGCCCGCCGGTGGATCGGGGGCCCGCCGCGGGGGCACCGTCGCCGGGGGAGTCATCCCGGGACGGTGACGTGGAATTGGACGATTCGGTGATCATGCGATCCTCCTTGCTCTTTTCGTTCGAGCCGAAGCCTGCCGATCCGACCCTGCGGGGGCCGGGGACGGCGCGCCGCAGCGCCCGGGCGCTGTCCCGCGGCCGGAGCCGCGGCGCCCGGGGGGCGGCGGGAAACGGGTCGGGATCAGACCAGCGGGAGCGCGTCCGCCTCACCGGCGGCGGTGAACAACAGCCATTTGAGGAAGCGCGGGTCCTCGGCCCGGCCGGCGGCGGCGAGCATGGCGGCGAGCAGGCCCGTCGCCTCCAGCGCCGCCCGGCGGTCGCCGGCGAGGATGGCGGTGAGGCACTCCCCCGCGGGCCCGTACGGACTGAGGCGGAGCCCGCGCAGGAACGCCACCCGGGCGCGCAGGGTGCCGAAGCGCTCGCGGAGCCGGCGAAACAGTGCGTCGCTCACCCCCCACGCCAGCGCCCGCAGGGCGTCCTCGGTTCGGCCGGCGCCGGGGGAACCGTCCGGGTGGCGACGGCGCCAGTCGCGCCACTGGCGCGCGAAGGCGTGCTGGACCGGACCGGTCCGGCCGGCGGGCGGGGCGGGGCGGGGGGCGCGGCGGCTGGAGCGGCTCGCCGGCGGCGGAACACAGGTGATAGATTGGCTACTCATGATGCGCACCTCCTTATCGTGAAATGCTGACTTCGTTGGCGGCCGACTCGGACGCTCCGTCAGGGGCGCCCTCAACAACCAGGCGGTACGGCTCGGCGGAATCGAGAGGAATATATAGGAATATTTCTTGACAGATCCAGTTGCTTCGTGGATAATTCACGCATGGATGCAATTTATTGATATTTATAAATAATATGTTCATCATGTAAGTCATTCTATCAGTTTCTGACTGGTTTGTCAAGTTAAATATTCCAAATAATCCACTAAACGAGATCACGTAACGTAAGTTCGCCTGCAGGAATATTTATTTGATTGACACGGTGCTGAATGAATTGATAGGATGAAAGCGAAAGCAATTCACTAAAAAACTGAAATAAAAGTATTAAAAGTAATTGGATATCAATGCTGGACTGGAGGAGCGATGACCAAGCGGAATGAAATAGTCGGTAATATTCCTAACGGTCAGACCCTGGGCGAGTGGATCCGGGCGGCGCGGCTCGAATCGGACTTCCCCACCCAGGTGGCGTTCGCCGCCGCGCTCGGCCTGAAGCAGGCGCACCTGTCCAAGCTGGAGCGGGGCGACCTGCGCCCCAGCCGGGATGTGCTGAACCGGATCGCCCGGCTCACCCAACGCGCCCTGGGGGACCGGCAGGCGGTGCTGGAGCTCGACGGCCTGCGCCTGGCCGCCCCGGCGCTCCAGGCCGCCGGCGCCGTGGCCGGCCTCGTCGTCCGCGTCCCCGGCGCCGACGCCATCCTGCTGCGCCACGTGCGCGCCGCCTTCGAAGAGATCGCCGGCCGCCTCGCCCCGGGCCGGTCGCTGCCGGAGATCGAGCCGCTGCTGGATCCGGTGGCGCAGTTCTATTCCCACCTGTCGCCGGAGCAAATCCGGCAGATGGAAGCGTGCCGGTTGCCGGAGGATGTGTTCGTCAAGGCGTTTCCAAATCGCGACTCGGCCATCCTTGACGTGGGCTGCGGCGGGGGGCAGAACGCGGCTCTGCTGAAGCGTCTCGGCTACCGCGTGCAGGGGGTGGATGCCGTTCCGGCGATGATCGCTCAAGCCACCCGGCGATATCCCGACCTGAAGGGCCTTTTGGACGTGGGTCGGTTGCCGGGCCTGCGTAAGGCGGTCAAGGAACGATTCGATGGGGTGGTCTGCGCCAACGTCCTTCAGGAGCTGCCCCAGGCGGAGTTGCTCCCGGCCGTGGGCGAACTGGCCGACTACTTGAAACCGGGTGGGCGGCTGCTGCTGTCGGTGCCCGAGAAGCCGGAACAGTCTGACGATCAGGTCTTCCCTCAGTCTTTCGAGATCCCGGAAGACGACCTGAGGTGCTTGTTGAAATATAACGGCATGGAGTTGGTCGCGAGGCAGGAGCTGGATTCGCAGTCAGGCCGCTCCAGCCTGTTGATATCCCGAAAGGCCGCCTGAGGGCCCGCCCATAAGGAGAAGGACGCTGATCGACAACACCGCCCTGTTCCACGAGCTCCTCGCCGCCGGCCGGCTGCCGCTTCGCCGGGGGGCCATCTTCGACCGCCCGGCGGCGCCCAAGGGGCCCGCCTTCGACTTCGGCCGGGTGGAGGGGATGCTCCTGGGGCTGGCCGTGGGCGATGCCCTGGGCGTCCCCACCGAGAGCATGCTCCCCGCCGCGCGCCGCGCCCGGCACGGCGAGATCCGCGGCTACCTCCCCCACCCGGCTCTGGGCGAGCGCCGCGGCTTCCCCTCCGACGACACCCAGCTCGCCTTCTGGACCCTGGAGCAGCTCGTCAAGGACGGCGGCCTGGTCCCGGAGCGCCTGGCCGACCGCTTCACCCGCGAGCGCATCTTCGGCATCGGCGACTCGGTGCGCCAGTTCCTCCGCAACGCCGCGGCCGGCCGGCCGTGGACCGAGTGCGGCCCCGCCTCGGCGGGCAACGGCGCCCTCATGCGCATCGCCCCGGTGCTCGTCCCCCACCTGCGCGGCGGCGGCAACGCGCTCTGGGCGGACGCGGCCCTGGCCGCCCTGGTCACCCACAACGACACCGCGTCGCTCGCCGCCTGCGTGGCCTTCGTGGACATGCTCTGGGAACTGCTGGACCTGGCGGCGCCGCCGGAGCCGGCGTGGTGGGTCGACCGCTTCGTCGCCGCCGCCGCCGACCTGGAGGCGGGCGCGGTCTACCGGCCGCGCGGGGGCCGGTTCGCCGACTCCGCCGGGCCGGCGTGGCGCTACGTCGCGGAACGGGTGCGGTGGGCCTGGGACGCGAAGCTCGCGGTGCGCGAGGCCTGCGACGCCTGGTACTCCGGGGCGTACCTCCTGGAGACGCTCCCCAGCGTCCTCTACATCCTCATGCGCCACGGCCACGACCCGCAGGCGGCCATCGTCCGCGCCGTGAACGACACCTGGGACAACGACACCGTCGCCGCCATCGTGGGCGCCGCGGTGGGCGCCCTCCACGGCCGCGCCGCCCTCCCGGCGCATTGGCTCCGGGACCTGTCGGGCCGCACCGCCGCCGCCGACGACGGCCGCATCTTCGCCCTCCTCTCCTCCGCCCGCTGCACATTTTGGGACTCGCCGACCAAATCATTGCCCAATGAAAAATGACCAGTGACCAATGACCAATGACCAATGACCGATGACCGATGACCGATGACGAATGAAAACTGATCAATGACAAATGAAAACCTTTGTGCCCTCCGCGTGCGAGTTCGCCCACGGCAGGATTTGAAGAGTACCTCGCACGCTCCGCGTGCGAGCTCGACCACGGCACGCTCTGACAAGTTCCTCGCGCTACTGACGCGCGCGTGTTCGGCCACGGCAGGATCAATCGAATGAAGTATTCATTCAACGTCTACCAACAGGATTTCCCCCACATTCTGCCGCTGGAACTCGCGGCCGGAGGCCGCGAGGTACTCCCGACGTACCTCGCGCACTCCGTGCGCATGTTCGACCAATTAATGAGGTCTTTGAATTTTCCGATCCTTTTCCGCACGATTGGATCGGCCCCCAAAAACTGGACAGTGTAGAATGTTAGGGTGGTGCGATAGGAGCATCATCATGAAGCAGCGATTTAGTGTCGATCAGGTCGTGCGGATTCTGGCGGAAGCGGACAGCCCGGGCACGAGCGTAGCGGCGACAGCGCGCAAGTACGGGGTGTCGGAGCAGTCGGTGTACCGGTGGCGGCAAAAGTACAAGGGGTTCTCGGCCTCGGAAGCGAAGCGGCTACAGGTGCTGGAGGCGGAGAACGGGCGGCTCAAGCGGCTGCTGGCGGAGAAGGAGTTGGAGTTGCACGCGTTGACGGAGATCGTTAAAAAAAACTACTGACGCGGCGGGAGCAGCGGATGATGGCGCAGGAGCTGCAGCAGTATGGCGTGCCCGTGGTGACGGCCTGCCGGCGTCTGGCGGTGGCGCGTTCGAGCGTGTACTACCGGCCGCGGCCGGTGGCGATGCCGGTCTGGCTGGCGCCGATGCAGGCGCTGGCGCAGCAGCATCCGGCGTGGGGCTACCGGAAGGTGCTGCACGAGCTGCGGCAGGCCGGGCATGTGATCAATGCCAAGCGGTTCCACCGGTACTGGCGCGGGCACGGTCTGGGACAACCACCGCTCCGGAGTCACCGGCGCTTCCGGCGCCCCAGCCGGCCGTTTGAGGCGGTCGTGCCGCACCGGGCGGGCGACGTGTGGACGATGGACTTCATCCAGGATCGGATGACGACGGGACGGGCGTTCCGGATCCTGAACGTGCTGGACGTATACTCGCGGCGGGCGCTGGAGCCGTTGGTGGACGTAAGCCTGCCGGGGACGGCGGTGGCGGCGCACCTGGCGGTGCTGTTCCGGCGCGAGGGCGTGCCGACCGTGATCCGCCGCGACGGCGGCCCCGAGTTCCGCTCCCAGGCGGTCCAGCGGGTGTTGGCCCAGTGGCGGGTGAAGCAGGAAGAGATCCCGCCGGGGCAGCCGTTCGACAACGGGCACGTGGAAAGCTTTCATCGCACGCTGCGGCGGGAGTGTCTGAGCCGGGAGCTGTTCGCGGACATTGTCGAAGCGCGAATGACCGTCCGTCTGTGGACGTTGGGTTATAATGAACAGCGGCCCCACATGGCGTTGGACTACCGAACGCCGGCGGCAGTCTGGAAGGAATCGATCTTTCAACCGCAGGACCCTAACATTCCGCGTGTCCAAATCGCGGGGGCCGACCTAGGTCGGCCTAACACATCCAGTGTCTAGAAATTGGGGGCATCCCACGATGTATCTTGTCATGACAAACGGTGCACAATGTCATCAAATTATTCTCCACATTGGCACCGCCCTTGACATGATGTGTGATGTGGTGCAACTCTAAGTGCCGAGGATCGGAAGGATTCCATACATCGTGTGACCAACCGCAAGTCTTGCACCTATATCCATCGCGTCTAAGTACTTCTCGACGCACATCGTCGGGGATATTCCGGTCATGTTTGGGGCTCTGCCGGTCGGCCTGCAAAATGTAAAATCCAACCCCTATGTCTGGGCGTCCGGTGGTTTTTGTCGCTATAGGCCAACCGTTCTCCGTACGCAGTTCACGGACTCGCCGTGCCCATTCCGTCTTGTCCCCGGCCACGTATCTCAATTCTTCGTTTGTCACCATACGTCCGATATTTACTCGAAGAAATTTTAAAATTTTATCGCGCACCGATCCGTGTTCCTTCCGGATTTTGTTTGCCACGCGCCAGCGATATGCGGCGTCTCGATCTTCCTTTGCGTTCAGAAGAACGTACTCGTTAGGCTTCATGGAGATTAGCGCTTCCGGTATCTCATCCGCGCCCTCCGCGCACATCTCCTTGATTGTGTCTCCGTTCACTATAGTCCAGCCGAACTGTACACGCAACTCACGCAAGCGCCTTGCATATTCTTGAATCCCGGAAACTACAAGCAATTCGTCGCCGTGGATGACCGTGCCGGGATACTGTCGGAAATAGAAAAGAATCCGATCTCTCGCAGCCGAAGCATGCTCGATCGGGATCAGAGACTTGCCCATTTCGCGCAATTTATGGAAGATCGGAATTAAGGCAAGTACCTTCATGCGGAGGTCGCCCGAACGGAGCTCTGCTTCAAAGTTGTTGATCAACTCAGCAACTTTCTGTCGCACTGTTTCAGTGTCGATCGCTTTCGCCTTTTTCGGTCCGCTTGTCATGTAAAAATTTCTCCAGCTTCCTCAGTAGAGTTTGCGGTTTTTGTATTTCGCACTGCCATACGATTAGTACTTCCCATCCCTTTCTGCTCAGCATTCTCCGGAAGCGCTTATCTCGCTCGATGTTCCCTTCAAGTTTCTTGTTCCAAAACAGCTTGTTCGTTGTTGGACGTTTCGAATATCGGCACAATTTATGCCCATGCCAGAAGCATCCATGCACAAAAATGATTTTCTTGTGCCTCGGCAAGACAATATCAGGCTTTCCCGGTAGGTCGCGGCGGTGAATCCGGAATCGGAATCCCATCCTGTGTACCAAAGATCGAACAATAATCTCAGGCTTTGTGTCACGCCCCTTGACGCGACTCATGATCCAACTTCGCTTTTCCTTCGAAAAAACATCGGTCATGTTAACGTGTGTTCATCGTTAACAGCAGGCACACCACGTCGGCCACACGCGCCGCCAACCTTGGAGGTACAGCATTGCCGATCTGACGTGCAATCTCGATCTTCGATCCCGTAAAGATGAATTCATCCGGGAATGACTGCAACCGCGCTGCCTCCCGATGCGTTATCGGTCGATGCTGCTGTGGATGCAGATATCGCCCCTTCTCCGGTTTGAAGAATTCCGTCCTAATTGTGAAAGCCGGACGATCCCACCAAAGCCGGCCAAAGAGGTCCGTGCCACCGCTCTTTTTACGAATCCAACAGCCCGGAGTCAACTCGGGTGCACGTTTTTGAAGGTCATATCGGTTCATGCCTTCTTGGGGAATCGCCTTGTATCGAGATAAACTCTGAGGAGTGGGAGATCGACCGAAGTGAAGGTCAAGTGGAGGAACATCATCACGAATTTCCGTCCCGCTCGGCGGCGGAAGATCTCCGATTGCATCTCGTACGGTACGCCACTTTTCGGCGCCTGGAAGATATCCGTCTCTGTCTGTTTGTAGTAATGATGTTTGTACGCACCCCTTTCGTGGGTCGTAGTGCGTCTTGCGCGGGGGGAATACCAGAGACGGATCGAAGAACTTACAACCTACGATGAATGCACGACGTCGCGTTTGAGGGACTCCATAGTCGGCTGCACAGAGGACTTCTCCCCAGCACTTGAACCCAAGGGCTTCAGCTGAGCCGATGATTTCTCCATGCTCGAACGAGCCGAGCAATTGGGGCACATTTTCCATTACAAACACCTGGGCTCC
Source organism: Acidobacteriota bacterium (assembly GCA_029565065.1). Lineage (GTDB taxonomy): Bacteria > Acidobacteriota > JAAYUB01 > JAAYUB01 > JAAYUB01 > JAAYUB01. The sequence continues at coordinate 51,612 of JAKQOW010000086.1, read as the reverse complement.
GGAGCGCTCGACAATATCGAGAAAAGGACGCCAAAGTTGCTTTCTGGGATCTCCATCGCGGTTTTTGTTTAAAAGACTAAATCCTTGGCACGGTGGTCCACCAATCACGACATCGGCTGCAGGTATCATCGTGGACGGGTCGTTGAGAATATCTACAATATTTCCGGATACACAGTGGTCACCGAAGTTCGCGCGAAATGTACGTACACAGGCATCGTTGAAATCGTTAGCCCATACGGAATCGAATGCGTGCCCGAATGTCTTTGAGAAACCAAGAGTCATCCCTCCGGCGCCGGCAAAAACGTCGATTAAGCGGAATCGCTTCCGTTTCCTGCCGAGAACACCCTCTTCCCTGGCTTGATATACTTTTTCTTCTTCGCGAACCAGCCAAGCTGAATGTTTCTTGATTTCGGATTTCAAATTCCGCATTCCCTCTTGTCGGCTATTGACTAAATATCTCGTCATACAATTCAACGCCTAACAGCAATGATATAGCGTCTTTATAACAATACTGAGCCGCTGGATAGCGGCAACGGAAAATTCAGACCGTCGCGAGAACCAGTTGCCGGACAATCGAACTCCCCCAAATTTTATACTGCACCAAAGTCAGGCAGGGAATGATGAACTATCCGTCACGATTTGGAGTCCCGATTCAAGGTTTACTCCGTTTAAGCTTTCTTGTCAACCGATCGGTGAACTGTGAATAGTGACTAGTGAGGAATTAGATAGGCACAAGGGTGCGGGTTGGTGACCGTGGCCGAGATCCCGCGTTTCAGACGGCACGTCCAGGCGATCTGTCGGACGTGCTTGGCGTACTCCTCGCTCGTGCACGCGAGCCTACCGTATCTCGACTCTCATGCACCCGCCTCTGAACTTTCGAACCGGAGCCTATGCATTTTGACCTTCCAACCAATAACTATCCACCATCAACGATTAACCTTTCAAACTTGGCCCGAAGCATTCTCCCCACATCTTGATCCAACACTCCGTACGTCGCTTCGCTCTTTGGCGCCTTGGCATGCCGTCCTCAATCCATCCGATTTAGCAGGCACTTGAAATCCTGCGAGATGTGATTCGCATCACTTGACAAACCTCAGTTCAACGGGGACAATTCAAATGACTCAAGATGAAAAGACCGTGTCACGGATAGCTGGCTCTATCAAGGACACGTTGGTTTAGAGGCAGCGATCTTTACAGGGGATGTTCATTGCTGACCACTGCATCTATTGCAATTCCTCGTCGTATGGTTCATGTGCCCGCAGCCCGCACGGCATTCACGAGCACGTGGGGGACGACAAGCACTGCGTGTTCTGCGGATCGTCGAGTTACGGCTCGTGCACCCGCAGTCCCATCGGTGCCCACAAGCACGGCCACGGCGCCAACAAGTGCGTCTACTGCGGCTCGACTTCCACCGGATCCTGCACCCGCAGCCCGCACAAGCGGTATGAGAGATGATATCGAAGGTGCAATAGAACTGCCAGATATCGAATTATCTAAAAGTGCGATTTTGCAAAATGATAAACTGATCCCCTTTTTGAAAATATTGAATGGAGATTATTATGATTGCTCAGATCAGAAGGATTTTTGAGACGCTAAACGATCACGCAGAAGTATACAACAATACCTATAGAATTACCTTGATTAGATTTAGAGAATTATCTGCTCAATCGAGGAGAAATCTATCAGGTAGAGCTACCAATGACTGGCAACAATTTAAAGACACATTTATCAATTACCAACGACAATGTGGTTTAACTTGGAATCAAGGACGAGAAAGAGGGGAAAGAATCGGTTTCCAATTAGAATCTATTGTTTTACCTGAGGAATTGGGCCAAGAACTTGCAGAATTGCTTCATGATGAGGTTGAATCTGGTGACCTCAGAGAGCAGTTAGTGAACCAGATCAACTATTATCAAGAATTCAATAATTATATAAGAATTGATATTTCAAAAGTTAGGGAGGGCTTTAAAAACTGGCCACCGCACAGAGCTGAAAATGAATATGTATTTTATCCAAACTCAAACCGCTTTCGTAAAAGACAAAATCCATTTATAGTTGGAATAAGAGAACGGGAATTCTCCCAAAAATTAGAAGCACCTCTTAAGAGAAAATTCAATATTTCATATCTTAAAAATGTTGGGGACAATCATCGCGAATCCACCTTTAATAATGTTGACTTTGCCGGTTTCAATATCATCGACCGGTTGAAAGAGCAGGATATCCAAACCTTTGCTTTTGAATTAAAAAGAGGGAACGACATTCCCTCCATTGCCACAGCGATTAGTCAGGCGACAAATTATCGATCCTTTTCGAACTACTCATACATAGTAATCCCAAATTTTGAAAGAGGTGATTTCTATGATCCTGAGGTTTGGGAAGATTATTATCAAATGTGTCAGAATAACTCGGTTGGAATTGTGTCCGTCAAATGTCCAGAGATTGTCAATGCTCAAACGATCTTTGAGGAACAAAACCTCTCAATGGTTCTTCGTGCTAATTTCGTAGAATGCAGCGACTCGGATTTTTTGAGAGATCTGTTTTCTCTGAGTAATTACGAATTTTGCCCGCTCTGCTCTTCATTTATTAAAATCAATGAGGGGATTCGCGATGGATGTAAATGGAAGAGCATGGGAGGGGATTGCATGAAGGAGAATTTAGAGGAAGTATTAGACTTCATTATCAAGGAAAAACAAAACAAGGAGGAATAGTTTTGCAGTTCCATGAGTATCCTTAGATCGTCAGGAAAAAGCTGAAATGAATGGGACGTGAACAGGGGCCGAGGGGGCGCCGTCGTGACGCGTCGGATTTTCCAGGTCAGATGAACGGATCGCTTCACGGGTGCCCCGGGAGCGCGGGCGCCGGCCGAGCGGTTGCCGGCCGAGCGGTGGCCGGCTAAGCGGTGGCTGGCCAGCGGAGACGGGCGGAACAGGTGATGCCGGCAAATGCCGGAATAGGGCTGACGATCTTTCATCAGGGGGCGCGGATGGTTCGTTTCCTCCACACGAGCGACTGGCAGCTGGGGATGCGGCGGCACTTCCTGGACGAGGGGGCCCAGGAGCGGTATGCCCAGGCGCGGTTCGACGCCGTCCGCGCCCTGGGCCGCATCGCCGCGGCCGAGGAGTGCCGCGTGATGCTGGTTTGCAGGAGCTCGCCCGAAGTGAAGATCCCCGGTCTATGTTTAGAATTCGCGACGGCTGTCTATCAAAACCAATGATTAGATGGAACTCAGATATTGCGGATCATGTGGTGATGAGAATCCGTTGACGGGGCAGTGCTCATTGTCAAAAGGAGCATTGCTGCGATGGCTTTGAGGCGAATCAATTAAAAGGGTGCAATCGATCATTGGCAATAGGAGGAACATATGGGAGAAAAAATCACGATCAGCGGGCGAATCACCAACGAGAACGGAGTCCTGATGGTTTTTTCGAAGATTCATGAGAAGCTCGGTTTCCCGACTCTTGTCTCCCCAGATGTCCGAGGGTTTGATATTTCGTCGATCCGATACCGGAAAAAGGAGGTAACTGTTGAGTTCGAGTATCTGTCATCCAATTTCATTCTGCATCAACACCATCTCAGCCTAGATCCGAACAAAGATTATGTCGTCGTCTGTTGGGCGGACGATTGCGGCTTGAAAACATTGCTGAAAAAAGACTTTGGAATCGAATTGTTCGAAGTCATCCAGCTGTCCGAATATGCGGAGTGCATCGATGAGGCTGTCGGGACGGAAGAGCAGGTAGAGCCGATCTACGCGATTCTCAGCTATAATCCGAAGGATTCCGGCGGCCTGGATTTTTCGAACTGGGCGTTCTCTCATTGCTTCCGCATCAATTCGCCCCCCGGTCATCCCAAGTTCAGCAATGATCATCTCCCACCAGGATCCAGGATCCTCTTCAGCCACAAAAGCTATATCATCGGCGGATTCACGGTGGTGCGCTACGAGGTCATAGAGAAGCCAGCGACGGCTCGAGAATGGAAGCTGTATAAGACACTCACGGACTATCCGTGCAGTCTTTTCACGGTGGAGATCGATGAGTACCAGCGGGAATTCTACCGCGGCCACATTTTCTATTCCGATTTCTTCGTCTCAACGATCCGAGTGAAGATGTCCGACGTCGGCATCACCAAGAAAATGCCTCAAGGGGGCAAATTGAATATCACCAAGGAAGAGTATCTGCGGATCATCGGGCGGTAGTGATTAGTACACATAGACGGATGATGTGACCTTGATCAGTTTCGTTGCAATTTGGAAGGCTGTGGAAATCCGCTCACGGAACATCAGTCAGTCCGGTTGTGATTTGAGTCAGGTCTGGAGAGACTGAATCTTGCAGAAACCTTGATTAATAGGTATGCTGATGAAGTCAGATCAAGATTGAGGACTTGGAGCATGAAACGGGGGACAAGGGAATGTCGTTGGCTTGTGAAATGCCTTTACAGCCAAACGGACTTGCCTGTTTCATGTTTCTGGATTGAGCAGGGCCGATGCCGCCTGACGGTGTCGTTTATTGAGATGGAATAAAAACGGGTCGGGCGTGTCACGAGCTGTTCATCGGCTGACGCGGGAACACCGGCGATTGCCGGAAACGGGCTGACGATCTTTCATCAGGGGGCTGCGATGGTTCGTTTCCTCCACACGAGCGACTGGCAGCTGGGGATGCGGCGGCACTTCCTGGACGAGGGGGCCCAGGAGCGGTACGCCCAGGCGCGGTTCGACGCCGTCCGCGCCCTGGGCCGCATCGCCCGGGACGAGGACTGCCGCTTCATGCTGGTGTGCGGCGACGCCTTCGAGTCGAACCAGGTGGACCGCCGCACCGTGGCCCGCGCCCTGGAGGCGCTCCGCGACGTGCCGGTCCCGGTGTACCTGCTGCCGGGCAACCACGACCCCCTAAACGAGGCGTCGGTGTACCGCTCCGCCACCTTCCTCGAGCGGAAGCCGCCCCACGTGCACGTGATCGAAAATTCTGAACCCGTCCTCGTCGCCGAGGGGGTGGAGCTGGCGGGGGCGCCGTGGCTGTCGAGGCGCCCCGCCGCCAACCCCGTCTACGAGGCGCTCCGCGCGCCGGCCCCCGCGGCCGGCGTCGTCCGCGTCTTCGCCGGGCACGGCGCAGTGGACCGCTTCACGCCCGCGGGCGATGCCCCCGGGCTCATCGCCGTGGCCGACCTCGAGGGGGCTGTGGCCGAGGGGCGGGCCCACTTCATCGCCCTGGGCGACCGGCACTCCCTCACCGAGCTCGGCGCCGGCGGACGGATCTGGTACTCGGGCACGCCCGAGGCCACGGACTTCGATGAGGTGCGTTCGGGCCGCGCCCTGGTCGTCGAGGTCGGGCCGGCGGGCGCGGCCGCCCGCGAGGTCGCCGTGGGCGGGTGGCGCTTCGTGGAACGGGCGCGGGTGGACCTCAACGCCGCCGATGACATCGCCGCCCTGCGCCTGGAACTGGGCGGGCTGGAGCAGAAGGCGTGCACCGTCGTCCGGTTGAATCTGGTGGGGACGCTCTCCCTGGCCCTGGCGGCGGCACTCCAGCACGAGCTGGACGCCGCCCGGGAGCTTTTCGCGTCGTTCGAGGTCCGCGACGGCGGCCTCGTCGTGACGCCCGACGACCCGGATTTCGCCGACCTCGGCTTCTCCGGCTTCGCCGACGCCACCGTCCGGCGGCTCCGGGAGCGGATCGAGGGGGGCGGGGAGGAGGGCCGCGTCGCCCGCGACGCCCTGATGCTCCTGGTCCGGCTGGCGAAGGAGGCCGTATGAGGTTCGTCCGGCTCCGCGTCGCCAACTACCGCGGCCTCGCCCATGCTGAAGTGGCGTTCGGCCCCGCGGGGATCACCCTGGTGCAGGGCCCCAACGAGGCGGGCAAGTCGAGCCTCCGGGAGGCCGTCGGGCTCCTGTTCGACTACCCCGACAACAGCAGGCACCGGCGCATCGACGCCGTGAAGCCGGTGCACCGGGACGAGGGGCCGGAGGTGGAGCTGGAGGCGGAGAGCGGCCCCTACGCCTTCACCTACTTCAAGCGGTTCACCAAGCGGCCGGAGACCCGGCTGACCGTCCGCGCCCCCCGGCCGGAAAACCTCACCGGCCGCGAGGCCCACGACCGCGCCCTGGCCATCCTCCAGGAGACGCTGGACTACGACCTCTGGCGGGCGCTCATCATCGAGCAGGGGGACGCCATCCGGCAGCCGGAGCTCGGGAGCCAGCGGTCGCTCTCCGCTGCCCTGGACCGGGCGTCGGGCGGGCGCCCCGCCGACCCGCGGGAGGACAGCCTGTTCGACAAGGTCCGCGCCGAGTACCTCGCCTACTTCACCGGCGAGCGCGGTGCGGAGCGGCGGGAACTCGCGGACGCCCGCCAGGCGCTGGCCGACGGCGAGGCGGCGGCGGCCGCCCTCCGGCAGGCCCTGGGCGAGCTCGAGGCGGACGCCGAGCGCGCGGCGGCGCTGGGGCGGGAGCTGGCGCAGCTCGAGCGGCAGGAGGCGGAGCTGGCGCGGGAGCAGGCGGCGCACGCGGCCGATCTCGAGGAGATCGAGCGGCTGGAGAAGGCGTGCTCCGAAGCCGGCCTCCGGCTACAGACGGCGCAGAAATCCGAACAGGTCGCCGGGCGCGACCTGAAGGAGCGCGGGGCGCTGATCGAGGCGACGGAACGCGCCGCCGCGGAGCTGGACCGCCTGGAGAAAGCGGACGCGGAGTCCCGTCCGGCCCTCACCCGGGCCGAGGCCGGGCTGAAGGAGGCCCAGCGCGCGTTCGGCGAGGCGGACGGCCGGCGGAAGGAGGCGGAGGCGCACGCCGCCCGGCGGCGCGACGACTTCGACTTCTTCAACAATCAGCTCAATCTCGACCAGCTGCGGGAGCGCCAGGGGCGCATCGACGCGGCGCGGGCGAGCGCCGGGCAGGCGGAAGCCGAGCTGGCGCGGAACCACGTGACCGACCGCGCCCTGAAGGCGATCCAGGAGGCCGAGCGGGGGCTGCTCGAAGCCTCGGCGCGGCAGCGGACCGAGGCGCCGGAGGTGACCCTGCGGGGTCTGGCCGCGGTGCAGCTGGACGTCGACGGCCGGGAGGTCCGGCTGGAGAAGGGCGGCACTCGGACGCTGGCCGTCACCGAAACCACCCGCCTCGCCCTGCCGGGCGTGCTGGAGGTGGAGATCGCCGCGGGCGCCGGCGCCGGAGCCATGGTCCGCGAGGTGGAGGAGGCGCGCCGGATCCTGGCGGCGGCCTGCGCCAAGGCGGGGGTCGCCGATCCCGACGCGGCCCGGCAGGCGTTCGAGGAGCGCCGCGAGGCCCGGCGGGTGGCGGACGCCGTGGGGCAGGTGGAGAAGGACAACCTACGGGACCTGACCTACGACGAGCTCGACCGGAAGGTGCGGGGCCTGGCGGCGGCGGTGGCCGAGTACCGGGCGAAACGGCCGGCCGATCCGCCGATGAGCCCCGACCTGGGCGCCGCGAAGCGGGAGCGGGCCGAGGCCGAGACACGGCTGAAGGAGGCGACCGGGCGGTGGGAGTCCGCCCGGGCGGCGCTGGAGGCCGCCCGCGGCGTGTGGGACGAGCTGAACGCGGAGCACCAGGCGCGGCGGGTCCAGCGGGAGCTCTTCGCCGGTGAGCGCGACAAGGCGAACGGGAGCCTGGAGCGGGCCCGGGCCGCGGCGGCGGACGACGCGCTGGCGGCGGCGCTTGAGGCGGCCGAACGGGTAGTGGCGGATACGGCCGCCGCCGTCCGCGCCGCGGAGACGTCGCTCCAGGCGAAGAACCCCGACAAGGTGCGGGCGCTCGCCGAGACGGCCGCCGGCTCGCTGCGGACCGTGCAGCAGCGCCGGGCCGCCGCCCAGACGGAGCTCACCGAGGTCCGGACGCGGCTCAAGATCCGCGGCGAGGAGGGGCTCCACGAGAAGTTGCGCCAGGCCGAGATCGACCTGGAGCGCCGGCGGGCGGAGACCGGCGCCTTGCTGCGGCGGGCGGCGGCGGCCAGGTGCCTCTTCGAGACCATGCGCGAGGAGCGGGAGCAGGCGCGGCGGGCGTACGTGGCGCCGCTCAAGGAGAAGATCGAGGGACTGGGCCGGCTGGTGTTCGACCCCACCTTCGCGGTGGAGGTGAGCGAGGAGCTGCGCATCGAGAGCCGGACCCTGGGCGGCGTCACCGTGCCGTTCGACTCGCTGAGCGGCGGCACGCGGGAGCAGCTGTCGCTGGTGTTCCGGGCCGCCTGCGCCATGATCGTGGCCGGCGAGGGCGGCATGCCCCTGATCCTGGACGACGCGCTCGGCTACACCGACCCGGAGCGGCTGCGCCTCATGGGCGCGGTGCTGGCCCGGGCGGCCCGGGAGTGCCAGATCGTGATCTTCACCTGCCTCCCCGACCGCTACGCCGCCATCGGCGACGCGACCGTGGTGGCGATTTGATGATAACTCGCAATGAGAGTTAGCAGTATTCGATTGGATGAGGCATTTTTCATATTAATATTGACATTGTAAATCACTGCCGTCATCCGTAACAGGTTGATAAGAAAGGAGGAAAACAGCATGTCGAAGAGATTGCTATACCACCTGAATGGAAACGAGAACGGGAAATTCCGTCGATGGCTCGACGGATTTGAAGGCGAGCCACGGATCGCTTGGTATCCATCGGCAGGCGACGACTTTAGAGATCTTCTCTACCTGCATCCGAAGTTCTCGGAGATCAAACCGGCAAAAAAACAAGAACCAGCCCGCCCGGACATCTTTCTGCACACGGACTATTTCCCCTGGTCCACCTCCACATTTCTGGACAGCCGTATCATTCATGGCGATGACCACACTTCAATCACTGTGACATCCATCGAGGAACTCCCCCGGTGCGACTTGCCAATCGACGCCGAAATTGTAGACTTTCCCAAGGGCAGCCTTGCTACTGGACGAGTGCTGTTCATGGAAGTTGCCGTCAAATCAGATGTTTTGGGATCCTTCTCAGCCCCCGTGATCTATGCGTTTGTCGTAAACGAAGTCTTTTGTGCCCAGCGCATCATCCCGCAGGCGGGAATCATGAGTCATGTGGTGCATGTCCGATACGGCGGTGGTTGCGGCGGAGGTGGCAAGTCCTCCGGTATCTGGTTGTTGAACGTTTTGCGTAAACTGAAATGCGAGTGTTTCGTTTCGGACGGCCACTATTATCGCCAATCGGGTGATATCCGGGCATATCAGCTGTATCCGGAACTAGCTGGTGACGAAGACCAGAGGCAATTTGAAACGATCAGGACAATACGAAGCGAAGGATGGTCCGACCATGGTGATGTGTCGTGGAACATCCCGCGAACGTAAAGACGACGAAATCACCTGCTTATCGTGGTGGAAAAATATCTCGATGATGATGGGATTTGCTGAATATGCTCATGGGAAAATCATCCGATATCATTTGAAGGGACAGAGTTTTTTCTGTGAAATTTAAGGTGATCCGAGGCATCTGATATGAAAGATTTGCATGAACTGCATCAGCAGATCGAAGCCCTAACCCAGGAATTCAAGAACCTTGCCGAAAGGCTTGATGACGCCGCCAGCCGCTTGCGGGAGCCTGGAAACCCGTTTCCCACTGATTTGGAGTGGGAGACTTCCTCGCTTCGCCTCCGGTTCGAAAAGTTGGCTGCAGAGGTTCTCTCACGAACAGGCATTCATGAGACTGATCGGAAAAAAACTCCAGACAGCTTGGCTGACTGTTCTCAGTTGCTGGAGAATTTTGAAAACAACCTTGCTCAGTCAGTCGTGGATGAAATGCGGGAACTGGTCGACACGGTTCTCAAGATCAGGCACATCGACTCGCGTGAATTCCCCCCATTGCTGGAGTGCCAGGCCCAAGCAAGGGAAGTTCGAAGACTGCTCAGTCAGCAGAATGTGCCCCGGGATCTGAGTCAGGAGCAGAGAACCGAAGGATTCAGGCACCTGGTTGAGATGATTCGTTCCCATGATTCAATTCCTGACGAGCGATGGATGGAATTGGAAGAATTCATCGAAAAAGTGTTCAGTCGCCCACTCCGAGTAGCTGTTTCTCGGGGCAAGTTAGTTATTCCCACCGAGGATAAGCGGACGATTGAAAAGCCAGGTGAAGAAGTCGTGACCGGCCCCGTTGAAAAAGAGGCGATCATCGCTCCATCTGCGGAACCACTTTCATCCGGATCATCCCCAAGTCAGCAAAAGAAAACACGCAAAAAGTCCCGTCATGATTCGGGTGCACATGTCCAGCCGGCAGCACCTGCGGGGACGGCCGCTCCCGAAGTTGAGATTGAGGCAAACATCCAAGCGGAAGATTCAATGGAACCTGTCGCTGAGCAGGTTGAGACTGCGGATGATCAGGTGGAACTACTGGGAGATTCGGGGATAGTATCAATAGAGGCTCAACCAGCTGATCAGAAGGGTGAGGCTGCCTTTCCATCACAGACGGCTGTGACTGCCGAACATGCAAAAACCGAAAGTCTGGGAACCGGACTGAATACCGTCGAGTTGGCCAGTCGAATCCAGTCACGCCTGCCAGAACTGGCCCCAGAATTGTTGAACGAATTGATCTGGTGCCTGATCGCGGAAGGGCATCCCGAGTTAGCCTGTCATCTTGCTGTCGCTAGGAATCGACTCTATCCTGATCTCCAATCGGAGATCCTTCCCGAAATGATAAAAGCCGTGATTGTCGGCCGGCGGGTAGGTTTCCCGGCAGGAGAGCTGTCACAGGAAATTCAATCCCTTTTGGAGAATTTCAGAGGACAGGAGAAAGCCGGTCGTAAAGATGTGGACGTTGCCACCCGCCTGATGTGGGCTGCCTCGGCGGTCCGAGCCTCACTGTTTGCACCGCATACGGGCGCCGGACACATTCTGGCCATGGCTAGGCCGGATTGTGGCGGCGGACATCATCTTGCGGACCTTTGTAAGGGCATCGCGGATCTCAGCGAAATGGGGAAGCCGTTCAACCCCGTGGAGTTGGTTCGAACGATGGACTCGAGTTCATGGGAAACGCTGGAGCAGAATATCCGGCGTCAGGCCAGTGATTGGTTCCGACAAGCGCCCAACCGGACCATCAAATATGCACCTGCAACAAAGGTCTGGCGAAGCTGGTTGGAACGGGATGGAATCATCTTCAACTTGTTGCAACCCGTCATCGATCCGAGTCAGAAGCAGACTGAAGCGCTGAGAACGTTACTGCAAGAATTCATCAATGAAGGCTGTGTGCAGCGCGAGATATCACTGGCTGAGAAGAGAATCGGTCGATCGCGATTCAATCCCATCGAAGGCCCGGCGTTGGCTAAATTGAAGGATTGGTTTTGGGAAGCCCGACAGATCGCACAACAATGGTTGGATCACCAGCAATTGAAACCTGGGGGAAAACCGGATTTCCATCAGCAGCAGGTGGATCGTCTGCATCGGCTGTTTGATCAGTTTGGCGCAGGAGCACTTCAGGAACTTAGGGATCTGATCGAGCCGTCCACAAGTCTCAGAGTGCGCGCGGGAGCGCAGTGCATGCTGGCGGTCTTGGAGGAACTGTGCCAGATGATCAATGCCGCCGACATATTCCGAGTCCAGGAACCGAGCCTGCATGAACTTGTCAACGCGGAGCTTCTAAAAATAAAGAGCTTGCGGCTGAATGACCAATTGGAGGCCGAGGACCACGATCTGAACCTGATCGAAAAGATCATATCGTTCATTTCGGAAAATGATTGGGATTGGAAGACCGCCTTCCAGGAGCGATGCCATACCGGCAACCACCACCTCGCGACACGGATTATCGTACACTTGAGCTCCATCGGAGAAACTGAGGAAAAGATCACGATAATGAAGAACCAGTTGCAGGAAGATGCAGGCGATTGGCGAAGGCGATTAAAAGAGAAAATAGACAACACATATTTAAAAATCGGCTGGGCGGTAGCGAGAGGTGGGATCGATGAAAGGCAGATGGGCGAACTGCAAGCCAGCTTGCACCAAGTCGAGCAGGTCATCGCGGAAACACTCGATTTCGACCAGGCAGCCAAGATTCTAACAACGATCGAGCAGACGATTGATCATAGCCAGCAGTCCAAGATCGCACAAGTTCGTCTGCGTCTTGATCAGTTGAACATGGGGGCCAACGATTCTCGGCAGCAGCGAATCCAACAAGTATTGGAAAACAAAGAAATCATCATTGCCCAGGAGTACATCGATCGCGTGGCGGCCAACCAGCCGATCGCGGATCAGATTCCCAAACATACTGACGTGCTGGATGACTTCTTTATCCGCTCATTAACGAAACTTGAAGAATATTTGGAGGAAACAAATACCGCCGATGTCATCAGGCATTTGAAGCATCGTAGTGTGAATTTTCCCTTACGCCTCGATCCGATCTCTGGAGAGCAGGCTGAGCAGGCAAGCGAGATGTTGAGGACTTGGTTCGAACTCAAGAGGAAACAGAAGGAGCCGGATCCCGAGCTTGTCCGTTTTGTGCTTCAGCAAATCGGGTTCGCCATGCCCAAGTTGATCGACAAGCAACCCGGCAAGCTGGATGGCGTATGGTTGACAGTTGAAACCGAGTCCATTCAGGATCGGGCACGCTGCCCGTTGCCCGCTTACGGATCAGCAGCAAATGGCAAGTACCGGATCTTCTGCGTTTGGGATCGTCCCAACGAGGAAGACCTGCTGGATGCCGTGGCCTCCCGCCCCCAGCCACATCCAGTCATTGTTTTCCATTTTGGAAGACTAACAATGCAGCGCCGCCGGGAATTGGCCCGGTATTGCCGGATTCGGCGGAAAACGTTCATCGTTCTGGATGACTGTCTGTTGCTATTTATCTGCGGGGAGCGCGGCTCGCGTCTGCCGGTTTTTTTCCAGTGCGCGCTTCCGTTCACGTTCAATGAACCGTACACCGCCTCGGCCAGCATGATCGCTCCTGAGATGTTTTATGGCCGTCTGAAAGAAGCGGAATATCTTGCCGACGCCAAAGGCTCCGCTTTTATCTATGGCGGAAGACAATTGGGCAAAACCGCCTTGCTGCGTCACATCGAACAAACCCATCATGTACCGGACCAGGGACGAATCGCTATCTGGTTGGATCTGAAAATTTTAGGTATCGGACTGAATCGGGGCATCGAGGATCTTTGGACTTTGATCCACGATCATTTGGGGCGGTATATTGAGTCGGTTCGAAAACTGCCCCCGAACACAAATCCCCAGAAGATTGCCGATACCATTGCGCAATGGGTGATCGAGGATCATAGCCGTAGGGTGTTGTTGCTTCTGGACGAAGCGGACCAGTTCCTTCAGTCGGATGGAACCGAATCCGTTAAAGGTACAAATTTTTTCCAATGTTCACGGTTGCGCGATCTTGTGAATAGGACAAACGGGCGATTCAAAGCGGTTCTTGCCGGGTTGCACAACGTCCAGCGCGCGACCAAGGATGCCAACAACGCCTTGGCCCATTTCGCAACGGGATTGGGAGGTGCAATCTGTATCGGGCCGCTCCTGATGAACGGGGAAGCTGGTGAAGCCCGGGCATTGGTCGAGTACCCGATGGCATCTCTGGGATACCGTTTTGAGTCCGAAGACTTGATATACCGAATCCTGTCCCAGACGAATTACTATCCCAGCCTGATTCAGTTGTTCTGCAGCAAACTATTGCAGCATCTGAATGAGACTCCTGTTTTGAATACATTCGACCCGAAGAATAGCCCCCCTTTTGTCATCACGGCGCGGCATGTGGACGAAGCCTATCAGAGCCAGGAACTACGCGAAGGCATCCGGAGCCGTTTCGATCTCACGCTCCAACTGGACGATCGCTATCGACTGATCGCATATTGTTTTGCTTTGTTTTCCGAGGAGCAGGGAACAGCAGCAGTGTCGCAGGGGAGATCTGCCGTCTGGGCCTGGAAAGAAGCCACTTCATGGTGGCCGGCTGGTTTTAAGAACCAGCCAACCATCGATTCGTTCAAAGTGATCCTGGATGAGATGGTCGGGCTCGGCATCCTGCGAACCACCGGAGAGAATCACGACAATTACACCATTCGAAACCCGAACATCCTGGCGTTGCTGGGCAGCCACGAGGAACTGGAAAAGAGACTGGAAGCTTTCGAGAACCAGCAGACACCGGTGGCTTACGAGCCCGCAACCTTCAGATCCGTCCTAACCGACGAGCCGACGCGCAAGTTCATCCGTAACCCGCTGACGGCTGAGCAGGAGAGCAGCTTGCGCCGTTATGAAAACGGAGTCACCATCATCGCTGGTGTGCCCGCTGCGGGATTGGCGGACCTGGAAGTGTTTTTAATCCAGCGCTTCAGCAGTCCGTTCTTCGTCAAGTTCACCGGCCCGTCCTCGTGTGACATGTTCAAAGCACAGCTGGATCAGCTGACTAAACGCCATGACGATGGGATCACCCTGGTGTTGGTGCCGAGCGAAGTGGATTGGACATGGGATTGGGTCGAGCCGGCACTTGAGAAGTGCCAGCGACTGACTTCCAGAAGTTCTTATGTCCGTATCGCCTTCGTTGCCAACCCGTCCAAGGCGCAGTCACTGGTGTCAATTGATCCCGACTTCATTCAAACGTCAACTCAGCGTAAAGTTGACATCATCTCACTTCACCCGTGGCACGAATCCGCTCTTCGCCAGTGGCTCTCGGACAGCATGTTTCCGTTCAATCAAGTGAGGGTGTGGAATGATCTGAGGCTTGACTTGGGACTCTGGCCCATGTTGCTCTACAAATGGTATGACGAATGTGTCGTCGAGCCGCAGAGGTGGCGGGGGCGACTCGACAGCATCGTTTCGGAACTCAATGACTCCGCCATGAGCAATCGATGGCTGGGCGCGTTCGGTTTAGGCAGTGATCCCGAAGCGAACCGTTTTTTCCGGACTTTCGGCGACATCGGCGCGGCATCCGTCGAGGAACTCTCCGGACTAATCGACGGATTTTCAGATGAGGATGTCAAGCGGTTGATGACATGGGCGGAGATGCTGGCGATTGGAAGACGAGCGGTACATGGCAAATTGGAGCTGGATTCGGTTGTGAATACCATCTTGAATCCCAGGAGAACCGCCTCATGACCCTCTCCTGGTGGCAGATGCCCGGACCGGCCCGGTTCATTGACGGGGTCATCCAGGAGATGCGTGAGGGGCGGAATACATTTCTGCTGATCCCCCGACATTTCCCGTCAGGGCTGCGGGAATCCATCCGCCGCCAGGTGCAGTCGAGTATGGATATCCCATGGCGGACGCTGGATTTGTCGGAGCTTGACTCTCATCGCCCGGTGGAAAGCATCCTGCGTCTGTTTGATCCGGCCTCGCGGATCGTGGGTCCGGTCACGTTTGCCGATATGATCGCGAATGTAAAACTGAACTCCGGCTATATGATATGGGCGGAGCTTTCCTCGGCTGAGGAATGGCCGCCATGGAAATCCTTCTTCGAAGAGTATGCCCATGCCTGCCGGGCGGTGCCGCTGGTGCAGCGGTCGCTGTTCTGCGTGCTTCTTTCCGGAGAACCGGCCATTCAACCGCCCCTGGTCGACGTCTGCCTCGCTGCCCTCAAATGGCAGGGAGTCGTGGATCAGATGGACAGCCTGCTTTACGCTTCGCTGCAATTTGGCAGCAAGCCGTGGCCCGCAAAAAAGCGACAGCTGGCCGCGTATCTCACCGCTTTCCTGGGCCAGTGGGATCCAACACTGATCGACCTGCTTCACTCCGGCGATTTTAAGCATTTGTTGAAACCCCACGATCTGCTGCATGATTATGGGATAAGCCGCGGGTGGGATCAGTGCGATTTCAAGAAGAGCGCGCACAAGTGGGCAGAGGGGATTTCCGACCATTTCGAAGGGATGGAGCGGGAGCACGCTGCCTATCTCGCCCTGAACGGCTCGTCGCACCTGGTCACCCACAAAGTCTGGGCGGCGGAAACGACAGTGCTCTTTCCGCATATCGAAGAATTCCGCCATCAGCTCCTGGATGCGATGGTCGGCCGCCTGGTGCCCCCGTTCCGCAGCGTACATGGCGAATTGGTGGAGGATCCGCGAGAACTTGAACTCTCGGATCTTCTCAACCTGCTGAAAAACGATCCGTCACTCTGGATTGATCACGGGACGTGGGGGTGCCTGAAAGCCATGAAATTCGCCCGGAATCAACTGGCGCATAAGCAACCGATTGATCCGGAACTTTTGGAATCGGACGACATGTTCAGGCTGCCCTCACAAGTGATTACCTGAGAACAGACTCATATTCCGTTCAATAGTAAGCTGCAGGCGTCTGGGCAGATGTGCGAAGTGCTTATTCTCCGACACGTGTTTTTGTGCACCGTCAGATTGGGCGAGGTTCGATTCAAAAGTCAAGAGATGCCGGGTGCGGGTCGATTCAGCGCTCAGACCGGGCGAAGTTCAGGCCGCTGAATTGATGGTTCGTGTCGCTGATTTTCGACACGCCATCCGCCCAGTAGATGGGGGACGGGCTGCGGGTGGGGCGCACTCCCAGCGAGGGCGCGTAGCAGAGCCCCAACACGCAGTCCAACAGCTTCGGGTCGCCGAGGCCGAGCCCGTCGTGCACCACCCGCACCTTCAGGGGGTGATTGATGTGGCTCGAGACCGGGCTGTCGGCGGTCATGAGGAAGTAGCAGTTCCCGCCGCGCGGCTTCAACACCGTTCCCGGGGCGGACGCACGCGCGCCGTCCAGCATCATCGGGACGGGATGCTTAATCACTTCCAGGAAACTGAACGCATCGCCGACATGCCGGCGGTACTCGTCGAGGCGCTCGTGGCGGAACATCCGGCCGTCGCGCATGATCACCAGGCGCCGCGCCGGCGCCACGGTGTCGAGGTACGCCGCCGCCTGGCGGAGGCCGGCGTCCACGGTTCGGCGGTGGAGCGTCTCGTCCCGGCGCTGCGGGATGACCCAGTACCGGAGCAGACGACCCCGGCTGTCCACGAGGGTGAAGACGGGCTTGCTCTCCGGCGCCTCGGGATTGTGGCCGATGTCGATCCCGAGGAAATAGCAGTCGGCATCCGCCCCAGGCAGGTGGAGATCCACCTCGTAGGCGGTCCCGCCCGCGGACATAAGGAAGACGGGGAGCTGGTTGAGGACGGCGTTGTAAAGACCGGATTCGGGAGTGTCCAGTGAAAACAGGCGGTAGGAGGCGCCCACGTCGTCCAGCTCCCGCATGAGCGCCAGCACGTCGGGCTGGACGGGGTCGCCGGTCCGGCCGTGCAATCCGATACAGACCAATTTGTTCTGCACGCCGGCCCGCGCTCGTGCCCGGACCCTGCCCACCCAGTCGAGGATTTCCGGCCACTTGCGCCTCACGAGCCATTCGTCCGGCAGCCCCGCATCGCGAAAGTAGCGCCGCAACTGATCGGCATAGTAATCGGCCACCGGGTTCTCTTCGGGTGCGGTCAACGCCACCTTGAATTGCGGCTGGACCGCAACAGGTCCGTGCCGTCTCAGCTGGCTCGCCAGGTTCCGGCACGCCCGGATGGACACGGGCACCCGGCCGGGGCCCAGCCGAAAATCCAGCTGGGCCAACGGGTCCGTCTGCGGCCACTCTTCGGTGGGCACCGGCTGCGGGGCGACGACCCTCTGCTTCGCTAGCATCGCCGCGAATTCCCTCACCGCGGCGATGCGCCGCCCCGGCGGCGGATAGCCGGGTTCCGCCATCGAGCCGAACAGGGTGCTCTTCGGCCCGCGATACGGCCGCCGGCCGCTGAAGAAACGGCGGCGCGGCACGATGCAGACGTGGCACCGCCCGGCCAGCCCGATGTCGAGCCGCTCGACCTGCACGCCGTCGGCGAACGCGACCGGCCCGGAGACGGGCGTCAGATCGGCCGGCCGCCAGAAAAACAGCCGTTCACTGAGGTAGCCGGCGCGCTCTGCGGACTCGGCGATCGACTGACCCCACTCGCCTCCGCGGACAACCTCATACAATGTCAGCATGGCGGAACCCTTCATCCGGGACGTCGGTCCACATTGTAACGGATCCGCTCGTGGCCTGGCCAGCCAGAATGCCTTGCGTCGGCCGGCTGGATCGAGCCGGCCGGTTGCCGGGTGCGGCGGCCGACTGTTGGCACGCAGATTGCAATTCTCCTCCTGTCGCCAAGCAGGAGGCCTGCAAGATGGAAACGGTGCTGATCATCCTCATCCGGTTCGCCGCGGTGCTCGTCATGTGCCTCTACGCCATGCTGGTGTGCGCCGGCTATCCGGGCCTGGCCGGTTCGGTGGGGCTGGCCCCGCACTCGGACTGGTTCCGCCCGCTGTTCTCCGCCTGGTTCCTGCTGGCGTTCGGCTGCTGCTTCACCGTGGTGGAGACTCTGAGCGGCCGGATGATTCAGCGGATCTGCAGCACCCTCATGGAGGACCGCGAAGACGGCGGACAGCCCCCGGGAGGTGCCGATTGAAATACGCCGTGCTCCACGGCGGACCGGCCCACCGGGACGAGTTCATCGCCGTCTCCCTCTGGATGGCGGCGCGGGGCGTCCTGCCCGTGTTCCGCCGGGACCCGTCACCGGCGGAACTGGCGGACCCGGCCGTGCTGGTGGTCGACGTGGGCGGCGCGCACGACCCCGCCCGCAACAACTACGACCATCACCAGGACCGAAACCTCCCGGCCGCCTTCCGCCTCGTGGCCGCGGCGCTGGGCATCGACGGGCTGGCCCGGTCGGTCTATCCCTGGTGGGAGTTCGCCTCCGAGGCGGACACCGCCCGGCTCGAGGCGCTCCGGTCGGTGGGGCTGTCACCCGGCGCCGGCCGCAAGCTCGCGGATCCGCTGGGCGGATTCCTGCTCCGCCGGCTGGAGGAA
Organism: Acidobacteriota bacterium; assembly: GCA_029565065.1. Taxonomy (GTDB): domain Bacteria; phylum Acidobacteriota; class JAAYUB01; order JAAYUB01; family JAAYUB01; genus JAAYUB01. The sequence continues at coordinate 32,897 of JAKQOW010000086.1, read as the reverse complement.
GCGCCGGGCGACGGCCCGGTCCCGGAGGCGGTCATCGGGCTGATGCACGCGTTCGGCCGCGATCTGATCGGCCACCTGGCCGAGACGCAAGAGCGGCTCGACCTCCTGCGCGAGCGGATGCGCGTCGAGGCGCTGCCGGCCGGCCTCCGGGTGATGGTCCACGACATCCGCGACAACCCGGCCCTGGCCATGGGCATCACCCGGGACGCGATGGCCGACCGGCCCGCCGCGTCGGTCACGCCCGACGACCGGGGCGACGGATGGGCGCTGTGCCGGTTCGACGACGATCCGCGGATCGACTTCGCCGTCCTGGCGGGCCACCCCGACGTGGCTTTCGCACACCCGGCCGGATTCGTTGCCAAGACGCGGGCCGTCCCCCTGGCCCGTGCCCTTGCGCTGGTGCGGCAGGCCGTTATTTCGCGCTAACCCCCCTCCACTTGGCTTCCCCTGCCGGGCGGCCGGCTCACAATAAGAAATATTATCTTTGCTGATAAAAAAGTTTATTAGATGGGGCTGCTGTCCGCACCTGCGGCCGGAACCGTCAGCCGAGGTCGCTGTCGGTTTTGCGACGGTCGTAGATCCCGACGATGGCCCGGCAGACCGCACCGACGTTCAGCCGGAAGCAGGCCGCGAAATACGCGGCCACCCAGGCGGCCCAAAGGCACCACCGGAGCGCCGGCGCGCTGCCTGTCGACGCGGGGGGATGAGCAGCCGGCCGGCGGCCGATTTGAATTTGCAGGGACAGGGATCCGCCGGCCGAGCGCTCATGCCGGAGATCGGCTGGGGCGGCGTCGCACGGCAGGCGGGACGGCTGCACCACTGTTCACTCCTCCACAGACGAGGAGCTCATTCCGAGTCTGTCCCGCAAGGAACTCTAAAAATAAGAAACAAATCTTCATCCTCTCCAGACGATGCGCTCATTCTAAGCACCTGGTAGTGGTGTTGTGATGAGGCAAATCGTCTGTCTGAATACTCGGCAGACGAGGAGCTCATTCTAAGTGATCCTGACTGCCCTCCTGGGACTTCAGGCGCTGTCTTAATCCTCGGCAGACGAGGAGCTCATTCTGAGGCATGAATCATGTTCAAGATTGACTGGAAAACCCTCAGTCTTAATCCTCGGCAGACGAGGAGCTCATTCAGAGCCGCCAACCTGCTGGCCCGCAACGCGTACAACGAGTCTTAATCCTCGGCAGACGAGGAGCTCATTCAGAGGTATTACCTCAGTCGTACATAGGGAAACTTGTGTACGGTCTTAATCCTCGGCAGACGAGGAGCTCATTCAGAGTATGTATTACTTGGCGTTCGGAATTCTCGCCGCTCTGTCTTAATCCTCGGCAGACGAGGAGCTCATTCAGAGCCGAACTGAAGGCCCTCTCCGCAGCCGACAAGGCTGAGTCTTAATCCTCGGCAGACGAAGAGCTCATTCAGAGTTGAATCCAGATTGTGATTGGGCATTCTTGCCACTCCACGTCTTAATCCTCGGCAGACGAGGCGCTCATTCAGAGTTTGAGGATTCGGAACACCTTTGTGGTATCTGGGGTGGTCTTAATCCTCGGCAGACGAGGATCTCATTCAGAGGCGCAGGTGATCACCGCCAGCCTGAACGTGGGAGGGTCTTAATCCTCGGCAGACGAGGAGCTCATTCAGAGTGTCGCAACCACGCTGCGTGACGTCGTGGCAAACCAGTCTTAATCCTCGGCAGACGAGGAGCTCATTCAGAGACATAGACATGGGCAACGGGAAGCACAAGGGGACCCAGTCTTAATCCTCGGCAGACGAGGAGCTCATTCAGAGAAACAGGTCACCAAAGCTGACGGCACCACGGTGATCAGTCTTAATCCTCGGCAGACGAGGAGCTCATTCAGAGCCGACAAGGTGAAGCGGGATGCCATGCCGTACGATGCGTCTTAATCCTCGGCAGACGAGGAGCTCATTCAGAGTCGTACTTCCCTGATTTGGAAAGTAGCTCCGACAGGTCTTAATCCTCGGCAGACGAGGAGCTCATTCAGAGGGGACGTACTCCACAAACTCGTGCACGACCCCCACACGTCTTAATCCTCGGCAGACGAGGAGCTCATTCAGAGGGTTACCATCAAAACTACCAAGGAGCAGGTCGAGAAGTCTTAATCCTCGGCAGACGAGGAGCTCATTCAGAGGAATGACCGAGCTGCCCAACAAGCTGGGCGGCGGGGAGTCTTAATCCTCGGCAGACGAGGAGCTCATTCAGAGAATGTGAAGGAGAAGAACGAGGACGGCACCGTGTCGGTCTTAATCCTCGGCAGACGAGGAGCTCATTCAGAGTGGTTGCTTTCTTCATCGTGCGTAAGCGCGATGAAGAGTCTTAATCCTCGGCAGACGAGGAGCTCATTCAGAGAGTACTCTTTGGATATCATCGGGATATGGTGGGCCTTAGTCTTAATCCTCGGCAGACGAGGAGCTCATTCAGAGGCATATTGCCTTATACTCGAGTTGCCCAACAGCACACGTCTTAATCCTCGGCAGACGAGGAGCTCATTCAGAGTACATAACCCCTTTAATGGAGAAAGCCATGCTAAGACGTCTTAATCCTCGGCAGACGAGGAGCTCATTCAGAGGAAGCCAAGAAAGCCGGCAAGGAACACGCTGAAAAAGTCTTAATCCTCGGCAGACGAGGAGCTCATTCAGAGTCAGCCTGTCGTCCGTAATGGAACCTTCCCTTTCCGTCTTAATCCTCGGCAGACGAGGAGCTCATTCAGAGCGCAGATTCTGGTGGCCTTGGCGGCCGGCGTGCCCCGTCTTAATCCTCGGCAGACGAGGAGCTCATTCAGAGGTTTGTTCAGGAGGCATGACTCATGAAGATCAATCTGTCTTAATCCTCGGCAGACGAGGAGCTCATTCAGAGCGACGGCACCACAGTGGTGACGGCGAGCCTGAACGTGTCTTAATCCTCGGCAGACGAGGAGCTCATTCAGAGCAACTGTGTGCTGATGGTTTCTATCTTCAGCATGCAAGGTCTTAATCCTCGGCAGACGAGGAGCTCATTCAGAGGATGCATCCTTCATTGAGTTACGATCCAGTTCCGTGTAGTCTTAATCCTCGGCAGACGAGGAGCTCATTCAGAGCATGGGTGGGAATATTTATCTCGTGAAAGTTATCGAGTCTTAATCCTCGGCAGACGAGGAGCTCATTCAGAGGAACTGGACTAGTTTTTTAAAAAACTGCCCTACTATGTCTTAATCCTCGGCAGACGAGGAGCTCATTCAGAGGCTCGGTGGAATTGTGCCCGAACTGTGTAGCCAATTAGTCTTAATCCTCGGCAGACGAGGAGCTCATTCAGAGTTATAGATAAACAGTTCTTTTATTAACAATTTACAAAGTCTTAATCCTCGGCAGACGAGGAGCTCATTCAGAGAACAACATCAATTCCTTTGCCGCCGCGGCGCTGGACGTCTTAATCCTCGGCAGACGAGGAGCTCATTCAGAGAGCGGCCGCCGGAAAGCGCGGATGGGCGGGCGGTTCCGACGGTGTTTCCCGGTACCGGCCGGGTTTTCATCCGGCTGGCCAGACCAGATTTTCCGGATGTCGTTAACATTCGGATAAAAATCCACTTGCATCTCCCGGGACCCCGGACGTCGCGCGGGCGCTCCGGTTTCGATCCTATCTTACCACAACACGGGGGGCGGCACACGCCGTCAATCGTTCGCCTCCCACCGAGTAGGCAAGTAGGGTTCCTCGCCGCGGACCGCGCGGGCGAAGCGGCCCGCCTGGCGGCGGACCAGCCCGCGGAGCGTCTGGCGGCCGCCGTCGACGGCGACGCGCTCGCCTAGGCGCTGTTCGAACAGCCGGATGAACTTCTGGAAGCCCCCATGGGTCAGGATCACCGGCGCCTCGCGCCGCAGTTCGTCGAACTCGGGCAGGCGGCGGGCCTCCTCGGCCATGGCGTCGGGGAAGTAGAAGTCGGTGATGCGGAACTCGCGGCGGTTCACCGCCCGCAGGACCAGGGCGTCCACGGCCGGCGCCCGGAACTCCTCCACCAGGTCCAGCGGGAGCGACGGCCGCCCGTAGGCTATCTCGTGGAAGCACCCCAGGCCGGGATCCAGCCCGACAGCGGCGATCTCCCGGTCCATGGCCGACAGGAGGAGGGTGTAGCCGAGACTCAGGAGCACGTTGACCGGGTCGCGGGGCGGCCGCCGGTTCCGGCCCGTGAAGGCGAACTCCCCCGGCCGCAGCAGGCCGGCGAGACAGCGGAAGTAAACGGCGGCCGCACGCCCCTCATGGCCCCGGAGGGAGGCCAGGTCGCCGGCGGCCGGCACCGCCGCGCGCGTCTCCTGGAGCAGACGGCGGCCGCGGCGGAGCGCCTCGGACGCGGCGTCCTTGAGCCGGGCGCCGACGAGCGCCAGCTGGCTGTCCACCTTCGCGGACACGATGGCCCGAGCGGTGACCAGGCGGAACGCCTCGTCCTGGAGGCGGTTGTACTGCTGGAGGCGCAGGAACACGTTCTTGCCCAGCCCCCCCGAGAGCCGGCCCAGGTAGCGGCCGCTCCAGCCCAGGAATACCGTGTCGATCCCGCGGCGCAGGACCAGCTCCACGGCGGACGGAGCCAACGTGACGTCGCCCGCTACCACGATCCGATCCAGGCTCTCGACGGGGATCGCGCGGACCCGCCGCCGTCCGCGGAACAGCGCCAGGCCGTTCCGGTGCCGGTGGAGCTGGGTGCCCGGCTGGATCAGGTACAGCTCGCCCATGACCGCCGCCTCCCGCCGGGCGCCCCGTCCCCGGCGCGGGTCACAGTTCGAGGAGCAGCTGCCACGAGCCGTCCTCCAGCCGGCGGCGCTTCAGGGTGCCCAGGGCGGTGGGGACCTCGTCCAGGTTCTCCGTCTCGAACAGCGCCAGCAGGTCCCGCTCGGAGCGGTGGTAATCGGCGGTGATCCGCTGGCACGACTCGCGCAGCTCGAGGAACCGCCGCACCGACCGCAGGACCCGGTCCTGACGCTCCCGCACCGTGGGCCGGCCGCCGCTCCCCTCGGGACACTCCTGCAGGTGCAGCAGCGGGTTCGGGTACATCGCGGGGTTGTCGCCGAAGCGGCAGGCGCATTCGAACTCCGCGCCGCCGCCGCGAAGCGCCGCCGTGCGGGCGCGGATTTTCTGGCAGCTGGCCGGGTTGCCTTGGAGCCGGCTCTTCAGCAGGAGCTCCACGGGGACCGGCAGGATGCCCGTCAGCAGGTGGTTCACGACGCACACGCCGTTTTCCAGGTGGCCGAGGGTGTGGACGAGCGCCAACTGCTCGTCGTAGGTCAGCGAGCCCGTGGCGCGGGCCTTCGCCACCACGGCCGCCAGGGCGGGGCACCGACCGAGCAGGAACGTCAGGCGGGGGTCGCCGTCGGGATCGTAGGCCGGGCCCTGCGGGGAGGGGTCCCATGGGAGCGAACCCGGAGACGCCGCCTCCGCACCTTCGGCAGGCCCGTCCCCGGGTGCGGCGAGCGTTTCGATTCGCGGAGCTTCCGGCGGGACGCACCGGTCCAGGGCCGCCGGGTCGACGGCCCGCAGGGCAAACAGGTGCTCGTACGAATCGGCCACCTCGGCGCCGCGCGCGGTCACGAACGTGCTGCGGCGCCCGGAGCGCAGGTGAACGCCCAGCGGCAGCTTGACCAGGCTGCCGAGGTTCTTCCCCTGCAGGCGGGTCTGGCGTGGGAACAGCTCCACGGCCAGATGGGCCGGCAGTTCGGAAAGCCGTCCGCGGATCAAATCGGCGAACCGCCGCGCGCTCACGGCCGGCGCCGGCCGGGACAGGAAGATCCAGACATGATAGCCCTTGAAGCCGCTGAACTCCAGGGCGGAGGGGATCTCCTCCATGGCGCAGAGGTCGGCGATGGAACCGGCGACGTGGAAGGCATCGGAAAGCGCCGACTGCCAGCGCCGCCGGTCGCGCAGAAGGTTCGCCAGGCTCTCTTTGCGGACGTCCACGTCGAACACGATCCAGCGCACCCGGGCCTCCGGGTCCAGCTGGTAGACGCCCAGCGTCTGGTCTCCCCGGAAATGGCCGTCCACCCGGGCCGGCGTCAGGTCACCCTCCACGGGAGTGTAACCGAACGCGCCCGTGGGGCTTATCCACTGGCGGGCATGGGTGCCCGGCCGGCCCTGAAACAGCTCCAGGAACCGGTGGACGTGGGCCGCCGACCAGCCGGCATCGCCGCCGGTGTCGCCCCGCGCAGGCGGCGCCACCGGCCCGGGTTCGGCCAGGTCTTCCAGCAGGTGGTCGGCGACGGCGGGACCGAGACGGTCCCGGTTCCGCGCCACGAGTTCCTCGGCTTCCGCGGCGCGGTTCAGCCGGGCGAGCAGGGTGGCCAGATCCCGGATCGAGGCCGGGTCGCCGGGAGCGGCGTCGTGGGCCTCGCGCAGATGGACCAGGGCCTCCTCCAAATTGCCGCCGGCGGCGGCCGCCGCGGCCAGTTCGCGCAGGTCGTGCGCCGTGGCCTGGCCCCGGCGGCGCTTCTCCTCCAGCGCGGCGGCGGCGAGATCGGTCCGCCCGCAGTCCGCGGCCAGCCGCGCCACCGCGTCGAGTTCCTCGGCCAGGGCGAGGGTTTCCGGGCGGATCTCCTCCAGCTCGCGCTCGACGGCCGCGTCGCCGCCGTGGGCGCTCAGATCGGCCAGGTGGTCCAGAATCGTGGACCCGCCTTGAGTTCCGGATGTGGTCATGACGTCCTCCTTCAAATGATCTGCGTGCGCTCGATATCCGCGGACGGCTGGCGTCCGGCGGCGATCATGCGGTCCAGGCAGCGGGGACAGAGTGGGCAGTACAGCACCCCATCCTCCTCATGCCGGATGAGCCGGTCGACTTCGCGGCGCAGGCGCGGGAGCCCGCCGGGCCGGACCCGGCAGTGGAACACGCTCTCCTGCAGGGGCTGGCCCCACCGGTGCAGCAGGCGGAACAGCCGCCCCCGCCGCCGGTTGTCCGCGATGTCGTAGGCGATCAGCACATCCTCTTCCATGTTTTCGCTCCCTGAGAGATCGACGGTCCCATCACCGGCGCGGCAACTGCGCGAACGGCCCTTCGGCCGATGTCCGGGTCCCGCGCCGGGAATGGGCGGCGAGCTGGGCGAGGAGATAAAGGACGATCGCCTCGTCCGGCCCGCCGCTCGCGTTCGTGGGGACCACGAAGCGGACATCGGCGCCGGCGGGGAGCAGGTCGGCCCCGCCCTCGCCGGCGAATCGGAATCCGTCGAGGGAATTCACATTCACGGTGGTGTAATCGATCTTTGCCATGTCGAGCTCTCCTCCGCTTGTCGGAATCTCCCGCCGGCCGGTGGGCGGCGGGCAGCCGGAGCTTTGCATCCCGGGTGCCAATGGCGGCGGGAGGGGCGCAATCCCAGACGGACGAACGAACTGGATCGTTGCGGCGGCCGCCGGATCCCGGCCGAAACGGGCCTTGAAATAAAAATGTTTGTGAAAGAGTAAATAATTTTATCGTGACGGACGGCACAGGACCGGGGATTTTTCAGCAGGGACCGACGGCGGTGTGCTATGATCGGGGCCGGAACCCACATTATGCAGAGACATTCGGTAGGCCGTCGACCGCAGGCTGTTTGTTCTCAGGGGGCAGAGGGGAGTCCCGGCGCACCCGTGCGGGTGCGCTTCCGCCTGCTTGAGTTCACCTTCCGGGCCCGGGAGGCGGTCCGCCTGCCGCCGTTTGCCGGTTCCGCCTGCCGGGGGGCCTTCGGCCACGCGCTGCGGGAAGCCGTCTGCACGGAGGAGCCCCGCCTTTGCGGCCGATGCGCCGCCCGGACCGATTGCCCGTACATCCGGATCTTCGAATCGCCCCGCGGCGTCTGCGCGGCGCCCCCGTGGTTCAACGACGCCGCCCTGCCGCACCCGTTCATCCTCAAGCTGCCGGCCGGCGAGGCGCGAGCATTCCATCCGGGCGAGCCGCTCCGTTTGCAGGCCGTCCTGGTGGGCTGGGCGGCCGCGGAAGGGGTGATCCCGTTCGTGGCCGGCATGGCCGGCGTGGGCGCCGCGGGGCTGGGGGAGGGGCTGGGCCGGCTGGACCTGGCCGCGGTGGCCGACCGGGGCGGCCGCGCCCCGATCCCGATCTGGGCGGACGGCGTCTGGGCCGGGGCGCCGCTGCCCCTGCCGCTGGAGTGGCGCGACGACCTGCCCGTCAGCCCGCAGGCGGACCGGCTGGAGATCGAATGGGTGACCCCCCTGCGGCTGGCCAACGACGGCCGCACGATCCGGGAGCCCGATTTCAACCGGTTCGCCGGCAGCCTGCTCCGGCGGATCGCCATCCTGGCCGCCTGCCACGGAGACGGACCGCCGGACTGGGACTGGCACGCGGTCTGGCGCACGGCCGGCCGCGTCCAGGTCGAGTCGGCGGATCTGCGGTTCGTGTCGGAGCGCCGCTGGTCCCAGCGCCAGCGCCGCCATCTGCCGATGGACGGCGTCGTCGGCCGGATGACCGTTTCCGGGCCGCTCTCGCCGCTGCTGCCGTACCTGGCGGCGGGCCAGCTGTTCCACGCCGGCAAGGCCACCGCGTTCGGCTGCGGCGAGTACCGGCTCCGGCCGGAGCTGGCGTGGCGGGATCAGCCGGGAGACCGCCAGCCGCCGGGTGGGCCGGTCACTGGCAGCGCGTTTGCAACCGTGTGATGCGTCGGAAAAATTCGCCGGAGGGATGGATGATGCCACAGAGCGCCGATTCCGCGACAGACGCCGTCCGGGTGTCCGTCGAGGTGAAGCGGATCCAGACGTTCCTTTTTGCCGTGCCGCGCCTCAAGGCCATGGTGGGCGCCAACACGATTCTGGGCGAGACCTTGCGGGGGTGCTGGATCGATCGAGACAAAAACTATTCCGAGGGAAGCCTGGCCCGCCTGGCGGTGGAGTGCGGGGCCGCTCCCCCTCCAGGCCAGCCGCCGCCCGGGAATGCTGTTCCTGACGATCCGTTGGGAGACGAGGACGATCCCGTTCGGGATTGGAACAACGGCATCCTGGCCCGGGACGGCGGCCGCTTCATCGCCGCGTTCGATGATGCCGGCGCGGCCGAGCGGTTCGTATGTAGTTCCCGCGCGTTGCTGCAGCGGAAGCTTCCGGGCGCCTTGGTCCAAGTGAAGTGCCGCCGGGGCGGCGACCCATATCCGCTGGCGGCTCCACCCGGCGAGGCGGCAATCCCGTTTCTGCCGCAGTTCCAGGTCTGCATGGAGAGCGGCACGGAGCCGGCTTCGCAGATCGGCTTGGACAACGGCAAGAGTCGATACCGATCCAACTCCTTCATCGACAGGATGGAGAGCGCCAAGGAACTGGCCCGGCTGGCATCCGGCGATCCGGTGGGATTGTTCTATCGCGGCTTGCGGGACCGGGGGCTGTACCCGCCGGATCCCCCGGAAGAGTTCGCCAAGTTGTGCGGCAAATCCTACCTGGCCGTGCTCCACGCCGACGGGAACAACGTGGGCCGCCGGCTGGCGGATCATTTGAAGAGGTACGATTCCCGGGAACACGACGCGAGGACCGCCGAGTTCTTCCATCGCATGCGGGTCGCGGTGCGGGGCGCGTTGGCGAAGTCCATCCAGGAGTCGTTCCCGAAACCGGGCCCGGGCACGGTACCCGATCCGTTCCGAATCCTGATGCTCGGCGGCGACGACCTGCTGATGGTGATGCGGGCGGAGCACGCGCTCCCCTTCGCCGTGGCGTACGCGAAACACCTGGCGGGAATGGGCAACATGCCCGACGGCCAACCCCTCGACATCGGGTGCGGAGTGGTCATCGCCCGCCCGTCATTTCCGTTTTTCCGCTTGCACATAATCGCCGAGGAACTGGCCGCCAGCGCCAAGCGCCTGGTCCGCGGGGTGCGCCGCTGTTCGGTGATCGACTGGCACGTCACCACCGACTCGCACATGCAGAGAGTGCGCGACAGCCGGCGACGCTGGGTGATCCGATATGAATCCGGCGGGCAGCAGAATCGGCTGGTCCTCTCCCGCCGTCCCATGTCGATCCTGGCCCCCCCCGCAACGGCAGCTCCGGCCGCGGCGGGAGGAGAGACCGCGGTGCCAGCCGACGCGATGAGTCTGGAGCGCCTCCATGGTGAGGCGGAGGTCATGAGCCAATCCGATATTCCCCGCAGTCCGCTGCGGGCGCTGGCGGACGAACTGTACCGCGGAAGACTTCAGGCCCAATCAGCCTTCCGGGAATTCCACGCGAAGCTGGATCCCGATCGCCGCCAACAGGTTCCCTGGTTGAAAGACCCCTGGGAACCCGCGGACGGCGGCGTGTACCTGACCCGCTTCCTCGACCTCGTGGAGATCCTCGAGATACCCAATCTGAAGACACAGGCCATGCCGGGAGACGAATCATGAAACGCCACGTCCGCTTCAACTTGACCGTGAAACTGCTGGAGGATCTGCACACCGGCACCGGTATGGGCGATGCCGGCGGGATCGATTCCGTCCAAGCCAGAGATTCCCAAGGGAGATTCATCATCCGGGCCACCCACTTCAAGGGGATTTTGCGGGAGCAGGCGGAGACGCTCTGCCAGATGGGCGTCCTGCCGCCCACGGCACCGATAGACCGTCTGTTCGGCAGCGAGTATTCCCAGCGCGGCGACCTCCAATTGACCACGCTGGTCGCCGGGGATCCAGGGTCGGCCGACCCGACGGTGGTCGCCTCAACCGCCCGTGAGGTGAACTCCCGGGTTCCCAAGGAGGACACGCTCAGGGTCTGCGAATTCGCCCCCGCCGGCCAGGAATTTAGAGGGGAGGCGCTGCTGTCCGATGAGCTGGCCGATACTTTCCAGGCGGCGGTCCGCGCGACGATGTTCCTGGGATCCTCACGAACCCGCGGGGCCGGGCGTGTGCGGATCACAGTCGGTCCGAAGCAGACCGAGACCAGCAAACCGCCACCAGTCCTCGGCAGCGGGCGAAACGTCCGCATTTTGCTGGAGAACCTGGAACCACTGTGCCTGCCGCCCTTCGAACAGGCCGGACAGCTGATCCAAACCGAGAGTTTCATCCGCGGCCAGCGGTTGCGAGCCGCTTTCGCGGACTGGTGGACAGTGCGTCAAGATCCTGGTGGTTCAGGCGACCCGCCGGTGTTGAAAGCGGATACACGCGTTTCAGACGCTTTGATCGTGGCCGCCGATGCGGGTTCGGCAAGATCGCTGGGGCTCCTCGCCGATCCGGCGACAGCCATGACCGCGTTGTCCCGCCTGCAGGCCATCCCTCTGCCTCTTTCCATATACTCACCCAAGCCGACGGAGCAGAGCGGCCACGTGCCGTGGTGGGCGACACTGGATGGAGGAGCGAGCACTCCCCAAAACGGGGATGTGGATATCTCCCAAGAAGAGATGCCCGACGGATACAAGCGCCCCAAGGAGGACGATGTCCTGGTTCGGTTCAACAGCGGGTGGATCCGATCCCGCCCCATCCTGCAGGCGCACCTTCGGAACCGGGTTCCTGACCGTCGAACCGGAACGGATAATGCCGAGCTGTTCGCCGAGGAGGAGATTGCAGGCAACCAATTCTTCGTTGCCGACCTGTCCTTCGCCGACGAGCGGGCCGCCCGGGAATTCATCCAGGCCCACGCGCCGCTATTCAACGAAACATCCTGGCTGCGCATCGGCGGCGGCGGACGGCCGGCCCGGATCGTCGCCCACACCCTGATGGACCGGCCGGCGACGGCCGGACCGGCATCCGGGGAACTGCGTCTCGTGCTGACTTCGGACCTCATCGTGCGCACGGCCAACCTGAACTTCGCCACCCGCCTGACGCCGGCTGTGCTGGCGAGAGAGTTGAATCACCCTCCGGAAGGGATCCGACTGGAAGAAGAGAGAACCGTCTGCGAGACTCAAACGGTCTTCGGCTGGAACGCCATCACCCGTCGACAGCGGGCTCGCGCCCTGGCCATCCGGCGCGGCTCGGTATTCACGTTCACCGGGGCCGGCGCCGACGAGTTGCGGAAGGCCCTGCTGGCCCAAGAGGCGCTCGGCGAGCGCCAGGAGGAAGGATTTGGCCGGTTTGAGCTGGATCCGGTGTTCGTTTGGGCGGTCGCGCCAGCGTCCGAAGAGGCCGCCCCCCGCAGTCAGGCGGAGCGGCTCGCCAAACGTGCGGAGGAAATCTGCAAACAATACACGGAGGATTTCAAGAAGCTGTCCGCCACACAATGGCAGTGGCTCCGCCAGCTCGCCCGCCACCGCCAGTGGGAAGAAATCGCCTCTCAAATCGAGGCCCGGGCGCAGAGGCGGTCCAACGAACCGTGGCGGAAAGTTCTTGAAGCCCTCAAGAAGGAACGCCCTGAAGACCGCCAGCGGTTGGCGGGCGGTATCGTCCGTGTGATGATCGCCAAAAAGAAGGAGAGCAAGTGACATGGGTGATTACAAATACCATTTCCGCACAATCTTCACGGCCCGTCTGGTGCAACTCACTTCGTTGAGTGTCGGCGGCACACTGGGGCTTTCGGATTGCGACGCGCCGTTGGCCACCGACGGGCAGGGCCGATTCATACTGCGCGGCACGTCCCTGGCGGGGGCACTGGTGGCCGCCCTGCGCAAGCTGGGATACGAAGTGCCGGCGTACATTTCGGGATCGAAAAAGGGTGACCGGCAATCCCGCTGGCTGGTGCACAATCTCCATCTGCGCTATCCATCCGACACCCGGCCGGAACTTCGGCAGATGGTCGCCATCGATCCCAAAACGCGGGGAGCGAAAGAGGGCGCTCTTTTTGACGTGGAAACGTTGCCCCGCTACACCGATTGGAAGCTGTTCATCGAGGCGGACGTGCGGGATGACGACGAGGGCCGGGAGGCGGAGCGCTTGCTGGCGGCCGTGCTCAGGCGTTGGAACAATCAATACGGCCAGGTTGGGGCCCACGCGGCCAGGGGAATGGGATTCTTCAAGTTGAAAGAACCAAGATGCTTTCGCGTGCACGTGTCATCCGGATCATGCCCGTGGCCTGACACTGCGGTGGAAGATCCGTGGGTATGGTTCCGCGATTCCAACCGCAAGGACGCATCCATCGCGGAGACCCATCTCAAGGTCATAGAAGAACCTAAAACGCCATGTGATAAACCGGCGCATACGGTAGAGGTGACCGCTGACATCGTGGCCGGCAGAAGTGAGTCCGGTTACGGGATTGACGGATTGTCGATCGGCAGTCATGAGGCCACCCGTTATGAAGCCGGCCTGGATGCATCGTTCTTAGCCCCGGCGGGCATGCGCGATACGGAATGGCTGAAAAACGAAACCGACATGTATCCCGCAGTGACCCGTGAAGCGAAAGCCGGCGCCGGTTTCACGCCGTTCATTCCAGGGAGCTCCCTGCGGGGAGCCCTCCGGCATGCCGTGGAACGGATGGCCGCACCCGGATGCGATCCCGATACCTTGTCCAGGCTTTTCGGATTCGTTGATGAGGTTAGCAAAACGGCCAGGGACGGGGCATTGGTTGTTTTGGATGCCTATTTAGAAGGAGGCAATACAGCCGGCAACTCCGTTCGTCGGTTCGCGCTCGTCCACCACCACGCCGAGGACGAATTTTCGGCCGGAGTGTACGGGAGCAGCAAATTTGACCGCGTCCTGCTCATCGAAGGGAGATTCCCGATCCGCCTAATCATTGAGACATCGCCCGGCGAAGGGGAGGGAACCCTCATAAGCTATCTGAGTTGTTTGATGCCCGCCCTCCGGGCGGCCGCCAACGGGCACCTCGACCTGGGGGGGGCGGCGTTCCGTGGCTCGGGTTGGGCGAGATGGGAGAAGATCAAGGTCAAAAAGGGACCGTTCGGGAAGTCTCTTGAAACGATGGAGGATTTGACGCAGGTGGAACAGTGGTTGAAGGAGGCGGGTGATGGCGCAAAGCAACCCTAAGTCCAGCTCCGTGGTTCTGGAGATCCGGCGCACTCAATTGTCCGGAGAGATCGCAGATCTCCTGGCGCAGGTGATCCTCGAAAGCGGCCCTGGTGGTCCCATCGCCGCATGGATCGAACCGGCCGTCGGCGACCCGTTCAATTTCCAGCGATTTGCGGTGCCCGGAACACAGACGTTTCCCGGTTTTCTCAGCAAGCCCGGGCTGGCCGAGATGGCAGCCTGGATCCGAGACGCTCATCTCACGGAGTGTCGGATTTTTTATCCGAACGCGGTGCTTCACCTTCTGGATGATCGAGGGACCTGGCAAGCCGTCCTCGCATCAGAACGTGACAGTCTTCTGCCTGGATCAGTTCGCACCTTGACCCAGGTCGCCCCGAAGTCCGACGCTTTCGATCGGATCGACGAGCCGGTGTTTGTCTGCACGGGACCTCAGTCCCGTGAGCAGTGGACGATGGTCCGATACCACAATCCTGGCGACCAGGCCATTCTGTTTTGGAGAATCATTCATGAGCAAGCATAAAGGCAACGCCAGTCTGTCCGGTAAGCCCGACGGAAAGAAACCGGAACGGACGGAGAAGAATCCTTACAATTTTGTGCCGGTCAAACCGGAGCAGGCCGTCACCTGTACCCCGGTCTGGCATGATGCGTTGATTGCCGATGGCGGCCAGACGCTCCACTCCGGTGAACTTCGATGCACGATAACCACCCTGACGCCGCTGCTGGCGGGAAATTATCAGTACAAGCTGTCTGAGGCGGAAAATTGGGGAAATGTCCTTATCGACGAAGGGTGTTTAAGGGATAAGACCGTCATCGAGCCGCTGCGCCTTGCCGCCGGCAGCCAGCCGGTGGTCATATCCGGCACCGCCCTCAAGGGGATGCTCAGGGGAGCGGTCGCGGCGCTGGCATCGGCCCCTATGGAGCGTGTTGCCGAACAAACCTATTCTTACCGGCCCAACGCGGTTGTCGAAAAGGATTCCGACATCAAAGCCCTGCCGGCCGTGCCCGTGAAGAGATGTGCTGATGGGAGCGTCATTGTCCGCGTCCTGCCGACGCTGCAATCGGTTTATTTTGTCAAACGAGCTGCTGAAGACGCGCCCCATCTGACGGAGTGCCATGATTCAGGAACAGAATTCGATGTCCCAAACGGGTACTGCATCAAGAACAATCAGTTCCGCAAGGGCGGATCCAACCAAACCATGAAAGATAAGTTCCGAGTCTTCCGGTACTATGGTGGGCTCGACGGACAGGGGAAGCTGGCCAAGGAAGGGTCCGAAACATGCAACTACGTGATCGTCGGTAAGAGTCGATGGTGCGAATCGAAAGAGAAGAAGATCTCAAAAGAGCTGTGGGAGCATTTCCGTACAAACACCCTGGATCACCTGAAGAACACCGACACGGGCCACATCAGTTCCCGTCACCCCGGCCTTCACAAAAAAAACGCGCAGGATATTCATGAGATAGTATCGAACATCGAAAAACTCCAAAGTGAATTCGAACAGGACCCGCAACCGGATGGACGGATGTTGATCTATCTGGAGACTCTTGGGGGGCAGGTGATCAGCGTCGGGCACCATTTCCGCTACCGGTGGCGGTACCGCGACTCGATCCATTACCGAGACTCAGGTCAGAACCGAACATTACGCCGGGAAATCATTCCGTTGAAAGAAGAGAAGCTGCCTCCTCCCGAGCTGAAGCTCAGTCTCGCCCGCCTCCTGTTCGGGTTTGTCTCCAGCGCGGAAGATGATGACGGCGGGCCCGGTTGCCGGGGGCTTGGCGGGGGCAAGGTGCCGTCCCTGGCTGGGCGCGTGGCGATCAACGCGGCGGTCGAAGACGTGGCGGCCCAAGATACCGATGAGCAGCGCTTTTTAAATGCGAATGACAACTATAACGTCTTTCTGAAAATACTAGGGGCACCCAAGGCGAGTGCGGTGGAGCATTACCTGACGCAGGACGATGGGATGCTGTTAACACGCAAGGATCAGGGCACATTGTGCACATATGGCGACACATCCGATGATCCAAGCAGCGGGGATCTGCGCGGGCGCAAACTCTATTATCACCAGCCCCGAGCCGCGTCTGACCCGACCTTATATAAACAGAATCCTAATGATAGGGAATGCGCTGAAGACGATACTAAGAAGAAAAACCAGAATCTTCCGAAGGTGATTCAGGGGAATCAATGCGCCATCGGGCGATTCGTCTCCATGCCTGGCCGCCGATTCCGTTTCACCATTCGCTTCCGGAATCTGCGTGACTTCGAACTCGGGTTGCTGATGTACGTCATCGAGCTGGATGCCGAAAGGACGGCAAAAATTGCCAGAGAGTCAAAAGATTCAGAACTGGACCGCTATGTTCAGAATGTGCGGACCGCCGCCGCTACAGACAAGCCGGCCTTCGCCCACAAGCTGGGGCATGGGCGCCCCCTCGGTCTCGGTTCCATCCGTCTGACCATCGATGAACTCTGGCTGCTCAATCACGAGGGCAATCTGAGCCAGAGCGATAAAAACGGTTCATTTGATCCCGTCCGCCTGGTCGCTGTCGGGATGATGCACGAATGGATCCGCGACGTGTTCTTCCGCTGGCTCAGGATGCACCAGTATGCCGGGATGGGAAAAGAGCAATTCGGGTACCCCAAAATGGACTCGAAAGACAAGTCTCCGATCAACTTTCACAACCAGATGCGGATGGAGCATCTGAAAGGCCGAAAAAAAATGAAGAAGAAGGACGAAGTGGTTCCTTGGAATCCGCTCGTGTTGCCCGACCCTTTGGATGACATCTTAACGACGGAGGAGTAGTCGTGCCGAGAATTCACCGCGGTGTTCTGTTGCACCCCATCGGACAGCGGGACATTCAGCTTTTGAGAATCAGTGAGGATGGGTGGGTGCATGAATCTTTTCGCCCCGAGGAGTTGGCTTCCATCTGCCAGACTCTGCTTCAGCGTTTCCAACAGCCCGGGCCATCACAGACGGCTCAAGTGATTTCCCTCAAAGATGATGCATTTGGGGATGTCCGGGAAGTGTTTCAAGAGAAGATCAGGCTAGAAGAGATCAATCAAGCCAAAGAGATCCTGCTCTGCCTGCCGATTCTTGAAGGGATATTCCAGGTGATCCGGGATTCCGGCATTCGGTCAATCGATAAAATCATCCTGTTCAACACCGACCGGCAGGAACATCTGGGTGCCGGCAACGCCTTCAGCCGCTATGCCGAGAAGGAGCCGTACGCATTCTCCGCAATCGCTCAGGCCGCACTGGAACGGACCGATATCCTGAACCGATATTTTGTTAAGCAGACCAGCCGAGGTGTTTGCACGTCGGTGACGGTTGTCAAGGGCGGGATGGTGGATCGGAGTTCGGTGTTTCCGTTCATCGAGGAGTGGATCGCCCAGAACAGCGAACTCTTTCGGAGCGACGAGGCGGTATTCATCTCCTCGAATCCCGGGATCCCCTCGATTCCCGAAGCGATCACCACGGTCCTGAGCTTCATGATTCCCGCAAAGAGAATCCGAATTGTAGAGAAACCGGAAGGAGAGAAGGGCAAACCGGTTGCCGTTCCTGACCTGATCCAATACTACCGGGACCGGCAGACGGTCCGCCACCTGCTGGAGACGGAGAATTTTGAAGCCGCACGCAGCCAAATCCGGCGTTCGATACTCGAGCAGAATGAAGAGCTCGTTCGTCAGTGCGAGAGAGCGGCCAGCAGGCTGGGTGGTGAGGCGAGAGACGACGGAGACGACCTCGCTTTCTTGTTGGTCCGGACCATCAACCTCCTGAAAAACAGGCAATATGATCTGGGCGGTGTCTTGGTCATCTCGTGTCTCGAGCAGTGCGCGAGAAGAGCGATCGGGTCCAAATGGCCCGAGTGCATCTTGGATGAATATTCTGAAGAATTTTTGGATTTGGATAAATTGCCACGGAAGGTCAGGGACGGGATTCGGACAAGGCACAATGAGAGCAAGGTGCGCTTCTCTTTTCACATTTACAAGAAACTACTTGAAAAGATCGACACCGAACATGAATTGTTGTCACTGATTATCAAATGCGATAATTTGCGGGACTGCCGAAACAGTTTGCTGCATCAGGCGACTGCAATCACAAGGGAAACGCTGGAAGGAATCGCCGAACTGAGCTTGCAGAACACCGATGCCATCGAGCGATCACCTTTTGTCGAGCTGGTCAAGTTGTACCTGGATGATGCCGCGTCCTATGAATATTGGCCCAGGGACGCGGCCAGTAACATCCGCCGGATCCTTGAACACGTGACCTTCCACGGACCGGCCCCCGAGCAGACGGGATAATTCCGGCTGTCTGCGGCGAACAGAGATACCGCCGATCAAGGTTGGGCGTATTTCTTTCTCCGGTTGTCAAAAGTCTGCCAGTTTTTAAATCCGAGAAGTTGGGCAGCCAGATTTTTTCGCCCGCCGGACTCGCGGTACGCGCGTTCCAGGTAGTGGGCGCTGACCTCTGCCAGGAGCTTGTCCAGGCTGAAGTTTCCGCCCAGGGCGCGCCCCAGGATCGGTTCCTGATGCTGAGCAGTCGTCCCCACGAAAACGCCTGACGTTGAATCCGTGATGTGGACCAGAGCCCGCCGGATATCGTCGGCTCGAATCGTGTCGCCACCGGTGCCGATGGCCGCCCGGGTCAGCGTGTTGTACAACTCCCGAACGTTACCAGGCCAGCCGTGTTGGCTGATCGCCCTGAGTGTTTCGGGAGCCAACTTCTTCGCTTGCCAAACTGATCGGCCCGTGTTCTGGCGGTTGATCTTGTCCAAAATGTGGCGGCTCAGCAGGGACAGGTCGCCGGTTCGTTCCCGCAGGGGCGGCAGCTTCAGGATGCCCACGGCGATTCTGAAGAACAGGTCTTCGCGAAACCGCCCCTCACGGACGGATTGCTGCAGGTCGCGGTTCGTGGCGGCGATCAGGCGGAAATTGACCCGCCGCTCCTTCGACTCGCCCATTCGTCGGACGAACTGAGGCTCCGAGTCATCGTTGCCCAGCACGCGCAGAAGTTTGACCTGCATATCCAGCGGCAGATCGCCGATCTCGTCGAGAAAAATTGTCCCGTTTTGGGCATTCTCTAAAAGCCCCGGTTTGTCCTGAGTGGCGCCTGTGAACGCGCCTCTCTTGTAGCCGAAAAATTCGGACTCGAAAAGCTGGGGTGGGATCGCGCCGCAATTGACGACAACGCATTCACCCATTTTCCGCCCGCTGGTGGAATGGATGGCCCGGGCGAACAGCTCCTTGCCGGTTCCTGATTCGCCGAGGATGAGCATCGGCACGTCGCGAATAGCCAGCATCGCGGCCTGCTGCTTGGCCTCCACGATCTGCGGCGATCGGCCGATGATCGATTCAAACTGGGGCGAATCTTCTATCAGTCCCTGGGCATACCGGGTAAAAAAATCGTCATCTTTCCTAATCAGATCGGGCAGAAACTCGGCGGCGAGGTCAAACATGAAGGGCACCGTTCGCACACCCTTCTTCTTGGAGGCTTCGACGAGCTCAGCCCGATGAGATGTTTTCGCAAGGATGATCAGCATGGAGCTCATGGCGGGCGTTCCCGCGCTGATCTGATACTCCAACGGCAGCTCACGACTGCGCAGGTCCCGGTAAATCTGTTCGACAGCCGCCCGGCTGGCCTGGTAAATCGTCTCATACTGAGTGGGGCCCTCCGGCAGCACGACGGCGATAGGGGTCGGAATTTTCGCTTTGCAACGTCCGCTTAGCCAATCCTGATAAATTCTTCCCTTCACCGGTCCGTGATCGTTCAGCAGATAGATGTGGGTGTAACGCCTCGCGCCCGCCGTTCGGGCGATGGGGCCGATGTCGTCGGTGGCCCCGCTTTCAGCGGCTTTCAGGTCCGAGATGCCGATCCAAGACATCAGCACATTGACGGAAGGTGCAGCCATGGTCGCCTCCGGTCGTGGGATGAGATTATTATAAAGAATTTTATCAAAATGTAAAAGTTTTTCCTTGTGCTGGAGTCTGGCAGCGCTAGAAACGATCAAAACATGTTGAAATTGAACGATTAGCGGTATCTGCCCGTTCGCGGCCTTTGACGAATCGAACATTGGCATCCCGAATGCAATTGGTAGCGGTGGCGGCGCGGTGAAGTCGGCGATTGACTCGAGTACAGACGACCAGACCGACGCCGCGGTCAGATAAGGAGCGAAGCGAGATGAGAAATCCCGAGTGTGAAAACAACCATCCGGAAATTCCAGCCTGGCCGATCGAGTTCTGCGGCCCGGCTGGGGACCTTTCCGCAATGGAAGCTGAGGAGCTGGCCCAACAGGCGGAACGGGACGAGGCGGCGATCGAAGCCGAAATGGCCCGGATGGTTGATGAGGCGGAACGGGACGAGGCGGCAGTCGAGGCGGAGATGAACCGTATGGCCGATGAGGCGGAACTGGCCGAAACCTCTTGGGACGGAGAGATGGAGCGGCAGGCCGCCATCATGGCCGCGGCCATCGAGGCCTGGGAGATGGAACGTCGGCGCATCGCCGAAGAGGAGGCCGCCGCTGATGATTTTTGGGATATGGAAAGAGAGCGCTTGGCGGAGCAGAAATGGATGGATATGGATCCTGCCGATGTGGATCCCATCTCCCACGAGTGGGATGACCCGGATCAGGGGGACGACGAGCCGGAGTCGGACGAAGACCCGCACTCCGACCTGTGGCGAGCTATCACGAGCGGCGATGACGAGGCGTTGATGCGATGGGAGATCGAGAATATCGAACCGCCGGATTCCGCGTGACGGAATGTCAGGTCCAAGAGAGGCAAAATGAAAACTGACTGTGACATTCAGGTGAGGTTAGGAGCGCCGGAGGGTGCCGTCGATCAGGAGCGGCAGATGCGGGTGGTGAATTGGCTGGCGAGCCGGCCGCGTCTGGTCATCGCTCAGAGAGGCGGGGGCTTCTACGTCACCCGGGGGCACGCCATCCGGCGCCGGGATGGCGAGACGGTCGACCTGCTGGATGCGCTGTTGTCACTGGGCTTCCGGAGCGGACTGTGCGTCGGGGGGTACTCCATCGTCTACACGCCGCCCGGCGGGCTCTACCTGGAGAAACTGACCTTCTTCCCGATGATCCGCAGGCGGTTCGCCGAGTGCTGCGCCACCGCGGCTGAGCTCGTGGCTTGCCTGGACCGCCAGCGGATCGGGTACGCGATGCAGGGAGGCGGGTTCCTCATTTCGAGGGGGACCCTGGTCCAGCTGGGCGAAGGGGACGTCCGGGATGCGGTGGACTGGCTGCTCCACTTCGGGGTGACCGGCGGGGACAAGGTGGGTGGGTATTCCATCGGGTACACCTCGCCGGTGAGTCCCTACGGCGAAAGGTTCTATTTCTTCCCTCTCAAGTGAATCGCGGAGGTCGGACGGAACGCTATGACGCGCACCGCGCGGATCCGGCGGTCCGGCAGATCGGGCGCCGGCGATATATAAAATATTTTGTCTGTATATAAAAATATTTATGTTCCGCCGCCGGCCCAAATATCGCGTAACAGGCATAATAACAATGATTTAAGCGCGAAGTGAGCCTTTGGCACGATGCATGCAATAGATGGTTCGGCCAAGCCCGGTGACGCGAACGCCGCGACAATCTCGCCGGGAGCGACGGGCGGAAGCCAGCGCGAGCTTGAAGGTTCACTGAGAATGATGAGGATCGAAGCCATGAGACTGCCCAGCGAGATCGACCAGGTTCTGAAGCACGAATGCGGCGCCCGCCACTGCCCAATGACCCAGCGCGTGACCAGCACGCTGGGGTTCACGGCGGACGATCTGCGAACCTATCTGGGGACGTATTGGCCGAGGAGCTTTGTCGAAAGCCATACGATCATGCGCTCGCTGCTCAATAACAGCGTGTACCGGGATACGCTGCAGCACAGGGATCAAATCCGGATCATGGATATCGGGGCGGGAACCGGCGGCAACCTGGCGGGCCTGCTCTGGGCGCTGAGGGAGGCCTACCTGAATACGGGGCGGGTGGTGGACGTCGTGTCCGTCGACGGGAACGCGGGCGCGCTGGCGATCCAGAAACAGCTCATCGCCCGGCTGTTCGGGCCCCAGGTGCAGCTGCGCGTCGTCCAGACGGTGTTCGATTCGCGGGCCGGCCTGGAGCGGTTGTTGCCGGGCCAAGCCGGGGGCAACGGCGGCGGTTTCGACGTCATCATCTCGTCGAAATTCGTCAATGAGTTCTACCGCACGAAAACAGCCTACGAGAGGAACAGCGGGATGTACGCCGCGCTGTTCGGGTTGGCGGAACGGCGCCTGCTGCCGGAGGGAGTCGCCGTCCTCGTCGACGTCAACGATAAGTGCGCGGGCGGCTTCTTCTCGGAGGTCCTGAACCGGGAGATGAATGAATACACGTGCGCTTCGCCCGAAGGGCTGGCCCCCCTCCTGCCGCTGCCCTGCCTGCTCTGGCACGGGTGTTGTGCGAGCCGCAATTCCTGTTTCAGCCAGGCCGTCTTCGGCGTGTCCCACTCCATGCTCCCGTGTTACTCTGGCTCGGACCTCTGCAAGGTGACCGTGCGGGTGATGGCGCGCCGGCCGTTCGCCGGATTGTTCCGGCTCGGCGTGAGTCCCCAGCCCCGGTACACCATCACATGGTCGCCGTGGGGTTACGACTCGTGCGGCGGCGGCGTCCGCAGGCAGTACGACAAGCGCAGATACACGGACGGCTATCTGCTGGAATCGGCGGTGTAGGAGAAAGCGATGGGCTTCAAACACTGGAACAAGATCGCCATTCGAACCGACGACGGAACAATCCGCGAGGGGATCGCGCCGCTGATCATCTCGGCCAGCCGATCCACCGACATCCCGGCATTCCACGCTGCATGGCTGCTCGAGCGGCTCCGGCGGGGGTACGTCCGGTGGGTCAATCCGTTCAACCGGGCCTCGCAGTACGTGTCGTTCGAGCAGGCCCGGCTGTTCGTGTTCTGGAGCAAGAATCCCAAGCCCCTGAACCACGGCTTGGCCGAGTTCGATCGGCGCGGCCTGAACTACTATTTTCAATACACCGTCAACGACTATGAGGCCGAGAAACTGGAGCCGCACGTCCCGCCGCTGGGTGAGCGACTGCGCACGTTTCGGGACCTCGCCGCCCGCCTGGGGAGGGGGCGGGTGATCTGGCGCTTCGATCCGCTGATCCTCGCCGGAGACATGACGGTGGGCGGCCTCTTGGAAAAAATCCGGCGCGTCGGCGATCAACTGGCTGGTTCGACGGAGAAATTGGTGATCAGCTTCGCCGACATCTCGGAATATGCCAAAGTCCGCAGTCAGCTGAAGCGGGCGCAGCAGGCGTGGCGGGACTTCACGGCGACGGAAAAGGACGAGCTGGCCGGCCGGATCGCCGGGCTGGCGGGGGAGTGGGGGCTCGAGGTGGCTACCTGCGCCGAGGATGTCGACCTGTCGGCGCACGGAATCGCGCGGAACCGCTGCATCGACGACGCGCTCATCGCCCGGCTATTTCCCCACGACGAGGCACTGATGGATTTTATGGGCCTCGCCAAAGCCGCCCCGAAGCAAGGGGCGCTTTTCGCCTCGTCGGCTGCGCCGGGTCAGACGGAAAGAAATGGCGGCTTTTCAGCGCTGAAAGACAAGGGCCAGCGGAAGGCCTGCGGGTGCATCGTGAGCAAGGACATCGGGCAGTACAACACCTGCGCCCATCTCTGCCTGTACTGCTACGCCAACACGTCTGCCGGCGAGGTGCGGAAAAATCTCGGCCGGGCCGATCTGTCGAGCGACGCCATCACCACCTGGCCCGGGTGAACACGAGCCGATGCTGCGGGTTTGGGAGTTGATATGGAAACGGAGGTGTCGGAATGAGCAGCAGCCTGAAGATCATCGAGACCCGATTCTACGCGGTCTGCTTCATGTGCCTGTACGCCGTCATGGTGTACGAGAGCTTCCCGGGGCTGGCCCGGATGTTGGGCCTCCGTCCCAAGTCGGGGCTCTACCCGGCGCCGGCCGTCAAGCGCCGGCGGACGGATTTCACCCCGCGCGTTCCGGGTTACGGAACGGCGGCGGATTAGACTGGCGGCCCACGTTTGATAAGGAGGCACCCATGAACGGACGGATGGACATGCCGCACCGGATCCCCTGCGGCCCGCGGGGCAGACCGGCAGCGGGAACCGGCCGCCTGGACCGCGACGAGAAGGCCGTCCGCCGCCGCTGCGCCGCCTGGCTCCGGCGCGTCCTGGCCGCCTGGCCGCAGCTGGATCACCCCACCCTGGAGCTGGTCGGCGCGCTGCTCGGCGCCGGCGTCACCCCGGTGAACCGCGTGCTCGTGGCCGCCATGCCGGAGGATATGCGCGTGGGCGCCCGCGCCGGGCTGGCCGAGTGCCGCTTCGTGCCGACGCGCTGGCCCTACGAGGTGGTGGATCTCCTGAAGCACTGCCCCCGCCGCGCCGAACGGCAGGTGGCGGAGGCCGTCCTGGCGGCGCTCGACCGCCTCGAGCGCCGCCTGGCCGCCGGCGGGGCGGGCGCCCTGGAGCGGCGCGCCGCCGAGGTGGCCCGGATGCTGGCCCTCGACGACGACGAACGCGAGCTCCTCACCTTCCTCGTCATCCTGGCCACCTGGCCGCCGGCGGAGAGCTACTTCGAAGAACACCTCCAGTGCCAGACCCTGACGAACCGGAAGTACCTCCGAACCATGCTGGCGGTGCCGCCGGGGCGGCTGGAGCGGCTCCTCCACGGCACCCTGGACCGTCTCGGCGCCCTGCCGCGCAACGGGCCGTGGTTCCGGCTCGCCGACGAATTCCTGGAGCTCTTCCAGGGATCCGGCGGACCGGCCAGCGACAGCCTCTTCGCCCGGCTCCCCCGGGCGACGCTCGCGCTGGACCGGCACCTCGTGCCCGCCGACCAGGTGGACCACCTGCGCCAACTGCTGGCGCGGCGGCCGGCGCAGGCCGTCCACGTGCTGCTCTACGGGCCGCCGGGCACCGGCAAGACCAGCTTCGCCCGGGCGCTGGCGCGGGAGCTGAAGGTGCCCGCCTACGCGGTTCTCACCGCCGCCGACAACACCGCCGCCCGGCGCCGCACGGCGGTCCAGGCCTGCCTGAACCTGACCAACCAGGGCGAGGGCTCCCTCGTGGTGGTGGACGAGGCGGACCACCTGCTCAACACCCTCCACGCCTTCGCCGAGCGGGGCGAGACGCAGGACAAGGGCTGGCTGAACCACCTCCTGGAGCAGCCCGGCGTGCGGATGATCTGGATCGTCAACGCGCTGGACGGCGTCGAGGCCTCGGTGCGGCGCCGCTTCACCTTCAGCGTCGCCTTCCCCGAGTTCACCCGGGCCCAGCGGATCCAGGTGTGGCGGACGATCCTGCAGTCCGCCGGCGCCCGCGGCGCCTTCGACGAGGCCGAGATCGCCCGCCTGGCCGCCCGCTACCGCTGCAGCGCCGGCCCGGTGGAGCTGGCGGTGCGCCAGGCGCGGGAGGTGGCGGCGCCGGGGACCGAGGCGTTCCGCACCGCGGTGCGCCTGGCCCTGGACGCCCACCACGCCATGGCCAACGGCGGCCGTCCGCCCGAGGAACCCGAGGCGGCCGACCGGGAGTACCAGTTCACAGGGCTCAACGTCTCGCCGGAGCTCGGCCCACTCCGGGCGGCGCTCGAGGGCTTCGGCCGCGACGGCGCCTCCGGCGCGCCGCTCCCCAACCTGAACGCGCTCTTACACGGCCCGCCGGGCACCGGGAAGAGCGAGCTGGCCCGCCACCTGGCCCGGCTGCGGGACCGGGAGATGCTCTACCGGCAGGCCGACGAGCTGATGGGCCCGTACGTGGGCGAGACCGAGGCGCGGATCCGCGACGCGTTCCGGACCGCCGAGCGGGACGGCGCCGTGCTGGTGATCGACGAGGTGGACACGTTCCTCTTCCCCCGCGGCCGGGCCCAGCGCTCGTGGGAGATCAGCTTCACCAACGCGTTCCTGACCGCCATGGAGCGCTACCGGGGGATCCTGCTCTGCACCACCAACCGCCTGGCCGGCATGGACAGCGCCTGCCTGCGGCGGTTCCAGTTCAAGGTGCGGCTCGACTGGCTCACCCCCGAGGGGGCGGAGATCTTCTTCCGGCGGCTCTTGGCGCCCCTGGCCGGCGCGGCGCTGGACCCGGCAGCCGCGGCCGCGCTCCGCCGCCTGGCGGGCCTCGCTCCGGGCGACTTCCGGGCGGTGCACGACCGCTTCGCCATGCTCCCCCGCGGCGCCGTCACACCGGCGCAACTCGTGGAGGCCCTGGCCGAGGAGACGCGGCTCAAGGACCGCGCCGCCTCCCCCGAGCGCCCCATCGGCTTCGTGCCGGCAGCGCCGCCCGAGGGCCGGGCCGGGTCGGTCCCGCGGCCGGGCGTTGGTATCCCGTCCGCTCCGCTCCATCCGGCCGGGGATGACGCCCCCGCCGGGCCGGCCCCCCGCCCGTCGCCCCGCCGGCGCAAGATCCGTCCAAAGACCCAGCTTGGCGAAGCCTGTCCCATCCAAATTTCAGGAGAATCCCCATGCACTTCTTGTCACTGATCGATACCTGGAACCAAAACCATTTGCCGGAATTGGGAAGGATTCTCCGGCGCCTCACCGCCTGGCGGCGATCCAGGGCCTTTGCGCCGTCCGGGCCGCCCTCGACCGGCAGCGGGAAGCGGTGCGTGCGCTGGCCGATAACGCCCATCGGCGGGTGGGCGGCCTCGGTGGAGCCCGTTCTAGGGGGAGACCCTCGCCGCGGCGAGGTCGCCGCAGGCCGGGCTGGCGCTCATCCCTCGCCTGGGTGCGCCCGCGCTGCAAGCGCCTTGAACCTGTAAATCGTTCCTGTGGCCTTGAAACCTGAAAAAGGAGGAGACGATGACCAGTCGCGACAAGATTCTCCTGATCCGCTACTACTCGGTCATTGTCGTGGGTTTCTACATGATCATGACGTACTTGAGCTTTCCCGGCCTGGCCAGCCTGGCCAATCTCCGCCGGGACTCCTTCCTCTACCAACTGGTGCTGGGCTTCTGGTTCTTCATCACGTCGGGAACCTGCTTCCTGCTGGCGGATCACTATGCCCAACGGGCCATCAGGCGTTTTGGCAAAAAGAAAGGGGAAGAACGGGGCAAGTGACCCGCCCCGTCGACCCGCCGGCGCCGGCCGCGGTGGGCGGGACCCCGGCGCCGCGCGGCTGCCTTATTAGTCGGAGGTGGGTGATGCATCGAACCTGTTTGCGCCGGTCAAGTTCGCGACGACCGGTGATGGGATCGCCATGGAACAGGAGACAGTCATGAGAGACTTCCAGATTTGGCTCGTCCATTTCCTGGGTTACCTCATTCTGGCGTTCTGGGGGGTGGCCGTCTACGAGAGCTTCCCGTACCTGGCCACGCACATCGGGTTGACCGATCCGGACACCATCCGCTATGATGGCGCCAGGGCCGGCTGGTTGTTGTTCTGCTTCCTCGTGGGCTATGCGGTCATCGCCCCCAGATTCAGCCAGCTCATCGTCTCGATCAGCAATCTGAAGGACAAGGAAGAAGGAGAAGACCAGGATCCGGAGTGACCGCAGGCCGGCATGGTCGGCCGGACGCGTGGCTGACGTCGAACGACACATGCAGGGGGTGCCATGGGATCGAAGCAGGATCCACATCGTAGCTACGGCCAGAAGATCATCACCCTGTTCGTGAAGCTGCTGTTCACGCGGGACGAGTACTCCCTGAGCGAGCTGGCGCGGCAGCTCAGCTGCTCCAAGCAGTCGGTGCTGCGGCTGCTGGACGACCTGCAGCGCGCCCACCGCCTGGAGCTGGAGGAGCGCCGGGAGGGGAACCGCAAGTACATCCGACTCCGCCGGCCGGAGCGGATCCCGCCGGCCATGACGCTGTCCGATTCCGAATACAACCTGCTGCTGATGTGCCGGGACTTCACCGCCCACCTGCTGGGTGCGGAAATGTTCGCCGAGGCGACCCGGGCGCTGGAGAAGAGCCAGGCGCTGCTCGCCGGCGACGGCCGGCGCAGCGACGGCCACTTCGCCGTGTTCCGCCCCGGCACCATCGACTACACGCAGCACCAAGCCGCCATCAAGACCATCATCCAGGCGCTGGAGGAGCGGCGGATCGTGGCGCTGGAGTACCAGGCGCTGGACGAGCCGCGGCCGAAGACGCTCTGCGTGAAGCCGCTGAAGCTCTTCTCCCACCGCGAGGCGATGTACCTGCACGCGCGTCTTGCGCGCCGGCCCGGCCAGCGGGTGCGCGCGGCGGAGTACGATCCGCTGCTCGCGGTGCACCGGATCCGCGCCGCGACGCTCACGGAGCGGCGGTACGCGTTCCCCCGCGACTACGACTTCGACGCCGTGTTCAACCGCCACTTCGGCGTGATCAAGGGGGAGCAGTTCGAGGCGGAGATCGAGCTGCGCGGCTCGGCGGCGCGCTACGCTGCCGAGCGGACCTGGAGCCCGAACCAGCGCCTCGAGTGGACCGCGCCGGACGTGCTGCGCCTCGCCTTCGCCTGCACGTCGGAGTGGGAGCTGCTGGCCTGGGTGTTCTCGTTCCGCGAGAGCGCCAGGCTCATCCGGCCCGACTGGCTCGTTGCTCGGTTCCACGAGACGCTGGCGGCGATCCGAAACAATTATTAATGCTAGAGAGGATGATTATGGCTGATGAAGGAAAACGGGCATTAGATCCCAAGCAGTGCTTGGAATCGATAATGGCATCGCCACTCTATCAGGAACTGAAAGACACTATCGGTCAAAAAACAATTTTTGAGATTCTTGGCATACAAAGCCGAGAGCTGCCTCATGCATCTTTGGTTGGTTGGCTTCTGAATCCACAGGAAAGCCATGGTCTTGGCCGATTGCCCCTGCATCAATTCCTGTTAACTTTGTGCAGGAAAAAGTATGTGGGGGGAGCAGAGAAACTTCCAATAATGTACGATTGCTTGAATGCTTGGACACTGGATTCCTTGCCCTTAGAACAGGCAATAGTTGAGACTGAATATCCCCTTGCGAGAAAAAAGGGTCGCGCTGACATCTTGGTTTCTATTGGCAATGGCCAAGAAACTATTCCCTTTATTTTAATTGAGTACAAAGTTGAAGCTGGACCGCATGGGGACCAACTCAAGGTTTATCGTGATTGGGCAAGAAATCAACACTTCAAACTACCTGGATTGGAAGATCTGAAACACCCAATCCTGGTCTATCTTTCACCAACAGAAAGGGAATCAGTAGATCCAGGAGATGAATTTGCTATCCTGAACTACGATGACCTCGTTGATTGGCTGACATTTTTAACACGATCTGATCGACTTGCACCGCGAGTGAAATTCCTGTTGAATGAGTTTTTGGCATGTCTGTCAACACAGGATTATGTGATTAACCCAAAGGCTGAAGAACTGATCATTGAGTTAAAACGGGTAAAGAATTCTGAATTTACAATATTGGCCGATGCCAATCTGAATCAGCTGGGACTTAATCCTGAGCGACATGTCGATACACTGAGAAAATTGGGTATACGTATGGGCCGTGTGTTTAGTAAAGGTGATTCGGAAACCGTGAAGCAACTTCATGAGTTGATCCGGTCGGATTTTTCAGGTGAAAATTGGATGCTTGGGGGAAAAACTGGGTCACTCTCGATCTGGTCTGCAGATTACCGAATGGCATTTGAAAACGTCTTTACCAAGGAAAGACTGCAGCTCCTTGGATACCCCAGTTTGATGATCTATCTTGGACGTCCTGTGAAAGGCGAGGCGACGCTCGAATTCTATGCAGTAAATACAGGTGGGGAGTCAGGGCTCGCGAGAGACAAATTCAGACAACTCATTGCGGATGTTTCCGAAGATTTGCGTCATTGGCTGGACAAAGCAGGACTACCCGACGGTGAGTTGGTAAAGCGAGGCAACGGTATTGCCAAATTACTAATGAGACTGCCTGGGATTAATAATCCAGAAGATGACATAGCCGAGATCGCCAATGCTGAACGTCGCTGTGAAATCCAACGTGCGGGCACTTTTCTCAGATGGATTAAAACTCAAACGGATGATTGGGCTAGAGAGGAAATGCCCCAACTTCTGGAGGCAAAGGCAGGAGAAATTATAGAATTAGTGAGATCTTGACTAGCTCCATGATGTCAAAGAGAACCAGGATAATAAATGATGAGTGATCGAAGAGCGCTGCTTCGGAGGTTAGAAGTGTATAACTATTGGAAGAAGAGGAGTTTTCGCCCAAATTCGCTAATTTTCATTGAGTGAGCGGTTTCATCTGACCGGGAGATCTGGATGTGGTACTTGGTGCTGGGATGGATCCTGTGCCGTATCGGGAATTTCCTGCGGCGCCTGCCGTGAGGCGCACGAAGGCACCAAGCGATGCTTTTTGTCAATGGAAGGACGAGGGGAGGCAAACCGGCGAGCCGGCGAAGCGGCGAACCGGCGACTTCGAGGCCCGAAGTCCGAAGTCCGATGTCCAATGTCCGATGACCGAATGATTCAGACGGGGGGGCGAGATGTGCGAGAAACTGGACCGGATGTTCGAGGAGATGGACCGGCGGGGCGGCGAGAGGCGGCGGGGGTGAGGCGCCATGAGCAAGACGCCGAAGGTGAAACGGTTCCGCGTGTATCTGGCCGGACCCATCCACGGCTGCAACGAGGCGCAGCGCAGCCACTGGCGGCGGCGGGTGCGCGACAAGTGGGGCGACCGGTTCGATTTCGTCGACCCGAACGACACCATCGTGGCGGTGCAGACCACCGCCGAGGCCGGCTACGAGATCATCCGCCGCGATCAGCAGGCCATCCGCAGTTGCGACGCGGTGCTGGCCAATATGTGGCGCGAGTCGGTGGGCACGGCCATCGGGATCGTCCACGCTAAGCGGGAAGGGAAGCTCGTGGCCATCGTGGACCCGAACCACATCGGCAATCGCATTCTGGCCTTTTATGCCGACGTGGTGAGCGAGAAGTTGGACGACGCACTCCGGCAGATCAAGGCGCTGCTGGAACAGCAGGGCGCCATCCGCACCGTGATCAAGCGCCAGGGGCGTCCCGATGAGGAATTCAGCCGTGAGACCCTGGCCGCCTCCATCCGCAAGGCCTGCCACACGGCCGGCAAGGACGACCTGATCGTGCCGGCCAAGGTGGTGCCCCTGGTGATCGAGCGCCTGCTGGAAGGCGGGCAAGCCGTGAGCGGGCGGGTGACCACCTCGGCGATCAAGGAGGCGGTCTGGGACGTGCTGGCCCTGCTCGAGGCCGATCCTTTGCGGGGCGAGGAGTTCGCCGGGATCCGCCGGGCCTGGGAGAGCTACAACCGAAAGGCGAAGATGAGCCCGCTGGAGCGAGACCTGGCGTCCGTGGGCAAGGCCGTGCCACTGAGCCCCGCGCCCCTGCAGGTGCTGGTGGAAGCGGGCAAAGCGCACACCACCATCTGGGGCGTCCACGTTCAGAAACTGGAGGACATCCCCCAGCCGGTGCGAGGCATCTTCCAGGAAATCACCTGCGTCCCAGGGATCCGGCGGATCCACTTCGGGCCCTTCGACTGGGGTCACACCGAGGACCGCTGTCGGGTCGAGCTGTTCGCGTCGAAGACATCCGGGATCATCGAGGGCAAGTGCTACGACCAGGGGAAAAAGGGGAACGTACAATCGTTTCAGCTGGAGGTTCTGGATCCCGGCCAGGCCGAGGCCATCCGCCAGGCGCTGATCCGGCATCTGCGGGGGCTGAGCCTGTTGCGGATCAGGGAATAGGTTGAAGGTTTCGATTGCGAGGAAATGTTTGAGTGTTTGAAGGTTGGAAGGTCGTTCGATCCGGATCGACTGGTCCTGTCCATCTTCGGACTTTCGAACCTTTAAACCTTTAAATCTTTAAATCGTTAAACTCCAATCAACTCAATTCCCAGAATATGACTAAACCGCCCAGGGGAAAGTCGTTTTCCGTTCCGCGCCACGGAACGACCGGGACGTACAGTGGCCGTCGACCGCGAGTCGATGGCCGCCTGAGGGCGCACGGGATCCGGCGCCCCGCCGGGCGGCATCATGGGCAGTGATGCGGGCTGCCGCTCAGGGGCCGGTCTCGAGTTTGAAGTGACACGCGCGCAGGGAACGGGGCCGGCGGCAAGGGGGGAGCGGCAGCCTGTTTTTTGAATTTTTGAGGTGGACGATGCGTCGCACAAACAGAGACGGTGTGGTGAAAGAAGAATCACTGCCGGCAGCGGAAGAGCTGAGCGTGGAAAAGACAGGGACAGGGGAAGCGGAAGACCTGGATCTGGACTGGATCACCCTGGACAACGGCTGGCAGCTGGTGATCTGGGATGAGGATGCCTGGGAGGAGATGGGGCTCACTCCCGGCGGTCTGAGCCGGGTCATCGACGCGCTGCAGGCGGCCTCCGCCGGCGGGCCGGACGGTTACCGGATCCTGTCGCAAGGGGAGATGGAAGACACGCTGCAAATGCGACAGGATCGCCTGTCACCGGATCTTGCGCTTGAGTCCAGTGATCAGAATTGACAGGTTGATGCGCATCCAATTGGCCGACCGCCGGCAGGGGGAGATTCACCACAGAGTACGCAGAGGGCGCGGAGGGAGAAATGGCTCGCGAAGGCGCCAAGACGCCAAGCGATTCTTTTTGTCAATGGAAAGCCGAGGGGCGAAGCGGAGAGAAGAGAAGAGTCACCACGGAGGCACGAAGGGCACAAAGAAAGCGTTGAGGGTTGAGGGTTGAAAGTTGAGGGTTAAGGGTTGAGGGTTGAAAGTTGAGGGTTGGGAACGGACCCCGAATCCCGAACCGCGAATCCCGAACCGCGAGACCCGATGACGAGCACGATTACGAATTACGATTACGATGACGATGACGAATTACGATCACGAGCACGACCCATCAACGATCAACTATCAACGATCAACTATCAACCATCAACCATCAACCGTTCCCGAAACGGCGAACCGGTGAGGGGGCGGAGCCGCTCAGGTCGCCGCGGGATCCAGCCCCGCCACCAGCGCGACGTCCCGGCGGCCGGCCACGATGCGGCGCAGCCCGTCGGTGAAGCCGCTCCGGCTGAAGAGGACGTAGCGGCGCTCCCGCTGGCGCGGTCCGGGAACCTGGACGAGGCCGCTCTTGGCCGTCAGCTCCTCGAGGACGTTCCGCCCCACCGGCCGGACGGACCACTTGCACTCGC
>JAKQOW010000082.1 GCA_029565065.1 Acidobacteriota bacterium | reverse complement strand
GCCGCCTTCGGCCGCGTCCAGCATCTCCCGACAGCCCCACGGCGGTTTGGGCGGAGTCGGCCACGTGGCCCGCTGTCGCTTCAGCGCCGCGAGCGCCACCCGGACCGTCGCGGGCTGGGCGTGGCGCGCCGCCCGGCCCAGCAGCGTCTCGTCTCGGAGACCTTTGGTTCCCAGGAGCTCCTGGTCGGGCGCGGCAGTCAGCGTGCCCGCGTCACCCGTGGCGGCGGCAAGGAACAGCCGGGTCTTTGCGTCCAGCCCGTCGGCGGGCACGCCCGCGGCCAGCAGCGCCGCGGCGAAATCCATCCGGTCGTGCAGGATGGCCGGCCCGAGGAGCGCGCCCGCCGCAAGCGGATTGCGCCGGAGCACCGCCGCCTCCAGGTCGGGTCCGGCGGAACTGCGGTTTTGCCAGGCCCGTTCCAGGTCGGTCACCTTGCCGCCGGGCGCGACGGGATCGGCGCCGGCCGCCAGCAGCAGGCGCGTGGCCGGCAGCTGCTTAACGTCGCTGGACAGCGTGTAGCCGAGCGCGGTCTGCCCGTGCTTGTCCCGCCGGGCCAGCACGGCCGGATCCGGTTTTTCCAGCAGCGTTGCCAGGGCTTCGTCCCGGTTCCACCGCGCCGCCGCCATCAGCGGCGTCAGACCGTCTGCGTTGCATTGTCCCGGATCGGCTCCACGCGCGAGGAGCAGGCGGATGGTCGCGGCGCAGTTCTCCCCGCTGAGAGTCGAAAAGAGGGCGCTCCGGCCGGCACCCTGGATGTCCGCGCCTCCGTCCAGCATCAGCGTGACCACCTCGAGTTTCCCGGCATAGGCCGCGCGATCCAGGGGCGTGGCCCCCTGTTTGTCAGGCGCGTTGGGGTCGGCGCCCCGTGCCAGCAACAACCGGACGATGGCGGCCTGGCCGTATTCAGCCGCCTGGTGCAGCGGCCGCTTGGCGGTCAGGTCGAGGGGCTGGTCCGGCCCCCAGCCGGCATCGAGATACGCCGTGACCCGATCCGCATCGCCCTTCCGAATGGCCGCCTCCAGGTCGTCGCCCTCAAACCGGTGGAAGCCTGTTTCCACCACCGCCAGCGCCTGCAGGCGCCGCTCATCGAGCGGCCGGATCCGGGGCTCCCCGCCGCTTCCCAGCAGAGACACCACATTCACGGAGACAATCAGAAGGGATATCCAGACGAATGTATTCCCCGTCGCACACCGCTCCCCGCACATAGGACACCCTCGGTTTGAAAATCGCAGATTTGCGCAAACGTATCGAATCGGGACCACGGTGTCAAGCGAATCACGAACGACACCGCAGCTTTCTCCTGCGACGCGGGTGACGATCGCGGGCCGCCTTGGCCCGCTCAATATCGTGGAGGGCTCGAAAAGCCGAGTGCTTCCGAACGGAGGGTGAGTGCGACAGCGACCCGCGCCCGGCGAGCGCGGGCCGCCTTGCGCGACTTACTTCTCTTCCTTCTTGTCGGCTTTGGGCACCTCGGGCCGGGTAAAGTCGGGCCTGGGATCGCCCCACAAGAAGTGGCCGAACCATTCGAGGTTGTGTCGCATGACGGCGCGCGACGCCCGCGGCTTGGTGATGCCGTGGCCAAAGCCTTTGTACACGACCATCTCCACCGGCACGCTCCGGTCTTCGAGACCCTGGCGCAACTCATAGGCATTGGGGATGGGGACGCGTCGGTCGTTCTCGCCATGCTGGATCAGGGTGGGCGTCTTCGCCTCCCTGATGTAGCTCATGGGCGAGGTGAGGCGGTAGATCTCCGGGTCGTCCACCGGATCGTCGCCTAGATAGTTGATCGTGAACGGGGTGATATCGGTGTTGTAGTAGTAGGTCGCCCAGTTGGAGATGCCGGCGCCCACCGAGATGGCGGCGAAGCGGTTCGAGGACGTGGTGAGGAACGCCGAGATATAGCCGCCCTGGCTCCAGCCCATGCAGCCCACCCGCCGGGGATCCACCCACCCCTTCGCCACCAGGTGATCCACGCCCGAGAGCACGTCCCAGGCGTCGCCCACCCCCAGGTTGCGCATGTTGAGCATGCGGAACCGCTCGCCGTAGCCGGCGCTGCCGCGGTAGTTTACCTTCAGGACCAGGGCGCCGCGCGCCGCCCAGATGTCAGCCGGGTAGTAGCGGGAGTCGGGCAGGAGGAGCACCGGCCGGTCGATGCCGGTGGGTCCGCCGTGGATGACGCAGAGGAGGGCATACTGCTTGGCCGGGTCGAAGTCGGCCGGCTTGATGAGCACGCCCTCGATGGGCTCGCCGTCCCGGCTGGTCCAGGTGACAAGCTCGCGGGTGCCCAGGATGAGGCCGGCCGTCTGGGCGTTGAAGTCGGTGAGGCGGCGCGGCGCGAACGGCGCCGCCGCGGTCACGAAGACTTCCGGGAGCGCATCGGGGGCGCCGGCGAGGAATGCCACGGTCCGACCGTCCCGCGTCAGGCTGAAGGCGCCGGCCAGAAGGCCGTCGGGCTGTGACAACCGGTCGATCCGGCGGTCTTCTGGATGCACCCGGAACAGGTGCACGGCGGTGCGCTGCAGGGCCGAAAAATAGATGCCGTCCGTTTTCCAGGCCAACAGACTCGGATTTTCATCGAAGGCGTCTGTGAGCGACACGGGCGCGCCGCCGGCGGCCGGCACCACCGCCAGCCGCGAGTTGCGCGCGAAGTACCGCGGGTTGCCCATGGCCGAGGCGAAGGCGATCCGGGCGCCGTCGGGCGACCAGACGGGCGACGTGTCAGGGCCGGGCTGGTCTACGATCTTCGTCACCGTGTCGTCCGCGAGATTCAACAGGTACAAATCCGCGCTGGCGCTCTGCACCAGGTCGGGATTCACCGTGGCGCTGAAGGCGATCCGGGTGCCGTCGGGCGACCAGGCGAAGTCACCGACGCTGAATTCGCGCCCCTTCGTCCGCTGCACGCCGGCGGCGGGCGTTTCCATGGCCTTCTCCACATCAATTGTCCAGAGATGGGTGTGGCGGTAGTCGCTGCGGACCACCCGAAAGTCGCCCAGGTGCTCCGTCCGGTCCTTGTCCGCCGGAACCTCCGGCTCTTCGGCGAGGAAGGCAATCTGGCGGCCGTCCGCCGACCACTCGTAATCTCCCCCGCCGTCCTTGACGTCGGTGATCCGCACCGCCTCGCCCCCCTCCGGGCTGATGAGGAACAGCTGGTTCTTGCCGCCGTCCCGACCCGACACGAACGACAGCCAGCGGCCGTCCGGCGACCACTTCGGGTTGCCGGCGCCGTCTTCGCCGCGGGTAAGCTGGAAGATGCGGCCGGTGGCCGTTTCCGCCAGCCAGACCTGCGGCGTGAACGCGTCCTTCTTGAAGTCGGGCGTCAGCACCGAGTAGGCCACCCAGCGGCCGTCGGGCGAGATTTCGACCAGGCGCGGCACGCGCAGCTGCAGCAGCTCGTCCACCGTGGGCACGTGCCGCGCCGCCGGCGGTTCGGCGGCCAGAGCCCAGCCGCACACGCCGAGGACCACCACCAGCCAGAGACCGGTCCAATGTTTATTCATAAAATTCTCCTCGTATTATATGTTCTGGTGAATCTTACGGATTGTTGACCAAACATCTTCTCCAATTCGCGCTGGACTCCGCTGTCCGGTTGCTATACTAAGGGGGGCATGATGAGCGATCCAACCACCGAATTCGTCTGGGTAACGGAAACGTCGGATCCGTTCTTCCATTGGCCGGCGGTGGCCGAGGCGGCCGAATCCGGCCAGCCGCTCGTGGTCTATTCCAAGAACCTCGTCCCCGTGGACTTCTTCCGGAGCCACCCCCGGGTGGCCCTGGGACTCACCATCACCGGCTGGGGCGGCACCTGGCTGGAACCGGGCGTGGCGCCGCCGGAAACCATGGTGGCGCACTTCAACCGGGCGGCGGACGCCATGGGCCTGGAGCGGCTGCGGCTGCGGGTGGACCCCGGCATCCCCACCGCCGAGGGGTTGCGCCGCGCCACCGCGGTGCTCGGCGGCATCACCGCGCCGGTGCGCACCATCACGTCCATCATCCAGTTTTACAAAGGGCACGACACCCTGTTCCACAAGCTGGGGATCGACCGGGACCGATACACCCGCAAGTCGGGGCGGGCCCTCTATCCGGACCCGGAGCTGGCCGCCTGGTGGCTTCGCGAGTTGCTACAGTCCCGGCCGGATTTCGCCGGCTGCGTCTCGTTCTGCGGGATGCCCTACCAGGTGGCGGGGGCCGAGCACACCGGCTGCGTGGACGACGCGCTGCTCGCCGCCATCGGCGTGGACCGCTTCAAGCGGATCGCCCCGGGGCGGCAGCGGCCGGGGTGCCGCTGCGTCATCGCCAAACGCCAGGCGCTGGGTGGCGCCTGCACCCACGGCTGCCTCTACTGCTACGCTCACAAGGAGCATCTGCGCCACATCCCGACCTAGGGCGATAACCACAACGCAGGCGGGTGACCGGCCGGCGCCCGTGATATCCCGCCCGCGTTCCGCCGCGCCTTAACCCGGGATGCCGCCGGGCGGCGGCTGCCAAAGTTCGATGCGGTGCCCCTCCGGGTCCATGACCCAGCCGAACTTGCCGAACGCCGACTCCTCGGTCCGGTCGTCGACGGCGCATCCTTCCGCCCGCAAAGCGGCCAGGACGGCGTCGAGGTCGGCCACGCGGTAGTTGATCATGAACGGGGTATGGCTGGGATCGAAGTAGTTGGAACCCGCCTCAAAGATGTTCCAAACCGTGGTACCGGCTGCTTCGGTTCCGTGAAACACCGTCCCGCCCCAACCCTGGATATCCAGGCCGAGATGGCGGCGGTACCACTCGCGCAGGGCCGCCGGATCCTTCGCCTTGAAAAAGATGCCGCCGATACCGGTCACGCGTGGCATGACTGTCCTCCCTCAGTTTCGAATGAACACGTCATACACGTACACCAGTTTCAGTTCCCCGCCCGGCGGCACTTCGGGCTCCCAGGTGAGGACGTGCTTCGAATTGACCTGCTTCAAACCCTTGGCTGTGACGGTGTCCTCGGCTTGCGGTGTCACCTCGAGCACGTCACCCGACAGCTCCTTGACGACCTCGAGCTGCACCGCCCGGTCGAGCCGGCTGCGCAGCTTCAGCTCGCCGCGCACCTTCACCCGGTCGTAGGAGTAGCCGTGGAACGTGGCGGCGTCGCGGGTGCGCGCCACCTCCACCTCGGCCTGCTCCGCCAGCACGTTCATCGCCCGGTTGATGCGAATGGTGGTTTCGGCGCCCGGCGCGGTGTAGTGACAGATATCCTGGCCGGTGAAGGCACCGCCGGTGACGAACTCCGCCGCCGCCGTGGTGAGGGGCATGGTCAGGTTGTTCTTCAAGCGGCAGCAGTGCCACACCTCCTCGGCCTCGTTCGCCCTCTCCGCGGCGTCGCGGTACTGGTCGTCCCGGTCAAGGTAGTCGCCGATCCGCCAGGTGTAGACGTGGCGGTACGGCATGTCGGCGGTGAAGAGCGGCACCCAGGCCGTCTCGCCCCGCTTCAGGCTGAAGTCGGGGACCGGGTACAGGAACAGGTCCTCCACCGCCTGCCCCTCCGCCACCCCGGCGTATGACAGCTCCGGCGGCGGCGCGGCATCGAATTCCGCGTAGTTCGCCATCACGGCCTGCTGCATCATGACATTGGACCGGCCGCCGCCCGAAGCCCCGCCGCCGAGTGCCGAGAGAAATTCCTGCAGACGTTGCACCATGGCGATGGGACTGGACACGTGCCCAAAACGGATGTTGGGGAAGCCGGTGATCAGTTCCAGTTGAACGCGATTCCAGTCCGCCAGTTCGTTGATCACCACCGCATGGGCACTGAAGCGGGCGGTTTTTAGATCGGTGAGGTCGATGCGGTAAGCGGGCGCCCAGGCGGCGCCCCGGGCCAGGCAGCTCACGGCGACCCGGCTGCCCCCCGCCGGCCGCTCCAGCTCCAGGCGGAGGCCGGGGCGTTTCTGCGGCACTCGGGCCGTCCGCGTGACCTCGGTCCCGTCGAACTCGACCCGAAGGATCGAGCCGGCTGACAAGGCCACCAGCCCGGCTTCGGTCTGGAGGGTGATCATGTCCATTCCCGGAACGACCAAGAGCCGCGAGTCCTCACCATCTTCACCGGTGCGGTCGCCCGGGACATTGGAAGCAGCTGTTCCACCCGGAATCGGCGGCGCCGCCAGCACCGTGCCGGTCACGACATCCCGCTCGCCGGGGCCTACGCGCAGCGTCACCCGGCGGCCCGCGTTGGCCTGGAGAAGCTGGGCCAGGTTGACCGCCACGACAGGGACCGACGTCTCGTCCTGTGCCGCCACGAGGCGGCGCAGGGCGACCTCGGGACCGTAGCTCACCCAAAACGTCCCGTGCACGGGCACGGGCAGCGGGCCCAGCGCAACGGTGGCGGCACCCGCAGGCAGAGTCGCCCCGGAGCTCAGAAACGCGGTGCCGTCCTTGAACAACGCCACCTTTTCCACGGTGACTGCAGCCGGCGCAGGTGCTCCTTTACCGGCCGGCGCGCCGAGGGCCACAGGTCCCAGCGTGGCCACGAAGGCCACGAACACGGCCAGTGCGACGGTACGTCCATTATGCATACCACACCTCCTGATGATGGAAGCCGAGCAATATTCCATTCGGTCAACAGAAGCGCTGCCCTGCGGCTATCGATGCCGGATGGCCACCTGTTGTTCATCGCCCGACGAGCGACCTTCAAAGCGGAAACCGTTCTATCTCACACTGTAGGGGGATCGAACAGAATGTCAAGCGGCAGCCGACCTGCAGGAGGCCGCGTGATTTTTCTCTCCGAATCGCATACAATACGATTGCACTCAATCGGCGATCGGATCGGGCAAGGAGGTTTTCGATGGACGGACGCAGGATCCTGACGGCACTCATAGCGATGTCATCGGTCATGTTGTACGGCGGCCTCATCGCGGGCCAGGAAGCGAAACCGGCGGAGCCGGCCTCAGCCAAATTCTACGAGGCGCTGATCATCATGCCCATCATCCCGGCCCGCGCCACCGACGCCATCCAGGCGGATCTGACCCGCGCCGACGAGGATCGCCAGAAGGCCGAGCAGGCGGTCGCCGCCTGCAACGCGCAGGTGATCGAAGCGGAAGGCTGGATCAAGCTGCAGAAACTGGATATCGACGGCCTTAAGCTGCAGATCGACGCCGCCAAAAAGGAAAAACGCGACGGCGACAAGGCCGCGCTGGAAGCGCAAAAAAAGGAACACGAACTCGTTCAGGACTTCCTGGAAAAACTCAAGTCCGTGCGCGAGGCGGCGCTCAACCTGGCCAAGGCCCAGCAGGTGCTCGCCAGCGCCTGCCGCGCCGCCGGCCAGGCGGAACAGGACCTGGCCCAAAAGCGGGGTACCTGGGCGGCCCTGCCTGCCGGAGACGCCGGTGCGGTCACCGCCGCCCGGTCCGCCTTCCTGGCCGAGGAGACCGTCTCCCAGGCGCTGAAGGATTTGGCCGACAAGCAGTCCGATGTGTACGACAAGCAGAAGAAGCTTAACGATCGGCGCATCGATCTGGCCAGGGCCCGCACCGTCCTGCTCAACGACGGACGCCTCAAGACGGCCCAGCCGCCGGTACTGGCCGAGTGACTCCGGCCGGTTGACGATTCGACATCCGGCAGGTTCGTGCCGGCTGGTCTGCGTCCGCGGGGACTGGGCGGACTGGCCGGCCGGCTAGAGGAAGTCCCGGTCCTCCGCGGCGACACGATCCCCCGTAAACCGATACAGGTGGGGCGGGCGCCCGCCCCGCCGGCCCACCGCCTCCGCCAGGATCCTCACGCGCTCGATGAGCCCGCGCTGCAGCATCAGGCTGCGGAAATTGGTCTTGTTCATCGTCCAGCCCAGCACCGCTTCATATACCGCCTGCAGTTCCTCGATCCGGAACTCAGGCGGCAGCAGGTGGCGGGCGATATTGGTATAGCGCAGTTTTCCCTTCAGCCGTGATACGGCGGCGGCCACGATCGCCTCGTGGTCGAACGGCAGCGCCCGGGTGGCGCGGCCGGTCGCCGCCCCCCAGCGGCCGCAAACCGGCGTCAGCTCGCTCGCGCGCGCCAGCGCCAGGTAGGCGACGCTCACGGTACGGCCGCGCGGATCTCGGTACAGGGCGCCGAACGTGGCCAACTGTTCCACGTACAGGCTCTCGGCCGCCGGCGTGGGGCACGCCGCCTTGTCCACGAGCGCCCGGACGGCCGCGGACTCCAGCGGTTCGTCCGCCCGCAGGGCCACCCCCGGCAGGGCCTCAGCGCCGGCGAACGGCTCGTCCGCCCGCCGGACCAGGAGCACCTCCAGCCGCCCGCCAGCGGCCCGCAGCGCCACCACGTCCACCGCCACGACAGGCCGCTCCAGCACGTTCCGGCTCATCCGCGCCCCCGCCCCGCGACTTTTGTTAATATTACACAAAACCAGTCAAGCGGTCAACCCCTTCGCATCCTTCAATCCATGTCGATTTGTGTCCTTATATAACAACGAATTATTTGTTTTTCGATCTAATTGGTTTTACCGGCTGAGATAAATCTCGCCTTCACAAACTAATAATATTGAAATATAATAAAACCATAAAGGAGGCAACATGACACCCACCACCACCCGCACCCAGAGCGATCGGAAGAAACACCTTCTTCCCGTGTGCGACGAACAGCCACTGCTCTGGCTGCCCGAAGCCGAACTGACGCGTCCCGATCCGGCCGCCGTCTTCGCCGCTGGATTGCGGCACCACCACCTGGCGAACACCGCCTATCCCATCGCTCATCGGAAGACCATCTGGCCCTTCCGCCAGGACCCGGAGCGGCACCGGGATCTCCTGCGCCGGGCGCTCGCCGGGCCGCGCCTCTGTCTTTACGTCCACATCCCCTTCTGCGAGCGGCGCTGCGCGTTCTGCGAGTACACCGTGCTCGAGCGACACGACGACGCG
Organism: Acidobacteriota bacterium; assembly: GCA_029565065.1. Taxonomy (GTDB): domain Bacteria; phylum Acidobacteriota; class JAAYUB01; order JAAYUB01; family JAAYUB01; genus JAAYUB01. Next base: position 9,329 of record JAKQOW010000082.1, on the reverse strand, counting down.
GCCGAAGCGGCCTATTTCGCGGCGCTGGAGCGGGAAGTTGAATTGTACCGCGAACTTCTGGATCCCGGCGCCCACGAACTGGCCGGCCTGGATGTGGGCGGCGGCACGCCGCTGCTGGCCCGGCCCGCGCGCATCGGCGCCGTGCTGGACCGGATCCTCCGGGCATTCCCACTGGCCGCCGACTTCGCCATGAGCATCGAGACGACCCCCAAGATCGCCGCCCTGGATCCCGACCGGCTGGCGGTGGTGCGCGCCCTGGGGTTCGAGCGTATCAGCATGGGCCTGCAGACGGTGAACCCCGAACTCCTGCGGGCCTACGCGCGCGACCAGGCGGGTTACAATCGGCTCGCCGCCGACCACATCCGCCGGGCCGGCTTTCGGGCCTTCAACATCGACCTGATGTACGGTTTCGCCCACCAGTCCGTCGACGATTTCGCGGCCAGCGTCCGGTACGCCATCGACTTGGCGCCTGACTACATCACGCTGTACCGCATGCGCTACAAGGGCACCCGCATCGCCGACGAATCCGGACAGGTGGACCTGGACCGCATCAACGCGATGTACCACGCCGCCCGCGAGCTGCTGCTGCCGGCGGGTTACGCCGCCAATCCGGGCAAGAACGCCTTCAGCCGGATCCCGGATGATCCCGGCACCAGCCGCTACCTCACCGAGCGCGTGGTCTGGAGCACGCCCTATCTGGGCCTGGGGCTCGGCGCCCAGACCTTCACCAACACCGTTCTTGGATACAACCTCGGCTCTGCCACGAAGACGATGGAGCCCTACCTGGACGCCGTCGCCGCCGGCCGGCTGCCGCTGCAGGACCTCTACCACCTCCCACCCAGCGAGGGCATGGCCAAGATGATCGCCGTCTCGTTCTACTTCGGCCAGATCCACCGCGAGGCGTTCCGGCGCGCCTTCGGGCGCCCTCTCGAGGCGTGCTTCCCCGAAGCGATCGCCTTCGTGCTCGCGCGCGGCTTGATGGAGTACCACGGACCGGTTCTGCGACTGACCCCGGCGGGCGCTGCGGCGTTCAACGGCGTCATCGCCCTCTTCTACTCGCCGCGCGTCCAGGCCCATCTGCTGAGCCTGGGGGAGGGATGACCATGGTTCGCTTCGCCAACATCCTCCTGACCGGACCCTGCAACCAGCGGTGCCCTCACTGCATCGGCCGTACCCTGGCCGCCCGGGCGCTGCCGGACAATCTCGGCCGCTTTCCCCTCCTCAACCTCGAACCATTCCTGGATCTGCTGGTCCAAGAGGGGATCCGGGAAATCTCGCTCACCGGCACCGACACCGACCCCCAGCTCTACCCTCACGAGGCCGCCCTCCTGGACCGGTTGCGTGACCGCCTGCCCGATGTGCGGGTGTCACTGCACACCAACGGACGACTGGCACTGGTCAAAATGAACGTATTCAACCGCTACGACCGGGCCACGATCTCGGTCCCGTCGTTCCGGCCGGAGACGATCCGCCGCATGACCGGCTGCAACGGCGGGCCGGACCTGGCAGCCATCCTGCGCCGGGCGGTGATTCCCGTCAAGATCTCCACGCTCGTCACATCGGACAACCGGCGGGAGATCCCCGAGATCATCAGCCGCTGCCGGGAACTGGCCGTCCGGCGCCTGGTCCTCCGCCAGCTGTACGGCGAGACGCAGCCCGAGGATTTCTTCCCGGACTGCGTGCCGGTCCGGATGTTCGCCGGCAATCCCGTCTATGACTTGGACGGAATCGAGGTCACCGTCTGGGACTTCGCGCGTTCCACCCTGCGGTGCCTCAACCTGTTCAGCGACGGGACCATCAGCCGGGAATACCGCCTCGCGGGATGAGCCATGAACCGCGTGACCATCGCCAACCTGACCGAGGCCGCCCGGCGGACGCGCACCCTGGGCGTGATCGTCGGTTCGTTCGACCCGCTGCACCGCGGGCACGAGTGGATGGTGCGCCAACTCCTCCGGCGGTGCGACCGCGTCCTGCTGCTGGTGCCGCTCCGCCATTTCGACAAGCACCCCGTCTGGCCGGTCAACGCCACCTTCACCCAGCGCCTGGCCATGGTCGCCCGGCTCTCGGAGCGGTCCGGCGGCCGCGTCCTGGGCGGCGTGACGCGCGAGGCGTTGTTCGTGCGACTGGCCGGCGAGCTGGCGGCGCTCTTCCCCGACGCGGCGATCACCTTCGCCATGGGCGACGACACGTGGCAGCGGTTGCTCCGCTCTCCGGAGTACTTCGCCCGGCTCGGACTGCCGTGGACGGCGGCGGACGCCGGCCGGCTCGCCCGGTTGCGCCGCCGGGTGATGGTGTTCGGCCGGTCGGGCGACGCCGTCGGCCGGATTCGGGTGCCCGCCGCGGTGCGGGACATCTCCGCCACCCGGATCCGCGCGCTGGCGGTCGCCGGGGCTGACGATGCCGTGCTGCGCCGGTTCGTCGCCCCGGACATCCTGGCCATCTGCCGACGCGCCGGACTGTACCGTGTGCCGGCAACGGACCGGTCCCCCTGTGAACGCGCTTCGGCGCCGTCCTCACCGCAACCCCCAGTTGTGCCTGATCCGACTTTGTGCTGAAATGGGGGCGTCTCACCTTGCCAAATGCGGGGAGGTCTACGATGTGTCCCACCATCGCCGTGTTCGGCGGCGCGTTCAATCCACCGGGTCGGCATCACTGGGCGATCGCCGAGGCGCTCAGCCGGCAGTTCGACCGCGTCGTGGTGGTCCCCTCGGGACCGCGACCCGACAAGCCGTCCATGCAGGACGTGGAACCCATTCATCGGGCGGCCATGGCTGACATGGCGTTCCGCGGGCTGGCCAACGTCCGCGTGGATCTGTTCGATCTCGAGGAAGGCACGTTCACCCGCAACCACGACCTGGAAACCCGCTACGCCGCCGAGGGGGAGGTGTGGCACGTGGTGGGCAGCGACCTCGTCGGCGGCGGGAGCGCGGGCCGCTCCTTCATCCAGACGCGGTGGTCCCGCGGCGAGGCGCTCTGGCAGGAGCTGCGGTTCGCCGTGTTCACCCGGCCCGGCCATCCACTCATCCCCCTCGACCGGCCGCCCCGATCGCGCCTCTTCGACCTGAACCTCGCCGGGTCCAGCGCCGACGTCCGCGAACGCCTGTTTCGCCACGAACCGGTCGCCGACCGGCTCGACCCCCGGGTGGCCGAATACATCGACCGCTACGGACTCTACCGCGGCCGGCCCCCGGTGCGCACGGCGCCGCTGCGGCTGGACCCGCCCCGGCCGCTCCTGGTCGTGGACGAGTCCAATCCGCAGGCGGGCGAGCTCGCCGCCCGCCTCGCCGGTGCACAACCTGCGGGCCCGCCCAACTGCATCCTCGTGGTGGGCGGCGACGGGACCATGCTCCACGCCATCCGCCGCCACTGGCGCGAGCGTCTGCCGTTCATCGGCATCAACACCGGTCACCGCGGGTTTCTGCTGAGCGGCGCCGCCGATTTTACCGCCGGCTGGCCGTCCGGGCCGCTGGTGGTCCGCCAGGCCCCGCTCCTGCATGTGGAGGCGGTGGCGCCCGACGGCCGGGTCACCACCGGCGTGCTGGCGTTCAACGACGCCTGGGTGGAGCGGTGCACCGGCCAGACCGCCTGGGTGGAGGTCCGGGTAGGGGGGGAAATCCGGATCCCCCGGTTGATGGGCGACGGCATCCTGCTGGCCACCGCCGCCGGTTCCACCGCCTACGCCCGCGCTATGGGCGCCACGCCCGTGCTGTTTGAAACACCGGCGCTGGTGCTCGTGGGCTCCAACGTGCTGGAGCCGCCCGGCTGGAAGGCGGTGATGCTCGCCCTCGACAGCCAGGTGGTCTTCCGCGCCCTGGAACCCGGCAAACGCCCCGTGACGGCCTACGCCGACGGGGTGCCCCTGGGCGAGGCCGCCGAGTTGCGCCTCCGGACCAGCCGGATCGCCACCGCCGAACTGGCGTTCAGTCCGGCCCACGACATGGCCGAAAAGATCGCCCAGATCCAGTTCCCACCGGTGGTAAGATGGTAGTCTTCTCAGCTGTCACTCACCGGGTTGAAATCATACTGACGTCATCCGTCATCAATTTTCTCTGTTCGCCAGAGACGCATATGAAGAGCACGACGGCCGGGACAGACGATTGCCCAGCTCGACGCAGCCGGCTCCGCGAGGATGGCCATGCCTGAGGTGGTCCCACACCCATCCTCGAGCCATCCAGACCCTTGCCCCCTTGTCAGCGTGATCGTGGTCAATTGGAACGGCGCACCGTACCTGGACGCCTGCCTGGAGTCAGTCGCAAGCCAGACTTACCCCCAGATCGAGCTCCTCGTGGTGGACAACGGCTCCACCGACGGCTCCACCGACACGGTCCGCCGCTGGGGTGAAAAACCAAACACACGGATCTTCCTGCTGAACGCCAACACCGGATTCACCGGTGGCAACAATTTGGCGTTCCGCCACGCCCGCGGCGAATGGCTGGCCCTGCTCAACAACGACGCCGTGGCAGAGCCCGACTGGCTGGCCTGCCTGGTGACGCAAGGAAATCCGGCTGCCGGCATCGGCATGCTCGGCGGCAAGATTATGCTCGCCGACGCAGCCGGCGTCATCGATAAAGCCGGCCACCTGATCTGGCCCGACGGCCAGAACCGCGGCCGGGGCACGGGCGAAGTCGACCATGGCCAGTACGACCGGGAGGAGGAGATCCTCTGGCCCGACGGCTGCGCCGCTCTCTACCACCGCGAGCTGATCACCCAGACCGGTGGATTCGATGACGCGTTCTTCGCCTACGGCGACGACGCCGATCTGGGCCTGCGGGCGCGGCTGCTGGGCTGGCGGGCCTGGTACGTGCCGCAAGCGGTGGTGCACCACCACCACAGCGCCAGCGCCGGCGCGTTCTCACCGCTGAAGATTCGTCTGGTGGAACGCAACCGGCTGCTCCTCGCCCTGAAAGATTTTCCTCTCAGTTTGCTGGTCCAAAACCCTTATTGGACCCTGCGGCGGTACCTGTGGCTGACATGGGGGGCGGTCAGCCGGACGGGCACTTCCGGCCGATTTGTCCGCGAACACAGCCGGTTCCGCCTGCTCGCCGTCCTGGTCCGGTCTTACGCCGGCGCGCTTCGGCTGATGCCGCATGTACTGCGCGAGCGGCGGCGCATCCAGCGGAACCGGCGACTCTCCGGACAGGAGGTTGCCGCGTTGCTGCGGCGCTTTCGAATCGACGTGCGCGAACTGACGCTCAGGGGCGACGGTCAATAATCGCACTGGCCGATGCGGTGATGCTCATCCGAATCGAGCAACACCCTGTTTATGCGCGCCTCAGATCGAACCTGTTTATCCGCCGTGGCCACATGATGTCCGACTACTCACCCGCGGGCGTCAGCCGGCACTGCGCCGATCGAGTCAGATCCGGGCAGTTGGCTCTGGATGCCTGGCGAATCCGCCCCGATCGCTGAAACCTTCAACAAAATTTTTGCATCTTCGTCTTTGCATCCGGCGCCGTCATCTCTTATGATTCGACCATCGCCGATGACCCGGCCGCGATCGGTCACCGGTTCCCGCAAGGAGGAAAGTCGCATGCGTCGTGCCTTCATTCTGGGTGTGCTCATCCTGTGCTGCGGCCTGTTCACCGTCGCGGCCGGCATCAACGATGACCTGATCGCTGCCGCCAAGGCCGGCAACCTGGAGCAGGTCAAAGCGCTGGTCGCCAAGGGGGCGAACATCGAGGCCGGCGACGAGACCGGTCGGACCGCCCTGCAGTTCGCCGCGGGCGGCGGCAAGCTTGAGGTGGTGCGCTTCCTGCTGGCCAAGGGCGCCACCGCCGCCTCCATCGACAAAAACGGCAACTCGGCCCTGCTGAAGGCTGCCTTTGGCGGACATCTCGAGATCGTCAAACTCCTGTTGGACAAGGGCCTTGACATCAATCAGCCGTTCGGAATCTCCAAAGCCACCGCGCTGTACGTTGCCGCCCAGCAAGGGCACGCCGAGGTTGTCGCGGAACTTCTCAAGCGTGGCGCCAAGACCGAGATCCGCACCCGATTCAACAGCACGCCGCTCTTCATCGCATCTGAGGCCGGACACGTCAAAGTCGTGCAGCTGCTGCTGGCCAACAAGGCCGCCATCAATGTCCAATGCTTCGAATTCCGCACCCCTCTCATCACCGCGGCGGCCAATGACCGGGCTGACGTCGTCAAGCTCCTCATCCAGGCGGGCGCCGACGTCAATGCCAGGGACGACAAGGGGCATGCCGCCCTCTACTATGCATTCCGCCCGGAAATTAAAGAAACGCTCAAAGCCGCCGGCGGCAAGGAATAAGGCGGAGGGCCGGCATGAGCCACGATCCGGCGGCTAAGATCGAGACCCTCCACACCTTCATCGATGAGTTGGACACCCGCCTGGGGGCCCGGAGCGAGGAAGAGATCGAAACGCTCTTCCGCCAGTTTGCCGACGAAACCCAGCCATGGATCATCGGCCTGTTCACCGCCATCGAGGAGTCCCACCAGATTGAATCCGAATTCCTCGGCGAATGCGTCTTCCATGTTTACGCGCTGCAGACATATTTCGACGAACGGCTACAATCGCCGCCTCCGGCCTTCGGCAAGGAGGACGTGCTGGCTGCCATCGACGCCGTTGACCGCTTTTTCAACAAAACCGCAGCCGACGCCTGGGACCACCCGGTGCTGTCTCGGGAGTGGGCCCGCCTGTTTTACACCGTCTGGGACGGTTGCCTCGACGAACTGACCGAGGAGGGGAGCGTCGATGAGGAGTTGCGTGCCGACCTGGTCAAATTCTTCCTGGTCGTGCTGACTCTTTTCTCGGACCGCTTCCCGAACGCCGCCATCTGACCTGACCGATCGCCCCTTCGGCCGGCCGATTACTGACGCACACAGTCGAGCCGCCACCAGTCAGGACCTTCCGCTGGATGTCCCTGGGCACAGAATATTGGTTGGTTGTTCCCACGACATCCTCAAACGTAGCGGTCTCACTTCCGTACAATCCAGTGTCTGTTCATCTCAGTTGATGTTCCCTCGCCTCACCATCAACCATTCCGAAGGAGGTCCCGTTTGAAAATCAGCAACATCCCCTTTGACACCACCGATTGGTCCGCCGTGGCGGCGACCATCCACTCTGGCACCACCGGCGAGGCCCGGTGGCGCACCCGTCAGTGTGGCGACATCCGGGTGCGGATGGTGGAGTATTCCCCAGGCTACGTGGCCGACCACTGGTGCCAGAAAGGTCATATCCTGCTTGTGCTGGACGGCGAGCTGGAAACCGAGCTCGCGGACGGCCGCCGCGTGCACCTGGCTGCCGGCATGAGCTACCAGGTGGCCGACGACGTCGTCGCTCACCGCTCGGTGACCCGCACCGGGGCGACTCTGTTCATCGTCGATTGAGCGTATTTTCGAGCGAATTGTTCGTCTCACGCACCGCATGTTCGCCCTCATCGCCGATATCCACGGCAACCGCTGGGCCCTGGAGGCCGTCCTGGAGGATTTGGACCGGCGGGGCATCCGGAACCTCGCCAATTTGGGCGACAGCCTGTACGGCCCTCTCGATCCGGCCGGCACCGCCGATCTGATCATGGTCAGGTCCCTGTCAAGCCTCCGGGGCAATCAGGACCGGTTGCTCCTCCAGCCGTCACCCGATGGGGAAACGGCCCCCAGTTGGGCCTTCACCCGCAGCCAGCTCACTCAGCGCCACATCGATTGGCTGGGGACTCTGCCGCCCACCATGTTGGTGGCCGGTGTGTGTTTTTGCTGCCACGGAACGCCCCGACGGGATGACGCATATCTTCTGGAGCGTGTCGACTGCGATGGCCATGTCCGGCCGATTGGCCGTCATCCGCTCGAGCGGGAATTGCAGGGGCTCCCGTATGAGGTGATCGCCTGCGGACACAGCCATACCCCGCAGCGAGTTCTCCTCCCCGGAGGACGGCAAGTGGTCAATCCCGGCAGTGTGGGCTTGCCGGCCTACCGGGACGAAGAGCCCGTCCCCCACGTGATGGCCGCCGGCACCCCTCACGCCCGCTACGCGATCCTGCGTCACCGAGCGGCTGGTTGGGAGGCCGAGTTCATTGCCGTCCCGTATGATTGGGCCGCAGCGGCACAGACGGCGGCGGCCAACCACCGACCCGACTGGGCGCACTGGCTGACTACCGGGTGCGCGCAGCCGGTCTGACAGATCCGGCGAAGCCGCACTCAGATAAAGCGAGATTCAGACATTGGCATAGGGATCCGCCGGATCGTCCGCCGGACGGGTTTTCCAACGGCGGTGCCCCCACAGCCACCGGTCGGGCCACTGCCGAACGGCTTCCTCGATGCAGCGGGCGTAGCGGCTGGTGTTCTCCAGGACGTCGGCCTCGGTGTTGCCGGTGTTGCGGACGGGGATGGACGGCAGCGCGTGGATCAAATAGCGGGTCCGACGTTCCGGATCCGGCACCAGAAAGGACGGGATCACGGCCGCGCCACTCCGCAGCGCCAGCAGGGCCAGACCCGATGTCATGCACGCTTTCTTGCCGAAAAAGTCCACAAACACGCCTTCGCGCTCCTGCACGTTCTGGTCCGCCAGGATGCCCACATCGGCGCCCGAAGCCAGCGCCCGAAGCACCTTGCGCGACGCGTCCCTTTTGGAGATGGCCTGGTTGCCCGACAGCCCGCGATAGCGCAGCAGGGCGGCATCGATGCGCGGATTGTCCAGGGGGCGATACAGATAATGGATGGGTTGATGAAACACACCGTGAGCGAACGACAACAGTTCCCAGCATCCAAGGTGCGCCGTCAGGATGAGGACCGGACGGTTCTCCGCCTTGAATTTCATGTATTCGTCCATGAAATCGTATCGAACCAGCTTGCTCAGGCGTTTCGGATCGCGCAGGCGCGGGAAGTGGGCGATCAGCGCCAGCATCTCTCCGAGGTTCCGGTAGGAGTCCCGGGCGACCTGCTGCCGCCGGGCCGGCGGCATGTCCGGGAAGGCGATGGTCAGATTCACGCCCGCGATCCGCTGGTGGCGGCGGTCCAACCGGTAATACAGGCCGGCCACCCAGCGGCTGAAGCCGATGGCCGCGCCGAGCGGCAACATGTACAGGAGCGTCATGATGCCGCGTCCGAAACCGTAAAGCAGGGCATCCGAACGTTTTGAGGCCACGCGCGCTGTTCTCCCGGCCGGCACGCCCCATCCGCGCGGACGGATTGCATGCGGAAATGATTCAATACCCGAGGACTGCAATTCTCACGGAGAAAATGTTTTTTTGCAATCGGAAAAATACTTGTCATTTCATGTCTTTTTGGATACAGTATCACTCTTTGTCTGGGAGTCTATAACGAGGTGTCCGGATGAGCGAGAACCACCCCCTGGAAAACAACATCCAGCCAGTGCC
>JAKQOW010000081.1 GCA_029565065.1 Acidobacteriota bacterium | reverse complement strand
CCGATCGGCTTGACTGCTCTCAGCCTTGTCGTCGCAGACGACTCGCTGGTGTACGAGGGCAACATCAAGGCCAATCCGCCCGTGACGGCGGGCCAGGTGATTGTGGTGCCGTCCGCCGGGATACGGGTGCAGGTGGCCGGGAATGTGCAGCGCGCGGGGGTTTACGAGCTGAAGCGCGGCGCGGACGTCGGCCAGGCCGTCACCGCGGCCGGCGGGGTATCGGCAGCCGGCGACGGCACGAAGGCGGTAGTGACCAGGCGCGGGGGCCAGGGCGACGGCGCGAGCGAGGCAGAAGGCGCCGCGGAATGCGGCTCGGGCGCCGCGCGCGTTATGGAGATAGATGTAGAGGCGGTCCTGTCGGGCGAAGCGCCCGGCCTTGAGCTCGCGGACGGCGACACGGTGTACGTGCCGGAGCGGGTCGGGCAGGTAGTGGTGCTGGGCGAGGTTGCGCGGCCCGGGGCGTACAGGCTTGCCCGCGGGGCGAAACTTGCCGACGCGATAGCCGCGGCGGGCGGGCTGAATGCCCGGGCGTCGCTGGAGAACGTGACGATCTACGCCGGCGGGGACTCTTCCGCAGGCGCCGGGGCTGCCATCGGTCGGGGCAAGGTGATCTTTGCAGGCGATGGAGCAGCCAACCCTACGCTTGGGGCAAGCGACGTCGTGGTAGTCGGGTCCCGCATGATCGGCGTGACCGTGGTGGGCGCGGCGGCGCGGCCGGGGGTATATGAGCTTGCGACCGGAGCGCGTCTGCTGGATGCGGTAGCAGCGGCAGGAGGCGTGTCGGCCCTGGGCGATGCGAAGAATGTGGTGCTGACCCGGGGAACCGGCGGAAGCGTGTCGGGCGCCGACTCCGGAAGCGGGCAGACTGCCGCCGGGGTCGACCTGGACGCTCTGGGCCGCGACCCCAAGGGCGGGGCCAATACGGTGCTGGCCGACGGAGATGTGGTCTATATCCCCGAGGCCCCGGAGAAGCTGCGTAAGCAAGTGGCGGTGCTCGGAGCGGTGGCCCGTCCGGGGGTTTACCCTGTAGATGAAGGCACTCGCCTGATGGAGGCCATAGCCGCGGCAGGGGGGCCTCTGGATGCGGCGGATCTTGGGCGGGTGAAGGTGTACCGCGCGGGCGATCCGGCCGATGGAGTTGACCTCGAGGTGTCAGGCGACCGCCTGGTGTACGACGGCGACATCAAGGCCAACCCGGCCATCGAGCCCAGTTCGGTTGTGGTTGTGCCCGGGACGGAAGTCAGGGTGTATGTTGCAGGCTCTGTGGCCCGGCCGGGCCAGGTAGTGCTGAGGCGCGGAGCGACGGCTCTGGATGCGATAGCCGCTGCGGGCGGAGTGACGTCAGCCGGAGATGGAACGCGCGTGGCCCTTGCGCGCAAGACGGGCGAAGGGGCTTTCTCCTTGGAGATCGATGTGACCTCGGTCCTTGATGCCGGGGAGGCGCCAGGTGGGCCGTCGGGCAAACCCTCGGCCAAGCCGCCGACACCGCCGATGCCTCTGCTCGAAGATGGCGACGCGCTGTTTGTGCCGGAGGTCGTGCCCGGGCAGGTTGTGGTGCTGGGCGAGGTGGC
>JAKQOW010000071.1 GCA_029565065.1 Acidobacteriota bacterium | reverse complement strand
GAGGGCGACCACGGCTCCGCCTACTTCTATCCGGACAGCGCGGCGGCCCGGGCCGCGATCCTCTGCCAGGTCCGATTGCAGGCCCGCGCAGGCGGGAACGCCCTGATCGGCAGATCGCTGTATCCACTGCTGGTCGAGGCGGGATACCGCGACGTCAGGGTATCCCCCCGCCTGGTGTATGTCGATGCGAGCAGGCCGGAATTGGTCGAGGGATTCACGAAAAAGACCTTCACGGCCATGATCGAAGGGGTGCGGCAAGCGGCGCTCACGGCGGGGAGCAGCGATCCCGCCACGTTCGACAAGGGGATCGGGGACCTGTACCGAACGACCGAGGCGGACGGCACGTTTTGCTACACCTTCTTCAAGGCCCTGGGGTGGAAGTAAGGCCACCGGCTTTACGGAAGCGGGCGTCGGCAACCATCCCGTCCCATCTGACCGGGCAGGGCCGTTTGATTTGGACCATGCACAAACCGGCGATTCAGATCATGATTTGCCTTGGGGAGGGAATAAACGGCAAAGGAATCGTGTAATAAATGGGGAAATTACAGCATAAAATAAAAGCAATTTAATTTTAATCGTTGGGTATTTTGTGGTAATAAGGACCAAAAACCAAGTTGGGATAATATGGGAAGGTGGCGGCGGGGTAGCACCGTGTTGACAACCCGGCGGGCGATCTTCACCATTGCGGCGGTCCTGATTTTCATCAGCCTGCTGCTGGGCGCCCGGGCCTACGCCGCCTCGTGCGAACAGGTCGCGGCCGCCGTCAACGCGCAGCTCACGGCACGGATCGATCCGCGGGAACTGGCGGAGGTCCTCCGCACCCTGGACCGGACGGACAACCGGCGGCTTCCGTCCAAGTTCGTGACCAAGCGCGAGGCCCGGGAGCGGGGATGGAAGCCGGGCCGGGATCTGTGGTCCGTTCCCGGACTCCGGGGCGCCAGCATCGGCGGCGACCATTTCCGGAACCGGGAGGACCGGCTCCCCGCGGGCAAGTGGCGGGAGGCGGACCTGGACTACCAGGGCGGCCGCCGGGGGGGTAAACGTCTCGTCTTTTCCGGGGACGGGAGGCGTTTTATCACGGTGGACCATTACCGGACCTTTATGGAGATACCGCTATGCCAATGAGAGCATGCACCCTGAACGGCGAGAATATACATTCCCTCGCCGATCTCTACGACCGGCTGGCGTCCGGGCTGTCCCTGCCGGAATATTTCGGCCGTAATCTCGACGCGTTGTGGGATGTGCTTTCCACCGACGTGGCGGGTCCGTTCGCGATCCGCTGGCGGCACGCCGCCGTTTCCCGGCAGGCCATGGGCCGGGATTTCCACCGGACCGTGCAGCTTCTCCAGGACCTGGAACGGGAACGGGACGACTTCACCCTCATGATCGAGGATTGAAGCAGGGAGGAAAGATGCCCCCAGCGGCAAGGATAACGCCCGAAACCGTCCTGCGTGACTACTTCCATGCCAAGGACGAGAACCGCCCCCATCTCCTGGATCAGGTCTTTACGCCGGATGCCCGGCTCGAGGTGGACAACCGCACCGGGGCCATCTCCTTCCCCGCGGTCACCGAAGGGCGGGAGGCCATTGCCGACGTTCTGGTCCGTAAATTTGCCCAAACCTATGAAAACATTTACTCTTTTTATATGGGCCGCCCCACCGGGGCCGCCGCGGCGGCCTTTTCCTGCGACTGGCTCGTGGGCATGTCGGAAAAAGCGGGCCGGGGCGTCCGGGTAGGGTGCGGCCGCTACCACTGGTCCTTCCAGGCCGGGCCGCCGCCCCTGGCGAACCGCCTCGTGATCACCATCGCGGCGATGCAGGTCCTGCCACCATCCCGGCTCACCGCGGTAATGGCCTGGCTCCGGAACCTGGATTACCCCTGGACCACCGGGGCGGCGGTGCGGGCCGGGACGCCGGACCTGGCGCCGCTGACCCCGGTGCTCCATTATCTCGGGCGCGGCGGTGCCGATTGAGTTTATGGGCCGCCGGCATACCGGCAAAACCGCCCGAATCGGCAATGGAAAGGCGAGCCGTGCTGGGGAAGCAACGGGTAAAACAATAGGGGGGCGGCAACTTATGGACAATCCCGCACGAAGACCGATCATAGGCGTCATGGGTCCCGGCGCGCCGGATACGCCGGAGCTGCTCGGCATGGCGGCGGAACTGGGCCGCCTCATCGCCCGGGCGGGCTGGATCACCCTGAGCGGCGGCCGCGACGCGGGGGTCATGGCGGCGGTGAACCGCGGGGCCAAAAGCGCCGGGGGGCTCACCGTGGGGATACTTCCGGGCCGGGACCGCCACGGGATCTCCGCCCATGTGGACATC
>JAKQOW010000030.1 GCA_029565065.1 Acidobacteriota bacterium | reverse complement strand
GGGGCCCGCTTCTCCGGCGGCTGGGTGAGCAGGACGATGAGCGGAACCAGGATCGGAAATATGTTGGGATAGCAGATCGCGCCGAGGGTCCGGTCTTCCGGGGGAAGCAGGAATTCCCCGCCGGAGCCCGTTTCTGGCGTCGGGGAAGGTCCGGGTGATCCTGTTACGGCCATGGCGGTGACCTCCAGAACCAGTTGCCGATCAGGCGAGGGTGCGTTCGATTACGATTACGATTACGATCACGATTACGATCACGATTACGAGCACGAGCACGAGTACGATTACAGATTACGAGCACGAACAATCAACCATCAACTAACAACCATCAACCGTTGAGTGCTAGTCGCGCGTGAGCTGGCGGTACTTGATGCGGTGGGGGATCTCGGCGGCGGCGCCGAGGCGGTTCCGGCGGTCGGCGGCGTAGTCGGAGTAGTTCCCCTGGAACCAGACCGCCTGGCTCTCGCCCTCGAAGGCGAGGATGTGGGTGGCGATGCGGTCCAGGAACCAGCGGTCGTGGCTGATGACCAGGGCGCAGCCGGCGAAGTTCTCCAGCGCGTCCTCCAGCGCCCGGAGCGTGTTCACGTCCAGGTCGTTGGTGGGCTCGTCCAGGAGCAGGACGTTGGCGCCGGACTTGAGCATCTTGGCCAGGTGGACGCGGTTGCGCTCGCCACCCGAGAGCTGGCCTACCTTCTTCTGCTGGTCGCCGCCGGCGAAGTTGAACCGACCCACGTAGCCCCGCGAGTTCACCTGCCGGCCGCCGAGGTCGATGGTCTCGGTGCCGCCGGTGATCTCCTCCCAGACCGACCGCTCGGGATTCAGGGTGTCGCGGCTCTGGTCCACGTACGCCAGCTGCACCGTCTCGCCGAGCCGGATGGCGCCGCCGTCCGGCTGTTCCTGGCCGGTGATCATCCGGAACAGGGTGGTCTTCCCCGCCCCGTTGGGCCCGATGATCCCGACGATGGCGTTGGGCGGGATGGCGAAGGAGAGGGCGTCCACCAGCAGGCGCTCGCCGTAGCCCTTGCGGACCTCTTGGGCCTCGATCACCACGTCGCCGAGGCGAGGGCCCGGCGGGATAAAGATCTCCAGCTCCGGCGCCTGCTTCTCGCTCTCCTGCGCCAGCAGCCGCTCGTAGGCGGTGAGGCGGGCCTTCCCCTTGGCCTGGCGGGCCTTGGGCGACATATGGATCCACTCCAGCTCGCGCTGGAGGGTCTTCTGGCGCTGGCTCTCCGCCTTCTCCTCCTGCTGGAGGCGGGTGCGCTTCTGGTCCAGCCACGACGAGTAGTTCCCTTTCCACGGGATCCCCTGGCCGCGGTCCAGCTCCAGGATCCAGCCGGCGACGTTGTCCAGGAAGTAGCGGTCGTGGGTGACGGCGATAACGGTGCCCGGGTACCCCTGCAGGTGGTGCTCCAGCCAGGCCACCGACTCGGCATCGAGGTGGTTCGTGGGCTCGTCCAGGAGCAGGATGTCGGGCCGGGTGAGGAGCAGCCGGCAGAGCGCCACACGGCGCAGCTCGCCCCCCGAGAGCACCTTGACCGGCGTGTCGCCCGGCGGGCAGCGGAGCGCGTCCATGGCCATTTCGAGGCGGCTGTCCAGGTCCCAGGCGTCGCGGGCGTCGATCTGCTCCTGGATGGCGCCCTGCTTTTCCAGCAGCTTGGTCATCTCGTCGTCGTTCATGGGTTCGCCCAGGCGGTCGCTGATCCGATTGAACTCATCCAGGAGCGCCGCCGTCTCGGCCACTCCCTCGGCCACCACCTCGCGGACGGTCTTGGCAGGATCCAGTTTCGGTTCCTGTTCCAGAAAGCCGATGGTGTAGCCCGGCGCGCAGGCGGTCTCGCCGACGAAGTCCTTCTCGACGCCGGCCATGATGCGCAGCAGCGTGCTTTTGCCCGAGCCGTTCAGGCCGATGACGCCGATCTTGGCGCCGTAGAAGTACGACAGGTAGATGTCCTTGAGGACCGCGCGCTGGCCGTGGAACTTGCCCACGCCGATCATGGAGTAGATGACCTTGTTGGGTTCCGTGCTCATGGGGCTGATTCGCCTCCGGATGAATTGAACCGGCGCCGCGGCTTTCCTTCCGGGCGCCGGCCGAGCGCCTATTGTAATGGAAATCCCGCGCCGCCGGGACAGAATTCATCCGGCTGACGCGGCGGTTCACCGCTCCACGCGCCGCCCGAAGACGGGTGCCGCCGCGGCGTTCACCGGTCCGCGAACAGATCTCCGACTTCGAGGCGGAGTAGCGGATTGAGGCGAAACGCCTCCGTGTGCAGCCGCCGGGCTTCCGCCCGCAGCGCCTCCCGCTCGCCGGCCGGCGCCGCCGCCGCCCGCCGCGACAGCAGGGCTGCGCGCACCGCGCCCAGCCGGGCCCGACGGCTGTTGACCGCGGCGGATTCAGCCAGCGCCTGGGCGACCCGCTCCAACCGCTCCCGCACCGCCGGTCCGTCAGCCGCAATCGCAGCTTGACGCAGCCGGCACTCGGCCAGCAGCAGGGACCGCTCCGCCCCGTCGGCGCCGCGAAGGGCGTCGGCCTCCAGCCGCCGCTCCGCCTCGGCCAGCGCGGCCTGCGCGTCCCGCCCGCGACGCTGCGTCCATGCCGCCCGGGCCAGTTCCACCTCCGCCGCCAGCAGGTGCAGCTCCGGAATGCCGCCGCAGCGGGCGATGCCGCGCTCGGCCCATCCCCGTGCCTGCTGGAACAGCGAGGCGGCGTCCTGCCCGGCGTCCGCGGCCAGTTGCGCCGCGAACAGGGCCCGGCGGGTCAGCCCGACATAGGGCCACCGTTCCACGGCGTTGAGCGCCAGCTCCCGCTGCCACAACGCGCCGGCATGCTTCAACCCGGCGTCCGGCGAGCCGCCCCGCGCCCATTCCCAGCGCGCCTGGATCAGGCGGGCGAAGGCGAGATTGTCGACGATGTAGCTGTCCTCCGGGTTGATGGCATGGGCGCGCTCCAGGGCGCGCAGCGCCTCGGCCAGCGGCGGCGCCGGATTTCGCCCGTGCTGCAGGCTGTCCCAGGCTAGCTGGGCGTTGGCAAAGCCGAGGTTGTTGAGAATCCAGGCCGAGTCGGGCTCCTCGGCGTCGGCGCGGCGGTGTGCCTCGACGGCCTGCCGCAGCGAGGGCGCCGGATCGATGCCGTGACGCGCCTCGTACCGCGCTTTCGTCTCGTAGGCCATGCCGCGATTGCACAGCAGTTTGGTGATCCGGGGATTGAGCGCCAGTCCCTGCTCGTATGCCCGGACGGCATGTTCCAGCGCGGGCCGCGGATCCTGGTCATGGTCCGACCGGTATTCCGCCTCCATCGCGTACGTGTTGCCCAGCGTGTTGTACAAGCTGTAGGCTTTGGGGGCCAGCTCGCGGGCCTGCTCCAGCGCCCGCGACGCCAGGGCCAGTTCCGCCAGAGGGTCCCGCCCCTGATTCAACCGGTGTTCGGCCATGAGGCGGTGGCACTGCCCCAGGCGGTGGTGGGCGAGGAACAGCCGGGGATTCAGTCTCAGCGCCTCCTCGTACCGGCTGATCGCTTCCGCCATGGCCGGCACGGGGTCCTCGCCCCGATAGCTGAGGAAGACGCCCTTCCGCTGCATGGCGTCACCCAGGGTAACCCAGGCGGCGGGGTTTTTCCGGTCGAGGCGGACTCCCTCCGCCGCGGCTGCCGAGGCCCGAGCGATATCCGGCATCGGATCGTGCCCGTTCTCGGCGAGGACGTCGGCCTGGAGCCGGATGATCTCGGATTTCAGGCTGAACGCCGAGCCCCGTTCCGGATCGGCCCGGAGCGCCTGCTCGCAGGCGCTCAGACCGTCCGCCGCGATCGCCTGCACCCGGTCCAGGGCGTTGCGGGCCCGGGTGAGGCGGGCCAGATGCAGGGCGGCGATCTGCTCGTAGAGCGCCGGGTCGCTGTGCGCCATCTCCGCGGCGGCGCGGTAGGCCTCGCTGGCCCGCTGAAAGTCGTCGGCGGCCTGTTCGTATTGTCCGGCGTTGACACGGTCGCTGCCGCGGCTCAAGTGCACGTCCCCTTCCAGGCGCTTGAGCTCGTACATCCAGGGCGACTGCCGGAAGCCGCGCCCGGCCAGATTCAGGGCGTCGTCGTGACGCCCCTCGTACAGGGCGATCAGCCCTTCCACGTAGAGCGGGGACTCCACCTGGGCGCCGGTGCCGCGCCGGAGGAAGTCCAGGGCGGGCAGCCGGAACTCGCGCTCGATCTCATCGAACCGGGCCGTCCGCAGTTCGGCGTTGGCGATCCGATCGGCGGCTTCGCGCTCCACCTGGTACAGGAGGCCGAGCAGCAGGCCGGTGGCGTACGCGGCGTCGGGCGTCCGGAAGCCTGCGTCCCAGGCCTGGCGCAGCGCTCCGCGGGCCGCCTCGTACTCCTGCAGCGCCAGATGCCCCCGGCCCAAGGCGTAGTAGCCCGGTCCATCCGCCAGGCGCCCGGCCTCGCGCATGGCTTGCCGCACCTGCGCCATCCGCGCCCGGATCACCGTCCGCTCGCGCCGGATGTCGTGGAGCGGCAACATGTGGGCGACGCGCAGGAAGCCTTCGGTCTCCTTGGCGGCGGCGCCGAACTGCTGGGCCAGCGCGGCCTGCCGGGCCGATTCCTGGCGGGCCCGCACCGCCATCCATCCCGCCGCCAGCACCGCCACGACGGCCGCCGCGATCACCGCGGACACCAGCCGGTGTTTGCGGACCAGTTTCACGCCCCGGTACCACAGGCTGGCCCGGTGGGCGGCGATGGGCTCGCCGTCGAGGTAATGGCGCAGGTCCGCGGCCAGCGCCTGGGCCGACTCATAGCGGCGTTGCGGCTCCTTCTCCAGGCACTTGAGCACCACGGTCTCGAGGTCCCGGGGAATGCTGGCGTCGTGCCGGCGCGGCGGCTCGGGCTCCTCGTGCGCCAGCCGCATGATCACCTGGAACACGTTGTCACCCGACACCGGGGGCTGGCCGGTGAGCAGGAAGTACAGCGTGGCGCCCAGACCGTACACGTCCGTCCGCCGGTCCACGCGGCTCAGCGACCCCTTGGCCTGCTCGGGCGCCATGAACAGCGGCGAACCCAGCACGGCCCCGGTGACGGTGGTCCCGTCCGTCTCGGTGTCGCGCGCCAGGCCGAAATCGGTGACGAAGGGGTGCCAGCCGCCGGCGGCATCGGGCTCCAGCATGATGTTGGCCGGCTTGATGTCCCGGTGGACGATCCCCAGCCGGTGGGCGGCGTGGATCGCATCGGCCACCTGCGCCAGCAGGGCCACCTTCTGGTCCAGGGGCAGCCGCGGACTGGCCTTCTCCAGCGACTCCCCGTCGACGTAGTGCATGGCGATGTACGGGAAGTCGCCCACGGTGCCCACTTCGTGGATGGGGCAGATGTGGGGATGCTCGATCCGGGCCTGGGCCCGGGCCTCGCGCATGAAGCGCTCCTGGATGTCGGCGCTGCCCTGCCGGATGATCTTGATGGCCACCCAGCGGCCGAGCCGCGGATCGCGCGCCCGGTACACCCGCCCCATCCCGCCTTCGCCGATGAACTCGATGGATTCGTAGCGATCCCAACCGGGCACCGGAAAGTCGTGGGTCATGCGCATGCTCCCCGTGTGGTTCTCCTAGCTGGCTCCGGAAGCCCCATTATAGCCGGAAACCCGCTTCCGCCCAACCCGCCGCCACGCAACACTCCGCGAACCGCCGGTGGCGGACGCCTCACTTTTTTCCAACACGCTGCCCGGGTTTGCGTATACTGGGTTTTCAAACCCCTGTGTAGAGGAGATGACATGCGATCGAGATCGTTGCTGCTCGCCCTGATCTGCCTCCTGGCCCTGCCCGTCCTCGCCGCCGAAGCCGACCAGCAGGACGCCAAGGGCAAGGAGAAGGATCCCTTCGTCTCAGGCACCTTCAGCGGCCTGAAGTTCCGAAGCATCGGCCCGGCCTACTGCTCCGGCCGGATCGGCGACCTCGCCGTCAATCCGAACAAACCCAGCGAATATTACGTGGCCGTGGCGTCGGGCCACGTCTGGAAGACGGTCAACGCCGGCACCACCTGGACACCGGTGTTTGACAACCACGGCGCTTACGCCATCGGCTGCGTGGCCATGGACCCCGCCAACTCCAACGTCGTCTGGATCGGCACCGGTGAGAACAACCACCAGCGCTCCGTCAGCTACGGCGACGGCGTGTACAAATCCGTCGACGGCGGCAAGAGCTGGAAGCACATGGGTCTGAAGGAATCCCGCCACATCGGGATGATCGCCATCGACCCGCGCGACTCCCGGGTGGTCTATGTGGCCGCCGAGGGCTCCGCCTGGGGCCCCGGCGGCGACCGCGGCCTCTACAAGACCGAGGACGGCGGCGCCACTTGGACCAAGGCGCTGGAGATCAGCGAGAACACCGGCGTGAACAACGTGGTGCTCGACCCGCGCTGCCCGGACCGGATCTACGCCACCTCGGAACAGCGCCGCGCCCACGTCTTCACCAAGATCGGCGGCGGGCCCGAATCCGCCATCCACAAGTCCGAGGACGGCGGCAAGACCTGGCGCAAGCTCACCAGCGGCCTCCCCGCGGGCCACATGGGCGGCATCGGCCTGGCCGTGTCGCCGGTCAACCCCGATGTGGTCTATGCCATGATCGAGGCGGCCAACGACGAGAGCGGGTTCTTCCGCTCCACCGACCGCGGCGAGTCGTGGTCCAAGATGAGCGACCACGCCAGCTCCGGCCAGTACTACAACGAGATTTACTGCGATCCGAAAAACGTGGACAAGGTCTATTCCGTCGAGACGTTCTCGTTCATGACCGCCGACGGCGGCAAGACCTGGCAGCGGCTGAGCAACAACGGCCGCCACGTGGACGACCACGTCATCTGGATCGACCCGGCCGACACCGACCACTTCCTCATCGGCGGCGACGGCGGGCTCTACGAGTCGTGGGACGCCGGCGCCACCTACGAGTTCAAGCACAACCTCCCGGTGACCCAGTTCTACCGCGTGAACGTGGACAACTCCCTCCCCTTCTACTACGTCTTCGGCGGCACTCAGGACAACAACAGCATGGGCGGCCCGTCCCGCACCTCCAGCAGCCAGGGGATCGTCAACGCCGACTGGTTCGTCACCCAGGGCGGCGACGGCTTCTGGACGGCGGTGGATCCGACGAATCCCAATATCGTCTATGCCGAAGCGCAGTACGGCAACATGTGCCGCTACGACCGGCAGAGCGGCGAGAGCGTGGACATCCGCCCCGAACCGCGGCCCGGCGAGAAGACCTACCGCTGGTACTGGGACACGCCGCTCATGATCAGCCCCCATGCGCCCGCCCGCCTCTACTGCGCCGCCAACAAGGTGTTTCGCAGCGACGACCGCGGCGACACCTGGACGGTGATCAGCGACGACCTGACCGCCCAGATCGACCGCAACACCATCCCCGTCATGGGCAAGTACTGGAGTGTCGACGCGGTGGCCAAGGACGTGTCGCTCTCGCAGTACGGCGTCATCCTGGCCATGGACGAGTCCCCCGTGCGCGAGAACCTCCTGTACGTGGGCACCGACGACGGGCTGATCCAGATCTCCGAGGACGCCCGCACCTGGCGCAAGGCCGGTGACTTCCCCGGCGTGCCGGCCAACACCTATGTCAGCGACGTGCAAGCCGACCGCTTTAACGAACAGGTGGTCTACGCCGCGTTCGACAACCACAAGCGGGACGACTTCAAGCCGTACCTCCTCAAGAGCGCCGACAAGGGCAAGACCTGGACGTCCATCGCCGGCAACCTGCCCGAGCGGGGCACCGTCTACACCGTCGCCCAGGACCACGTGAACCCCGACCTGCTGTTTGCGGGCACCGAGTTCGGCGTGTTCTTCACCGTGGACGGCGGCCGGAAATGGGTGCAGCTCACCGGCGATCTGCCCACCGTGGCGGTGTTCGACATCGCCATCCAGCGCCGCGAGAACGACCTGGTGCTGGCCACCTTCGGCCGCGGCTTCTACATTCTGGACGATTACTCCGCCCTGCGCCAGGTGACCCCGGAGATGCTGCAGGCGGACGCCCGGCTCTTCCCGGCGCGCGACGCCCTCATGTACATCCAGAGCCGGGGCCTCTCCAGCCAGGGTTCCTCCTACTACTCCGCCAAGAATCCGCCGTTCGGCGCCACGTTCACCTACTACCTGAAGGACGCGCCCAAAACCCGCCGCCAGATTCGGCAGGAAAAGGAAGCGGAGCTCTTCAAGGAAGGGAAACCCATTCCGCAGCCGAGCGTCGACGAGCTGCGCGCCGAGGAGCGCGAGGAAAAGCCGCATCTGCTCTTCACCATCGCCGACGCCGCGGGCCAGGTGGTGCGCACCATTGCCACCCGGGCCGGCAAGGGCTTCAACCGCGTCACCTGGGACCTGCGCTACGCCCCCACCACCCCTGTCCAGCTCAAGGACAACAAGTTCGATCCGCTGGCGGAGTCCCGGGGCGGCGTGCTAGCCATGCCCGGCGCGTACACGGTCAGCATGGCGCTGGTCACCGACGGCCAGCCAAAACCGCTGGCCGGTCCGGTGCCGTTCGGGGCCGTCGTGCTGAACAACGCCACCCTGCCGGCGCCCGACCGGGCCGAGCTGGTGGCGTTCCAGAAGCAGGCGGCCGAGCTGGCCCGGACCATGCTGGGGTCCGAGCGGCTGGCCGACGAGATGCTCAAGCGGCTGGCGCACATCCGCCAGGCGCTGGCGGCCACGCCAGCGGCCCCGGCGGCGCTAACCGAGCGCGCGCGGACGCTGGCGCTGGAGCTGGACCAGGTGCTGTTCACCTTCCGCGGCCAGGAAGCCAAGGCCAGCGCCGAGGAGATCCCGCCGGCCGCGGTGCCCCTCAACGACCGTCTGTCGGCGATGACCTACTCCATGTGGCGCTCCACGTCGAAGCCCACCGGAACGGCCCGCACGGCCTACGAAATCCTCCAGAAGGAATTCCCGCCCGTGCTTCAGGCCATCACCCGGATTTACCAAACCGACCTGCCGCAACTGGAGCGGGAAGTCGAGGCCGCCGGCGCCCCCTGGACCCCGGGCCGGCTGCCGGTGCTCAAGTAAGCGTCACCATCTGTCCTTCCAAAAACGGGCGGAGCCGATGGTTCCGCCCGTTTTTCTTTCTCGCCCCTGCGGCAATAACCATTGTACCGTACCGGGTTCTCGTCTAATGTATGGCGTTCGGCAAGCAACCGTTCGCCGAAGCACTTCGTATGATCATCGTGTCCATCATCCATTGTTTTCATCGGTGCGCCAGGCGCACCGATCCGGACATGGAAATCCAACGGAGCAAGGATGAGCCATGAAGACCACCTTTTGCCTGGCCGTGACGGTGTGCGCACTGTTCGGCTGCTCGCTGCCCCTGAACGCCGTGCCGCCGGAAGCGGCCGCGAAGCCGGCGGCACCGACTCAGATTGCCATCGACCGCTGGCTGCTGCTGGGTCCGGCCGCCGCGCCGCTGCCGGTATTCCACGACGACGCCGTCGGCGGCGTCAAGCCGGATGACCTGCTCAAGGCCCCGGACTTCGACCGGCTGCCGGCCGATCCCGTCGCGGGTCTGGCCGTCGTGAGTCCCGGCGGCGCGCTCCTTGCCTGGCAAGGCGTCGCGGCGGACACGACCGGCCGAGTAATTTTGCTCAAGTCCACTCCGTCGGCAGTTTCACCGGCCGTGGCATGGCTGGCCGCATACATCAACGTCTCGCGCTGGGTAGAAATGGAAATCAGCGTGACCGGGACGCACCCCCGCCGCTTCTGGCTCGACGGCGAACCCATGGCGTCCGGGAGCAAGCCGTCCGACGACGACACGGGCAAGGTGGCCGCAACGGCCAAACTGACCCCGGGCCGCCATCTGCTCCTGGTCAAAACAGTCATGGATCCGCACCTCACCACGGAGTGGAGCGTGGGGGCGTCGTGCGCCGCCCCCGCGGCGATGGCGCCGGCCGTCCACGCCACCACCGACCCGATCCGGGCCGTGAGCATCGACGACATCCTCGGCTGGCCGGCCATCCAGTCCATGGCCGTCTCGCCGGACGGCGCGCACGTGGCGCTGGGGCTGCGACGCCGCCCCCCCGGCGCGGCGTCCGACGAATCGTGGCTGGAGGTGCGCCGCATCGCCGACGGCCAACTGGAACTCACCTGGCGTGGCAGTCTGGACATCGGCCAGGTGCAATGGGCGCCGGTGGGCCGTAAGCTGTCGTACGCGAGCATGGAGCGCGACAAGGACAAGCGCCTGGCCACCGTCTGGCTTCTGGACCTGGACACCCAGGCGGCCACGCCCGTCCTGAACCGGCTGGAACACCTGGGCGCCTATCGCTGGCTCCCCGACGGCACCGGCATTGTCTTCGACGTCGAGCAGGAAGCCGAAAAGGGCAAGACCGGCATCAAGCGGGTGGAAGGTCTGATGGACCGCTGGTCCTACTACCGCGACAAGAGCGCGTTGTACCTGGCCGGCGTGCCCGGCGGCATGATCCGGCGGCTCACCGCCGGCGGCCTGACCGCCTCCCTCGACGACATCTCCCCCGACGGAGGGCGGCTGTTGTTCACCCGGACCGTGGAGGACGTGAGCCGGCGGCCTTTCTCGCGGATCGAACTGTGGGAACTGGAGCTGGCCACGTCCGCCGCCCGCAAGCTGCGGGATTTCGGCTGGCTGAACGCAGTGTGCTACGCCCCGGACGGACGGCGCTTGCTGGTGCATGCCGGACCGTCCGCCTTCGGCGCAGCGGGAGTGAACGTGCCGGCGGGCGTCATCCCCAACGAGAGCGACGGCGAACTCTACATCTGGGATCCGGCCGCCGACACCGTCACGCCCATCACCCGCGAGTTCCACCCGGCGGTGACCGGCGCCGCCTGGAGCCGCGCCGACGGCCGCATCTACCTGAGCGCCGAGGACGGTACCCGGGTGCGGCTGTACCGCTTCGACGAGAAGCTGCCGGGCTTCACGCCCATCGCCCTGCCGGTGGACGTGGCCGAGCGTTTCGTTCTAGCCGACCGGGCGCTCGCCGGCGTGGCCACAGGCACATCGCCGTGGCAGCCGCAGACCCTCGTCGCCCTGGACCTGGAGCAGGCCGCCGCCCGGGCCCTCGCATGCCCGGCGCAGTCGGAGTTGGCCCGGGTGAGGATCGGCCGCGTGGAGGACTGGTCCTTCGAGCTGGCGTCGGGACGGACCATCGACGGCTACATCGTCTTCCCCCCCGACTTCGATCCGGCAAAGACATACCCGGTGATCGTGAACTACTATGGCGGCACCAGCCCCGTCAACCGGGCGTTCGGCACCCGCTATCCGAAGGAATGGTGGGCCAGCCTCGGCTATTTGGTGTATGTCCCACAGCCGTCGGGCGCCACCGGCTACGGCCAGGAGTTCTCGGCCCGGCACGTGAACGACTGGGGCCTGACCTCGGCGCAGGAGATCATTGAGGGAACCCGCCGGTTCCTGGCGGCGCATCCGTACGCCGATCCGAAGCGGGTGGGCTGCATCGGCGCCTCGTACGGCGGGTTCATGACCATGCGCCTGCTCACGCTGACGGATCAGTACGCGGCGGCGGTCTCCCATGCCGGCATTTCGCAACTGGCCTCGTACTGGGGCGAGGGCTACTGGGGCTATTCCTACAACGCTTTGGCCACCGCCGATTCATTTCCCTGGAACCGGAAGGACATCTACGTGGAGCAGAGCCCCCTCTACCACGCCGACAAGGTGAAGACGCCGCTGCTCCTCACCCACGGTGCGGCGGACACCAACGTCCCGGTGGGCGAGAGCGACGCCTTCTTCGTCGCCCTGAAGCTGCTCGGGGTGTCCGTGGCGTACCTCCAGGTGGAGGGACAGGACCACTGGATCATGGAGCACGACAAGCGCCGGCACTGGTCGGAGTCGATCATGGCGTGGTATGCCTTCTGGCTCAAGGACGAGCCGGAGTGGTGGAACGCGCTCTATCCGCCGCTCAAGTGATCGGGCGCCCGGGCGCAGCGGTCGGCCCGAAGCCAGCCGCCGTCAGGTGCGCAGGTAGGACGCGCCGTTGATGTCGATGATGCCGCCGGTGAGAAACTCGGCGCCTGGCGTTGCCAGGAAGAGCACGGTCCGGGCCACCTCCTCGGGCCGGGCCACGCGGTTGAGCGGGCTCTGGCCGCGGATCGCATCGCCGCCCGGACCGGCCAGGTAGTCGGCGCCCATGTCCGTCTCCACCCAGCCGGGCGCCACCGCGTAGACGAAGACGCCGTGAGGCGCCAGCGCCTTGGCCAGGGACTGGCTCATGGCGTTGAGTCCCGCCTTGCTGGCGCCGTAGGCGGGCGCGTCCGGCTCCCCGCGGAAGGCGCCCCGCGACGACACGTTGATGATACGGCCGCCGCCGTGCGTGGCCATGTGCCTCGCCGCGGCGTGGCAGAGATTGGCCGGACCGAAGAGGTTGGCCCCCAGGGTGCGCTGCCAGGCGTCCCGCCAGGCGACGTAGTCCGAGTCGAGCGGCGGGTGTTCCTCGAACACGCCGGCGTTGTTGACCAGCACCTGCAGTCCGCCCAGCCCCTGCACCGCCGCCTCCACCAGGGCCGGCGGGACCGCCGGGTCGGCGATGTCGCCCCCCAGCACGAGGTGCGGGCCGCCGGGGAGCGCGGCGGCCACCGCCTTGGCGGCGGCGTGGTTGCGGTGGTAGTGGACGGCGACGCGCGCGCCGGCCATGGCCAGCGCCCTGGCGATGGCCTTGCCGATGCCCCGCGAAGCGCCGGTCACCAGCGCGGACTGCCCGGTGAGATCGAGCTGCATGAGTCCCTCCAACCGATGATGTGCACCGACAGTCTAGCGAATTCCAGACGGTGCGGCAAGCCCTCCCTGCCACCACCGACAATTCCTCTCTCCTATCTCCTATCTCCTAACTTCTCTCTGTTTACTGTTATCTGTTCACTGTTCTCTTCCCTTTCACTCACCACCACACTCTGCTAGACTGTCCGATCAGACGACGAACAGCCTGTGTCCCGGCCATCAGCCGGTTTTGGGAGATGACATCATGGGCGAACTGTACGCCCTCACCTGCGCGATCATCTGGGCCTGCGCCGTGATCCTGCTGAAGCGCTCCGGCGAGACGGTCTCGCCGTTCGCGCTGAACTTCTATCGCGTGTCCGTGTCCAGCACGCTGCTGCTCGCCACCCTGCTGATCATGGGAGAGCCGCTGCTGCGCGCCGACGTGACGCTGTCCGACTACCTCATCCTCATCCTGAGCGGCATCATCGCCATCGGGATCTCCGACACGCTGTTCCACATGAGTCTGAACATGGTGGGCGCGGGGATCTCGGCCATCGTGGACTGCCTCTACTCCCCCTTCACCGTGGGCCTGGCCTGGCTGCTGCTCAACGAACATCTCAGCGCGCTGCAACTCATCGGCATGGCGCTGGTGGTGTCGGGCATGATCGCCGCCGCCGGCCACACGCCGGCGCCCGGCGCCACCCGGCGCCAGATCATCCTCGGCGTCGTCTGGGGCGTGCTGGCGATGTTCACCCTGGCGCTGGGAATTGTCATCGCCAAGCCGGTGCTGGAGCATACGCCCGTGATCTGGGCCACGACGGTGCGCCAGCTCGGCTGCCTGGCCGCGCTCCTGCCCATCGCGGTGGTCTCGCCGAAGCGGCGCGAGCACCTGGCCGTGATCCGCCCCAACCGCGACTGGCGGTTCATGCTCCCCGGCGCCATCCTCGGCTCCTACCTGTCGCTGATCTTCTGGATCGCCGGCATGAAATACGTCGAGGTGGGCGTGGCGGCCATCCTCAACCAATCCAGCACCATTTACGTGCTCATCCTGGCCGCAATCTTCCTGCGCGAGCCCTTCACCCGCCGCAAGGCCGCCGCCTCGCTGGTGGCGCTGGCGGGCATCCTGCTGGTCACCATCGGGTGACAAAGGAGGCTGCCGGATGGGCCGCACGCACCGGATTGTCATCCTCGTCGCCGCGGGCCTGCTGGCGACCGCCATCGCGATGCTATCGGCCTACCCCGGCGGCGTCCGGCGGACG
The DNA here is from genome assembly GCA_029565065.1 of Acidobacteriota bacterium. Classification (GTDB taxonomy): domain Bacteria; phylum Acidobacteriota; class JAAYUB01; order JAAYUB01; family JAAYUB01; genus JAAYUB01. Next base: position 3,823 of record JAKQOW010000030.1, on the reverse strand, counting down.
GGCCACTGCGCCCGAACCGCCGACGGCGTCTCCATCGCCTATGACCTGTACCGTCCGGCGCCCGGCGCGACACCACCGCCGGTGGTCATCATCGGCCACGGCGTGGTCGTCAACAAGGAGATGATGGCCGCGCTGTCGCTGGAACTGGCCGCCGGCGGATGCGTCGTGGCGGCTCTCGACTGGCGGGGCCACGGCGCCAGCGGCGGACGGCTGGGTTCGCGCGACGGTCTGGCCCGCGACCTCGCTGCCGTGTCCGCCGACCTGCCGCGTCACATGCCGAACGCGGACATGCGCCGCCTCGCGTTAGTGGGATTCTCCATGGGCGGACCGCCCACCTTCCGTTATGCCGCCGGCAGCGAGGCCACCCGGGCCTGGGTGGGCCTCGGCACCGTGGCTCCGGCCGGAGCGGGCGGACCGCAGAACCCGCCCAACGCCCTGTTGCTCATCGGCACCCTCGACGAGGCGTTCCGGCCGGAGCGCGTCCGCGCCACCATGGACCGCCTGTTGACCGATGGCCCGGCCGTCTATAACTGCCGGTACGGATCAATCGCCGACGGCACCGCCCGGGAGGTGCGGCTCCTGCCGGGGGTGGATCACCTGTTGATTCCGTATCACGGCGGCGTGCTCCGCCGGACCCGGAACTGGGTGCTCGAATCGTTTGGCATGCCCACCGGCGGCAGCTTTGCGCTGGGACCTCGCCTGGGCTGGCTGGCGCTGGGGCTCCTTGGATTGGCCGTCCTCCTGTACGCCGGGTCGGCGCTGCCCCTGTCCGGACCGATGCCTCCGGCCGTCGACGCACCATCTCAATCCATTCCCGCCCGGACAGTCGTCAGTCGCACGGCGATCAGCCTGCTGGGCTGGCCGCTGGCATTGCTGTTCCTGCCGCTCGCGCTCACCGGGCTGGCCTTTAGCGCCCTGGCCACCGCCATCCTGGGCAGTTGCGCCGCGAGCCTGGCGCTGGCCCTGCGGCGCCCGGCGCGCACAGCCGGTCTCCCGTTGGCACGGCTGTTCCGGGAGGCGCTCGGCGGCGGCTGGCAGGTGTGGCTGCGCGCCGCGGCGCTGGCCGCAGTGCTGGGCATTGGTTGCCTCCTGCTGGTGGGGCGCCACTGGATCGGGCTGCTGCCGGGCCCGGAGCGCTGGCTCTTCCTCCCGCTGTTCTTCGCTCCCTTGTTCGCCATCACCCTCTGGTTCGCCATCTTCATCCAGAAACTGGCGGGGCCGGCACTCGCCGCCTGGCTGGGCCGTCGTTCCGGTCGCACCCATCCGGCCGCCGGAACGTGGCTGGCGACGGGATTGCTGTTCGCCTGGTTCGCCGTGCTGATTCTCGGCTCCGGCTTACTGCTGGGTAATTTCTTTTTCGCCATGGATCTGTTCCCGCTGGCACCCATGCTGGCAAGCCTGGCCCTGGTCGGCGCCGCGTCGGAGCGATCCACCGGTTCGGCGCTGCCCGCCGCATTCACCAGCGCCTGCCTCTGGACTCTGGCCATCGTCGCGCTTTCACCGGCGGTAGATATAAGTGTAATATTTTAGCCGCCACCTTCTCTTATCATGTGTTGATGGTTAATGGTTGATAGTTGCTAGTTGATGGGATGCCCCCAATTTCTAGACATTCGATGTGTTTGGCCGATCCGCTGTGATCCAGGATCCAGGTCCCAGCTCCCAGGTCCCAGGGCCCAGCTCCCAGGTCCTAGGGCCCATGTCCGATGTTTAATGTCCGAGCAGCGGTACCGGATATCCAATCGCTCGATCCAAAACAATTGCCGGGTGAGTGCCTGACATCTCTTTCAAGGAGTGATCGCCATGACGGAACGCAGGGGTGAGAAAATCGGCTGGACCGGCGGCTGGCTGGGCGGCTTCATCTGGCTGGCCCTGCTGGCGGTGGTCTTCATGTTTCAGGGCCAATGGCTGGAAGGCATCATCGGCATGGCGCTGACAGGCCTCGCCGTGCTGGTGATCGTCTTCGGCGCCCCCTGGCGGCATCCCGCCACGCCCTACTGGAAGCTGATGCTGGCACCTTATGCCGTGTTCTTCATTTCTGTGGCTTGGGCATTCTGGGCGTTCGGATCCAAGGGTGATTTGGGCTTGTCCTGGTGGCACCTGTTCTGGTTCGTGCCCATGCTGATCCCGCTGGGCACCGTGGGCCGGCGTAAGTGGACTGACTTCGAACAGTAAGTAGAGAATCGTAATCAGTAAATAGCTTGCGGGAAACAGAGAGCGGGAGACGTCGGGAGCGATTGAGATTGGTCAGGGGAAACGGACGACCCAACCCACCGAGTGTCTAGAAATTGGGGGCATCCCATGGGTCACCCCATGGGACATTCCCACCTCAACGCAACCATCAACTATCAACCAGCAACCATCAACCGTTCTCGAACTTGTGAACCAGTGACCCTGAAACCTGTGAACGCGCGAATCGACGTCACCGGTTCACCGGCAGCGCCGGGATCGAGCCGTCCAGGTGGGCTTTCAGGATGACCAGGTCGGTCACGGTGATCCGGCCGTCGCCGTCGAGATCGGCCATGTCCGGTGACGCGACGAACGGCACATCCCCCGCCCGCAGCGAGCCGGCCAGATAGTCCGCCATGATCTGCGCGTCGAAGGCCGCGACTTCGCCGTCCAGGTCCAGGTCGCCGTAGCCGTTGTAAGGCGGCGCCGACGGGTCCAGCACCGCCAGCGTCGCCGAGCGCGCCGGCAGCTCCAGCGTCAGCGCCCCGCCCGGTGCCGCCGCCGTCCCGGCCGGTCCCAGCCGATGCGTGGCATCGAAACGGAACAGTTCGGCCGCGTACGAATCGCCGCCGGTCACGCTGACCGCCGCGGTGTGCGGCACCGTGTCCTTGTTGAAGAGGAGCACGTAGAGCCGACCGTCGCCGCGCACCTGCGCGTAGGCGCCCACCTGGTCCACGTTGGCGCTCTGGGCGCGGGCGGATTCGCCCGTCACCCGCGCGCCGCCCCCGTCGTAATCCAGGTAGAGGCGGAACGCGTCCTCCACGAGGCTGTCGGCGTCGGGCGCCACCCAGCGCGTCGCCAGGTCCACGCCTTCGCGGGCGAAGACGGACAGCACCTCCGCCTGGGCCAGGGCGTTGCTGGGCGAGGCATCGTTCGTTCCCCACGAATACTCGGTGATGGCCAGTTTCACCGCCGGCGCGCGCGCGGCGATCCACTCTTTCATCCGCGGGATGAGGCGGACCGCCTGGCCGATCCACGACTCGTCGACGTACGCCGGATCGTACAGGCTTTTGACGGAGCGCAATCGCTGCTCCGCGATCGCTTCGCTGGCCGAGTAAATCCCGCCCTGCGGGTAATAGTGGATGTCCAGGTAGTCCACGAGCCGGATCCCGTGCGCCTGCTCGTACGCGGTCACCTGCTGGAGGTACCATTCGAGGAACGGCAGCCCGCCGTGGGTCTGGCGGTCGGGCCCGTCGGGGCAGCCGTCGGCGGCCGAGGTGAAATACGCGCACCAGCCCCACACCACCGGCCCCAGCACCTCGGCGGACGGGTCCGCCGCCTTGACCGCCGCGGCGTAATCCACGGTGCGCTGCCAGATCTCGTCGTAAGTGGCCGGCGCCGGGTGGACGTCGCGGTGGGTGCTGTTCCAGAGCATGGGTTCGTTGTCCAGGGCGTAGAACCGGATCCCGCCCTGGGCCGCGGTGCCATTCCGGGCGACGAGGTGGTCGATCCAGTCGGCGACGAAATCGGGGCCGATGGCGACGGAAGTGTCCGCCGGATCGTTGCCCGTGACATCGGCCCCGCCCACGAGGATGCCGTTGCCGGCGTCGGCGCGACACCAGTCGGGATAGCCGCTGGCGCTGCATTCGGTCTCGGT
>JAKQOW010000027.1 GCA_029565065.1 Acidobacteriota bacterium | reverse complement strand
GGACGTGGTGCGCGGGCTCCCCGGCGACGCAGCCGACGCCGACCGCCGCATGATCGCCGCCACCGTGGCCGGCGTGCGCGTCGTGAGCGTGTACGCCCCGAACGGCACCGCCCTGGATTCTCCTCGCTATGGGGACAAGCTGGCCTGGTACCGGCGTTTCCGCGACTGGCTGGACGCCACGGTGCCGCCGGCGTCCCCCCTGGTGCTGGCGGGCGATTTCAACGTCGCCCCCGAAGACCGCGACGTGTGGGATGTCGCGGCGTGGCGCGGGCAGTTGCTCTTCACCGAACCGGAGAAGGAGGCGTTGCGCCACCTGGCCGGCTGGGGGCTGACGGATTTGCTCCGCCGGCACCATCCGGCGGAGACGATCTACACCTGGTGGGATTACCGCGGCGGCGCGTTTCATCGCGGCTGGGGGCTGCGGATCGACCACATCCTCGCCAGCGCGCCCATGGCGGCGCGCTGCACCGGTGCGGCGGTGCACCGGGACGAGCGGAAGGGGGAGAAGCCGTCCGACCACGCGCCGGTCCTGGCGTCGTTCGATTAAAACCGCTCAGGGAATCGCTTTGAACGCGGCCAGGTCGGCGGCCTGCAGCGCCGGGTTGTGATCTTTCTCCTCGCCCAGCCGCCGGATCGGGACGGGGCCGTAGTCATGGCCGGGACAGACCGCCAGATGATCCGGAAGCCCCTTGAGCCGCTGGAGACTCCGGAACAGCGCGGCTGCGTCGCCTCCAGGCAGGTCGGTGCGGCCGCAGTCGCCGATAAACAAGCTGTCGCCGGTGATCAGCCAAGTGTCGTTCACCACCAGGCAGATGCTCCCGGGGGCGTGGCCGGGCGTGGCCAACACCGCGGCGACCAGGCCCTCTTCCCACCGGAGTGTCCCGCCGTCGGCCAGGCACCGGTCCACCCGCACCCGGCCGGAGAGCAGGCGGGCTGTCTCCGCATGAGCGTGCACGGACGCGCCCGTCGCCGCCACCAACGCGGTCGTGCCCGCCACATGATCGGCATGATGATGGGTGAGGATGATCGACGAGACATTCACCTTCAGGTCGCGGATCATGTCCAAGAGGCCGTCGGGGACAGCGTCCGGCCCGGGATCCACGGCGAAGCCGCTGCCGCCGGGACGGCTGGCGAACAGATAGGCGAAATTCCGGGTACGGCCCTGGGCGATCTGTTGGAACACCATTGTGAACCTCCCGCGGAGCTGCGACACCGCCCGTCCAGTCCCCGGGCCGGCCCCAGACCCGAGCGGACGCTACCGGTCGACCAGGGGACGCGATCAGCAGGTGCAGCCCAGTCCGTACCGATCCATGAAGCGCCGACCTGCACCGGGCTGCAGGAAGAGGGGCAGGGTGGGTCCCATGCGCACCTTGCGGAAGCCCAGTTTCAGCAGCGACAGGATGATGCCGATCGCCTTCTGGTCGTACCAGGCCAGCTCGAAGTCGATGGGCAGATCGTTGACGTCGTCGATGCCCAGAGCCGCTTGAAGCGCCAGGGCGATCCGCACCAGCGAATAACAATCATTGCACTGGCCGGCATCCAGCACCCGGGGCAATCCGTCGATGTCGCCCAGTGGCAGCTTGATGTAGCGATACTTGGCGCACCCGGCGGTGAGGATGACCGCCTCGGGCGGCAGCGACCGGGCCAGATCGGTGAAGTACTGCCGCCTGGGATCGCGACCGTCGCAGCCGCCCATCACCACGAACCGACGGATCTTCCCCGCGCGGACCGCGTTCAGAACGCCATTCAGATGCGCGGTGACGAACCCGTGGGTGAATCCACCGACGACACTGCCCTGTTCGATGGGCTGGGGCGGAAGACACTCGTGCGCCAACCGGATCAGGGGGCTAAAGTCCTTCGCCTGGCCGGCCGGCGCGTCCGGGATGTGGGGGATCCCGGGATATCCGGCCGCACCGGTGGTGAAGATCCGATGCCGATAGGTGTCCTGAACCGGCACGATGCAGTTGGACGTGACCAGGATGGGGCCGTTGAAACTGGCGAACTCGAAATCCTGCATCCACCAGGCGTTACCGTAGTTGCCGGCCAGGTGGGCGTGCCGGCGCAAGGCGGGGTAGTAGTGGGCGGCCCACATCTCGGAATGCGTGTACACGTCAAGGCCGGCGCCCTCGGTCTGCTCCAGGAGTTCCACCAGGTCCTTGAGATCATGACCAGTCACCAGGATGCCCGGCCGGGAGCGCGTGCCCAGCGGGACCGGCACCGCCTCCGGCTGCCCGTATACGGCGGTGTTGGCGCGGTCCAGCAGCGCCATGGCGTCGATCATGACCCGGCCCGCCTCGATGGCCAGATCACCGAGCGCCGACTCGTCCTCCTCCCGGGCGATGGCCGCCAGCAGCCGGATCACGGCGCCGAGCAGCGTATCGTCGTAGAAGTCGTTGACGGCAGCGTGGACCACGTACGCCGAAATGCCCTTTAACGCGTACGTGGTCAGTTCCCGGAGCGAGCGGACGTCCTCGCTGGGGGTGTTGCGGATGTCCACCGTCATGGATTTCTGGCGCAGCCGCCAGACGTCGGTTTCGTCCCAGGTGACCATGTCATGCAGGGCGGGCGGGAGTGACGGCCGGTGCCGGTCGCGCAGGCGGTTCCGGATCTGCAGCCCTTCGCGGATCATGGTCACAAAGCGGTCCGGATCAAAGTTCGTGTTCGTGATGGTGGCGTAGAGCGACCGGGCGATGCAGAGCCCCGCGTCGCGGTCCACGGGCCGCCCCGGGGGCGCCGCCTCGGCGCACACCGCGATCCCCTTCAGGACATGGATCAGCAGATCCTGAAGATTGGCGGTTTCGTCCGTTTTGCCGCAGGCGCCGTGGTAGCGGCAGCCGGTTTTTTCACCGGTCTCCTGGCATTGGTAACAATACATGTGCATGGTCGTTCTCCTGGATGATCGGGGCGCCGAAGCGGATCCCCGCGCGCACCATTCTAACCGGAAATCGGCGGCGGCGTTTGATCTGGGTCAAAAACCGGGCAGAAAGGCGCCGACACGGGTCACGCGGTGTGCGCCGTCAGGTGCGTGGGGATTGCGCAGCGGAGCGGGAGAAGCGTAGGCGCAGGAAGGTCCAGGCGGCGATGATTCCGTCCCGCGCGCGGATTTTCTTCCCTTCGGCGAAGCTGCGGGGATGATAACTGATGGGGATCTCCACGATGGGCACGCCCCGTCGCAACACCTTGGCCGTGACCTCGGCGCAGAATTCAAATCCATCACAGGCCAGTCGCAGCGCTTCCATCAGGCGGCGGTCCAGCAGTTTGTAACAGGTTGCGTAATCGGTGAGGCGCGAGCCGAACAGCAGGTTGGCCCACGTCGACAGCAGCCGGCCGCCCCAGTAAAAGGCCAGGCTGGAACGCGGATTTCGCTTGCCCTGGTTGCGCGACCCGTACACCACCGGCGCACCGCGGGAGACTGCGGTCTGAAGCAGGCGGGCGTGCTCCCGCGGATCATATTCCAGGTCCGCGTCCTGGACCAGGACATAGTCGCCGCCGGCGTGGCGCAGGCCCTCACGGATGGCCGATCCCTTGCCGCCGTTGGCCTTGTGGAAAAAGCGAATTTCGCCTCCGGCCGGATCCGCGGCGATGAACGTCTGCACCCGCTCCGCGGTGCCGTCGGTGGAGCCGTCGTCCACGACAAGAACTTCCCGCACGGTGTCCCCGAGATCCACCCGGGTGACCTGCTCCAGAACGGTCGCGATGGTGGCGGCTTCGTTGTAAACCGGAATCAGCACGGAGAGCTTCATGGGCCGGCTCCATCCGCGGCGGGGATCGGCGCGGCGCCGATCCCGGCCGGCGGCGGGATCGCGAACAGCTTGACCGGCCCCCGGGTGTGGACCAGCTGCAGGTAACGATCCTGGAATTCCGGCTTGAAAAATTCCGACACGCGCCGGCGGTCCACGTCGGGCGTCAGCCAGTCGGTGTTGACGATGACGTGGGTCAGCCGCGCGCGATGGCACCGCGTGAGGATGACGTCCGGATCGTGCTCGGTACCCGCGAATTCGCCTTCTTTCGAAAAAGCGTACAGCAGCGGCCAGCGGCTCCAGTAGGCCGCCGCATCAAACGAGAGCAGCCGCACCGAGCCGGTCAGATTGCGGTTGGCCCAGTCATAGACCGGAAAAAACGGATTCCGGGTGGCGAGATACTCATTTCGCGGCATGATTCCCGCAGCCGTCTTCAGTTCGGCCGCCCCCACTCGGACCTGGAAGGGCACGCCGGGATGCACCCACGGATAGACGAGCGGCGACAGGTACACGAGCTGCAGTGCTAGCCCTACCCCCCAGGCGATCTGAAAACCGCGGCCCCAGCGTTCACCCAGAACCAGCGGCCGCAAAATCAGCCAGGAGGCCAGCGGCAACACGGGCAGCAGGTAGCGGATTTCCTGGGCGGTGAAGAACCAGACCAGCGTGCCGAACCCGAAGGACAGGGCAAACCACCGGTCCCAACCCGAGCTGCGCCGCCACCACAGCGCCAGCAGGGGCAGGGCTAGGAATACCAGCGGACCCGGTCCGCCTCGAAATGCTTCGGGGCGGATCAGGAGATTCCAGGGCAGGGCCGCCAGCGCGCTCCACTCGCGGCCGAAGCCGAAAGCGAGTTGCTCCCGGCGCACTTCGGCCACGATTGCCGGCGTGATCAGGTCAGAGTGGAAACCGGGCAGCGGTATTGGGAAGAGCGGATTCCCAGTCAGGAAATACGTGCGGAACAGCCACGGCGCGATGATCAGAACAGCCAAAGCGACAAAGATACCGGCGTGGAGAAGCACGTCACGCCGCGGACGGCGCAGGAACGCACCGAACACAAGCACTGCGCCCGTCAGCCAGCCGAGCCACGGCAGCGCCGTGGGCTTGGCGGTCAGCGCCAGACCCGTGAAAATAGCAGCCAGAGTCAGCCAGCCTTCTGTGCCAAACCGGCGCCACCGGAACAAGCATAAGATCGCCGCAAACAGAAACAGCGTCACGCCAAGATCGGTATAGGCCGAGGACATCTCCCACATCACCACGGGCAGCACCAGCCAGAACGCCGCAAACAACCAGGTGCCTCCGGGTTCGAGCCGCTCCTCCACAAACACGCCCGGCAGCAGTGCAATCAGGACACCCAGGCAGAAATGGAGCAGCTTCGCGCCGATTTCTCCCCCCGCCAATCCCGCCGCACCGAAGAGCACGGCCGTGGCGTTGGGTATGTACACGTTCCAGTTGCTCGGTTCCACCGGCAGCAGTCCGCTGGCGGCCAGTTCGCGGGCCAGCCAGAGATGGGTGCGCAAGGCGTCGAAATTGAGTTCCGGCACGAAGCACAGCAGGAGCGGAACACCGAGCAGCACCAGAGCCAGCGCCGGCCAGCGACCGTGATTGTGCAGGCATGCCCACACCGGCCGGCCCGGCTGGCCGCGATGCCCCCACCACCAGAATCCGACGGCCAACGCCGCGACCACCGGCAGCCGCACCAGCCCCACCAGTGACAGGCCGTAGAGCAACTGGGCCATGGCGCCCAGCCCTAGAGCGGTCTGGAACGCGAACGTGAAGGCACTGTGGCGCCGGGGATGCTCCTCAACCGGCAGAATGAATCCTTCAATCCGGGCGCCCAGGCCGCGGCAGCCCGCCACCACGACAGCGACCCAGGCCAGGGCGAGCCCGGACTGGATAACGGCTGGCAGAGCGTTGAGCCAAGGCAGTGGAGTCATCTCCCGGTCCCCGCAGAATCATGTCCCCGGCGATATACCCGGACGGACGCGGCCCGCACGCGCCGCACGGAACTCCGGCCGCGGTTCCGGTGTCGCCCCGGCCTGCGCCGATGGCAACAACAACTGTCCTGCAGTCGGCCGGCCCAGCGCCCCCCCGCTGTCCGGTTGCCCGCCCGCATCACTCAGCGGCGGGCCTTTTCGTCCATGATCTCGATGATCTTCCGATCCACGGCTCGCATGGACCGGCTCAGTTCCGCCAGGTTGCGGATGGTGGCCTCGGGCGTCAGCGCGACGATGCCGTCGTCCGCCGACACCTCCAGCTGTTTCATGGCCAGCTGGGCCGCACGGGTGGCCATATCCGCCGAGGAGCTGACTTTCAGTGCGCAGCCCGGCTTGGCCCCGTCGCAGATCATGCCGGAGAGCGTGGCCGCCATGATCTTGACCGCCCGTCCGATGTCGGTGACGTCCCCGCCCATCGCGTAGGTGATGCCGCAGGCCGCACCGATCCCGGCCTTGATGGCCACGCCGCAGAGCGCGGACAAATAACCCACGTGCAGGGTGATGTGCATGGTGACCAGGTGGGCCAGCGCCACCGCCCGAACCAGCCGGTCCTCCGGCAGACCTGCGCTGCGGGCCCAAGCCACCACCGGGATCGTCGCGATGATCCCCTGGTTGCCGGATCCCGCAGAACTCATCACCTCCAGCGGAAATCCGGACATGCGGGCATCGCTGCCCGCCGCCGCGACGCTGGAAACATGGTGGGGCAGGTCAACCTGGTTGCCGGCGTCGCCGCCGGCGCCGTGAAATCCGGCGCCCAGGCCCAGCGGTTCGGTCAAGCCGGCTTCACAGACGCGCATGTTCAGCGCGATGGTCCGGCGGAGCAGCTCCACAACCGGATCCGGCAGCTCGGCCACCAGGGCGACCATCTCGCTGAGCGGCATCTGGCGCAGGATTTCCAGATCCGCGTCGGCCGGCCGATTCCCGGTGGCCACAGGCTGATCGCGATAGGTTTCCCGGTCACCAGCGAGCAGGCGCACGATGTGCGTGTGCCGGTCCTGGATGCTGCAGCCGCCGGTGAGATTATCCGATCCCCGCTGGAAGCGAACCACCGCCTCGATGTACAGGTCGACCGGCGGCAGGTTTTCGTCGACGGTCACCGAGACGCGACCCTGGTCGATGAGCCACCGGGCCTGGCCGACCGTGGCGTCGTCCACCTGGTTGAACAGTTCCAGTTCCAGCAGCGGATTGCAGAAGGCGCCCAGCGCCGCCGAGATGTAGATGCCCTTTAATCCGGGTGTATTGGGGATCGGAATGGCGTATGCGTTCTTGTAGATGCACGGGGTGACCCGCACCGTGATTTCCTGGATGTCCGCGGCCCTCAATCCGGTCACCGGCAGGTCGCGTTGCCCCACCAACCAGCCGCCGGCTGCCTGGACGGCCGAACCGACCGCCAGGGCCACCGCCACCGGTTCCGTGCAACCGAGGGCCGGTTTCAGAATGGCTTGAAACAGTCTTTCCAAATTGATCGGTCCGCTCATCCGGGCCCCGTGCTGAAGGCAATGATCGTTGCGTCCAAGAGTCGTTATTGTACCGGCATGCCCCCCGGGCGGCAACCATTTCTTCCGGGTTGGGCGGACGGCCGGACCACCGGCCCTTGGCGGGTGGATCCGGTTCGGCTATAATTCATTCCCATGGACTCTTCCGTTACCTGCGACCTGGGACTGATGGTGACACCGCGCGCGTCACGTATTCTGCTTCAATCCGAGACCTCCGCCGGCGTTGAGCTGCGACTCACCGGCTACGCCGACCGCCTGTCCGAACTGCTCCGGACATGCCGCGAGGAACGGGTGCCGCCTCACCTGGGCGGCATGCTCCCGCTGGCGGAGGAGCAGGTGGATGCCATCCGGCTGTTGGCGGAGGCGGATATCCCCATCTGGACCGACCGCGAATTCCAGTTACAGTTGGAGCGGCTGTTTCCCGGCACCGACCTGCCGCTGCGCGCCGCGATCCATCCGCCGGCCGGGACTTTCCCCGTCAATCCCTGGACCCTCGTCCGGGATCCGGTGTGGCGGCTGCTGGCGGAACTGGCCATCCCGCTTCCCCGGCGGCTGGTCCTGGCGGTGGAGGAACCGTGGGCGTCGCTGCACCGGACCCGCGATCAGGCCGGCGACCTGTTCAGCCATTTTCTGGACTCGGGCGGCGCCGCAGCCGATCTGGCGCATCCCGCCGTCCAGCCTTATCCGTCCTTGGCTTGGGGACTGAGCCGGGTTTTCTCGAACAGCCTCTTCGTCGCCCCGCCGGCGGCGGCGCTCATCGGACTGCAGGCAGGCCATCCGCTCCTGCGTCCGACCCTGCCGGCGCGCTGGTTCCTGGTGCACGCCGGCGCCGCACTCACCACCGTCTGGGTGCTCAAGGGATCGCAAATCCGAGCAGGGCTGGCGCACCGGACCGACCGGCTGACCCCCGCCAAATTGGGTGACTACCTGATCCAATTGGCCAGCGGCCACGATCTCAACAGCGAAGTTCGGCTCGACGGCGGTTTGTTCGCCGCCACCCGGCTCCTGCCGGAAGAGGAAGGGCCCTGGCGACCGGTGATCGTGACCGGTCCCGGGGCCGAGCCGCTAGCTCCCTGCGCCGACGGTTGGCCCCAGGAGCCGTCCAGCCGGGATTGGGAGGCCGAGGGCCTGCGTCTCCTCCTGGTCCGTCCCGGCTGCCGCGCCGCGGCTCGCCTACTCGCTACGGACACACCACCGCCAAGCGGATCGGTCAACTGACCCCGCTGCCGCTCCTAACCGACCGACTGAAGGTCAGTCCGCCTTCGGCGGCGGTGGTATCTCATAATTCACGTTCACCTGAACCTTCTGATAGTCGCTGAACCGGGAAACCACCCGGACATTGACACCGGACAGCAGCAACACCCGCGCGGCGATGTTGCCGTCGGTGAGATGCGGCAACCACACTTCGCCGGCCACCTTCCGCTGTTCCACCAGAAAGCGGGTGTTCGGCGAGACCGAAGCCAGCAGCCCCCCGCCGATCTTGAACTTGTCCGTGAGCCGCGCCTCGACCCGGGCGACCTCCTGGGCGTCTTCGTCCACCCAGATGGTCCCGGCTAGTTTACCGAGGAGGTTTTCCGTCTGGTTGCGCGGCTTGAAATCGGCTCGCGGCTCAAAGTCGAAGGCGATGACTTCCTGGCCCTGCAGCTGCTCCCTGCGGAGCGAGTGGATCTGGGCGGCCCGAAGAAAGATCAGCACCGCGTCTTCCTCTACCGCAGATCCGCGCCGGCCGGATTTTTTTCCCGACTCCTTGATCATCTTCTCGACCTGTTCCGCGACGCGCGCGTCCTCCTTTGCCTGTTCCTTGGCTGACAGGGCTTTGCCGTTCTTGCTCACCAGGCGCTCCACAAACGCGCCGTTCACCGGCGTCACGTCATAGGTCGTGGATTCTGTCTTCTTGACACGACCGGATCCGTCCATCTCCTGAACTGTCCGGTTTTCGCGGAATGTGTACCGCTCCCGCATGCGGGCGTTCTTCTCCTGGTTGGCGGAGATCTCCCGCAACAGCACCGCCGGATCAGGCAGCGGCCGGCCGCCGGCTTCGGCCGGAAAGCGGAATGTCTCGGCAGCCAGTCCCGGACCGTGGCTGACGCGCACCAGCGTCACGCGGAATTCGCCGGCCGGTCCCTGATACGCCAGGGCGTGCGGCTCCAGCACGCCGTCCACGCGGCGGTAGTCATCGAACCGCCATGTCTCCACCCCTGCTTCCGTCCGGCGTTCCTGCCGGAGGAGCAAATTGTTCGCGGAATCGAACGCCAGCGTGAGTGACTCCTCACCCTGCGTCAGATCGATGGCGACTGCAGTTCGACCCTCCACCCGGACGGCGCGGACCGCCGGACCCGGCCGGATCTGGTGGCGGGACAGATCCCCCAACCGCGTGGTGGCCAGCAGCGCCCGCAGGCGCAACGCTGCGGCGTCCGCGCCAACCAGCGTCCGGAGTCCCGCCGCGTCCCGCCGCCAGGCGGACATGCCGTTGTAGCATTCGGAAAAACCAGCTGCGTCCAGTTCCACGTCCAGGCGGTATCGGTCCGGCGCTGACATTCGCAACGTAAACCGCCCGGCACGCCCGTCGGGAGCGACGGCGGTACCCGACCACTCCGTCGCTCGGACGGCTTTCACGGCTTTCCCTCCGATGGCCGACCGATACTTGTCGATGATCTTCCCGGGTGACTGGGCACCGAGTGCGAACGCCAGACTCCCCACACCCAACAGAGCGGCAACCAGCAGACGTTTCATCTTCCCTCCGGATTCCTTTGCACGTGAGACCGGTGATTCAGAGTCGGGCTGCTATTGGAAAGTTCATCGGAGCCGATTTGATAATTTCCGGCCGGGTCTGTTAAGATGCACTCTACCGCAGGCCGCCGGCGGCCGCAAGTGTCGGGGCGCGTCCCGGTCGCCGCTCCGACCACCGCCGAACGCAGCCCGCCAGGAGCGATCCCATGAAGCCACGCCACGAAATCCTGATTCTGGATTTCGGTTCCCAATATACGCAGCTGATCGCCCGCCGGATCCGCGAGAGCCGCGTCTATTGCCAGATCGTGCCCTTCAACGTCTCTCTGGACGCGGTTCGGCAGCGCCCGCTGAGCGGCGTGGTGCTGTCGGGCGGGCCCATGTCGGTGCTCCACCCGGACAGCCCTGTCTGCGATCCCGGCGTGTTCGAGCTCGGCGTGCCCGTGCTGGGCATCTGTTATGGACTCCAGCTCACCGCCCAGCTGCTCGGCGGCGAAGTGCGGCAGGGCACCTGCCGGGAGTATGGCCGGGCCGCGATCCGGCGGGTCGGCCCCTCCCCCCTGCTGGACGGAGTCCCCGAAGAGACCGTCGTCTGGATGAGCCACGGTGACGACGTCCGTCGGCTGCCGCCGGGTTTCCAGGTGGCGGCGGTGTCGAACCAGGCGGTCGCCGCGGCCGAACATCCCGACCGGCGCTGGTACGGACTGCAGTTCCATCCCGAGGTGGCGCACACCCGCGAGGGGACGCGGATCCTCCGGAACTTCCTGTTCACCATCTGCGGCTGCCGGCGATCCTGGTCGCTCGCCTCGTTCGCCGGGGAACAGGTGCGTCGCATCCGGAACCAGGTGGGTGACGGCCAGGTGATCTGCGCCCTGAGCGGTGGCGTGGACTCCACCGTGGCGGCGACGCTGGTCCACCAGGCGGTGGGCCGTCAGCAACGGTGCCTCTTCGTGGACAACGGGCTGCTGCGGCAGGCCGAATTCACCGCCGTGCTGGAGCGCTACCGGCAGCTGGCGCTCAACGTCGTGCCGGTGGATGCCGCCCGTCGCTTCCTGGATGCGCTCGCCGGCGTGGCCGATCCGGAAGCCAAGCGGAAAATTATCGGGCAGTTGTTCATCGAGGTGTTCGAGGCGGAAGCCCGTAAATTGGGCCGGGTGGACTTTCTCGTCCAGGGCACGCTCTACCCTGACGTCATCGAGTCGGTGTCGGTCAGGGGCCCGTCCGCGGTCATCAAGAGCCACCACAACGTGGGCGGCCTGCCCGACCGGATGAACCTGAAGCTCATCGAGCCGCTCCGGGAGCTGTTCAAGGACGAGGTCCGACGGCTGGGCCGCCGCCTGGGCATCCCCGACACCTTCATCCAGCGGCAGCCGTTTCCGGGGCCCGGTCTGGCGGTGCGCCATCTGGGCCCGGTGACTCCGGAGGGCCTGGACATCCTCCGCCGCGCCGACGGCATCGTGCTCGACGAAATACGCGCGGCCGGTCTGTACACCAAGCTATGGCAGTCGTTCGCCGTGCTGTTGCCTGTCCGCAGCGTCGGCGTGATGGGCGACGAGCGAACCTACGAGTACACCGTAGCCGTGCGGGCGGTGAAGAGTGAGGATGGGATGACTGCCGACTGGGTCCGCCTGCCCTATGCCGTGCTGGAACGAATCTCCACCCGCATCGTCAATGAGGTCCACGGTGTCAACCGTGTGGTGTACGACATCAGCGCCAAGCCGCCCAGCACCATCGAATGGGAATGATCTTGCAGCCAGCAAAGCATCCGCTTGCCGGCTGTCCCGTCTCACCCGATCGAAACCGTCACTCGTTGTTTGGGCGCCAAACCCGCCGGCTCAATGATCGTGACCGTGCCCGTGGTGGCCACAGGCTGTTTCACGGGTGATTGGAGCCAAGCGTCCGGCGGCGAAAGCTACCAGCGCCTCCGCCACCGTGGGATGCTCGGCCCGGAACACCTGGATGTTGGCCGACTGAAGCTTGAGGTAGGCGCCCCAGCCGATACCGCCCACCACCAGCGCCTCGACCGATTGGCCCGTCAACGCGGCCAGCGGCTGGCACATGCCGTGGGCGTGGTGCTGGTCGGCGTTGACCACCGCTTGCGTGGCGCGCGTTTCGGTATCCACAATCAGAAAAACAGGCGCGGACCCGAAGTGCGGGCACAACGGGCTGTCCAGACCTCGGTTTTCATCCACCGGGAAGCAGATGTTCATGATGAGACCTCCTGATCTTCCGGATCGGACAAGATCAAAGCACACCCCTCCATGAGCGCCCGGGCGACTTTGTACCGGGCCCGCCACACCAGCCGCTGCACCGTGCCCCGCGAAACGCCCATTCGGCGCCCGGCGGCATATTGTGAGAGCCCAAGCAGATCGCACAGGCGCAACGCCTCCAGTTCGTCCTGAGCCAGATGGATGGGCTCCAGGTCACGCAGAGGAATACGGGTGGGCTTGAAAGCGCGGCCGCCATACGGGCAGCCGCAGTGTCGGGGTTTGCAGGGACGGGGGCTCATGGGTGATCGCCTTGTTATGTGCATATGCACATAACAAGAGTAGACCAGGGGCGGTCTGTTGTCAACACCTCATGTCAAGATTGATGGGTTGCCTGAAATGGCTCGCGGAACTGCCGGTCAGCCGGGGTGGCGATCAGAACGCCAAGACCACGCCACCGCGTAGCGAGTTGGTCCAACCGGCGTCATCGTCGTGGACGAAGGCATACTCGATCCGGCCGGCCACGTTGGGCAGGATGAATACCTTGGTCCCCACACCCAGCTGGAGGTGGATGAGATTGTGGGTACCCGCCAGACCGTAGAATTTGAACCGGCCCGGCAGCGGGGCCTGCAACAGCGCGTTGAGATTGAGCCAGGTGTCGGAGTTGGGATCGTCGCTGCAGTGTTCCACCCCGCCCTCCACCATGAGATAGGGCAGGACGTGCCGGCCGTAGTTGAATCCAACCAACGTGGCCGACCAGTCGCCGTAGATGTCGGATACCCCCGCCCACACGAAGATCTCATTGTCTCGGTCTCCGAACAGGATGGACTGGGCCGGGGCGGTGCCGGCCGCGGCCGCCAGCAGCAGGATCACCAGTAATGCACGTTGGACCATAGAGCCTCTCTTCGCCCGGCCGAACACCGGCTTCGCCGGCTGCAGCGACAGGCAAGTGGTGCAGGATGGACAAATTTTACCACACTTCACACCGGTTCCTTCGCTGCACACTTTTCGGTTGCATCCCGTCCACCAGACCCGCTACCATCGGATCCATGAGTACCGCCGCCGATCATCTCCCGCTACCCCGCCCTCGATGGGCTTTTCGACGCCTGATCCGTCCGGTTTTCCTCTGGACCGCCTCCGTCAGCGTATTCGCAATCGGGTCATTTTTCGGCTGGGCCTGGTTCACCGTACGCGGCAGTCGCCCCGTGTTGAACGGCACGATCGCCGTGGCCGGATTATCCCACCCCGTGACCGTGTCACGGGACGTCCGGGGGGTCCCGTGGATTCGCGGCGGCTCCCGGGTGGATGTCGCGCGCGCGTTGGGCTTCATCCACGCCCAGGAGCGCTTTTTCCAGATGGATCTGTTGCGACGACAAGCGGCCGGCGAACTCGCCGCCCTGCTGGGCGGCCAGGCTCTGGAATGGGACCGCCTGGCCCGCATCCACCGGTTTCGGAACCGGGCGGAGGCGGCGGTGTCTGCCGCATCGCCCGTCGACCGCTGCCTCATCGACGCCTACACCGCCGGCGTCAACGCCGGACTGACCTCCCTGGACGCCGCACCGTTTGAGTACTTGCTCCTTCGTGTCGAGCCCGAGCCGTGGCGGCCGGAAGACACCATGCTGGCACTGGTGGCGATGTTCTTTGCCCTTCACGACACCGACAACCGGACGGAGTCCGATCTCGCCGTGATGGCGGATACTGTCCCACCCGAACTGCTCCCTTTCCTGGCACCACCAGGGACAACCTGGGACGCGCCGCTCCAAGGCGACAGCACGCCCATCCCCGATCTGCCTTCCGCCGGCCTCCTCGACTTGCGCCGCCGGCCACCAGCGCCGCAGCAAGTGCGTCGGTGGACCGCACCGCCCGACGCTTGCTTCGGCAGCAACAACTGGGCAGTTGCGGGACAGCAAACGTCCCACGGCGGCGCCCTGCTAGCCAATGACATGCATTTGGGGCTGCACCTCCCCAACACCTGGTATCAGGTCGCCATGGCCTGGCCGGCTGAAGACGGCGAACGACAGGTTATGGGCGTCACCCTGCCCGGGACACCCGCCCTTGTCGTCGGCACCAACCGCCGGGTAGCGTGGGGATTCACCAACAGCTACGGCGACTGGCTGGATTGGGTGATCGTGCACCCCGATCCCGGCGACCCTGGCCGCTACCTCACACCGGCGGGTCCACGGGTGTACGAGAAAATCGTGGAGCGCATCGCCGTGCGGGGTGGAGCGTCGGTGGACCTGGAGGTCGTGAACACAATCTGGGGCCCTTTGGTGAGCCGTGACCACCGCGGCCGGCCACGCGCCCTGCGGTGGACCGCCCACGAGCCGGATGGAATCAACCTCAGACTCTTGGACCTGGAAAACGCACAAAATATCGACCAAGCGATTGAGGGGGCCGCCCATTGCGGCATTCCGCCACAAAATTTCGTGTGCGTCGACGCCGCCGGACGGATCGGATGGACCATCTGCGGCCGGATCCCCCGCCGCGTGGGCTTCGACGGGCAGCGGCCAGTTTCCTGGGCCGACGGCGCCTGTCGCTGGGACGGGTGGTTGCCGGCGGCGGAATACCCGCGCCTGACTGACCCGCCGTCAGGGATCATCTGGACCGCCAACAACCGTGTGACGACGGGTGGTGATCTCCTTCGTATCGGCGATTCGGGGTACGATCTCGGCGCTCGGGCGCGTCAAATCCGCGATGGCCTGGCCGCCGTGTCCGTGCCGGACGAGGGGGCCATGCTGCGCCTCCAACTGGACGACCGGGCGGTGTTCCTGACCCGGTGGCGGGACCAGGTGTTGGCGCAGCTCACGCCGGAGGCGGTCGCCGGTCATCCGAGCCGCGCCGAGTTCCGGCGGCTGGTTCAGCACAGCTGGAACGGACATGCCAGTACGGATTCCACCGGTTATCGCCTGGTGCGGGCCTATCACCTGACGTTGCTGGATCAGGTGTACGGCTGGTTCATCATCCCATGCCGCGCCGCGGATCCGGATTTCGGCCAGTCGGGCAGACGGCAGTGGGAAGATGTGCTGTGGCGCCTGGTGACGGAGCAGCCGCCCCACCTCCTCGACTCCCGGTACCGCAACTGGCCGTCGGTCTGCCTGGCCGCAGTGGACCGGGTGGTGGACGAGCTGACAGCCGACGACAGGCCGTTGGCGGCGTGCACATGGGGTGACCGGAACAACGTGAAGGTCCGCCATCGCCTCAGCGGGGCGATTCCGCTCCTGGCCGAATGGACGGACATGACGCCGCGCCCGTTGCCGGGCGACTCGCACATGCCCCGGTTCCAGTCGCCCGGCGCCGGTGCCTCCGAGCGGTTGGTGGTGTCCCCCGGTCGCGAAGAGCGGGCGATTTTCCACATGCCGGGCGGCCCCAGCGGCCACCCGCAATCTCCGTACTACGGTGCCGGTCACGCCGACTGGGAGGAAGGGCGCCCGGCGGCGCTGCTGCCCGGGCCGGCCCGCTGGATTCTGACCCTGACGCCCGCAGTGGCGCAGCCGGATTGATTGTCCACCCAGCCATCTCCGGCCTCGCCACCGCCACGCCGAGGAGGATCATTTTGCGGCAGATGCTCGGGAATCTGATGTTTCTCCTGGTGCTGCCGTTGGTGTCGCTCCTCGGTGGCACGCCGCCGGCCCCGGCCGTGCGCCCGTCGACCGGCTCCGTGCACGCAGCGACCTCCCCCGGGATCCGCTCGCCGGCGGCCATCGTCGCCGACCTGAACACGGGCCGGGTGCTCTTCTCCCAGGAAGCTGACCAGGCCCGGCCGGTGGCCTCGCTCACCAAACTCATGGCCGCTCTTGTTCTCATCGAGTCCGGGCTGGACTTGAACGCATCCCAGACCATCACCAAAGCCGACCACCGTCTGGTCAAACGGGGCGCCCCATCCCGCCTGCGCTCCGGCTGCGCGTACACCCACCGCGATCTGCTGCACGCTGCGTTGATGGTGTCCGACAATGTCGCCACGGTTGCGCTGGGCCGGTCCATGGGCTGGACGCCCGAGGCTTTCGCCCACCGGATGACGCTTCATGCAGCGGAAATGGGCTTGAGCCACACGCGATTCACGGACCCGACCGGCTTGGACGAGGGCGACGTGTCCACCGCGCGGGAGATGCTAACCATCCTGCAGGCGGTGCTCAACCAACCGATCCTTCAGTCAACCTGCCAGAAGGAGCTGTACGTCGTTATCCCGGTGAGCGGCAAGGGGCACCCCATCCTGTACCGGCATACCGACTCCTACATCCGCCGCCACCCCTGGGACATCCTGGGCGCCAAAACGGGCTATACCCACCCGGCCCAGTACTGTCTCGCCATCGGCGCGGCGCTGGACGGACGGTCCATCGGCATGGTCTTTCTGGGCGCCATCGGCGACTTGACCCGTTTCGGCGACTACTCACGCGTCATGCGCTGGCTTGCTAAGCAGTCCGGGCCGCCCGCCGTCATCGGTTGACCCGGGAAGTAGTGTCAGCTGGAGGTTGCATTTGGTATCGACATCTACGGGAGCGGCTGTTCCGGAATCTGATGCGCCACCGTCGGGCCGTCGCCAACCTGTTCGCCTGGTGTTGGCCCTTCTGCTGCTGGCCAGCACCGTGGTCGTCGTGTATCTCCAGGTCGGCCATCACAGCTTCATCAATTTCGATGATCACGGGTACATCACCCAAAACGAGGTTGTGAAGAGCGGTCTTTCATGGGACGGGCTGGCTGCCGCGTTCTATTCCTTCAATTGCTCGAACTGGCACCCGCTGACGTGGTTAGCTCACACGGTGGACTACACGCTGTGGGGGGATTGGGCGGGGGGACACCTTTTGGGCAACGTCCTCCTTCACCTCATCACCACGCTGCTGGTATTCGTATTTTTCAAGCGATATGGCGGCACGTTCTGGCCATCGTTCTGGGTGGCGCTGGTGTTCGGCGTTCATCCCGCGCACGTGGAATCCGTCGCCTGGGTTTCGGAGAAAAAGGACGTGCTGTGCGCCCTGCTCGTTCTAGCAACGCTGCTGATATATGGGGAGTATGCGCGCAAGCGGCGACGCTGGGCCTGGTGGGGCGCGCTGGGCGTGTTCGCCCTGGCTCTGATGGCCAAACCGATGGCGGTCACCGTGCCGTTCCTGTTGCTGTTGCTCGATTTCTGGCCACTGCGGCGCGTCGGGCGGGCAGGCACGTCCGTTGAAGATAGTGTGGAAGGCGTTGACGGGGTGAGCCGGGCGACCGGCTTGGGTTTACGGCTGTGGCCCCTGGTGTGGGAGAAGATTCCATTTTTCATGCTCAGCGGCGTCTCCTCTTTCCTGACGCTGATCTCCCAGGAGGGCGCGTTGCGACACGGATCGGCCATCTCGCTGGCGGACCGGATCGCCAACGCCGCTCTGTCGTTCTGGAAGTACATCTTCAAGATGGCGGCGCCTGTTGACTTGGCATTTTTTTACCCGTATTCCGACAGCCCCCCGCTGGCGCTGTCACTGCTGGCGCTGGCCGGCCTGCTCGCGGTGACGGCTTTCCTGTTCCGTCTTCGGCAGGTTCAGCCGGCCTTGCTGGTGGGCTGGCTCTGGTTCATCGGGATGCTGATCCCGGTGATTGGCTTGGTCCAGGTGGGTGTCCAGGCCATGGCTGACCGTTATACCTATTTGCCATCCATCGGGTTGAGTGTGACCGTCGTCTGGGGGGTGGCGGCGCTGATAGCCCCCGGCCGACGGGTGCTCATCGTCGCGCTGGCCGGCGGGGCGCTTTGCCTGGTGTACGCTGTGAGCGCCCACCGGCAGGTCGGCTACTGGAAAGACAGTGAAACGCTGTACCGGCGGGCGCTGTCCGTGAACGCCGCCAACAGCGAGGCGTGGTTCAACCTGGCGGTGTATTACCATGAGAGCAAAAGCCACGACGAGGCTGAATCGTGCTATCGGCGCGGCCTGCAGATCAATCCCGGTGATGCCAACGGCAATTACAATTACGGTGTGCTCCTGATCGAGACCGGTCGCCTGGACGAGAGCGCCGCCTATCTGGAAACAGCCTGCCGGCTCAATTCCCGATATACCAAAGCGAAATTGCTGCTCTTGCTGGTGCGCGCCGAACAGGCCAAGCGCGGGTCAGGCCAGCCAGCCAGCCCGTGACAGCGTCCGTGTCCCCCCTCGCATCAATCCACACATCCAATATTGAGTGAAGGAGGAAGACGGCTCGGCTGGTTGATGGAGCGAAAGACACCTCGCGGTATCCGGCCGCCGCTGCCGCATCTCCAACATTTTCAATTCGCTCAACCATCCAGAAATTGGGTAAGGGGCCGTGCACCACGCATCAGATGCGTGGGTGCCTGTCAATGTGTAGCTTGTTACTCAACCCGGACATCCAATTGATCCACATTCACATGGAATTGGCATTCACAAACACCGATTGGATGGCATAAACAATCCCAAAATTGGCTGTTGCGCACCTGTTTGGATCTCATATAATCCAAATTGGACTGATCCAATCGGATCAATTATTTGTTTTACTGTGGAGCCGCCCATGGAGCTAACCATCGACCGAACCAGCGCCGTACCCATCTACCGCCAGATCGTGCGGCAAGTGCGCGGCATGATCCTGGGGGGCACATTGCCGGACGGTTTCCGCTTGCCTCCCGAGCGCCGGCTGGCCCTGGCCCTCGGCGTCAACCGCAGCACGGTGGTCACCGCTTATGACGAACTGCGGGCCGACGGGCTTGTCGACGCCCATGTGGGCCGCGGGACGGTGGTGGTGCGGCAGGCCCCGCCGGCTGCGGCGGCGCCCGCCGGCGGCGAGCTGCCGTGGCCGCAGCTTTTTCGCGAAGAAGCCTCGCGCGCGCAGGACCCGCTGGTGCGCGACCTGCTCGCCCTCACCGAGCGGGACGACGTCATCAGCCTCGCCATTGGGCTGCCGTCGCCTGAACTGCTCCCCCTGGCTCATTTCACTTCGATCCTCGGTGAGCTGGCCGCCGAGACAGGGCCGGCGCTCATGCTCCACAGCCCCACCGAGGGACTCACGACGCTGCGCGAAACGCTGGCCGGCTGGCTGGCCGCGCGCGGCATTCCGTGCAGCCCCGCGGAGGTGCTGATCCTATCCGGCTCCCAGCAGGGATTGGACCTGGCCGCCCGGGCGCTGGTGGAGCCCGGCGACACCGTGGTGGTGGAGGAGCCGTCATACTTCGGGGCGCTGCAGGTTTTCCGGTCCGCCAAGGCCCGTCTGTTGGGAGTGCCCATCGACGAGGAGGGGCTGCGCACCGACATCCTGGCCCGGGTGCTGGAGCGCGTCCGCCCGAAGCTCATCTATACTCTGCCCACTTTTCAGAATCCATCGGGCGCGGTGATGAGCCTGCCCCGGCGGCGCGAGCTGCTGGCCCTGGCGGCCCGCCACGGCGTACCTATCCTCGAGGACGATCCGTACTCCGAGCTCCGCTACGAGGGCACCATGGTACCGTCGCTCAAGGCGCTCGACAGCGGCGAGTCCGTCCTGCATCTGGGCACCTTTTCCAAGATCCTCTTTCCCGGTCTGCGGCTGGGGTGGCTCGTGGCCCCGCGGCCGGTGGTCCGCCGCCTGGCCCTCCTCAAGCAGGCCATGGATCTGCACTCCAACACACCGGGCCAGTACGTCCTGGAGCGCTTCATCCGCCGCAGCCTGATAAACGAACATCTGCACCTTCTGCGGCGGGCCTACACGCAGCGCCGTAACGCGATGGAGGAAGCGCTCCGGCGGCATGCCGGCGCCGGCGTCACCTGGCAAAAGCCAGCCGGCGGATTCTATTTCTGGTGCCGCCTGCCCGACGGCGTGGAGCGCTCGCGGCTGATGGCCCAGGCCGCCGAACGCGGCGTGGCGTTCCTGCCGGGGTGGGCCTGCTTCGCCGAAGAGCCGGGTGAATCATGCGTGAGACTGAATTTTTCATACCCCCCGCCGCACCAGCTGGCGGCGGGAGTGGACCGGTTGATGGCCGCCGTCCGCGCGGCCACTGTGCCGGCCGACCGGCGACTCGCCGCCGCGGCAGGCACCCGGCCCATTGTCTGAACCTACAGGAGGAAGACGTCATGATCATTCCCATGGCCGAACGCATGAACGGCGTCCGGGCCTCGGAGATCCGGGAACTGCTCAAGTTCACCGCGCGTTCCGAGGTCATCTCCTTCGCCGGCGGCCTGCCGGCGCCGGAGCTGTTCCCCGTACGGGAGATTGAGGCGGCGGCGGTGTCCGCCCTGGATCACGAGGGGGCCCGGGTGCTCCAGTATTCCACCACCGAGGGCGACCCGCGCCTACGCGAGATTATCGCCGCCCGGATGAACCGCGTGCGCGGAACCCACCGCACCGCTGACGAGGTGCTCATCACCGCCGGCTCCCAACAGGGCCTCGATCTCTCCGGCAAAATCTTCCTGGACGCCGGCGACGTGGTCTTGTGCGAAAGCCCTACTTACATCGGCGCCATCCAGGCGCTCCGCATCTTCCAACCGCGATTCGTCGAGGTGCCCACCGACGACGGCGGCATGATCATCGAAGCACTGGCTCGGCGCCTCGCCGCCGAGCCCCGCGCCCGGGTGATCTATGTCGTCCCCGATTTCCAGAATCCCACCGGCCGTCGCTGGCCCATGGAGCGACGACGGGCGCTGCTCGAGGCGGCGGCGCGTCACGCTGTGGTCGTGATCGAGGATAGCCCCTACGCCGAGCTCGCCTTCGACGGTCCGCCGCTGCCGGCGATACAGTCCATGGACGGGCGCGGGCAGGTGGTCTTTCTCGGCACGTTTTCGAAGACCTTCTGCCCGGGCCTGCGGCTGGGCTGGGTGGCCGGACCAGCGGAGCTGGTGGAGAAGTACGTGCTGGTCAAGCAGGGGGCTGACCTGCACACCTCGACCCTGCCCCAGCGCCTGCTCCAGCTGTACCTGGACCGGCACGATTTCGACGCCCACATCCAACGGATCCGCGCCCTTTACCACTGCCGCTGCAACGTCATGCTGGAGGCAATGGACCGGTTCTTCCCTCCCGCCGTCCACTACACCCGACCCCGGGGCGGCCTGTTCCTGTGGGTGGAGCTGCCGGAACAGCTCAACGCCCGCGAGCTGTTGGCCGCCAGCCTGGCTGAAAATGTGGCCTTCGTTCCGGGCGGGGCGTTCTACCCCAACGGCGGCCACGAGCATACGATCCGGCTCAACTTTTCCAACATGCCGGAGGAACGGATTCGCGAAGGCATCCGGCGGCTGGCACGGGTGATTCGCAATTTCCTGGCCGACGCGCCCGTTGCGGAAACGACCTCGGTCAACGCCCGGGCATGAGCAACTTTCTCACCAGGTGACAGACATGATCCAACCCATTTACCAGGCCGATGCGTTCACCGCGGAGCCCTTCGCCGGCAACCCCGCCGGCGTCTGTCCGCTGACAATTGACCGGCCCGATGCGTGGCTTCAGGCGGTGGCGCGGGAGATGAATTTGTCCGAGACCGCCTTCCTGCTGCCCGCGGCGGACGGCTTCCGCCTGCGCTGGTTCACCCCCGCGGTGGAGGTGAACCTGTGCGGCCACGCCACGCTGGCCAGTGCGCACATCCTGTGGACGGAAGGATACGCCGATCCGGCACGGGAACTCCGCTTCCATACCCGGAGCGGGCTCCTCACCGCCTGCTCCGACGGTGACTGGATCGAGCTGGACTTCCCCGCCCGCCCGGAAGACCCAGTGGAGCCGCCAGACGGCCTCGAGGAGGCGCTGGGCGTCCGAGTCGCTTATGTGGGGCGGAACGTGGACGATCTGGTGGTGCTCCTGGAAAACGAAGACGCTGTCTGGGCCGTCCAGCCCGACTTCGCTGCACTGCGCCGGCTGTCCGTCCGGGGCGTGACGGTCACCGCGGCCGCCGCCGACCCCCGGTTCGACTTCATGTCCCGGTTTTTCGCCCCGGCGGTGGGTGTGAACGAAGATCCGGTGACGGGCTCGGCCCATTGCTGTCTGGCGCCCTTCTGGCGGGCCCGCCTGGGCAAGGACGCCATGACCGGTTTTCAGGCCTCGGCGCGGGGCGGTGTGGTCCGGGTCCGCGTGGCCGGCGACCGCGTCAAGCTGAGCGGTCAGGCGGTTACTGTGCTCCGCGGCTCCCTGGCCGACTGATCCCCGGAACGGTGACACAGCCGCTTCACCCAACACCACGCCACCTCGGTTGGGGGTGGCGATCGGCGCCCAATTGTGCTGAAATAGCCTGTCGCGCAACGAGATTTTGCGAGGAGGCGCCATGACGGAGCGGTTCATCGACCTGCGGTCCGACACCGTCACCCGGCCGACGCCGGCCATGCGGCAGGCCATGTTCACGGCCGAGGTGGGCGACGACGTCATCGGTGAAGATCCCACCATCCACCGGCTGGAAGCCCTGGCGGCGGAGATGACGGGCCGGGAGGCGGCGCTGTTTGTCCCCAGCGGCACCTTCGGCAACCAGGTATGCATCATGACCCACTGCCGGCCCGGCCACGAGGTGATCGTGTCGGAGCTGGGGCACATCGTCCAGCACGAGGTAGGGGGCGCCGCCGTGCTTTCCGCCGTGCAGCTGCGGACCATCTGGCCGCGGGGAAGCGCCATCACCTGGGCGGAGATCGAGCCGCGCATCCGCCGGGGTGACGACATTCATTTCCCGGACACCGGGCTCATCGCGCTGGAAAACGCCGTCTGGGACGGCACCGTCCAACCCCTAGAGGAAATGGTGGAAATCCATGCGAACGCCCGCCGTCTCGGCATCCCCGTGCATCTGGACGGGGCCCGGATCTTCAACGCCGCCGCCAGCCTCGGCATCCCGGCCGCGGCGATCGCCCGCCTGGCCGACTCGGTCATGTTCTGCCTGTCCAAGGGTCTGGCGGCGCCGGTTGGCTCCATGGTGGCAGGCGACGCCGCCTTCATCCACCGCGCCCGCAAGATGCGCAAGCTCATGGGCGGCGGCATGCGCCAGGCGGGGATTCTCGCCGCCGCCGGCATCGTGGCGCTGACTGAGATGGTGCCGCGGCTGTCCGACGATCATCGCCAGGCGCGGCGACTGGCGGATGCCTTGGCCGCGCAGCCGGAGTTGGAGCTGGCCCCGGATCGGGTGGACATCAACATGGTGTTCGTCCGCTTCCGGCCCGGCTGCGGCACGGAGCCCGGAGTGCGATTCGTCGCGGCGCTGCACCGGCGCGGCATCCTGACCTACCCGCCGGAAGGCGGTCGGGTGCGCTTCGTCACCCACCACGACGTGACCGCCGCGGACATCGACCGCGTCATCGCCAGCCTGGAACCGGCGCTGGCCGAAGTGCGCGCCGGCGGCTGTTAGGGGAGGGCGCCATGGCCTGGATCTTCCTGCTCATCGCCGGCGGCTGTGAGATCACCTGGGCGGTGGCCCTCAAGTACAGCGTCGGATTCAGTCGTCCCGTCCCCAGCGTCATCACCGTGGTGGTGGGGCTGCTCAGCCTGTTCTTCCTGTCGCTCGCCGCCCGGCAGATCCCCCTCGGCACCGCCTATGCCATCTGGACCGGCATCGGCGCCGTGGGTGCAGTCGCCGCCGGGGCGATCCTCTTCGGCGAGCCCGTAGGGCTGGGCCGCGGATTCTTCATTCT
This sequence comes from Acidobacteriota bacterium, assembly GCA_029565065.1. Taxonomy (GTDB): domain Bacteria; phylum Acidobacteriota; class JAAYUB01; order JAAYUB01; family JAAYUB01; genus JAAYUB01. Next base: position 77,974 of record JAKQOW010000027.1, on the reverse strand, counting down.
CCTGATCGCTGCAGGAATCGTCGGCCTGAAGCTGATTGACGCGCCGGTCCGGGCCTGAGCTCTCCGCGGCGCTCGGCGGACCGCCCATTCGTCGGCGGGGCAAGAAGCGTCAGGACTCGGCGCCCCCCATCGTCTCGGGCATGTGCCGCCGCTGCAGCTCCTCGTAGAAGTTGATCACGGAACGGACGTAACGGCGCTTCTCCTCGTAGGGCCCCGGGTAGAAACTCCGCTTGAAGCCGTAGACCAGCAGATCCTTGAGCTCTTTCGCCGTGATGGGAAAGTGCTCCAGAGCCAGGCCCAGCTCCCGGCACATGGTGGTCCGGGAAACCAGGCGGTTGTCGGTGCACAGGGTGCAGCTCAGGTTGCTCGCCCGCATTTGTCCGAAGGAATGTTCCGCCAGGTTGTGGATCTGGGGGTTCGTCTGCAGGTTGCTCGAGAGGCAGACTTCGATGGTGATCCGCCGGTCGGCGATGTATTGGCTGAGCCGGTTCACATAGTCCTGCCGGTCGGTGATCTCCGGCGAACGGATCATGTCGCCGCTGAAGAGGAAGCAGCCGTGGCCGATCCGATCGGCGTGGCACTCGGTGATGGCCTGAAAGATGCTCTCCGGGCCGTAGGCTTCCCCCGCGTGGACCGTCTTCTTCATGAAGTTCCGGTGGACGTAATCGTAGGCCTCCTTGAAATCCACCGCCGGGTAGCCGAATTCGTCGCCGGCCAGGTCGAAACCGACGATCGGCACCCCGCAGCGGTCGCGGATGTCCACCACCGCCCGCGCCAGCTCCACCGCTGCGAGCTGGAACACCTGTTTGGGGGGCGAGTAGCTGTGCAGCTCAAAGAACCGGCGGTAAAAATCGGAGTAGACCGGTTCGAATTTGCGCATGGCACAGGCGATGATGCCGTAGGCGAAGCGCGGCTCCCGGCCGTTTCGGACGCCCTCGCTCCGGCTGTTGTAGTGGGCGACCGCCCGGGACAGCCCCCGGTCCACCGCCTGGAGCACCTCCTGGAAACCGAGGCCGGGATGCACGTGCAGGTGGGGGGCGAAGCGCACCTCGATGTAGCGGACCCCCTCGAGGATGTTGTCCTCCATCAGCTCGTAGGCCACCCGTTCCAGTGACTCGGGGTCTTGCAGCACCGCGACGGTGTACTGAAAGCCGTGCAGATATTCGGTCAGACTGGCGTACTTTTCCTTGAACACCAACTCGAACAAGCCGTCCACCGTGTCCGACGGCAATTGCACCCGGTGCCCGCGGGCCAGGTCGATCAGCGTCTCGGGCCGGAGGGAACCGTCCAAGTGCAAATGCACATCCGTCTTCGGCAGGTGGCGGATCAGGTCGGCCGGGAGCTTCATGGGCACCTCAATCGGGGAAAATGGGGCGTTTATTGTAACCCATTCCCCCCGGCGGGCGAAATGTATTACAATGACCATTCGATTCGCAGGAGGGCTGTCGCACCATGTTGGAAAGCTTGACTCAGGGATTCCGAACCCTCCGCCAGCGGCTGCAGGGGCTCGAGACTCTGTCCGAAGAAAAGATCGATGACGTACTCGGCGACGTCCGGCGCTCCCTGCTCGAGGCGGACGTGGCCCTGCCCGTGGTTCGCAAATTCCTCGCCCAGGTGAAAGAGAAGGCCGTGGGCGAGATCGTTCAAACGCGGGTGTCGTTCCAGGACCAGAAGATGAAGGTCTCGCCCGCCGACGTCTTCGTCAAGATCTGCGAAGACGAACTCATCGGCCTGCTCGGACCGGTGGACACCTCCCTGCGATTCCGCACCAGCGGACCGGCGGTGGTCATGCTGGTGGGCCTGCAGGGCTCCGGTAAAACCACCTCCGCGGCCAAGTTGGCCCGCCTGCTGCAGCGCCAGGGCCGCAATCCGATGCTGGTGGCCGCCGACGTCTACCGCCCCGCCGCCGTGGAGCAGCTGCGGGTGCTCGGCGAACAGCTGGGCGTGGGTGTCTTCATCCGTGACGGTCTCGGCCCCGTGCTGATCTGCAAGGAGGCGGTTCAGGAAGCGGTCAAGACCGGCCGTGACACCGTGATTTTGGACACCGCCGGCCGCCTGGCCATTGATGAAAACCTGATGCGCGAACTCGAGGACATCAAGCGCGAGACGCGCCCCGACAACATCCTGCTGGTGTGCGACGCCATGATCGGACAGGATGCGGTGCGGATGTCCGATGCGTTCAACCAGCGGCTGAACGTCGACGGCTTCATCATGACGAAGCTCGACGGCGACACCCGCGGCGGCGCCATCCTGTCGGTCAAGGAAGTCACCGGTAAGCCTATCAAATTCGTCGGCGTCGGCGAGCAGTTGGACCGGCTGGAGGAATTCCGGCCGGAAGGCTTCGCCTCGCGGATCCTGGGCTTCGGCGACATCGTCGGCCTGGTCCGCGACTTTCAGGACGTCGTGGACCAGAAACAGGCCGAGGAGGATGCTGTCCGGATTCTGCAGGGCGAGTTCAGCCTCAAGGATTTTGTGGACCAGATCAAGACCATCCGCAAGATGGGTCCGCTCAACGAAGTGATGGAGCGTGTCCCCGGCATGGCCGACGCTTTCCCCAACGGCGTCCAGATGGACGAGGGCGAGCTGAACAAGATGGAGGCGATCATCGGCTCCATGACCCCGCAGGAGCGGCAGCGTCCCCAAATCATCACCCAGAGCCGGGCGGCCCGCATCGCCCGCGGCTCGGGCTACAAGCCGCACGATGTGCGCAACCTGATCGCCCAGTTTCAGAGCATGCGCAAGCTGTTTGCCCAGATGGGCCAGTCCTCGGGTTGGCTTGGCCGCATCCCGGGCTTGAAGAAGCTCGATCAGATGATGCAAATGCGCCAGATGATGTCCGACGAATCCGACATGGACACGGAAAGCCTCCTGGCCGGTTTGAAAAATCCTTTCAAAAAGAAGTTCCAGCCGGAATTCGCCACCAAGTCGCTGAGCGGCGACGACTGGAAGAAGCTCAAGAACAAACGCAAGTCGGAGCGCAAGGCGCGAAAGGACCAGCACAAGAAAAAGAAGAAGTGATGTCCCAGCCGCCAGACTTGAACGCCGAGCAGCTCCCCGGCGTCGCCAAGGGCGCCGCGTTCACGCTGGTGTTTGAGTTCCTCGACAAGCTGCTCGGTTTCGTCTTCGCCATCCTGGTCCCGAAGCTGATCGGGCTGGCCAATTTCGGCGTCTATAACATTGGGGTCTCCCTCAACCACATATTCTCGACACTCTCGCTGGCGGGGCTCCCGCAAGGCGTGGTCCGCGATGGGAGCGTCCTGTACGAACACGGCCAGTGGGGGCGGTTGCGCGGCACGTTCCGGTTCGCCCTGACGTTGAGCACCTCCGCGGCGATCGCGTTCGGCGCGCTGCTCATCGTGTTCGCCCGCCCGCTGGCCGGCCTGCTGCTGCACGAACCCGACCTGGCCTGGACCCTGTGGCTCGTCGGAATCGCCATCCCGGCCACCGCTGTCTGCGGCCTCCTGGTGCAGATGTCGCTGGCGCTCCGGGTCGTGCGGCACACAGCCGTCGTCAAGTACTTCTGCGAGCCGTTCCTGAAGCTGGTCTCCTTCGCCGGACTGTTCGCGCTGGGCCTAGGCCTCGGTGCGGCTCTGGGCGGATTCACCCTGGCCATGGTTGCCTGCGCCGCCATCGCCGGCTTCTTGTTCTACCGGCTCCTGCGGCGGGTGCCCCCGGCCCCTACCGAGGCCATCGACAGGCGGCGGCTGCTGCTGTTTTCACTTCCCCTCGTGGGCCCCATGATCATGGCCAACGTGCTCACTTGGGTGGACATCATTTTGCTGGGCGTCTATGCCGACAACCTGGTGGTGGGCCTCTTTTCACTGGCACTGAAGGTCGTGCTGATCCCCGAGGTCATCCCGCGCGCCTTCGCGGCACCCACCACCCCCCGCATCGCCGCCCTGCTCGCGGACAACCGGCTCGGCGACTCCTGGAATCTTTACCGGGAGGTGGGCCGGTGGACCCTGGGTCTGGCCCTGCCGTGCTACCTGTTTCTCATCCTGCGGGCCGATCTGTGTCTGGCCATTCTGGGCCCGCAGTTCGTCCCGGGCTCCCTCTACATCGCCGTCCTGTCGCTTGGCCCGCTGGTTGTCGCCGGCTTGGGACCCGCCGAAGCAATGCTGTCCATGGGCGGCCACTCCCGCCTGATGTTGATCAACACCCTGGCCGTATCCAGCCTGAATCTGGCGGCGGCGCTGGCGCTGGTGCCCCAGCTCGGGGCTCCGGCCATGGCCTGGATCATCACCGGCACATGGCTGGCGTACCGGCTGGCGATGGCCGTGGAAGTGTATTTCCTGTTCGGCTTCTTCCCTGTCTCGCCCCGCGTCCTCTCCGTCACGCTGGCGGCGGTCCCGGCCGCGCTGTTCCTATACTGGATGCGCCGAGCGCCGCTGGCGGCATCGATCCCGCTGGAGCTGGCGCTCGAGATGGTGCTCTTCAGCCTCATCTACATCGCCTCATTGTTCGTGCTGGCGGTGAACCGGGAGGATCGGTTGGTGCTGGTCCGGATGATTCAGCGGATCCGGGATCATCTGAGCGAGTTGCGCCGGGGCCGGTCTTCACGCAAGTTCCTCTGAGCCGCGCGCCGCGATTATCTTCCAACCATTCTCTGAAGGGGAAATGGCCGGTACGTCCGGCCGGATTCGTTATCGGGCGGCGGGTTTTGCCGACGGCTTGTTTTCCAGAGTTATGTTGTCACGTTCAACACGACCCGCGAGGACATCGGCAACGGTGATGGCCTTCATCTCCATCTGGACAATACGATTCAGCCGCTGCCACACCTGTCGGGCCGAGCAGTGGACATGGCGGCCACACTGTGGCTCGTCCAGCTCCAGACACGGGACAAACTCCAGTCGATCTTCGGAGGCGGCCATGACCTCCCAAACGGTGATTTGATCCGAGGGACGAGCCAGGCGGTACCCGCCGCCGGGTCCCCGCAAGGCCTGAACGATCTTGGCCTCGCGCAGCCGGATGAGGATCTGCTCCAGATAGTCCTGGGAAAAGCCCTCGCGTGCCCCGATGTCCTTTCGACGGACGGCCCGGTGGTGGTTGCCTTCCTGATGGCAGGCGATGTCCAATACCGCCCGCAGTCCGTATCGGCTCTTGGTCGTGATGTTCATGCGGTTCCCCCGTCGGACTCTGTCCGAACTGTCGCGCGTCAGGCGGCGGGCATCAGGCCAGGAACGAGATGTCGCCGGCTCCCTCGCGCACCACTTCGGGGGACGGCCCGGTCAGATCGATCACCGTGGACGGCTCGGCGAAAATCTCTCCGCCGTCGATCACCAGATCGATGACTCCCTTCAGGCGATCGTGAATCTCGTTGGGATCCTGCATGTTTTCCCCATAATGGGGATGCAGCGACGTGGAAATGATGGGATTCTCCAAGTGCTCGGTCAAGGCGAGGCAGATCTCGTTCTTGGGGATGCGGATGCCCACCGTGTGGCGTTTGGTGAGCATGATCTTGGGCACGATATTGTTCGCTTCCAAAATGAACGTGTAGGGGCCGGGCGCCACGCGCCGCATGATCCGGTAGGCGAAATTGCTGATGATGGCGTACTGGCTGGCCATCCGGATGCTGTCGCAGATGAAGCTCATGGGTTTGTGGCGGTCTTCGTCCTTGATGCGATACAGCTGGTTGATGGCCTTCTTGTCTAGGATGGAGCAACCGATGGCGTACACGCTGTCCGTTGGATAGGCGATCACGCCGCCACCCCGGAGGATTTCCACGGCGCTCTGGATGTGCCGGAGCTGGGGCTGGTGCGGGTTGATTTTTAGCAGCATGAATCGGCCTCACGCGCGTGTAATTCGTTTATTACTTTAATGTTAAAGCGTTTGTTTGTCAATCGGAAACTCGGCCGGCCACACCCGCAACCGCTGTTCCCGCGCCGAGTCATCAACTGAGATGCGGGCCGCCTGCTGCGTGGAGGCTACTCGTTTTTCAGGGAAGGCTGCCCGGTGGACTCCAACACGGCCAGCCAGATGCTGCCGCGGGGATCCAGGAAACGCCGCCGGCGGATGACTTCCCGCATGGGCACGTGCACAAACTGGTTATGCCACGACCCCACCACCAAACCGGTCTTTCCGGCCATGCCGGCGTGGACCGCGTTCTGGGCCAGGAAGCCGCAGAAGGTGTGATCACTGCTGTTAGCCGGCACGCTGCGAATCTGGTAGCTTGGATCGATGTATTTGAGCGAGACCGGCAGGCCGGTGGTTGCAAAGTGGGCGTTGATACGGTCCCGTAGGAATATTCCGATATCGCCCATGTGCGGGTTGCCGTCGGTGTCGAAGCCGCCCGCAGCATCGAAAAATTTCTGGCCGGCCCCCTCGGCCGTCACGATCACGGCGTGGCGCCGGGCGAGGAGGCGTTCCCGCAGCACCGCCAACAGGCCAGCGGGCCCGTCGAGGTCGAAATCCACCTCCGGCACCAGACAGTAGTTCACCTCCTTCAACGCCAGCGTGGCAGCTGCGGCGATGAACCCTGAACAACGGCCCATCACCTTGACCAGGCCGATGCCGTAAGGTGCTCCCTTGGCCTCGACGTGGGCGCATTGGATGACCTTGGCGGCCTCCTCCACCGCCGAATCGAAGCCGAACGTTTTCTCCATCAGGTGGATATCGTTATCGATGGTCTTGGGAATTCCCACCAGCGCGATCTTGAGCTGGCGAGCGGTGATCTCCTGGTAGATCCGTTGCGCTGCCTTCAGCGTGCCGTCCCCACCGATCATGAACAGCAGTCGAATGTTCATCCGGTCCAAACAATCGCAGATCGTGCCGACGTCCTGCTGGCCGCGCGACGATCCCAGGACCGTCCCCCCCTGCGAGTGAATGTCGGCCACCATGTCGGGCGTCAGCTCCACCAGGTCGTGCCCGTATTCAGGGATGAAGCCCTGCAATCCGTATTTGACGCCGTAGATGGTCCGGACTCCGTAGATATAGTGCAGCTCGCTGACCACCGCCCGGATCACGTCGTTGAGACCGGGACAGAGTCCACCGCAGGTGACCACGGCCGCTTTGAGCTTGGAGGGGTCGAAGTAGGTTCGGCGCCGGGGACCGGCGGGCTCGAAGCTGACCGGCTCCGCGCCCTGCGCCAGGCAGCGCCGGAAGTGGTCCAGCGACAGATCGAAGAGGACGCGGTCCGTCTCTTCGACGAAGTGGCGGTAGCGGATCCGCGACTCGATGCCGGGCGGGCCCAGTTCTTCAATCCGGGTGTCGATCACATCGCCCTGCTGCATGCGTTCCTCCGATCGATTGGATCTCGCCATCGGCTTGTGCCGTCCGGGAATCGCTGCCGCCGCCTAGCGGCTCCAGTCCACCGGTGACGTGCGGCTCTCGCCGAAGCGATCCAGGTACTTCAGATGCCCGCGATCCCGACCGTATTCGAACACCTGCCGGGTGATGTCCACATCGTCCCGGCAATAGCGTTCAATCAGATCAAACCGACCTTCCTTGTACCAGCGCAGCGCATCCAACCCCTGGCCGGATTTGCCCCGACCCAGCGTGGCTTTGGCGATGCTGTCCAGGCTCACGCGAAAGCCCCACTGCTGAGCAATCTTTTCCAGCAGGTCCAGGGTCTTCTTGGCGCCGAGTTGGCGGAAGTCCACATCCGCCCGGTATCCCCGCAGGACGGCGTAGTCAAAATTTTTGATGTTGAATCCGATCACCCGCGTGGCGGCGAGTAGTTCATCCACCAGACGGCCCGCCTCCGCTTCGCGGAAAGTGGTGAACTCGCCGGTGGAGTAATCGTACAGGACCGCCAGGGACAGTTTGAGCTGATGGATGTTCTGCTTGCCCCCGACTTCCTGGAAGCTGCGCTGGGTTTCCAGGTCGAACACGACCTCGCGTTCGGCCGGTCCGAAGAGACTGCGTTGCTGTGAGGGCATATGGGATCCTGTGGCTCGAGAATTGTTCCGCAGGTACGGACGGCCGCGGCGGCGCGCGCCTTGACGCGCCGGTGCTCACCGCCCCGGCGGCGGTTGCCGCTCCGGCCGGCTGGCCGGGGCCGCCTCGTTCAGGCGGTAGATCGTGCCGAACTTTTTCAGTCCAGCCTCGATCTCCCGGACGTTTCCAACCACGACAAAGGTCATGCGCTCCGGATTCAGGTATCGCCGGGCTGTCTCCTGCAACTGGACCCGGGTGATGGCGCCGGCGTGCGCTTGGTACTCCTCGAGGTAGCTGCGCGGCCTGTTGAGGATGGTCAGCATCAAAAAATTGGCCAGCACGTCCTCCACCGTGGCAAAGCGCTTGACGAAGCCGTTCTTCAAGCCCGACACCCCCGCGTCGAATTCCGTCTCCCCGATCTTGCCGTCGCGGAACAGGCCGATGATCCAGAGCATCGCGTCCAGCGCCCGGACGGTGGTGTCGGTTTTGGTCCGGCACCGGGCGATGAAGGCGGGGCGACCCAGCACGTCGGTGTCGAAGATCGAATCCACCCGATAGGCCAGCCCCTCCCGGTCACGGACTTGCTGGGTAAACCGGGAGGCGAAACTGCTGCCGCCCACCATGTGGTTGAGCAGGTGGATGCGGTGGATGTCCGACAAATCCCGCGCCACCGACTGGCACCCAAAGTAGATGGAGCACTGGTTGATGTTCTTCTGCAACAGGAACATGCCCGGGCGGTCCTGGGGCTCGGGCATCGTCGGCGGCGGCGTCTCGCGGGCGGGCGGATGTCCCGCGTAGAACTCCTCCCATTTCTTGAGCACACGGCTGGCATCGAAATCGCCGCTGACGACCAGGGCGAGGCTGGCCGGCCCGTAGTGATCGCTGAAGTAGCGTTGGACCTCGGCCAATGTCACCTTCTCGATGCCGTCCGCCGAGTGCAGATAACCGTACGGGTGGGTCGCGTACAGCAACTGCTGGAATTTGCGGCCGCACAGATAGAACGGATCCTCCGCCGCCGTGTCTTCTTCCGTCCGGATCCGCTGGACGACATAATCGAACCGCTCCTGGGTGAAGGCGGGCCGGGCCAGCAACCCGGCGAGTATCTCGACGAGCGTGTCCGCCTGGTCGCTGTGGATGGTCGCCTGGACCGTCACGAGGTCCGGGCCGCAGTCGATGTCCAGGTTGCCGGCGTAATAGTTCAGCAGGGAGTCCAGCTTCTCCACCGTCATGCCCTCGCTGCCGCATTCGCGGAGCATCCGGGCGGTCACCCGGGCCACTTGGGCCGGATAACCCGTTTCATACACCGCCCCGGCACGCACCACGCCGCGGACGCTCAGCAGGGGGATCGAACGGTCGCTCCGGCAATAGAACGTCACGCCCGCCTTGGAGCGGACCACCTGAAAGTCTTTGCCTTCCATGGGCAATTTCCAGTCCAGGGGTACCGCGGCCAGGCGACTGATGGTCCGACTCCCGCGGCTGACCGTCTCGTCGGCCGGCGTCGCCGCCGCCAGGGTCAGACCGGCCACCACACTGATGAGCAAACGGGCGATCATTTTGTGCTCCTTTCATCCGCGGGCGGCACACTCCAGGCCACCGTGCGATTGCCGGGCGTGAACCATTCGCGGGCGACGCGCTGGATGTCGCCGGCGTCGATGCTCTGCAGGCGGCTCAGATACAGGTTGAAGGCGGACGGGTCATTGAAGAAGTCCTGCCCCTCGGCCAACACAGCCGCCAACGCTTCGCCGTCGCGCAGCTGCCGAAGCAGCCGGCCCGTGAGGAAGCTGCGCGCTTCCTCCAGCTCGCGCCTGGAGACCGGCTGGTCCTTGAACCGGTTGAACTGGTCCAGGACCGCCGTTTCCAACCGCTGGAGCGCCACCCCGTCGCCCGCCACTGCGGTCACGGTGAAGAGGCCCGGGTGTCGCTTCATTTCCCAGACGCCGGTCCGGACATCCGCCGCCAGACCCGTGCGGATCAGCTCCTTGTAGAAGACACTGGTCCGCCCCTGGCTCAGGAGGGTGTCCATCATCTCGAATACCGGGTAGTCGGGATGCGTCACCGCGCACCGGTGGAAGCCGACCACGAGCCGGGGAGCGGCATCCTGCAAGATGGTGAGCCGCCGCTCGCCCAGCTGGGCGGGTTCGGCGGTGAGCGTGACCGGCTTGGCGATGTCTTGCCGGGAGATTTTGCCGAAGTACTTCCGGATCAGGTTTTCGGCGTGGTCGGGCTCAAAGTCGCCGACGAGCACCAGGATGGCGTTGTTGGGCGCGTAGTAGAGCCGGTGATAATCCACAATGTCCTGGCGGGTCAAATTCTCGAGATCTGCCCGCCAGCCAATGACATCCCACTGGTACGGATGGGCCATGTAAGCCGCCGCCAAGAAGTTCTCGAACAGCACGGCCTCCGGCTGGGTCTCGGTGGTCTGCCGGCGTTCCTCCAGCACAACATCACGCTCGGAATGGAATTCCCGGAAGAACGGTTCCCGCATCCTGGCCGACTCGAAATACGCCCACGCCTCGAGGCAGTTGGACGGAAAATATTCCATGTAATGCGTCCGGTCGAAACTGGTGTCGGCACCCAGCCGGGCGAAGCCCACTTGGAACGTCGCCACGTCCAGGTCGTTCTGGATGGTCACCAGTTTCTGGCTCGCCGAGAGTCCTTTGATCTTGAGGAGGAGCACCTCGATCCGATCATCCACGTCCGAGGGCGCGCGGCCCAGCACTTTCAACCGGCGAAGCTGGAGCACCTCTTGGAACAGTTCGTCCTGCTTTTCCATCAGCGGGAGTTCCAGCTCGTAGTTCAAGGTCTGGATCTCCTTGGTGCCCTTGAACATCATGTGCTCGAGCACATGCGAGATCCCGGTGATGCCGTTGGTTTCGTTGCCGGAACCCACCTTGTAACGGATCAGCGAGTGGACGATCGGGGTCTCGTGGCGAGGCACCAGAACGACCTCCAACCCGTTCTCCAGAGTGAAGGTCTTCATGGGAATGTGGATCAGGTCCGCCGCGGCGGTCAGGGCCAGGCTCGCGGCAACCAGACCCGCAAACAGGAGCAGTCGTCTCACGAGTTCCTCCCGGCGCCGTTTTTTCTTATTATACGGAAATGTGTGGTCCGGCCGGTATCGTTTTCACGAACCGTGCCGAGAAATCAGAGAATCGGAGGATGCGTTCCGGACGGGGAACGCCGCGCTCTCGGCGCGCGACGGCCGCGCGCGCCGAGAGGTGATTCAGCGCAGGATGATGTCGCCGCTGACGGTGCTCAGCGTAATCTTGCCGCTGCCCTGGCCCAGGCGGCCCGTGACCTTTTCAGAACCGTAGCCTTTCTTCGTTTCGGCTTCTTCCATCTTCTGTTTCACGGTGAGATCCCCGCTGATGGTGCTGAGCCGGCAGTAGGCGTCCCCGCCGCCGGTGAGCACCAGCTCGATGTCGCCGCTGACGTTGCTGATGGCGAGCGAGTTGGCGTACCGTTTATCCAGCCGGCAGACGACGTTACCGCTGACCGAGGAGAGGTCCACGTCGGACGGCGCGGCCGCCGTGAGGCTGAGTTCCCCGCTGACGGTTTTGAATTCCACCGCCCCGTTCAGGCGCTCCAGTGTGACGGTACCGGAAATGGACTTCCCGTCCACCATGGCGCCGGCGGGGGCAAAAATCTTGAAATTCACCGAGCCGCTACTACCGAAGAATCCAGGGTTGTCGTGGATCTCCCGGATCACGATCTCGCCGTCGCGCTGGGTGACCTCGGGCTTGACGTTGTCACCGACCACCACGGAGTCCACCTTGACCTCAGGTTTCTCCCAGCCGGTCACACTGATATTGCCGGAGACGGTCTTGATGCGGAGCACCACCCGGTCGCCGACCTTGAGTGTCTGGGTGGCTGCCGATACAGCCACAGCCAGAACGAGCACCGCGAGCATCGCGATCAGCGCGGGGCGGAGTCTCAGGTTCATGCCAGCACCTCCTGCCAGGATTCACCACATGAGACGCACCGGTCATTGAATAAGGTTGCATGCGGGTGGTGCACCGCCATCATATCATGGCCCAGTCGTCGGCTCCATCATCCGGCGCATCTTGACTCCCGCCCCACTCTGGGTATGATAGCGACGAGCCGTCCGGCGACCCGGCCCGGCGGCACCCGTACCGGTCCGCGGTATCCGCGCACCGGCCCGCACCCAGGAGGCGGTATGGCCAGCGTCGACATCCAGCAGCTTAATGAGCAGATCCAGGCGGACAGCGCGTTTCTCACCGACATCCGGACCGAAGTCCGGAAAGTGATCATCGGGCAGGAGTATATCGTCGAGCGGCTCCTCGTGGGCCTGCTCACTCACGGGCACATCCTCCTGGAGGGCGTCCCGGGTTTGGCCAAAACGCTGTCGGTGCAGACGCTGGCGCGCACCATCGCCGCACGGTTCCAGCGCATTCAGTTCACCCCCGACCTGCTGCCGGCCGATCTCACCGGCACCATGGTCTTCAACCCGAAGACCGGCGAATTCCATCCCCGCCAGGGCCCCTTGTTCGCCAACCTGATCCTGGCCGACGAGATCAACCGCGCCCCCGCCAAGGTTCAGAGCGCCCTGCTCGAAGCCATGCAGGAGCGGCAGGTGACCATCGGCGACACCACCTTTCCGCTGCCCCAGCCGTTCCTGGTGCTGGCGACGCAGAATCCCATCGAGCAGGAGGGAACCTACCCGCTGCCCGAGGCCCAGGTGGACCGCTTCATGCTCAAGCTGCGGATCACCTACCCCAGCCGGAAGGAGGAACGTGACATCCTTGACCGAATGGCCACCGCTCCGGAGATCCTCGTCCGCTCCGTCGTCAGCCCGGAGCAGATCCTGCGGGCGAGCGAGACAATCCGCCGCATCTACGTGGACGATAAGCTGAAGGATTACGTGGTCAACCTGGTCTGTGCCACCCGCACGCCGGCCGAGTTCGGCCTGGACCTCAAGTCCCTGATCGATTATGGCGCCTCCCCCCGAGCCACCATTTTTCTGATCCGGGCGGCCATGGCGCACGCCTTCCTCAATGGCCGCGGCTTCGTGATCCCCGAAGACATCAAGGCGCTGGCCCTCGATGTCCTGCGCCACCGGATCATCCTCAGCTACGAGGCCGAAAGCGAGGAGCTCACCGCCGACGATCTCATCGCCCGCGTCTTCGATGCCATCCCGGTGCCCTGACCGGACGTGCCCCATGAGCGTTTCCCCGGACATCTTCCGGAAGATCCGGCAAATCGAGATCGCCACCCGGCGGCTGGTGAATGAGGCGGTCGCCGGCGAATATCACTCCGTTTTCAAGGGTCGCGGGATCGAGTACGACGAGGTCCGGCCTTACCAGGCCGGGGACGATATCCGCACCATCGACTGGAACGTGACCTCCCGCTCCGGTTCGCTCCATGTGAAGAAATACGTTGAGGAGCGCGAATTGACCGTGTTGCTGCTCGTGGATGCCAGCCGGTCCACCGGTTTCGGCTCGGGTGTCAAGAGCAAGGAGGAAGTGGCCGCCGAGATCGCGGCCATCATCGCGTTCTCGGCCATCCGCAACAATGATCGGGTGGGCGCCGCACTGTTCACCGGCGTCGTGGAAAAGTATGTCCCGCCGCGCAAGGGCACACGCCATGTGTTGCGGCTAGTGCGGGAGATTCTGGCCTTCCAACCGGCGCGTTCGGACACGAACATCGGGAGCGCGCTGGAATTCGCCGCGCGGGTGCTCAAAAAGCGCAGCATCGTCTTCCTGCTCTCTGATTTCTTCGACACCGGATACGCCGATGCCCTGCGCGTCGCCGCCCGCACGCACGACCTGGTGGGTATCGCCATCACCGACACCGGCGAGCGATCGCTGCCGCCGTTGGGATGGCTCCGTCTGGCCGATCTGGAGAGCGGGCGGATGCAGCTGGTCCCGGCGTTCTGGCCGCCGACGCGGCGGCGCTATCAGGAGGCGCTGGCTGCCGAACGCCAAGAGCGGCAAGCACTCCTGCGCAAGCAGCGCGTCGACCACGTGGAGATTCTGGCTGATGCGTCGTACGAAAAACCGCTGCTGCAGTTCTTCCGGCGCCGCGCCCGCCGGCTGCGGCGGTGAACCGCCGCAAAAAATATATTTCGCGACTTTGCCCGCATTAGGTGTTACAGTAGTTTTCAGTTCGTCATTTTTGGGTTGCCGCATCGCCGCCGACCGAAACTTCGGCCGATGCCGACCAGGGTAGAAAGGACGATCCCCCATTGACCCGCTGCCCAGCCACCCATACCGGTCAACACGACAGGGAAGGGTCGGTCTATGAATATTCTGTTCTACGTCCCCGACAACCAGGTCACCGATAATTTCGTTCCCCAGCTTTGGCCAATCCTGCTGCAACACCTGACGCCACCGGAACACCCGGTCTTCATCATCGATGGGAATGTCGACCGCTATGATGAGGCCGGCTTGGTCGAGTTTATCCATCAGCACCACATCGAATTGGTGGGCATGGGTTTTATGACGCGCATGGCCCAAAAGGCCTATCGGATGGCCGACGCCATCCGAGCCGCCACCACCATCCCTGTCATCATGGGCGGACCGCACGTCAGCGCGCTTCCCGAGGAAGCGCTGGGCGGCCGGAGCGGCTTACGACACGCCGATGCCGTCGTAGTCGGCGAAGCCGAGGATCTCTGGCCAGAGGTCATCCGTGATGTAGCCGACGGACGGCTTCGTCCCATGTACCAGGCTACAGCCTGTGCCGGGGCTGCGGCCAAGCCGTCTCTTCAAAACTATCCCATCGTGCCGTGGGACCAAATGGAGATGGATCGATTTGACCTGATGCGCCACGTCCCTGCCGTGGTCCGCAAACTGTTCGGTCGCCTCGGCATCCCTTTCCAACGGGCGTTCGTCATCCCCGTCGAAACCGGGCGCGGTTGCCCTTACGGCTGTGAATTCTGCTCGGTTACCGGCTTCTTTGGCGGCCAGGTTCGTTTCCGAACCAACGACAATGTGATTGAGGAAATTCGCCGTCTCAAGGCGTTGGGCCGGCGTGAGAATGCCCTGATGATGGTTTTTTTTGTCGACGACAACTTCGCGATCGACCGGCGCCGCACCAAAGACTTGTTGCGACGCATGATCGCCGAGGATGTCCGCCTCCCGTGGGTGGGACAGGTCAGCATCAACCTCCTTCGGGATGAAGAGCTGGTTGAACTGATGTCCGCCAGCGGCTGCCGCTGGATTTTCGTCGGGCTGGAATCGGTTGTGCCGGCCAGCCTCGCTGAAGCCCACAAGAACTTCAACAAGCCCGGCGAATATGCCGCCACACTGGCCCTCTTGGCCAAGCACGACATCTACGCCATCACCTCTTTCATTTACGGCCTGGACGGCGATGAAACCGGCGTCTCCCAAAAAACACTCGAGCGGATCGGGACCTGGCCACCCGTGTTGCCGGTCTTCGGATTGCTGACGCCCTACCCGGCTACCCCGCTCTACCGACGCCTGGAAAAGGAACGCCGTTTGTCGCGCCCCCTCCATTGGTTGGATTTTCAAGCATTTAAAACCGCATTTACCCATCGCCGAATGACAGCCGCAGATTTGGAAGCGGAAGTGTACCATTCATGGCTTCACAGTTACCGGCAATCCGCGTTCCGCCAGTCGCAGCGGTGGCTGAAACGGAACCAGAAGCATTTCGGGTATCAGTTCATGCACTTCATCTCGCGGTTGTTTTCTAGGGGGATCTATTTCCCCCAGAAAAGCCGTTGGGCCTGGTTCCGGCTCCTGCTCGCCAA
The DNA here is from genome assembly GCA_029565065.1 of Acidobacteriota bacterium. Lineage (GTDB taxonomy): Bacteria > Acidobacteriota > JAAYUB01 > JAAYUB01 > JAAYUB01 > JAAYUB01. Next base: position 62,370 of record JAKQOW010000027.1, on the reverse strand, counting down.
CACCCCGACCATTATCAGTCTGATTCGGTCTGGCTTGACCAGACGCTCAACTGCCGCCCCCGCTGAAACTCCGGAACCCGCCATGCAGGTCGGAGCCGCCGTCTCGTCGGCTCAAAATATCCAACGCTGATGGGGCCGTCTCCCAACCGAAGGTCCTCGCCGTCCGGCGGCGCTGACGCTGATCGCATCGGTACATAAAAATCGCTGTTCTGCCCGTCTAATGCTATGGTTCCGGCGACCGCCGGTCCGGTGCGGATGATTCGCAGACCGGCATTCGCCCATGCCAAGGAGGACACATGCCAAAACTGTTCCGGACCGACATCGCATCAGAAGCCAACCTGAAGGTCTTTGTGACCGACATCCGCTCCGAGGCCGACCTAGCTGTTTTTGAGACCACCAGCCCGTGGGACGCCACCACAAGCGCCGTCTGGTGCTACACCGACATCCAGAGCGACGCCGACCGGATCGTCCATTTCACCGACAGCCAGTGGGACGCCGATCTGGTGGTTTACAAAACCGACATCCAGTCGGACGCCGGGTGGATCAACACGGCCAAATCCGACCGGCTCTGATCGCGTCGGGATCCGCACATACTACAGGGGCTCCCGACACCGGGAACCATTTCCGGCTCGCCGCCGCCCGGGGTGCGATTGGCACGGCGTCCGCCGAGCGGTATAATGGTTTCCGCACCGCCGCTGAATCGACGACAACAGGAGGTCGTATGCACCCCGCCATCTCCGCCCGGGATCTGAACACCTGGGCTGGTTATCTGCTGGATTATTCGCTGGATGGTATCGAACCTGACGACGTCGTCATGGTCAAAGGCGAGCCGATCACCTGGCCGCTGATGGCCGCACTGCAGGACAAGATCGTCACCGCCGGGGCCGTCGCCGATCTCTGCCTGGTGCCGCCCGACAACGACCGCGGCCGGGTGTGGGGCGCCGCCATGGCACGATTCGGCGCCCCCGATCAGATCGCCCGCGTCCCCGAGTGGCACCGCCGGCGGTACGAGGCCATGACCAAGTACATCGAAATTCTTGGCGCAGAGCGGCCCGACCTCTACGCCAACCTGCCCGAAGCGGGGATCAAGGCGATCGTCCGTGCCGACGAGCCGTTCAAGAACATCCGGCTGGCCAAACCGTGGCTGCTCACGCTGTTTCCCACCCAGGGTTTTGCCGATCTGGAGGGGCTGACGCTCGAGGAGTACACCCGGGTGATCGTGCGGGCATCGGTCACGGATCCCCGGTTGCTCGAAGCGGTCGAAGAGGACATCTACCGATTGATGTCCCAAACCCGGCACGTGCGCATCCTCACCGCCTGCCCCCGGACGGGCCGGACCCTGGAGCTGGGCATGTCCATTGCCGGCCAACGCATCATCAAGTGCACCGGCAAGCGCAATTTCCCCGACGGCGAAGTCTACACCAGCCCCGACGCCAACTCGGTGGCCGGCGAGATTTATCTCGATCTGCCGGTGCTGTACTCGGGTGCGACCATCCGCGGCATCTATCTCCGGCTGGAGGCCGGCCGGATCTGCGAGTACGCAGCTGAGGAGGGGCTGGAGACGCTGCGCGGCATCATCGAAACCGACGATGGATCCCACCGGCTCGGCGAGGTGGCGCTGGGCATGAACAACGGCCTGGAACGAGCCCTGAAGCATCCGTTGTTTGTGGAAAAGGTGGGCGGCACCCTGCACATCGCCATCGGGAGCAGCTATAAGCAAAGCTACGTGGACGACCCCGACTCGCCGGAGGGGAAGGCCCGGCTGGAGGAGCTGAGCCGGCAGGGCGCCTGCAACACCTCCGCCCAGCACGTGGACATCGTGGCTGATTTCCGGCCCGGCGGCGCCGGACAGGCCGTCTGGCTCGACGACGTCCGGCTGGAGCTCGAGGACAACCTCTGGGTGGTCCCGCGCTGAAGTGTTCAGCCTTTGAAAACGAGGCCGCTATCGTAGTATTCTGCCTTTCATTCAGAAGTTCTCGAAAGATCGTGAGGAGGTGGTCATGGTCAGCAGGTCCCGCATGGTCGGCTGGATGTTTTCACTGGTCTTGATCGGCACAGCAGCCACAGCCATACCTTCTGACGCGCCCGCGGGACAGTCCGGCCCGACGTTCCAGTTCAGCGGCCGCTATGCCGACTTGGCACCCGCCCAGCAGCGCTTGCTGAACGACTGGCTTGAGCGGTTCATTCAATTGACCGGGAAGACGCTCCCTCCGACGGAAGAAATCTACGAGCGCGTGTCTATCTCCAACCGAGCCACCTTTGAGGCCATCACCCACGCATTGCTCAACACCTCCTTGAGCGACGAGTCGGGCGCCCCGATGGGAAACGCCTTGGAACTGGTTCTTCACATGGAGACCGTGAGGGGTCAGATGCCGGGCGTCGGAGGAGACTTGCAATTCCGCATGTACGCGCGGCTGCGCCCCGACGCCTTGGACATCCTGCACCGCTGTCGGGAATTCAAGCGCGGTCCGGACAATGTCACGTTTCACAAAGGCTACCCGCAGAGCTTCCGCCAGCAGGGTGGCGTGCCGTCCATCCAGATTTCGGTCTCGGCGGACGGTCACCGCGCGGACATCGACGTGGATTACCGCTCGTCCAAGTTCCCCACGGCCCTCCTCAACGGCCACCTCTCCGCCGCCAACTCCGACGTCCGCGCCGGCGACAATTCAAACCGCCACAACGAGCGGTGGTCAGGCCTGACTGACTGGTGGCGGAACATCTTCGGTCTGCCGTTCCTGGGAGCGGCCGGTGAGGACACCGGCGACACGATCATCCCCAAAGTGCCGCGCGCCGGCCGGGAGAAGATCCGGGTGGCGGTGAAGGATTTCCTGTCCGCCTGGCTGGTGGAGCAGCGGCCGGAACTGTCTATGGCGTATTTTTCGAACTCCGCCTACGCTTGCTATCCGCCCGACGAACCGGGTCAACCCGTGGATCGTGGTATGGTCCCATTCCGCCTCTTGAAATCCATGGCGGAGGCAACCCGGGTCATCGGTAAAATCACCAGCCTGGAGGGAGTGGTCAAGGCTGTTCCCTTGAACAATCCCCGCCTGCAACTGGTCAAGAACGAGGACCAGCACGAGTTCTCCCTGTATCGGGTTCCGACCGCGCTCGGCAGCGCCATCCGCTGCGAAGACGGACTCCGGCTGCCGCCGAACCGGGCCACGCCGCAGGCCGACGAACAGTATGGCCGGTTCTATGCATCGGCGTTCTACGTTTCCACCCCCTCCCGGCGGGGCGCCACCATTTACCTGCTGTGGGCCAAAGAAAAGAAATACTGGCAGATCGTCGCGTTCAATACCGAGCCGGACGATGCGCCGCAGCCGGAGGTGCCGGACCTGCGCCCCGATGAAGCTCCCGTCGCGACACCAGCGCCCGTCGCCGGCGATCCCGGGATGGTCGCGGCCGCCACCGACTTCTTCACCGCCTGGTTCGTGGACCGGGATTTCGACCGGAGCCTGGGCCACATCGCGCCCCGGACCTTCCCCTGCCTGAACTACTTCCTGCCGGAAGGCACCCCGCCGATGGATTCACCGGAGGCTTTCGCCGCCTTCATCCGTGCCAGCATGGCGCGGGTGAGCGAAACGACGGGCGCGGTGGCCCGCCTGGAGGACGCTTTGCGGGCTTCCACACCGGCCAACCGCGCCGTCCAATTGGTGCGGCACGACCACATGAAGGCTTTCACCATCCTGTGCATCCCGGACCATTATGGGGACGCCTTCGATTGCAGCCAACCGATCGAGCAGGGCCTGCACCGCGAGCCCCCGCCCGGCGGTCTTGCCTATGGAAATTATTTCGGCACGTCCTTCTCGCTGAAGGTGGCCGGCGACCAACCGGCCGTCACCTATCTGGTCTGGCGGCGGGAGGGCGGCGCCTGGAAGATCATCTGGTACTACCTGGAATTGCCCTGACCGTGGGCCGGGCGCCCGTTCGGTTCGAACGGGCGCCCGCATATGCTTACGGAATCTGCACGTTCGCCCGCCGCACGCCTGCGTGCCGGGACGTGTACGTCACCACCGCCTGCCCCTTGCCCGACACCAGAAACTGGTGCTCCACGCGGCTGAAGCCTGGCACCGTCAGGAACTGCACCTCCGGGCGATGATCCACGAAGTCCACTTCGCCGGAGGCGGGATTGGTCACCCGTCCGCCGGCGATCACTTTCACACCCGAGCTGGCCAGCGTGAGCGTGTCCTGCGGGTAAAGCTCCACTCGGCGGGCGTGGGCGGTCATGGACGGCATCGCCGCCGGATTGCTGAGTCGGACCGTGACCCGGTGCAGGCCGCCGCCCGCCGGCTCCACGGCGGCGATCTCGAGACCGACTTCGGGAGTCTGCCTGGCCGAGAACAGGACCGCCGCGGCGTTCCGGTGAAGCATCTGCCGAAGCAGGAAGGGGGGCGGCAGGCGGGTGCTCATCTTCACCCAGCCGCCGATCTCGATGTCGCCATACTGCGGGTGCTTGAAGGCGCGCCAAGCCTGGTACAGTTCGCCCCCGGCCAGGTTGTCGTTGAACCGGAGCCGCTCCAGAGTCCGGGCGGCATCGTCGCCAAACATGGCGCCGGACTCGTAGTCCGGATCCACCTTGCGCTCGGCCGACGGTTTGTTGAAGTTCTCCTCTTCCGAGGCGTACAGCTCGCCCACGAGAACGTAGGCGCCCTGGGTCATGGCCAGCCACTCACCCGAATCGCCGTAGGTTTCATAGAGATCCCGCCAGCTCAGCATGTAACGGTAACCGGGCGTGATCTTTTCGGCCTGCTTCCCGATGTAGTCGTAGACCGCCACGTCCTCAGGCGGATACTCGCCCTGGCTCTTGGCGCTGGGTCCGCGGAGGTACATGCCACCGAAGTTGTGGAACGTCCAGGCCATGTTGATGTTGGGGCGGGCCGCGATGAAGGCGGCCAGCTCCCGCAGGCCCCGGCCGGCAAACGGGTAAGGTCCTGAGCCGCTCTGGACGTAGCCGGGCATCCAGTCATAGCTCCAGTTGCGATTCGGGTCGATATATCCTTCCGCGTCCTCATTGACCCGGCCGTCGCCGTCGTTGTCGATCCCCTCGGAACCCAGCAAGGCCCATTCAGCCTTTTCACCGGGCTTGACCCGGACCATCAGACGGGGATCCTCCGGATGGGTGCGATGGGTGCCGAACGGATCGCGCCGGCGCATGGTGCAGATGTTGCCGTCCCCGTCCAGGTCGTCGGGATAATCCTCGTCCACGAGCCCGTCCCGGTCGTCGTCGAGCGGGTAGCGGAGGCTCCGGTTGTTGCTGTGGCTCCCGGGGTCGGCGAAGAAGTGGTGCCGACCGTCGGGATTCACCACCGGCACCACGTAGAAACAGCGTGTGTCCAAGAGCCGGGTGATTTCCGGGTTCTTGCCGTAGCGGGTGAGAAGCTCATTCAGGAGATACAGGCACACCTCGCCGCCCTGGATCTCGTTGCCGTGGATGTTGCCGTCCACGTAGACCGCCGGCTTCTCCAGTTCTGCGCCGGTAGCCGGGTTGTTCACGGTGAGGCACCAGATGGCCCGCCCTTCGTCGCTGTGACCGGCCACATCGAGCCGGGTCAGCCTGGGATAGGCCTGCTGGAGCGCCTCGAGCGCCCGGCCCACTTCCTCGTAGGTATAGTAGTCGTCGAACGACAGGGGCACGGCCGTCCGCGCCCCGTCCGCCCGGACGGGAAGGGCCAGCATCAGAGCGATCATCAGGCAGAGGCCGGTTGCGGTGATGCGGTTCATTGGGCACCTCCGATCTGGACGCGGGTCTCATCGCCCCACGCCGTGGCCGTGGTGGCGGCGATGATGGCGCTGACGGGTCGGTCGGCTTGCACGAGCCAGGTGATCGTTTCGGCGCCGTGACCGCCGACCTGCCGGATCAGGCTGCGCGGGCGCCCCTCCAGGAATTTCAGGCCGTCTCCCTTCAGCTCCAACACCACCGGCGTGCACTGGATGTTCCGCTGCGCCATCGCGGTGGTGTAGGGCAGATAGCCGCTGTTCTCCACCCAGGCCTTGACCTGGTGGATGCCGCCGCCGAGCGCCGTCACCTCCACCTTCGCCAGGCGGATCCGTGCCATTTTGTCCGCAAGGGTCAGCACCCACGGGACCTGCCCCTCCAGGAGCTGGAGCATCTGGGCCGGCGGCGGCGTTCCGGCAGCGAAAGGCGCAGCGCCGCCGATCTCCACCGCCCCGAGGGTGGGGTGTTGGAATGGTTGCCAGGCCACGTATCCCGAACCACCCAGCGTCTTGTCGCTGAAAGCCAGCAAGGCTTCTGTCTCCGTGTCGAGACCTTCGGCATTTTTCGGCTTGGGCATGGATTTCATCATCTCGGCCATTTTTTTCGGCGTCATCATGCCAGCCTTGACGGCATTGATGACCATGGCCGGCTGGACCGAGGCCGGTGCTCCGGATGACTTGATGAAGGCGGTGATTTTTTCCTCGCCCAGAGCCAGGAACTCCTCGCTGGTCATGGTTTCCAGTTTATCGGGTGTCAGCGCATCCGGGTCGGCCCCGGCCGGCTTGGCCTTCTCCACCACGGGGAGCGTCCAGAAGTCCATGGCGAAGGACGGCCGGCCCAGGTGATAATAGGCCCACAGCTCGAAGCTGCCGTCCCGGTCGGCCGGCGGATCGAGGCGCTTGGCATCGAGTTTCCTTTCCTTCAAAAAATCGTTGCACTGCTTGGACAGCGTTTCATAGAACTTCAGGTCCTCCGGGAGCGGATTGACCACGGGACCGAGACCCAGGAAGCTGGCCACCATCGCCTCGGTGAGCTCCATGCCCGGCGGGGCCAAGCGCTTGGCGACTTCCATCACTTCGGCCATGGTGTAAGTCTTGTCCGCCTCGAGGCCGATCCACTTGGCGATGCGCTCGGGGATCTTGATCCGGTTGAAGTCGGCGGTGCCGGTCCGGCCGCCGCGGGGCGGGTTCAGGCAGAAACTTGACCGGCCGAAGGTGACCACCAGCGCGATCTCCGGATGGGCGAAGGCGAAGGCCACGAGCGCGTGGCTCTCCGCCTCGCTGCCGGCCCAGGCACCGCCGGTGGGTGTAAACGGTTTGAACAGGTGGGGGAAGTTGAGGCCCACATCCACCCCGCCCGGGCCGTCCTCGTTGTAGCGGCCGTCGCCGTCGTTGTCTATGCCCTCGGTGTAGAGCTTGAACTGACCCTTTTCCCCCTTGGACCAGTCCGCCTTGCGCAGGGCGCGGGGTTCGCCTTCCACCGGGATCCACTCGCCGGCGGGATCGGGCACCCGCATCTGGGTGATCAGCCCGTCGCCGTTGAGATCGTCGGGCCCGTCCTCATCGATGCGGTCGTCCTGGTCGTCGTTGAACGGCCGGTCGTTCCGGTTGTCCTCGACGAGCGGCCGGCGGAAGAAGCGGGCCGCGGCGTCGGGATTGCCCAGGGGGGTGATGTACCAGGTGCGGTCGCCGCGGGCCTCGGGCTTGTCCAGCAGGAGCTGCGCCAGGTACAGGGCGGCTTCGCTGGCCACGGGGACGCTGCCCTCCAGGTTGGCCGCCACCAGCACCGCCGGCAGCCGGTGCGACGGCGCCGCCGTCTCGGGACCGATCTCCAGCAGCAGGAGCGGCCGCCCGCCCGGGCTGTCCGCCAGTGCGTGCACCCGTGCCGCGTCCGGGTGCACCTGGGCCAGTTGATGCAGCCGGGCCGCGACGACTTCGGGATCGTGGTATCGGTCAAAAGCGAACGGCGGCGTCTCGCCGGCGCCGGCGGCTCCCGCCGCCAGCAACACCAGCCACACCGCGAGGAACAGTTTGGGTCGCATGGTCACCTCGTCATCGATGCTGGAGAACAAAATTGTCTTACGGAATTTCAGCCGGGATGTTCGTCCACGCACGCGGGGGATCATCCCAATCTACAGCGGCGGCCCGCCGCCTCGAACCAAATCAGCAAGTCCGGCCGCCAGCTCGGCGACCGTCTCGTCCGGAACACCGTCGGGCGTCTCCGACCGGAGGCGCAGGTCCACCGGGTCGTTGACGTAATCGACTGCCACAAACAAGCCGTCGTGGGTCCGGGCAATTTCCGAAGAGAACAGCTCCAGACCGCACACCCAGGCGATGGACGCCGACACCGAACGCAGCGGCCCCAGCCCGAAACCGGCTTCTTCCTCGGCGGTCACCGGGGCGTAGACATGGGTTTCCGGATTCCACCAGAACGGAAACACGCGACCGGTGAAATGGACCACGCGGAACCAGCCGGGCCGGCCGTTCAGGTCCGCCGGACGGACCATGGACTGCAGCAGGTAGCGGTCGGCGGCGAACTCCTGCCGGCTGGCGACCACCTCGTCCAGCGTGGTGGCGCCCACCACCACCCCGTCGCCGCCGCCGCCTTGGGCCGGCTTGATGCAGAAACTCTCGCCGAGTGGCGCGAGATCGAGGGGCGGCAGCTCCGGCACCCGGTCGAAGGGCGGCAGGATGATGGTGCGCGGCGTGTGGGTGGCATGGCTCAGCACGATATGGACCGCCGCCTTGTCCCACTGCAGGCGCGCCCGCTCGTACGGGTTGATCCGATAGACGCCGCGGTCGCTGGCCCACTCCACCACTTCCAGAAACCGTTCGTCGGTGTCGGAGGCGCGGTCCAGCAACCCGTGGAAGGTCAGCCAGCCCTCCCGCAACTGCCGGATGCTGTCGGCCAGGTTGGCCGGGGTCACCTGGATCAGGCCCAGCCCCCGGCTGGCGCACGCGGCCTCCAGCAGGCGGATGAAGCCCGCGTCGTGTTCCCAGTTCCAGCAGATACAGAACGTTCGGTCGGCCATTCACCCACCCGGCTCATACTAACTCATGAACAGATGCGGACGCCCCGCCATCGGATCCGCCCGGATTCACTCGCCGGCCAGCCGGAGCCGGTACCGCTGCTTCCCGCCGTCGGGATTGCCCGCCAACACGAAGCCCGCCCGCTCGAACTGCGCCCGGGTCCCCGTCCAGGCGAAGGCGTCGGCATGACGGCCGGTCCGGGCCGGCTTGACCGGATAACCTTCGACAATCCGGCCGCCGCGGGCCCGGATCGCCGCCACCGCGGCGGCCAGCAGCGCGGTGGCCACACCCCGGCCGCGATGGTCCCGCCGGACGAAAAAGCACGGCACCGACCACACGGCATCGGCGTCCGGGCACCGGAGGCTGGGCGCGCGATCCAACCGGGCGAACGACGGACGCGGCCCGTAGGTGCACCAGCCCACCGGTTCGGCATCCGCATAGGCGAGCACGCCCATGACCGCGCCGTTGGCGATTCCCCGACGCAGCCGCCGACGGGCCGGCTCGCCCTTGACCGCGTCCCACGACTCGCCTTTGGCCAGGCGCCAGTACCAGCACCAGCATCCCCCGCAGGCGCCGCGGGCGCCGAACAGGGACTCCACGTCGGGCCAGAGCGCTGCGGTCACATCGCGTGTCCGGATCTCCATGCCACCTCCTCCCGCCCCCGGCATCCGCCGGGCCGTCGACCCGTTGAACCTTCCGCTCGGCTCGTTGGTCTATTCATGCGGAGATATACCACGCCCGGCCGCCGGGACCAAGAGCGAATCCCGACGCCGGGCCCGCAGAGGGAGGCCACATGAACCGGGGAAGACTGTTTTCAATCTGCGGAATGGTGTTGTTGCTGCTGGCGCTGCTCGCCGGATCCGTCGCCGGAGAGGATTCAACCGTCCACTACCGGCTGCTGGCCACATCCCGCACATCCACCATGGAGAAGGAGTTGAACGACGCCGCCCGCGACGGATCCCGCTTCGAGGCGTTCATGGGCGGCGGCACACTGGTGCCCGGCAACGAGCTGGTGGCCATCGTCCGCCGCCTGCCGGCGGACGACGCGGAGCGGTACGAGTACCGGCTGCTCGCCACCAACCGCACGTCCACAATGGAGCGGGAAATGGCGCAGGCGGGTGCCGACGGCTTTCTCTTCCGCGGCCAGACCATCTATGACAGCACCTTCGGCGGCCGGGAGGTGGTTGTGGTGCTGGAACGGCACGCCGGCGCGCCACCCCGCCGGTACCAGTACCGGCTGCTCGCCACCAACAAGACGTCCACCATGGAAAGAGAATTGCAGGCCGCCGCCCGGGACGGGTTCATTTTCCTCGGCGAGACGGTGGCCGAGACCGCCTTCGGCGGCGACGAGGTCGTGGTGATCCTGGGCCGGCCCGGCGTGTGAATCGGTTCACGGTCGGACCTGGCGCCGGATGGAAGGTACGGAGCGTTCCGTTACTTGCCCGTGCCGCCGCCCGGATTCACGATCATGTCGGGATCGTCCGTGACCAGGATTCCGCGGTCGCTGTCGTAAAGCGCCACAAAGTATTTGTAGGATCCAGGCAGCACGTTGGCCACTTTTCCCTGCAGCACGCCCGGAGTCTCCCCGACAGGAAAATGTGGAACCAGCGGCGACACCCCGACGAAATGAATGCACAGTTTGCCGGGATGAAAACGCCATTCAACAATGTCATCGGCGGTGACATAGAAACGATGATGGGGGTAGAAATGTACTCCATCACTGGAATAAAGGATTCTGACGGGGGGATCAGACAAACTTAACAAGACCTGTTCCGCGCCCATAGATTTATCCTCCTTCCCGTTGGTTTCCGGATCCCTTGACCCGGCTACGGCCTTAATTCTTTCTATTTTCTTGGGTTCTGTCCGTTCGTCGGAACGGTATTGACGATCTGTCCGAATCGCGGGTCCTGCCTCAGGGCGGCCAAGTCCGGATCATTGGGCAGATCGGACAGCGATGCGTTGCGGACCACTGCTTCGCCCAGAGCGGCCAGCGCTTCATCCCGTCTGCCCGACAGTTCATACACGCGGACCGCCCGGAGCAAGACTTCAGCGTCTCGCGGCGCCAGGCGGCGAGCCTCGCCGATCTCGGCCAACGCCTCCGCGCCGCGCCCGCCCAAAGCGTAGTAGAACGCCAGCCGCGAACGCAGGGCGGGATTTTCCGCCCGTTCCCGCCGTTGGCCCTCGGCCAGCTCAATGGCCTTCACCAGACTGGTCCGGGCCTCCGCTTCACGTCCCGGCAGCTGGCGATAGCATTCGGCGAGGTTGCCCCAGATCACGTAGTCGTCGGTCCCGGCGCCCAGGGCGGCGGCCCGCTCGAACATCCCAGCCGCATCCACAAAACGGCGCTGGTAGAAAAACATGGTCCCCCAGTTGGACAGGGCGGCCGCTGACAGCTCCATTTTCATTTTCAGCACCCGGCTGATCGCCACCTCGGCCTGATCGTACTCCTCCAACTTGAAGCGCATGGCGACGAGATTGCTGTGGAGGGTGATGTTTTCCGGCGCCCGCAGGATGCCCTGCTCGAACAATCGCGCCGCCTCGGCATAGCGGCCGATGCGGTAGTAGAACGCGCCCAGGTTCGAGTAACCCAGCCAGCAATCCGGCCGGAGCCCGATCAGCCGCCGGTAGTGGCCTTCCGCCTCGTGAAGCCGGTTGCGCTCATGTTCGGTACGGGCGAGCAGGAGGACCGCCTCAAACAAAGCGGGCTGCATCCGCAGCGCCGCCTCGAGTTCATGCGTCGCCTCCTCGAGACGCTTCTGCCGACGCAGGATGTAGGCCAGCAGCAGCCGCGCCGGCGGCCGGTCTATGAGTTTCAGCGACCGCCGGATATGCGCTTCCGCTTCGACGAGGTCCTCCGGCCGGTTGTCGTTCACATACCGGCGCAGTCGAGCTTCCGCCTGCCCCGCCGGAGCCAAGGCATACGCGGGGTCATTCTGCGCTGACTGACCGAACAGCTCCTGCGCCGTCGCCAGCGCGCCTCTTTCCCCGGGGCGGGACAGGTACCCCATCCCTTGCAGATAGAAGCGATAGGCTCCTGGCAGGGCCGTCCGTTCCGCCGCCAGTCGGGCGCGCGTTGCGCTCGGAACGTTCAAGCCCAGGAGGTCCTCGGCCGCCACCAGCAGCCCGTCCTGGAACGCCGCCACGCTGCTTACGTGGTCCTCGATCTGCCGGGTGCGGAATGTCGCTCCGTCGGCCGCATCCCGCACCGCCAGCGTCAGGATCGCCCGGGTGCCGCGTTGCTCATAGCGGCCGGTCAGGACGAGGTTGGCGTTGTACAGCTGGCGGGCCTTGGCCGGCGAGGTGATGCCGTCCTCCCGCATTTCGTCCAGCGAGAGGGCCCAGAACGGGCCGCCCTCCCGTTCCATCTGCGCCAGCTTGTCCAGCAGCGCCGCCCGGAAACCGTCGGCGACGGCCCGGCTGGCCGTGTCCGCGCTGGCGGTGTCGAAGGGGAGCACCGCCACGCGTCGCGCCGGGGGCAGCGCCTCCGCACCCAGCCAGCGGGCGGCGGTGCTGCGCCAGGCCGGGTGAGAGGTGAAGAGCCCCGCCGCGACCAGCAGCGCCAACACCGCCGCCGCCGCAACCAGTCGCCGGCCGCGGAGCCACCGCCGCACGGATGAACCCGCACGGTGAGGGACTGTCTCCTCGACGGGAAAGTACTGCGCCTGCAGCCTGGCCAGATCGGCGCCCAACTCCGCCGCATGCGCATACCGGTCGGCCGGCTTCTTCGCCAGGCATCGGCTGACAACCCGCACCAGCTCGGGCGGCGCCGCCGGGTTCAGCCCGGCCAGCGACGGCGGCGACTCGTTGATGATCGAGTAGGCGACCGCCAGGTCGTAATCCCCCTTGAACGGCAGCCGGCCGGCGATCATTTCATAGAGGACGACACCGGCCGCCCAGATATCCGTCCGTTCGTCCGTTGGCTCGCCTAGTGCCTGCTCCGGCGCCATGTAGGCCGCCGTGCCGATGGTGACTCCCGACTTGGTGATCCGCGTCTGGTCGGCCAGCCGGGCCAGGCCGAAATCCACGATCTTCACCTCGCCGGCCGGCGTGATGATCAGATTGGCCGGCTTGACGTCCCGATGGATCATCGCGGAGCGGTGCGCGCGCTCGAGCCCTTCGGCCAGCTGGCGTCCGATGCGCACGGCGTCCGCCAGGGACAACGGCCCGCCCCGCAGCTTGTCGCGCAGCGTCTGGCCCTCGTAGTACGACATGCAGATGAAGATCTGGCCGTCGGGGGTTTCCTCGATATCGTGGACCGCGCCAATGTTCTGGTGTTCCAGCGCTGACGCGGCCCGCGCCTCGTGGATGAAGCGCCGCTTGGCCTCAGGGTCGAGAGAAAGCTCCGGAGAGAGGAACTTGAGTGCTACGGTTCGGCCCAGGCGGTTGTCCAGCGCCTTGTAGACGACCCCCATGCCGCCCCGGCCCAGCTGTTCCACGATGGTGTAATGCGAGACCGTCCGGCCGATCACCGTCCATGCCTCCTGCCCGCACCCGCCTTCAACAAAATCGCTCGGCCGCCACCAACGCGTAGCCAGTCACCGCCGCGTCGTCGCTGGTGCGCACCTGCAACGCCGACTCGCGTTCCAGGGCGATTTTCCAGCGGAAAAGCCCGGTCAGTGCGGGGCCCAGCCGATCCATCAGCGTCTCGAACTGTCCGCTCCGCTCGTAGCGATCGGCGTCTTCCAAGCTGTCCCAGACGGTCACCGATATCACTTCCCCCTCGTCCGCCAGGCTGTCCAGCAGGCAGGCACACCGGCAGCCGGGTGTGGCGAGCAGCACCGGCAGAATTTCCCCCTGGTAGATGTTCCGGCTTTCGGCGAGCCGGCCGGGGGCGACCCGCAGCGCCACGATGCGCAGAAAGCTCCGGCCCGGTTGTGCGTCCATGGCCGGATTCAGGCAGCCGTCCGACGCCAGGACATAGCCCTTGACCACCGGCTCCCGATGCTCGCTGTCCACCTCGAGCTGCAGGTCATCGGTCAGTCGCACTTTCCATTCGGCCGCATCGGCCAGACCGCGCCGAATCGCCTCGACCAAGCCGGCATACAGCGGGCTGCCGCTGTAGGCTTCCGCCTGCTCCGGACTGTCCCAGATGGTCATGGACACGACTTCGGTGGGTTGCGCCCGGCTTTGCAACAATCCGCCAAACCGGCAGCCGGGCACATCCCGCAGCGCCGGCAGCACCCGCCCTGAGTAAAACTCCCGCATGAGACCCACGAACTCGGGATGCAGCTTCAGCTTGAGCATCCGGAGGAACAGCCCCATTGCCGCCTCCTCTCCGCAGATCTGCCCTGCGGTTTCAGGACCGGCCGACGCACCGCTTGATCACCACCGCGGTCATGTCATCGGCCTGGGCCCGATCGCCCGCGTGCTCACAAACCGACCGAAACACCGCTTCGATCAACACCTCGGCCGGCTGCTCCCGGTTGTCGCGGATGACCGCCTCCAAGCGGAGTTCGCCGAATTCCTCGTCCTGCCCGTTCATCGCCTCGGTGACCCCGTCGGAGAACAGCGTCAACACGTCTCCGGGTTGGAGTCTCACCGCGTCGTCCGAATAGGCGGAATCCTCCAAACAACCCAGCACCATTCCGCCCTGAGTCAGCCGGCGGGCGGCGCCGGCCGCATCCATCAGGATCGGCGGGCAGTGTCCGGCGTTGGCGAAGCAGAACCGGTGAGCGGATGTGTCGAGACATCCGAAAAAGAGGGTTGCGAACTTCTCCGCCGACGTGCTGTGATACAGCATGGTGTTGGCCCGCTGCAGGCAATCGGAGACGCTGGCGCTGACCTTGGCCTGTCCCCGGATCGTGGCCTGGAGATTGGCCATCAGCATCGCCGCCGGCATGCCTTTCCCCGTGGCATCGCCCAGACAGAACGCCACGTGGTCTTGCTGCACCTCGATGAAATCGAAATAATCCCCGCCCACCTGGCGGGCGGGCCGGCTGCGACCGGCGATGTCATAGCCCGTGATGGTCGGTGGCAGTTTCGGCAGGAGATTGACCTGCAGCTCGAAGGCCAGCCGCAGTTCCTCCTGCATCCGCTGCAGGGCCTGCTCTTCCTCAAACAACCGGCTGTTCTCGATCACCTGCGCCGCCTGGGCTCCAATGATGCTCAGCAATCGTTGGTCATCGTCGGTGAAGCTGTCTCCCGTTTTTTTGTTGAACAGCGCCAGCATGCCGATCATTCGACCTTTCGACATCAGGGGCACGCCCAGGAGCGACCGGATGGGAAATTCCTGATTGCCGGGCACGTGGAAGCGTTCGTCCCGCAGCAGGTCCTGCACCAGCAGCGGCCGGTGATATTTGAGCATCCAACCGGCCAATTGCTCGTTCAGGCGGTAGGGCAGCGCATCGCTGTCGGTGTCGGCCTTGCGCACCTTGGTGCGAAACGGGTTGTCGCCTCCGCCCTCATCCAGAAGCAGGATGGCCCCTTGTTCCACCTTGAGATGCTTCAGGCATTTCTGGAGGGTGAGGCTCAAGATCCGGTCCAGCGACAGGGTGGAATTGATGGCCGTGGCGATCTCATTCAGAATGGACAGTTCCTCGACCGCCCGACGCAAGCGCGCGTTTTCCCGACTCAGATGGTCCGGCGACAACGGGTGTTCTTCGTCCATGGCCGCAGCACCCTTCCGCCCGAGCGAATCGGACACCAGGGATTGGCACCGTCACCAATACCGCAGATCCGCCAATTGGCCTGCCTTCAGCCGGCACGCCCTGTTTGTGACAACGAACTTCCGATCCCGTTGAAATGCCTTTTGTTGCGCTTATTATAAACAATGCGCCACGTTTTCACAATATTTTCAGGTGCTCCCGAGAACTCCCTCGCACGGAGTACGGCCGGTTCCGACCGGTACATCGGCCAGGCCGTGTCTGAGGACGGACCTGAATTCGTCCGACAGCAGAACACGGGAATCGGGGCGTCAGGTGGATTGGTAATGGGAATTTTCTTCGACGATCTTCCGGATGAGGAGCCGGAAATCCTTGGCGCCGCGGGATTCGGGATCGTATTCCAGAACCGTCTTGAAATGGAAGCAGGCCTCGGACACTTTGACGTTTGTGTGAATGGGGTTGGTCAGGTTGTCACCGAAGATGTCCTGCAGCATCCGCATGATCTGGCGGGTCTTTTTGTTGCGGGAATCCACGAAATAGGGGATGACGTTGCTGATGGGGATCTTGCGGGCCAGATGCACCTCGGCCCGGGAGAACACGTGGATCAGCTCCCGGACGTTGGCCAGCGCGAGGTATTCCATGGCCACCGGCACCCATGCTTCGCGGGCGTAGGAGATCGCGTTTGCGTTGAGGAGCGAGAAGCTGGGCGCCGTGTCCATGATCATGAAGTCGTATTCCGGGGCCCGCGCCAGCACGCGGTCCAGCACCTGGGCCCGGTTGGGGATGCTGTTCTCGATCAGCCAGGTGTTGATGTTGGACAGCGATTTCGACGCCGGAATGAGGTCCAGGTTCGGCCGCACGTTCACGATGGCCTGTTCGAGCGGCACTTCCTCCCGGTACACCTCGGTCAGGCTATACCTGAATTTCCGGTCCAGCACGAACGTGGCATTGGCCTGCGGATCGTTGTCCACCAACAGGACGTGAAAGCCCAGCTCGGCGAGACCGTAGGACACGTTGACCGCCGTGGTGGTCTTGCCCACTCCGCCCTTGAAATTGATCACCACAACTCTGCGCATGTCAGCCAGTCAAAGGAAGAATCGCCGATCGATGGGCACTATTCTACCGTGAAACGGGGCAGGGATCAATCGGGTGGCGGGTGTCCCGAACTGACCGGTGCCCGCATGCCGGAGTCAAACCCCATGCCGTCGCGGATGGACGGTTGCCGATCAACCACCCAGCCGCTTGATCAGCACCGTCGCATAGGCGCCCCGCGGCAGGAAGAATTCCAAGCCGATGGAGCATCGCCCTGGATTGAGATCGTCCGGTTCCGCGGGCGCCACCGCCAGTCCCTCCGGCAGCACCCACGCGGACCGTTCCGTGGCCTGAACCGACAGTCCGGGTATTTTTCTTACCCGGAGATGATCGAGGCGGATGCCTTCTTCGGCAAGCACATCCTCCACCATCGCCCGGATCGCCGGATCGGCGATCACGCTGTCAGATGCCGGCACCGGCAGTTTCAAGGTTCCGAGCTCCGCCCGCAATTCCATCGAGAGGCGCTCCGGAAAAATCATTTCCCCGACCAGATAGCGGCGGCGGCGGAGCGGGCCGTCCGCCTCCGTGTGACGGCGGATCAGCCATCGCGAGAGAATCTCGTTGAATAAAAACGATTGATACGCATTGAGCGCCATCTGCAGCCGGTCTTTGTCGATGGCGGCCAGGGCCCGGGTGTACGACCGCTCGAAGGACTCGGTGGTCAGAACCTGCAGGACCTTCCGGTACGGACCGAACGGCTGATCCGGCATCTGGCGCCAGCGCCCCCAGTGGGCCAGCACGGCGGCCTTGAGCGCGCGCTCCCGCGGCGGGTCCCAGCGGGACGGCTCGAAGAACAGCCGCAGCGCGCGCTCGCGCTCGCCCAGAAAGATCGCTTTTCCCATGAAACCGCGACCGTGACGGGCCGAGCCGAAGCGCTGGTCGTCGAAGTAATTCGGAAAGCCGTCGCGGCCCGCGGTTGCGGCGGCGTCGCGCACAGCCGCCGCTTCGCCCGGCGGGACGTCCCTCAGGGTGATCCGGAAGCGGTTTCCGCGCACATCCCTGGCGGACAGGGGCCGGCGTGAGAATCCCGCCGCAGCCAGTTCATAGTTGCCGTCGGTGACCGCGTCCGGCAAGTCGACCCGGTCGGGGACGGCCACGTGTTGCGTCGTGTCGCCGTGGCGGTCCTTGATGCCGCCGAGCGAAATGTCACCACGGCGAACGTGCAACCGTCGGGCAAGTACATCCAGCAGGTCGAAGGTGTCCCAGCTCCGTTTGCGCAGTCGGTACACGCGAAACGCCGCCGGTTCCCGGCCGATCGCGGTGGCCAGCACTTCCTCGACCACAAAATCTCCGGGGAGCACTTTGAGCTTCATGCTGCTGCGGGATCAGCCGATATCCGGATCGGCGTGCTGCCTATTTGCCGGCAGCGGCCAGTTTGTCCTTGAGCTCCTGTTCCAGGCGGACGAGTTCCTGCTCAGCCGCCTGGCGCCGATTGCGGCCCTCCCGCTGGATCCGGATCACTTCCTCGATGGTCGTGATCAGGTCGGTGTTGACCTTGCGGACGGTCTCCACATCCACGATTCCTTTCTCCGCTTCCTTGGCGATCTCCACCGTGCTCTCCTTGAGCAGTTCGGCGTTGCGCCGCAGCAGCTCGTCGGTCGTCGCGGACACCTCGCGCTGCAGTTCCAGCGCCTTCTTCTGGCGGATCAATCCGATGGCGAGCACCATCTGGTTTTTCCACAGCGGGATGGTGTTAAGGATGGAGCTCTGGATTTTCTCGGCCAATTCCTGATTGCCGGCCTGGATCAGCCGGATCTGGGGCAGCGTCTGGAGCGACACCGTTTTGCTCAGCTTCAGGTCGTGGAGCCGTTTCTCGAAGCGGTTCGCCAGCCGGCCCAGATCGTCGGCCCGTTGGACGTCAATGGGATCGCCGCTGTTCTCGGCCTTCGCTCGCGCTTCAGCCAGAACGGTCTGTTGAAATTCCGCCAGCTTTTCCTCGCCTGCCTGGATGTAGACCTCGAGATCCTTGAAGTGGAGCACGTTCTGCTCAAATAGCTTGTCCAGCAGCGAGACGTCCTGCAGCAGCTGGTTCCGCGCCTTGTCGAGATGACCGGCGATCCGGTCGATCTGGGAGCTGAGCGACTGGTATTCGGCCATGAACCGCTTGATCCGGTCGAACAGGCCGCCGATCAGCGGCAGGGATGCCAGGAAGCCCGGCCCTTCGGCCAGGCGGTGGACCTTGACCGACTTCACGTGCAGCAGGAGATCGGTGAGCATGTCGCCGACCACCCCGGCATCTTTGGCTCGCACCTCGCCAAGCACCTGGTCGGCAAAATGCGAGATCTTGCCCTGAACGTCCACGCCGTACCCGAGGATGGCCTGGTGCTGGCCCAGATCGGTCTGGCGTTTGATCGCATCGATCCGCTCCCGGTCATGCGCCGACAATTGCACGGCTTGTTCCGGCGCCTCGGGCGCGGTGGCGGGTTGTGGTTCCATGGTGTTCACCTCTTGATTCACGAATGGTCGCCCGCGGCAGGAGGCGGCGGGTTTGCCGGAGCGTCCTTGGGTGCCTGCTCCTGGGGCGGTTCAGGCTTCGGCCACGCCGCCTTCTCCTCCTCCATGACCTCCTGCAGAATTCCCAGCAGCTGGGGCATCAATCGGGCGTTGGATCCGTCCATGGCTTCCTGGACCAGCTGGGTCATGAGACGCAACGTCTTGCCGCCGGTCGGCGTCCGGTAGAAGGCGAGGAGGTCCTGGAGTTCTGCGTCCGTGTAGTGCTTATCATACAGGGGTACGTAGATTTCTTCAAGAATCTGGGCCAGCTGGATCCGTTCCTCATACAGCGTCCGGAAACGTTTGACGACGCGCTGGAAACTCTCGGCCACAGCCTGGTCGTGGGCGCTTCTCGCCGATTCCTCCTCCGGCCGGGTGAATCCCGGCACCACCTGCTGCAGGATCTGGGGATAGCGCCGCTCCAGATCTGCAATGAGCGCCGTTTCGATCTCACCGGTGAGCTTGGCCGGTTCGATGATGGCGATGATCTGAAGCACCAGTTCCCGTTTGGCCGGTGCGACGGATGAATCGGCCGGCGGAGGCGCCGCCTCCTGGGCCGCCGCGAATCCCGCCAACAGCCCCGTCACCACCAACGCGCGCCACATCATGTTTGTCCTCCTCCGAAACGATATCCCGCCGATTTCATCGCCACCGCCACCGGCGCATCACCAGTGTCAGCGCCGCCAACGCGGCCGTTTCGGCCCTGAGCACATACCGGCCCAGGTGACCGGGCCGGAAGCCGGCTGCCCGTGCGATGCTGACCTCCTCCTCGCTCCAACCACCTTCGGGTCCCACCGCGACGACAACCCGCATCGGTTTCTCCACCGCCGCCGCGGCGGCGAGAAGGGTTTCGACTTCAGCCGGGTGGCAGAACCAGGCCTCGCCGCCGGTAGGCTTTCCCAGAAATTCGCGGGCGGAAACCGGTTCGGCGATTTGTAGCCGGTGGTTCCGGCAGCACTGCTTGAGGCTCTCCCGCGCGATTCGTTCCCAGCGCATCCGCCGGCGGGGGGAGCCGTCGCGCGTGTCCGTTCGCGAGCAGTGATCGGCCACCAGCGGCAGCAGCCGGTTCGCACCCAGTTCCGTCGCTTTCTGGATCACCCACTCGAAAGCGTCGGGCCGGATCAGCGCCGGGGCCAGGCAGATCTCAGGCAACTCGGGCGGGGGCACGGTCACCACCTGTGTGATGAGAAGCCGGCCGGTGTGCGCATCCAGTGCAGACAGCACCCCCGGATATTCCCGACCCTCGCCGTCGAAACCCGTCACGCCGGCCCCGGCCCGCAACCGGAGCACGCGAAACAGGTGCCGAACCTCCACGACGCCCAACCGGACCTCCTGCCCGGCGGCGCCCCCTTCCACGAATACGCGGATGGTCCGGCTGTGCGTCAGATCCTGAGGGGCCGTTTTTCTTCCCACGGAATATCCCAGAAAATCTCGATCCCTTCGATCCGGTCGCCTTCGATCAGGTTATCCACCACCTCCAGGCCTCCCGACACCCGGGCGAAGATGGTGTAACCGCCATCCAGGTGCGGCTGGGGTGACAAGGTCACGAAAAACTGGCTCCCGCCCGTGTCGCGGCCGGAGAGGGCCATGCCCACCATGCCGCGGTCATAGACCAGCGTGTTAATTTCACACGGAATCGAGTGACCCGGACCGCCATTGCCCGTGCCCAGCGGACAGCCGGTTTGAACCACAAAATCGGGGACCACCCGGTGGATCCTGACGCCGTCGAAGTAGCGCTCGCCGGCCAGGCTGAGGAAATTCATGCACGTAAGCGGCGCATCGTTGCGGAACAACTCGATAAAGAATGAACCCTTGTTGGTCCGGATTTCCACTTGGCAGCCGTAACGGCCACGCTTCAGGAAATTCCGGTAAAAATCCACTGGCGCCGTGGGCATCGGGACGATTCGCGCAAATGGATCTGCCTCACCCATCTGTTTCAAGGTGAGGGCGGCCCGCAGACGAACCGGGTAATACCGAGACGACAGCAGCCGAACGAGCAGGCCGCGTCCGGCCTCGCCGGCCTGCGGCAGCAGGGGCACCGCCGCAATCAGCGGATCCGCCACATCGCCGTTCAGGCCCTTCGCAACCAGGCGGCACACCGCCTCGGTTTGTTCCGCATCCAACACCGGGGCCTTCTCGCGAAGCCAGTCCAGCGTGGCCGCCTGGACAAACGGATCGGGGTCCGCCAGCAGGCGCAGGACATCGGCCGTCTCGCCGGGAGTGGCATCCAGCAGCCGACTGATGTAGAACGGCCGGGCGCCCGCCACCCAGTCCGCGTGCCAGCCATCGGGGCGCTGTCCCTGTTCCAGCCCGCGCAGCCAGGCGAGCGCCGCCGGATCCTGGCTGGCGGCCGCCGCCTGGATCCAATGCGACGCCGAAGCCTGGTCGCTCAGCGGTGCGACATCCGTCAGCAGCGGCATCACGGTGGCCGGATCGCCAGCCACCAGGGCCTGAAAGCCCCGCGCCGCCAGAAAGCCGTCAACCGCCATCCAGCGTCTCACCGCCGTATGACCCGAAGGATCGCCGACCTGACCCAGGGCGTTGACCGCCGCCTCGAGCTCCTTCCACAAGTAAGCGTGACGGGCGTTCCCCTTGAGCTCGGACCGCGCCAGGGTCGACTCGCCATGCCTGATGATGGCGGCTGCGGCAGCTGTGGTTTTCAGGCGGCCCAGCGCGCCCAGCGCATGGATGCGAACGCCGTGGTCCGGGTCAGCCAGCAGCACCGCCAGAACTGATGCGTCCGGCGGCGACTGGACAAACGGCGCCAGATCCAGTCCGCCCGATCGGATCAGCGGATCGGGGCTTACCAGCAACGCGCCCAGGCGATCCGCGGGCAGCTCCAGTGTCAGGGCTCGTCGGCGGGCCAGGCGGGCCAGCATCCGCGCCGCCGTGCCGCCCACCGGGCTCGGGAGCAGGCGGATCATGGCCGGAACCGCTGCCACTTGTTCCACCCGGGCGGCGGCCTTGACCCATTCCCGGGCATAGAATTGCTGGGTCTCCTCGTCCAGCCGCCCCGGGTCCGGCGCGATCGCTGTCGGCGGAGGCAAAAAATCCAGCCGCCCGGTCTTGCCCAGGGCCTCCACCGCGCGGGCGCGGACAATCGCAGCCGGATCGGCCAGACAGCGGTGGACGGCGTCGATCACCGCCGGGCTCGGCGCCGCCCCGTACAGCCCCATGTTTTCCGCATCGATGATCTCGCCGATGCCCAGCAGGGCGGCGGCCCGCATCTCGGCGTCCGCGGCGTTCAGTCCCTGCTGCAACGCGGCGAGAAACGCGGGCTGGCCGATCCGGCCCATCGCCATGGCCGCGCGCCGGCGCATGTCGGGCTCCTGGGCGCGGTCCGAGAACAGCCGTGGCAGAAAGTCGTCGGCGCCGCCCCAGCGGCCCGCCTCGCACTGGATGATCCGCAATTCCGTCTCGATGCGCCGTTTCTCTTCAGCTTCTCTGGAGCACCCGGCCAGCAGCAGGACGCCGCCGAGCAGGGCCACGGTGATGGGTACGATGCGCTTCATGCGTTTTCCTTCTCGCGGTCTGGAGTCGGGACCGCCCGAGCCGGCGGCGGCTAGCGGCGGACCCGGTATCCATGGAGCTCGACCTCGATGCGGCCCGTCAGCCACTGGGGCGGAAAAGGTTCCACCCACAGGCTGAACTTCCGCATCTCCATGGGTTGGAGGGGAAAATCCGGTTGGATGGGCGTCTTGACAAACTGCTGCATCAGCCGGTCCTCAGCATCGTAGAGCGATGCCCGGATTTCGACCACTTCGACCAGGCGGTTTCCCTGGTTGATCAGGGTTCCGGCGACCACCGCCTGCTGTCCCCCCAGAAGGTTTTCGGACACCATGCCCCCGGCGTTGACAATCCTCAGGTACGGCAGGTAGTCGGGAAAGCCGGGCTCTCCCTGTCGCAGCACGCCGGCGTGGATGGTGCGGCCCTCCCGATACTTGGGGCCCTTCTTTTGAACGATCACGATGGCGCCAATCACCACCACGACCACAACCGCCGCCGAGATGATGAGCCAGAGCCGCTTCCACGGAAAGGGCCGCTTCTCTGTCGCCGCGCTGAACATCCCGGAGGGATCCGGCATGTTTCCTCCTGCGGAGCGGAAGGCGTTGGAACTCGGCCCAATATAGCACACCACTCCAGGCCGATCAAATGGTGGCAGACACCCGGGAAAGTGGCGTTCCCTTGATAATAAAATCGCCGGGGTGATACCCCGGCGATGGTATGCCAAAAACGATCGATCTTCTGATTTAACCCAGAATCCGGTCAAGCAACGGCTGGTTCACCTGAATGAGCTTGTCATCCTGATACCGCTTGACCAGGGAATTGAGCAGCGCGTCCGTGAGCTGGCGACGTTTTTCACCCAGCAGTTTCTCGACCATCGCTTCCCGCTCCGCGGCCAACTTTGAAAGATCGGGCTTCACCCGCTCCGTGACCTGGAAAACCACCTGGTTGTCGCGCACCGAGACCGGTCCGCCTACACCGTTCGGTTCTAGACGGAGGGCTTCCAGCGCCAGCGCCGGCGAGGCGCCCAGCTGGTTGGTGATGGACCCGCTGACGTTAAACAGCTCCGAGGCCTCGACGGTGAGCTTGTATTTGGCGGCGGTCTTGTCCAGATCGCCCGAAGCCTTGAGCTCGGCCAGAAACACGCGCGCGTCCGCGGCAGCCAGTTCCCGGGCCTTGGCAGTGCGGTAATCGCGGTCCACCTGCACCTTCACCTTGTCAAATCCCTGGACGTGCGGCGGAATGATCTTCACGAGTTGCGGGATCAGGAAACCCCGGCTGGTTTGCTGGAGATCGCCCACCTCATTGAGCGGCAGCGCGAGCAGCGCGTCGATCTTGTCGGGCGGCAGGCCGAGCGAGTAGTCGGGTTGGGTTTTGCTAAACGGGTTGGACAGCTCCACGGTGCCGCCAAACTCCTTGGCGACCACCTCGAGGTTCTTGCTCTCGCGGGCTTTCTGCTGCGCCTGTCGGGCGGAGCCTTCCAATTGCTGTTCGGCCCTGGTGCGGCTCAGATTGCGCGCGATGACCGAGCGGTAAAAATCGAAATCGCGCCGGTCGGTGCACTGGATGATGTGGAAACCGAACTGGGACTGGATCACCTCGGAGATCTGACCCTTGCTCAGCGCAAAGGTCGCGTCTTCGAACTCCTTGACCATGCGGTTGCGGGGGAAGAAGCTCAAGTCGCCGCCGCGTTTTGCCGAGCCCTCGTCTTCGGAGTATTGCTCCGCCAGCTTGGCGAAATCAGCCCCGGGGCGCACGGCCAGCTCCCGCACGGTGGCGGCCTTCTGACGCAGCAGCCCCACTTCGGCCGGATTGGCGTTCTCCGGCACCTTGATCAGGATGTGCGAGGCCCGCACCATTTCCTGGTAACGCTCCGCGCGGTTGGCCTCGTAATCGGCACGGATCTCGGCGTCCGTGACCGACGCCGCCAGTGCCGCAGCCAGCTTGTTGGTGTCCAGAATCAGCAGCTTGAACTGGCGCGTCTCGTCGATTTTGTAATTGTTCTTGTTTGACTCGTAGTACTTGCGGGCGTCCGCTTCGTTATATACAACCTTGGGGGCATAGGCAGACTCGCCCCATGTGACGTAGCGGATCTTCGCTTTGTCATTTTCATCCACAAACTTGGCCTGGATCTCCTGCTCGGAGAGAGCCGCGGAGCTGGCCAGGAAATCCTGCAGCTTCTGGCTGAGCAGGTTCCGCCGGACGTTGGCTTCGTACTCTTCCGGCGAGATACCCAGCCGCTTCAGGTTGGACTTGTACTCCTCGGTACCGATGAAATTGCCGTCGATGTTGAATCCCGGGCTGTTGACGATGGTGTTCATCACCTCTTCGTCCGACACGGCGAAGCCGTTGCGGGCCGCTTCCTGCGACAGCACCACGGTGCGGATCATCTGGCCCAGCACCATGTTGCCGTACTGCCGGATCGCATTCTCGTCACGCCGGGCTTCGGGTCCCATCATGTTGAGAACCGTCAGCAGGTTGGAGCGATAGGCGTTGATGGAAATCTCGCTGTCTCCGACCTTGGCGATATAGTTGCCCATCTCGACCTCGCCGCCTCCGGACGGCGTGGTGACGAACATGAGCACCATGCCGGCGCCGAGCGCGATGATGACTAGCCAGAGGACCCATTTCAGTTTCGCCTTCTTGTCCCGGATGAAATTTAACATGCCTGCCTCCAACCGATGGCCAGAAATCCAAGTCCCGAAAAGACGGCATTATAACAAAACACGCTCCGGATTCAACGAGGTTTTTTGAAGCGAAATCCCGCCCCGGCTATGCTATATTCATCAGCATGATCAGGGAATTCCGTCGCTGGACCCTGTTGCGGTCAGCCGAACTGATACCTAGCCGCCCCATCACCCGACACCTCCACGCTGCGGGGCTGGCGGCGGCGTTCTGCGGCCTGTACTGGCTCCTGATGGGCAGCGCAGCCGGCGCCGCCCCGGCCGTGCCGGCCGAGTCCAGCCCGCCCCCGGACGCCATCGCCATCAATGCCCGGAAGCTGATGCCCCCGGCGCTGCGGGACATCCTGGAACGCCGGCAGCATGCGTTGCTGACCGCCTTCCGGAACACCGCACCGTCCGCCGACCTGACCGGCGCCCGGGCGGCGCTCGTTGACGAACTTGCCGCGATGGACCGCCGTCTGGCCGGCACGCCCCTGTTCGATGAGGTGGTCGCGGGTTTCGGCGCCATCGCCCGGCGCGTCTGCGACCACAACGCCTGGGAAAAATTCGCCGAATCCGCCGATGAACACGCGTTCTTTACCGATTTCAACGGCTTCATCGACCGCAAGCATCCCCGCTTCGTTGCGGTGTTCAACGATTACTCGCCCCTGCTGTTCTCGGACGGCCGGTCAGATCTTTACCTGGACACGATGGCTCAACGCAATCGGAACTACGCCCACCGGGTCGCGGCACTGTACCGCGGAGGCGGCAGCGCCCGGACCTTCGATGACCGTTCTCCCGCGTTCGGGCTGGCTGCGTTGCACTATTCCCACACGATCACCGACATCGCCAACCTGTGGCTTTACTGCTGGCGCCGGGCCAACGGCGACCTGACCGGCACACCGTTCTACTCATATCCGAGAAAGCCCCCGCAAGGCGAAAGGAGCTCGCCGTGATCCGAGTCCGGACCGCCCTCCTGAGCGTCCACGACAAACGCGGCCTGCCGGAACTGGCCGCCGCGCTGGCGCGCCATGGGGCCGCCATCATTTCCACCGGCGGCACCGCCCGACTGCTCCGAGAATGCGGCCTGGGAGTGCGTGAAGTGTCTGACGTGACCGGTTTCCCCGAGTTGCTGGACGGCCGGGTGAAAACCCTCCATCCGGCGGTGCACGCGGGGATTCTGGCCCGCCGCAACCGTCCGACCGACATGGACAGCCTCGGTGAGCGCAGCATTGCGCCGATTGACCTTGTGGTCGTGAATTTATATCCGTTTGCAGAGCGGATCGCCTGCGGCATCACGGTACCCGCGGCGCTGGAAGAAATCGACATCGGCGGTGTGACCCTCATCCGGGCGGCCGCCAAGAATTTTCCCGACGTGGCCGTGGTGGTGGATCCGGACGATTATCTTCAGGTGATCCGGGAGTTGGACGAGACAGGCGGTCTCGCCCTGGATTCCCGACTGGCGCTGGCGCAGAAAGCTTTTGAGACCACGGCCGTGTACGACGCAGGCATCTGTCAATATCTGAATACCGTCGTCGTTGCGGACGGTGCGGTCCAACAAGCGGCACCCGCCGCTCGGCTGCCCGGGCTCATCTGCCACGTGCTGCGTCGGCAGCGCTCCCTGCGCTACGGTGAGAATCCTCACCAGGGCGCGGCCGTTTACGGGATCGGCGGGCAACCACCCGACGGCTGGCTGGCTGCGGAGCAGCTGCACGGCAAAGAGCTCTCCTATAACAATTACCAGGACATGGACGCCGCCTGGCAGTTGGTGGTGGAATGCGAGGCGTGCGCCTGCGCCATCATCAAGCATACCAATCCATGCGGCGTCGCGCTGGGCGATACCGGCGCCCAAGCGTTCCGCCGGGCGTTTGAGGCCGATCCCGACTCGGCCTACGGCTCCATCATCGCCTTCAATCGGACCGTGAACGGGCCGACCGCCCGCGAGATCGGCAAGTTGTTCGTCGAGGTGATCATCGCGCCCGATTTCGATCCTGAGGCGCTCGGCGTCTTCACCCGCAAAAAGGACCTGCGGCTGATTCGCAAGCCGGCGCCCCGGCCCGGACCGCCCGCCCTGCAATTCCGCAGCATCGAGGGCGCGATCCTGGCCCAGGAGGCCGACACCGGCGCTCTCCGGCGCGAAGACCTGCGCGTCGTGACAGCCCGCGAGCCGGCCGAGGCGATGTGGGCAGACTTGCTCTTCGCCTGGAGTTGCGTGAAGCATGTCAAGTCCAACGGCATTGTTGTCGCCCGGGAGTGCCGGTTGCTGGGCTCGGGCGCCGGCCAGACAAGCCGGGTGGATTCCACCCGGATCGCCATCTCCAAATCGCGCCAGCCGCTGGATGGCGCGGTGCTGGCCTCAGACGCCTTCATCCCGTTCCGTGACACCCTGGATCTGGCCGCCGACGCCGGCATCGCTGCGGTGATCCAACCCGGCGGATCCATTCGGGACGAAGAGGTCATCGCCGCGGCCAATGCCCGTGGATTGGCCATGGTGTTCACCGGCCGGCGGCACTTCCGGCACTAACCCGGCCGCAACCCGCCGTACCCGTGTTTCGTATACCAGCCGATGCCGCCAGAGATTCACTGCTGATTTTGCGGAGGAAACAGTCATGATCAAGGCCGCCGTGATCGGTGTCGGCTCCTTGGGACAGCATCACGCCCGCATCCTGGCCTCCACCACCGGAGTGCGCCTGGTGGGCGTCGCCGACATCAACTCCGACCAGGGCCGAGCGGTGGCGGAACGCCACGGGACCCGTTTTTTTCAGGATTATCGGGAGCTCGTCTCCCTGACTGACTGCGTCACCATCGCCGCTCCCACCACCGACCACCACCGGATTTGTGTGCCGTTCCTCGACGCCGGCCGGCACGTGCTGGTGGAAAAACCCATCGCCGCCGATCCCACCGACGCCCGGGACCTCATCCGGCGGGCGGCCCAAGCCGGAGTGGTGCTGCAGGTCGGCCACCTGGAACGGTTCAATCCGGCCCTCCTCGCCGTTCGCGGCTTGGCCCGGGATCCGCGATTTTTCGAAGCCCATCGGCTGGGTGTGTTCGTCCCCCGCTGCCTTGACGTGGACGTTGTCCTGGACCTGATGATCCACGACCTGGACCTCGTGCTGCACCTGGTCCAGTCGGAAATCCGGGACATCCGGGCCTCCGGCGCGCCGGTCTTGACCGGCAAGATTGACATCGCCAGCGCCCGCATCGAGTTTGCCAACGGCGCGGTGGCCAATCTGACCGCTAGCCGGATTTCGGCGGAAAAACTCCGCAAATTCCGCTGGTTTCAGGAGGGTCAATACTTCAGCGTCGACCTCGGCCGCCAGGCCGTCGTGTCGCGCCGGGTGCAGCCCGCCGACAACCCCGTGGGGCGGGAGATGGCGGCCCTGGAAATTTCCGTCCAGGCCGGTGAACCGCTTCGCCTCGAGTTGGAGTCTTTCATCCAGGCCGTTCGGGGAGAGGGTCCCAACGGCTGCCGCGGCGAGGAAGGGCTGGCCGCGCTGGAAGCCGCCCACGCGGTACTGGCTCGGATTGCCGCCGGCCGCTAACGGCCGGCCGAGGAGGAACCTGCGGTGCAGAGCAGGTGTTGGACGATCTGTCTGGCCGCTGCGCTGACCGTGACGGTCGCCGCCCAGGGAGTCGGCGTCCCGCCGCCGGAGCCTGAGGGAATCACCACCCACACTCTCGGCAACGGACTGCGGCTCATCTACCAACCTCGCTACGAGCTGGAGTTCACCTACGTCTCGGTCTATCTGCCCCTGCCGGCCGGCTGGCTGTCCCACGGCCGGCAAGGCGCGGCCTGGTTGGAAGCGCTTTATCTGGATACCAGCCGTCCCGACGAGGACACGCCGCGCGAGGCCCTGGCCACTCTGGATGCCGTGCCGTCCGTCCGGTACGATGGCCGCCATGTGGTTTTCGACCTGGTCTGCCGGCCCGAGGGATTGCCGCGTGCCCTGTCAACACTGATGGACACCTTGTTCGCTGACCGGGTCCAAGATCCGTTTTGGGCGCAGGCCGCCGCCCGGATCCGCCTCCGGGCGGTCCGCGCCCGAACGTTGGGGTGGGAGGCTGTCCGGGATGATCTGACCACCGAAGTGCTTGCCGGCGGCCGGTTGGAACGCATCCCCGCCCTCCTGGACGCAACCCCGCCGGATCCGCTGGCCCTCTCCGCGCTGCGCGCGCACCTGGCGAATCCGGGTCGAATCCGCATTGTGGTCACCGGTCGGGGCGACGCCGCCGAAGCCGCCAACCTGCTCGCCCAGCGTGCCGGCGGCTGGCCCAGCCCGCCGGCAGATCCGGTCACCGCGTCCACCGAAGCCGGTGCACCGCTCGCTTTCGCCCAATGGGATTTCCCGGCCGATCCGCCGCGGGTGGTGGTGTTCTACCAGGGTCCCGGCTGGAACTCGGCCCGGCTGGGCGCGTTCCTGTTGTCCGCGAGCCTGCTGGCCGACGGGCTCACCTCGGTGGCCGGCCGGCAATATCGACAGGGTCCGGCCTGGGTCCCGGTGCTGGTGCGGAGCGGTTTTCGGGTGGGCCGGGACCGTTCGGTCTTCACGGTGGAGTTGCTCTGCCCGACGGAATCATTCGATGCCGTGGAAGGCAGATTCTTCGCCGCAGCCGAGCTGGTGGCCTCCGGCCGCTGGCTGGATGTCGACCAGGAGCGGGCGCGGCACCAGGCCTTCACCCATTTGGGTGCCGCCATCGCCGAGGTGCCGGTGTTTCACGAAATCATGCTGGAGCGCGGCCAGCCGATCCGGCCTGAATGGTACACCGACTGGCGCCGCCGCCTGGCTGCCCCCAACCGCCGCGAAATCGCCGACGCCGCCAAGTCGCATCTGACCCTGGACCGCGCGCTGGTACTGGAACTGCCTGGCGGCGGCGGCCGTCACGAAATGACTCCGGCCGCGTTTCGCCAGACCCTGGCAACAGTCTTGCCGAACATGGTCGGTGATGCGGCGCAAGCGCTCAAAGACACGCCGGACATCCCGCTGGCCGTCCCGGATTTCGATCCCGAGCCGGAGTTCAATGCTGAAAAGATGGACCGCATCGTCACCTCCGGCATCCTGCGGGGGCCCTCAGCCTATTTGAAGGAGTTTCACCGTTTTCCGCTGGTCTGGGTCCGCGCGGGTTATCCCGGTGGCGTCCACACGGAGCCGGCGGACAAGCCCGGCTTGAACCGGCTGGCTCTCTGGTCACGCTTCCTGGCCTGCCGCGACAACCAGGATCGACTCCTTCTGGAGCGGCTGGAAATGCTGGGTGCCCGCATCGGAATCGAAGCCGGACCGGAGCTGACCTCCGCCACCCTCGTCTGCCCGGCCTATTTCCGCCAACCCGCCCTCAGCGTGTTCTTCCGCATCCTGCATCGCCACAGCCCGTCGGACACCGATCTGGCCCGGGCCGCCGCGTTGGCGCCGCTCTTCGTCGCCCACCCCGACCATGTCCCCGCGCAGGCGGCGTTGGCGGAAGCGCTCCGCGCGTTCTATGGTCCCGACAGCCCATACGCCCGCCGGTCCGCCGTGCCCGCGGCTGCAATAGA
Organism: Acidobacteriota bacterium; assembly: GCA_029565065.1. GTDB lineage: Bacteria > Acidobacteriota > JAAYUB01 > JAAYUB01 > JAAYUB01 > JAAYUB01. The sequence goes on along the minus strand of JAKQOW010000027.1, from coordinate 31,741 downwards.
CGGCCCGGCCCTGCGCGCCCATTACGACGCCTGCTTCTACCGCAATCCGCCGGTCATGGCGATGGTCGGCCGATTCGCCGGCACCGAGCTGCTGCCGCCTATCACGGACTTGATTTCTACCTCGGAATTCGTCCCGTTCCGGCCGCCGACCCAGGCCATTGCCTTCGCGCCGGGAAAAATTCCGGATCAACCGGCGGCATCCCGCGCCGTGGTCAGCCTCCTGCTGCCGGGTCCATACGGGGGTGAGCGGGATATTCTTCGCTTGGAATTGCTGCGTCAACTCTACCTGCGGCGGTCCACCGGCGGCCCACCCGTTGCCCTGGATATGGAAAGCCAGCCCCTGTCCGGCCGCGGCTACATCCATTTCCAATTCGTTGCGGAATCGGCAAGCGGCTGGCAGCAACAACTGGCCGCAGTGCGGACGTGGTTGAACAGCCTGCCGGAACGCCCGCTCAACCTGTGGCAGTTGGCTTCCGCCATCAAGCTGGCTGAGCTCGGCGAGAGCATCCGGCTGGCTTCACCCGAGGCCTTGACCCAATGGCTGGTGCTGAACGGGCTGTGGGAAACCCGCCTCTGGGATGGAGTAGAAATCGAGTCGGCCTTGCGGATCGGTCGCCGCGAGCAGGTTCGCGAGCTGATCAGCCGTTTCTGGCTCAGTCCGCAATATGCCGTCGCCGCCCGATCCCTGGATGCCCCGGCGCCCACCCCCGCAGATACGCCTCGCGTCCCGCCGCCCGGAAAGCCGTGACCGTCGCTCCGCCGCCGGCGTCAATAGCCGCCCAACAGTAGGTTTGCATCCATGGTTTTGCCGGCTTCGTCCGGGCGAGACGAGCCTTCGGCCGATCTGCGCGGCTGTCGCGGCAGACCGCAGGGTGTTGCTCAGACCTTGCCGGCCAGCGTGCGGACTACCGGGGCACACCGTTCGCACACCGTCGGAAAATCGGTGAACGCGCCCACCTGTGCGGAGTAATTCCAGCACCGCTCGCACTTGGCGCCGGCCGCCTTGTCCACCGCCACTTCCGGCTGGCCGTCACCGACGCCAGGTTTTTCAGCCAGGACCACGGCGGACACGATGAAGATGTAGCGCAGGTCGTCGGCCATGCTCTCGAGGAATGCAAAGTCGCCGGGACTGGCAAAGACCGTGATGCGCGCCTCCAACGAGTTGCCGATCCGGTTCTCCTGGCGCGCCGTCTCCAGCGCCTTGCTGACTAGTTCTCGGATTGCCAGCACCCGATCCCATTTGGCCAGCAATCCCGCATCCAGCCACACGGCCTGCGGAGTCGGAAAATCTGCCAGGTGCACCGACTCCGGCAAGTCCGTCACGGGCCGCAGGTGTTGCCACACCTCTTCGGTGGTGAAGGGGATCAGCGGCGCCAGCAGGCGGACGAGGTGGTGCAGGATCGTCCAGAGTGCGGTCTGCGCCGAACGCCGTTCCGGAGAGGCGGCCGCGGACGTATAGAGCCGGTCCTTCAGAACGTCGAAATAGACCGCCGACAGGTCGACAGTGCAAAACTGGTATACGCTGTGGTAGATGATGTGGAAGTCATACCGGTCGTATGCCTGACCGCAGCGTTCGAGCAACTGGTGGAGCCGCGCCAGCGCCCAGCGGTCGATTTCATGGAGCGACGCGTAGTCGCAGGCGTCCCGGGTGGGATCAAAGCCCGCCAGATTGCCCAGAAGGAAGCGGAGCGTGTTGCGGATCTTGCGGTAAGCCTCGCGGAGCCGCGACAGGATTTCGTCGCTGATGCGCACGTCCTCACGATATTCCACCGAACCCACCCAGAGCCGGAGGATCTCGGCGCCCGACTGGCTGATCACCGCTTCGGGCTCGATCACGTTGCCCCGGCTCTTGGACATCGCCAGCCCGTCCTTGTCCAGCACCCATCCGTGGGTCAGCACTTCCCGGTACGGGGCCGTGTTGCGGCAGCCCAGCGACGCCAGCAGCGACGAGTGGAACCAGCCACGGTACTGGTCGCCCCCTTCGAGGTACATATCGGACGGCCAGGGCAGCTCCGGGCGGTTCCGGCTGGTCGCCTCATAGCTGACTCCTGAGTCGAACCAGACGTCGAGAATGTCAAATTCCTTGTCGAATTCGGCGTGCCGGCAATTGGGACAGGCGGTGCCCGGCGGCAGCAGTTCGGCGCTGCTGTGCCGATACCAGGCGTCGGCACCTTCGCGTTCGAAGATTCCGGCTACGTGCTCCACCACCGCGGCATCCATCAGCACCTGGCCGCATTGGCGGCAATAAAAGACGGTGATGGGAACGCCCCAGCTCCGCTGGCGTGAGATGCACCAGTCGGGTCGGTTGGCCACCATGTTCGTGATGCGGATCTCGCCCCACTCCGGATACCACTTCGTCCGCTTGATCTCCTCCAGCGCCCTGGCGCGCAGGTTGCTCTGGTCCAGCGCGATGAACCACTGCTTGGTGGAACGGAAGACGATGGGCTTGTGGCAGCGCCAGCAATGGGGATAGCTGTGGCTGATCGCCGCCGCCTGAATCAACGACCCGGTCCGCCGCATGTGCTCGACGATGGGTTCATTGGCTTCGAAAACCACCATCCCGTTCCAATTGGGCACCTCGTCGGTGAACCGGCCCTCGTTGTCCACCGGGCACAGCACCGGCAGGCCATACCGCTGGCCCGTAACGTAATCCTCTTGCCCGTGCCCCGGGGCGGTATGGACGCAGCCGGTACCCTGTTCCAGGGTGACATAATCGGCCAGGACCAGCACGGAGTCACGGTCGATGAACGGGTGGCGGCAGACCTGACCCTCGAGGACCGCGCCCTTGACCCGGGCCAGCACCGCGCCTTGGCCCAGGCCGCAGTCCCGCAGAAAGCTGGCAAGCAGGCCTTCGGCTACTATTAAGATCTCGCCATCAACTTCCACAGCCGCGTAGTCGTAGTCCGGGTGCAGGGCGATGGCCAGGTTCGCTGGCAAGGTCCACGGCGTCGTGGTCCAGATCACCACGCTGACCGGCTTGCCGACAACTTCCGGGATCGCCCGGCCAAAGTCCGACTTGGCGGGAAACTTGACGTAGACCGACGGACTCTCATGATCGCTGTATTCCACCTCGGCCTCGGCCAGGGCCGTCTGGCAGGAGATGCACCAGAACACCGGTTTGGCGCCACGGTAGACGTTGCCCATGCGCACGAAGTCGCCGAAGACGCGGGCGATGGTCGACTCATACGAGTAGCTCATCGTCAAGTACGGGTCGGCCCAGTCGCCGAACACCCCCAGCCGCTTGAACTGCTCCCGCTGGATGCCCACGTATTTCTCGGCGTAGCGGCGGCAGTGCTGCCGGAACTCCAGAATGTCCATCTGCTTGCTGCCGAATCCCAGCTCCGTCTCCATCCGTTTCTCGATGGGCAGGCCATGACAATCCCACCCGGGAATGTAGGGGCTGAAGAATCCCTTCATGGACTTGTACTTGACGACAAAATCCTTGAGGACCTTGTTCAGCGCGGTGCCCAGGTGGATGTTGCCGTTGGCGTACGGGGGGCCGTCGTGCAGAATGTAAGCGGGACGCCCTTCGTTCTTCCGCAGGATTTTCTCATACAGGCCGATGGACTCCCAGAACCGGAGCATCTTCGGCTCGTTCTGCACCAGGTTGGCCTGCATTTTGAAATCTGTCCGCGGCAGATTGACGGAATCCTTTACACTGAACGGCTTGTCCACGGGGAGACTCTCCTGACGGTTCTCGTTAAGCGCGGCATTATAAGCACTTGATCCCGGAAAGTAAATGAGGATTTCCGTTCTATGCTAGACTGGACGGCATGATTCACCCGCTCCTGGCCATCGCCGATGGCCTGAACCGCCAGCTTGATGGTATGCGCTTCTCCCCGCCGGTGAGCTGTGTGTACAATCCACTGGAGTACGCCCGTCCGGCTTACGCCGCCTACGTCGACCGGTACGGGTTCGCCGGCAAGGAGTTTCTCCTCCTGGGTATGAACCCGGGCCCCTGGGGCATGGTTCAGACCGGGATCCCGTTCGGCGAAGTGTCTGCCGTTCGCGACTGGCTGGGCATCGAGACTGTTGTGGGGCAGCCGGATCAGCAGCATCCCCGCCGGCCTGTGCTCGGTTTCGCCTGCCGGCGCAGCGAGGTGAGCGGCCGCCGCCTCTGGGGATGGATCCAGGAGCGCTGGACGACTCCGGCAGCATTCTTCCGGCAAGGTTTTGTCGCCAATTATTGCCCCCTGGCGTTCTTCGGTGCCACCGGGGCCAACCTGACACCTGACAAGCTGTCGGTGAGCGACCGGGCGCCGTTGCTGTCTGCCTGCGACGAGGCCTTGTGCGCCACCGTCGCCTGGTTGCGGCCGCGATGGGTGATCGGCATCGGCCGTTTTGCGGCGCATCGCTCCGCGACGGCGCTGACCGGTTTCTCCGTCCGCCTGGGCTGCCTGCCGCACCCGAGTCCGGCAAGTCCCCTCGCCAACCGGGGCTGGAAAACGGTTGCCGATTCCTCATGGTCCGCTCTTGATATCTCCTGTTCATCCTGAGCCGTCGTCGAGCGCCGCCCCGCCGGCGACCACACCGCGGGCTCCGTGTGGGCAGCGGAGGAGATTGCCCGGACGGCCTCTTTCTTTCCAGCGAACCCTGCGGGTATAATACAGTCCAAGCCACTTGTCGGGGAGAACACCATGCTGCAAATTCACAAGATCCTGGCGCCGGTAGAATTTGACGACCTGATCGACGACGTCGCCCGCACCGCGGTGCAGTTCGCCTCCTTGTTCAAGGCGACGGTCTGCTTTCTGCACGTCGACGACCCGCTGGCCGGCGCGCCAAGCCTGGTGGCCGGCTCCCAGCACACACCCCGGCACACCAGCGACGAATTGCGCGAGCGGATTCTGGAATTCGTTCCGGCGGAGTTTCTCTCCTCGGTTTCGGCTTCTTACCACACGTCCGCAGGAGATCCCGTTGAGGAGATCGTGCGCTTCACTAAAAAACACGGCATCGACTTGATCATCCTGGGCAACTCAGCCAAGAGCGTGTTCGCCCGCCTGTTCTTCACTTCCATCGAGGAGGCCGTGATTCACAAAGCCCCGTGTCACGTCCTGACCGTTGTTCAGAAGAAATAGTAGGCTCTTTTTTTCATTTGATCGATGCCGGTGACTGTGCTTAAATAGGGCACCTCGGCTGTTCATCACATCGTCCACAACAAACATTCCATGCCGGTCACGTGGAGTTGGACGAGGGGTTTTTCGGTCTGAAGGGACACCGCATGAATCAGTGGAAGCAGATTCTTCAGAAGGTCAAGGGCGAAGTATCGTCCGAGTGCTACAAAACCTGGTTTGAATCCACGGAGGCAGCCCGGGTAACCGCCGACGAGATCGTCGTCCGTGTACCGAACAAGTACTACAAGGAATGGATCACGGAGAATTTTTCCGACCTGCTCCAGAGCATTCAACAGTCCCTGGATCTGGACGGCTACCGCATCCGCTTCCTGGTGGACAATGACACGACAACCAACGGCTATCTCCGTCCGGAGAAAACATTGGCCACGGGCGAGCAGGCGCAGGCGCTGCTGGGCCAGGTGCGGTTGAATCCCAAGTATCGATTTGATTCGTTTGTTGTCGGCTCCAGCAACCAGTTCGCCCATGCCGCCGCGATGGCGGTGGCGGAGCAGCCGTCCACGGCTTACAACCCGCTGTATATCTATGGCGGCGTTGGGTTGGGCAAGACGCACCTGATGCACGCGATTGGTCATTACATCCTGCTGAAACGACCCCAAGCCAAGTTGGTCTACATGTCCTCCGAACGGTTCATGAACGAACTGATCAACTGTATCCGTTACGACAAGATGCTGTTGTTCCGCGAGCGGTACCGGAACATCGACGTCCTGCTGGTGGACGATATCCAGTTCCTGTCCGGCAAGGACCGGACGCAGGAGGAGTTCTTTCACACCTTCAACGCCCTGTACGACTCCCAGAAGCAGATCGTCATCAGCAGCGATTGTCCGCCCAAAGAGATCCCCAACATCGAAGAACGACTGCACTCAAGGTTTGAGTGGGGCTTGATCGCCGACATTCAGCCGCCTGAACTGGAGACCAAGATCGCGATTCTCCGCAAGAAGGCGGAGATCGAAGGCGTCCCCATCCCCGACGACGTGATTTATTACATTGCCTCAAATATCAAATCGAACATCCGCGAGTTGGAAGGTTCGCTGATCCGTCTCATCGCCTACTCGTCGCTGACCGGCGAGAAACTGGATCTCACCCTGGCCAAGCGGATTCTGACCAACATCAAGTCGCCGGAACAGCGAATCGTCACCATCAACCGGGTCCAAAAGGTGGTGGCGGAGTTTTTCAAAATCAAGGTGTCCGACCTGATTTCCAAGAACAATTCGCGCGCAATCACCGAACCCCGCCAGATCGCCATGTATCTCTGCAAGCGGCACACGGATCATTCCCTTCCCCGTATCGGCAAAGAATTTGGTGGCAAACACCATACGACAGTCCTTTACGCCATCGAGAAGATCGATCAGCGAAAGGAGAAGGATCCAGAACTTCGCGCAACCTTGAACCGGCTTCGTGCTCTACTTGACTGAATTATCCACATTTTCACAATCATCCTGTGGAAAAGTCTGTGACTTTTCTCTGAAAAACAATCCCGTATCACTCAAATCACTGTTATCCACAGCTTGGCGATCGTTTCCAAACATTTTTTTCAACAAAACAACTGGTTCATGCTACAATCATTCCGTTGATTATCATCACTTTCCACAGGCACTATTACTACTACTGGTCCAACCGTTATAAATTTTACGATTGATCAGGAAATAGGACAGGAGTAGCCGATGAGATTCAAAGTCAAGCGACAGGACATTCTGACCGAGCTGAGCTACATCACTCCCATTGTGGAAAAAAGCTCCAAGATGCCTATCTTGGCTCATGTCCTGGTGGAACCCCGTGCGGAGTCACAGAGTCTGACGCTGGCTGGCAGTGACCTGACGGTCAGCATCAAGTCCACGTGTCCGGCGGCGGTCGAGGAAGAAGGCGCGCTGGCGATGCCGGCCCGGGAGCTGACCGACATCATCCGGTTTATGCCGGAATCGGCCGAGATCGAGATTTTCAGCGAGGATTCGGAACGGGTTATCATCAGTCACGGACGCTCCAAGTCGCGCATGGTCTGCTTGCCGGTGGACACGTTTCCCATCATTTCCATGTTCCAGGGGGAGTTTCTCGATATCCCGGGTGATATCCTGCGGCGGATGGTCCAGATGACCATATTCTCGACGACCCAGGAACAGTCCCGGTTTGCGCTGAACGGGCTGCTGCTGCTCATGAACAATAATTATCTGAAAATGGTGTCCACCGACGGCCACCGGATGGCTTATGTGGAAGCGCCGAAGGTTCTGGAAAACCTGGAAACCGATATCCGGATTCTGATTCCAAAGAAGACCGTTTTGGAATTGTCACGGATGTTGTCGAAAGAGCAATTGACGGTCCAGTTCGCCCACAACGAGAACAACCTCTTCTTCCGTATCGAGAACAGGCTTCTGGTCTCGCGGCTGCTGGCGGGACAGTTTCCGAACTATGAAATGGTCATCCCGCGCAGTCTGCATCACCGGTTTGTCCTGAAAACAAACGAATTGCGGGCGGTCATCAACCGTCTCAATGTGCTCGCCGATGAAGTATCGAAGCGGATCATTTTCCGAATGGAGGATGGACGGATCCTGCTGCGCTCCGAGGATGTTAACAAGGGTGAAGCCGAAGAGGTGCTCGAGGTGGAATACCAGGGGGATCCGGTGGAGTTGGGCTTCAACTCCCAGTATCTTTTGGAGTTTCTGAATGTGGTGGAGACACCACAGGTCGGATTTGAATTCACTGACGAAAATATCGCCGGGATGTTCCGTCCGGCGGGCGACCTCGATTACACCTACAAGTACATTGTCATGCCGATGTCGATTTAGCCTTGCCCGCGGGGTGACAGCCTAGAGCCGGCGGAACCAACCAAGCCTGGTTATTCCACAACGAAAAGTCAGCGCCCAGCGCGAATCCATTCCGTAGACAAAAAAAGGGTCGGGCGACAAGCCCGACCCCGTTTTTTTCTGTTCTGGGATGAACTAGAAGCGATCTTTCAGCGCCTTGCCCGGCGTGAACTTCGGGACCTTGCGGGCCGCGATCTTCAGGGGCGCGCCGGTCTTGGGGTTGCGGCCGATGCGGGCCTTCCGGTGGCTGACAGAGAAGGTGCCGAAACCGACGATGGTCACCCGGCGGTTCTTGGACAGCTCCTTGGCGATGCCTTCGATGATGGCATTGAAGCCTTTGGTCGCCTGGGTCAGGGTGATGTCCGCGTCGTTCGACATCTTCTTGATCAGATCTGCTTTGTTCATAGTACCTCCTAAAGGTTAGGTTTTGGGTTGATAATCCTCGTTAAACTTGTATCCAACGCCCCACACGGTGACGACGATCTCCGGGTGTTCGGGATTGGATTCGACTTTGGCGCGCAAACGGTTGATATGGGAGTCGATGGTCCGGTGATAGCCACGGTAGTTATCGCCCCACACCTTCTCCAGCAGATCCTCCCGGCTGAATGCGCGGCCGGGATTGGACAAGAAGAGCCGCATCAGTTCAAACTCTTTCGGCGTGAGCTCAATTTTCTTCTTGCCGATCTTCAGGATCCGGTTCTTGAGATCCATGGTGATGTTGCCATGCTGCAGCAGATTGGCGGCGGCGGCACTGTCCAGCGCCTTGGCCTGAAGGATCTGTCGGCGGAGAACCGCCTTGATCCTGGCTTCGAGCTCACGCAGGCTGAACGGCTTGGGGACATAGTCGTCGGCGCCGACCTCAAGACCGACGATCTTGTCGACGACGTCGCCCTTGGATGTCAGCATGATGATGGGGCAGTACAGCGGCAGCCGGCGGACGGATCGGCATAATTCAACACCGTCCACCTTCGGCATGATGATGTCCAGAATGATCAGGTCTGGTTTGAACTCGAGAAAGGTGTCCATGAATTGATCGGGATCATTCAGGCCGCGGGGTTCGTAGCCGATCCGTTCGAGATAGGCGGCGATGGATCGAGTGACCTCGGGTTCGTCGTCAACGATCAAGATCTTCAATTGCTTTTCTGTCATGGTGCCCGTCTGATAAGGGTTTGCCCCCTTGACGGATTCATAAATAGATCAAAAACCCTTGCAGTTCAAGAAAAAAATGGAACGGGGAAAAAGATTTTTTTTATTTTCGTTAACTTTTTTTCATAATGTCGGGATTCTGGAAAAAGCTGATATTCGAAGGCCGGTCATGGGTAAGCGGCCTTCGGCGGCTTCGCTGATGCCTCACCTCAAGCACCGCCATTCGGCCGAAAACGCGGCTGTCATCATGATATTTTCAAGAGATGATGCCGACGGGCGTTATTTTTTGAACAAGCCGCCGAAGAGGCCGCCCCGGGATTTGCGCACGCCGCTGATCTCATCGATTTCCTGCAGCGCCACCTTGTTCTCCGGGTCCCAGCGCAGTGCCTCCTGAAAGGCGGCTACCGCCTTGTTGGCCAGATGCGCCTCTTTGTAAAGCCGGCCGAGATGGAGGTAGGTGTTGACGTTCATCGGGTTGATCTCAATCGAACGAAGGAAATGCTTCTCCGCTTCTTTGCGGAACTGGGGCACCTTCGACATGGCATAGCCCAGGTAGGCGTTGTACTCGGCATTGTCGGGCTTGATCTGCACTGAGCGTCGCAGGAACGAGATGGCTTCCGCATACTTCTGCAACTGAATCAGGTTCCGACCCTGGTGGAAGTTGTCGAGCGCGATCTGGTCCATCTCCTGCGGTCGGGGTCCAGACTTGGCCATCGATGCAACGGTCGGCTTCAACTCAGAGGTGCTGCACTCGGTGTCGTAATTCTGCTTTCGCTGCGGATCCTTGAGGACATCATAGGCGGTGTTGAACAAATTGAGCACGTCTTCCAGAATGCGATTGATGTCTTCGGATCCGAATTTTCGATATTTATCCGGATGGTACTTCTTGGCGAGCGCGTAGTAGTTGGTTTTTAGTCGCGATGCGTTGAAAGCATCCCGGGTCATGCTGAAGATTTCGTAGTAATCCTTGTTGTCCATCTCCTCGCGGTACTCACGAATCTCCTTTAGGATGGCCGAAATATCGTTTTCGGTGACCGGCACCTCAGCCGGCGGGGTTGGCGGCGCGGGCGCCGGCGGCACCGCCGGCAGGTGGCCGTCCTCCTCGATGAAGCCCAGGGCGCGGAAGACAGCGACCAGTTCAAACACCTGCTCCGGCGGCAGCTGACCTTCCCGGGCGATCGATTCGGGAGTAAGCCGACCCTTGATCCGGCTCAGAATATTACCTTCCCGGGCATTGAGAGGCAGATGGCGAAGAACGCTCATCTTGCCGGAATCCAGCACGAACAGGCGGTCTTTCTTATCCCGGATTTCCCGGATCTTGTCTTCCGGTGGCGCGAGGCGAAGCAGGTGCAGTTTCAGTTCGGCGAGGGGCAGCGGTTTTTTGCCGACGGGTCGGCTGCCGGCATCGCGGGTGCTGATCTTGAAACTGAGCGTCGGCCATTCGAGCAGTGCATGGATCAGCCGGGAGAGCTGCAGTGAAAAAACCTTGCGCACCTGGTTGGCGTCCAGCTTGAGCTCGGCGATGAGCGCGTCGTCCATCTGCCAGGGCTTGGCGTCGCTCGCCGTGGCCTTCTTGAGGTCAGACGGCGCGATCAACTTGTTCATCAGCAGCAAGGCGCCGTACTTCTCGGTGATCTCGGTGCTGTCGATGTGGAGAATATCCTCGCCGCTGATGTCGATGCTTTTCCAGGAATCGCCATGACTGAAGATGATCCGGACCTCGGCGGACTTCGCCGTCGCTTTCTGGATGACTTCAAGGATTTTCGCCGCCAGGACAGCCTTGCGGTCTTTCATTGGGACACCCCTTCACCGGACCTCAATGTAACACAAGCGACGGGAGAATGGAAAATTTTTTCTCCAGGGGCGACGGAACGACCTGTTCACGATACAATATGGCTTCGGTGGCGGCATGTTTGGGCGGGGAGGATGCACATCACCATGAACCTTCGATCAATCATTTGGGTTGTTCTGATTGCCGGTGCCTCCCTGGCGGCTGGTGCACCCGGCTTGCGGGCGGCTGACCGGCGGGCGGCCGACTTGCTGATCGAAGCGGACCATGTCGTGAGCATGAATCCGGAGATGGCCGTCTGGGAACCCGGCGCCGTTGCGATCCGCGGCAACACCATTGTCGCGGTCGGGGATCTGGAGACGGTCCGCCGGCAGGTGCGGGCTCGCCGGACAGAGCGGGTGGGCAACCGGTGGATTCTGCCCGGTCTGGTCAATCTGCACGCGCACATCGCCATGAATCCCATGCGTGGCGTGGCGGACGACATGGAGCTGATGGCGTGGCTCCGCCGGTACATCTTTCCGCTTGAGGCCAAGCTGGTCAATGCGCGTTTCGTGTATGAGGCGAGCCTGCTCGGCTGCGCCGAATTGATCAGCCGCGGGACAACAACGGTCGTTGACATGTACTATTTTGAGGATGACGTCGCGCGGGCGGTCCGCGAAGCCGGCCTGCGCGGCTGGCTGGGCCAGACCATCATCGATTTCAAGGCGCCCGATTTCGCCACGCCGGCCGAGGCGCTTCAGTACACGGAGGCGACGATGCAGCGCTGGCGGGCCGATCCGCTGGTTCGGGTGATCCCCGCTCCCCACTCCTGCTACACCTGCTCGCCGGAGACGCTTCGTCTGGCCGGCGAACTGGCCGTGCGGTTCGACTCGCCGATGACGTATCATCTGGCGGAGAGCGCCAACGAAGTGGCCGACGTGCGGAAGCGTTACGATGCGAGCCCGGTGGAGCATGCCGCGCGGTTGGGCTTGTTGGGAAAGGGCCGGCTGGCCGCCCATTGTGTACAGCTCACGCCGGCCGACCTGGGTCTCCTCCAGGGCAGCGGGACGGCGGTGGCGCACAATCCCGACAGTAATTTGAAATTGGCTTCCGGGATCGCCCCGATTCCAGAGATCCGTCGGCGCGGCATCCCCGTCGGTCTTGGCACCGATGGCGCCGCCAGCAACAACCGGCTGGACCTGTTTGCGGCGATGGATCTGGCGGCGAAGATACACAAGCAGCGGGACAGCGATCCGACGGTCATGCCGGCGCGGGACGTCGTCCGAATGGCGACCATCGAAGGAGCGGCGGCGATCGGTGCGGAAAAACAGATCGGATCCCTGGAGCCCGGCAAGCAGGCGGACCTGATCGTCCTGGACCTGAGCGGACCATTGTACGAACCGGTGCACAATATCTATTCCCACTTGGTTTACGTCGCTCACGGTGAGGCGGTCATCGGTACCATGGTGGCCGGACGGTGGCTGATGAAGGACCGCCGGCTGCTGACCCTTGATCCGAAGCGGCTCGCTCGCCTGGCGTCCGGTCACCGAGGGGAAATCCAGCGCATCACGGGCGGGCAGCCATGAGATTCCGACGCATGATTCTGATTGTGGCCGATTCCGCGGGCATCGGGGCAATGCCCGACGCCGACCAGTGGGGCGACGCCGGTTCGGACACCATCGGCCACACCCTGGCGGCCACCGGGGTGTACCTGCCGAACCTACATCGCATGGGACTAGGCAACATCGCGACGCTGGCGGGCCACCCCCGCCTGGCCGACACCACGTCGCTTCACGGCAAGGCGGCCACCGCCTCACAGGGCAAGGACACGACGGTGGGTCACTGGGAGATGGCGGGCATCATAACCGAACAGCCGTTTCCCACCTATCCCGGCGGCTTTCCGCCCGATGTTGTCGGTGCGTTTGAACAGCGAGTGGGCCGACAGGTGTTGGGCAACTACCCGGCATCGGGCACCGAGATCATCCAACATCTGGGGCCCGAGCACGTCCGGACCGGGAACCCGATCCTGTACACGTCGGCGGACAGCGTATTTCAACTGGCGGCCCACGAAGCCGTTATCCCGCTGGAACAACTGTATGGCATGTGCCTCGCCGCCCGGGAATTGCTCCAGGGTCCACACAGGGTCGCCCGGGTGATCGCCCGGCCGTTCATCGGCGAGCCGGGGGCCTTCACCCGGACCACAAACCGAAAGGATTTCGCGGTTCCTCCGCCCGAACCCAATCTGTTGAGCGAATTGTCGCTGGCGGGGCGGTCGCTCGCTTCCATTGGCAAGATAGCTTCCATCTTCGCCTGGCGTCATACGGGGCAGGAGATCAAGACGAAGACCAACGCCGATGGAATCCGGATCACGCGCGAGATGATCGCATCGGGCGGCGGTGAGGTTATCTTGACCAATCTGGTGGATTTTGACATGCTGTACGGCCACCGGAACGACACCGCCGGATATGCGGCCGCCTTGGCGGAGCTGGATCACGCCCTGCCGGGATGGATGGCCGCCATGGAGCCCGGCGACTGTCTGCTGATCACGGCGGATCACGGCTGCGATCCGACCACAACGTCCACGGATCACAGCCGGGAATATGTGCCTCTGCTGGGGTGGGCCCCCGACCTGACGCGCGGCGCAGATATCGGGCTGCGCTCCAGCCTGGCCGATGTGGGTCAGACCATCGCCGAGAATTTCGGCTTCACCCTGCCGGCGGGACAGAGTTTCTTGAGTGCTTTCGGCCCGGAACGGGGCTAAAACGCGCTCTCATTCCGGAGCTGCAAGTCCAGGACGCGGCCGTCGCCTTTCTGGACCTGAAGCGAGACGCTCTGGCCCGTCGGAATGTTCAGAAACGCGTATACCCGATCGAACACGATCTGCTCGCCGGGGTAGCCCATCAGTTGGATGATGATATCGCCGGGTTCAACCCCGGCCTTCGCCGCCGGCAAGTCCGGCACCACCCGTTGCACCACCAGCTTGCCGCCCGATCTGACCGGGTACAATCCGGCCGCATTGAATGTATCCGCCTCGCGGAGAGCGGTGGTGGGTTCTAAGTAGGCTGTCTGGCCGGGGATGTCGAGATGGACGGAGAAACGGCGTAGCAGGCCAGTGCCCAACCAGCCAATCTGACGGCGACCACCGGGATAGGTATCGGGAAACTGGACCAGATGGGCGAGCGGAGCGTCGACCGTCTGGCCACCCAAGTTCAGGGCACCTAGGGGCACGACCGTCTCCGGGAAGCCGAAGCCCAGACCAACGGAGAAGGCCTCGGCCGACGGACCCTGACGGCGGAGGAGTCCCCGCGCGGTTTCGCTTGTGGCGCTGAAGCCGATGGATTCGCCGCTGGATGTGGACAGCTCCATGGCCGTTTCCACTCCATTGAGTGTGGCGATCATGGCCAGCGTGCCTCCGGTGGTGAGAAGCGGCACCCGCGCCCATTGCTGCTCCGGATTAAAGCCTCGCGTTGAGGTGATCCGGAACGATTCGGTGGTCAAGTCCAGATTGATGATTTGCTGGTGGAAGAAGTCGGCTCCAAGGATGCCGTGGACGGGCAGCTGGATATTGGTGCTGGCGGGGATCATGTTGGCGGCCAGAAACAGTTTGTTGCGGTATTCAACCTCGCGCAGCAACACCGAGGGCAGGCGCACGAACGCCAGATCACCGAGCGGGTACCGGACGGCGGCCGTGCGACGCCCCTGGGGGGTGAAACCCAATTGGGTGGCGATGCTGCGATCGATGACCGAAAACGGCAGGGCGGTGTCAATCAGGAACGTGAGAGCCGGCGAATTGCCAATCCAGCATTTGATCAACGGCAGGCCGAAATAGCGCTGAAGAGGAAGCCGAATCGAGGACCGCTCGGGCAAATTGCTGTCCGATGCAGACGGCGGAATATTGAAGAACGAGCCGTCCACACCCCGGTTGACCTCACACTGGGTGAAGGTGTAGGTTGCTGGATTGACCGATTCCTCGCGCAGCCGACCGGGCAGCTGCACGCCATCCCACTGGCGGTACGATTCAACCTGTATGACCACACCCAGCCCGTCAGATCCGGTGAAGGCGAAGCTGCGAATGAGAAAGGTGCCGGCGTCGTAGACCACCCGGATCGGAACCCCTTCGGCAGTGAGCAACGTGGCGCTCACTTCACCCTCGACCTCACGGAGGTCGGTGGGCAGAGCCACGCCCGGATTCAGGTACTGATAACCGAGGACGAACTGGAGGGCACGCAGATGGAACAGGTCACCTCTGGCCGCGGTGCGGCGCCAGCCGGTCATCTCGAGCAATTCCGCATCCTTGCCTCGGGTAACCCAGCGTTCCGAGAACAGTGGGAATTCGTGGGCGACGGCAAACCGGTCGGGAAAGGAGACAAAAACACCGACATCGCCCTGCAGGCCGTATTTCTCGAGTTGCCCCACCATCCGGATGGTTGACAGATTGAAGAGGAGTTCCTGATTCGCCGACAGCGCCTGCCGATGCCGCTGAACCAGCTCCTGGGGCGTTATTGCCAGGCCGGTCGCGAGCAGACCGAGCGACAATAGGCAAACGAAGAACACGGTTCGTTTCATCATCGACTCCTTATCGGACGCCCCACGGGTCAGGCGTTTGATGTTCAGATGGCTGGATCGGACGACAGAGACCGCATGGTCTCCCGAGATCCTCGATTGGGAGATTGGATTTCCGTTCTGGCGAATAGGTGCATCCGCATGCTGTTTTTTTTATATCAGAACGCACCGGGATATAGCAAGGCTTCTTTCCGTGACGCGGATGCGCCACTCGGCGGGAAGCGGACGAAGCCGGATTGTCAGGGTGCGGGGGGCGTGGCGATCTCCAACTGAAGCTGTTCGGTTCCTCCCAACACTTCGTCCAGATGGAACGTGATTCCGGTGAATGAATCCATCTCCCACGGCAGGTAAAAATACAACAGGCCGTTGGCGGTCTGGCCCGGTTTCAGGTAGGAGGCACTGAATTCTTTCCCAAACAAGGCCAGAATGAATTTCTGCAGGCTGGTTGGGGATGTTTTGTCCTTGGTGCCGCCGAGATCCACCATCACGCCCGAGGAGTGTGTCGGATTCACCACCACCTGGCCGTCCCGGTACACCGGGCCGGGGGTGGCCGTTTGAACCCGTGAATTCCGGCCGGGGTCAGAATCGGGGAAAATCTGCTGGGGAGAAACATATACCTGCGGACCAAGTTCTTCTGCGTGTATGCGGCTGACCCGCTGGTCTTCTCCTTTAAGATACAGCCAAACCTCGTCGAGGTAGAGACTTTGCGGCAAGGCGCCTGTGTTGGTCACGGTCAGGTTAACCACCAGAATCCGCTTCTCCAGGGCGGGAAACGGCTGCAGGGTCTCGTGCCATGTTTTTCCCAGATGGAACTCGGCTTTGATGGCCAGCATCGACAGACTGGCTTCGCGCGTCACAGCCGGGATCAGCTCCCGCGGCTCAACCTGGGCCGACACGGGGGCGAGCCAGACCCACACCGGCAGCAGACCGATGAGGGTGGAGCGGAGCATGCGCCCAAGACCGGCAACGACACTCATGGGCTATTAGACGGCTGCCACAGGTGAAAAGTTTTAAGGAATTGTTCCGAGATTCGGCTCCCAGGTGGGGGAGAATCCGGGAATGAGTCGGTGGCTGAGTTGGATGGCGTTTACAACCGCCTTTCCCCGATAGTGGTTGTTCGTCACGATATAGACGCGGTCCGCTTCACGCCCCAGGACCTCCGCCATTTCGGCCAGCGCGGCGACTTCAGCTTCGCTATACAGATAGTTATAGCGCTGAGCCACACCGGCATCGGGGCGGAACCAATCCGCCTGGTTTCGGCCGTGCAGGCGGAGGTAGGCGCTGGGGGCTGTAACGCGGGCAGTCAATTCCAGCGAATCGCCGATGACCGGCTGGTCGATGTTGCAAAACATGACGGCGCGGGAGCGCAGATAATCGAAGAAAGCGTCCTGGTTCCAGCTTCCGTGGCGGACTTCCACCGCCAGCGGAAATCCCTCGAAGGCGTCCAGGACTTGACGGAGAAAAATTTTTTCCTGACGCCCGCAGCGAAAAGACCAGGGGAATTGGAGAAGCAATCCGCCCAGGCGGCCTTCGCGGTGCAATGGTGCGATGGCGTTGCGGCAGTCAGCCACGACATCCGGATCCAGTCGCCGTGCGTGAGTGATATCCTGGAACAATTTCACGGTGAAACGGAACGCCGGACGGTCGCTCACGGCACGCAGCCAACGTGCCGTCATCGCCGGAGACGGGATGCGGTAAAAACTGGTGTTGATCTCCACCAGGTCGAATTGACGGGCAAGCCAGGCAAGCTGCTGCCGGCGCCGGATAATCTCCTGCGGGTAGACAGTTCCAGCCCAATCAGCGTAGCTCCAACCAGCCGGACCGATGAAAAAGCGGGCCGCCATGCAGCTATTCTAACATGGGGTTTCTGACAAACTTGCAATTGGGACGGCCGATGATATAATCCGGCCCTCATTTTGGTGGGGGATGTTGTCATGGTAGCGAAAAAAGTGATTAAACTGGGGCGGATGCAGCCGGTCGTTGATTACGCGGCGATCATATTCGGCTGTTTTTTGGTGGCCTTGGGCTTGGACCTGTTTCTGATCCCGAACCGGATCACCGCTGGCGGTGTCAGCGGGATCTCCACGATTCTGTTCCACCTGTTGGGTGTTCCGGTGGGCTTATCCATGTTGGGGTTCAATGGTTTGCTGTTTCTGGTCGCCCTAATGACCCTGGGACGCGAGTTCGGGTTGCGCTCGGCTGTCGCCACCGTGGCGCTGTCATTCATGGTGGACGGGATCTATCTTCTGGCGCCCATGCTGGGTGCGGGACCCGATCTGGCTGAGCGGGGCATCACCCAGAATGTGCTGCTGGCCACCATCTTCGGCGACATCTTGACCGGTGCGGGAATGGCGCTGGTCTTTCTGAAAAACTCCTCCACCGGCGGGACCGATATCCTGGCCCGCATCCTCAACAAATACACCGAAATACCAATCGGGCGCAGCCTCATGATGATCGACGCCCTGGTCACGGTGGGGGCGGGATTCGTGTTCGGAGCGGAGATGGCCATGTTCGCCATCATCGCCATATTTGTCAATTCCAAGACCATCGACTTCCTGATCCAGGGCATGAACCAAGGGAAGAAATTCCTAATCATCAGCCGGAAGTACCGTGAGATTGCCGACGATATCATCCGGGTGATGGGTCGGGGCGCCACCCTGCTCAACGGCGTCGGCGTCTATTCCGGCGAAGACCGGCCCATCATTCTCGTCGTGATCCGACCACGCGAACTGCCCCGGCTGAAAGGTATCGTTCGCGATCACGACCCCGACGCGTTCGTGATGGTGAGCGAGGTGTACGAGATCATGGGGGAAGGATTCCGACGGGCTTCGCTCTAAAGTGCTTGGCGGGTCGTCCGCCCTCCATTACAATAAGCACAAATGGCTCTCAGGAGGGCGCAACATGGACATCCTCACGCTCCAACAGCTCGTCGGCAGCTACGTCTATATCGGGTTTACGGAAAGCCTGGTGATCGCCGGTTATGAACCGCCCGGTCCGACCCGCCTTATCTTTGTCAAACTGACCGGCGTAGACGAGCACGGGATCTTTTTCGAGCACGACAAGTTTCCGCTGACCAACAAGCGGACGGGTGAGGTGGAGTTGTCCAAGACCCAGGTGTTCGTCCCGTTCACCAAGATCTCTCATCTGAGCGCATTCCCGGACATCCCGGATTTCAGCGCCTACGAACCCACCACTGAGCCGGTCACGTTTCTAACTTAAGGGAATTTCAAGAAAAAAAGCCATTCCGCGCGGCGCCTTCTGCTCGATGCGCAGATTTCCGTGGTGGCTTTTGACCAGGTTGTGCACCGTGGTGAGGCCGAGTGCGTGGATGGCATCGAGCTCGCTGGGATGGCCGGGGGATAGAAAAATGTTGTTCAGATGGTGAGGCAGGCTGATGAACTCCTCACTGGAAAACACAGCCTGCAGGTACGGATGGTCGTTGGGAGGGGGAACTTCGATCCGGATCGTCCCGCCGGGCCGAATGGAGTCGGCGATATAGTGCAGCAGGTTGAAAACGATCTTCGCCAGAATGCCGGGACTCATGCTCGGGTTGGGCCAGCGGTCCGGCAGATCCCAAGCGATGTGAATATCCTTGATGCGGAAAAATTCCTGAAAATACCCAACGGCCCGTTTGAAAATCGTGGCGGTGTCGGCGGCGCTGCTGTCTTCGGATTCCTCGGCGGATAGTGCGCGGATGCGGTTGACGAATTCCCGGATCCGATTACACGCCCGGACCATGGTCCGAAAGTCCTGTCGGCGCTCTTCGTCCAAATCGCTCAGCTGTGAATATTCCTGCAGCATACCGCTGACAACCGTCAGCGGATTGTTGATCTCGTGGGCAAATCCGCCTGCCAGATGCAGCAGATACTGGCGGTTGGCATCTTGATAGCGTTGTTCATCGCGCTGTTTCCATTGCGTGATGTCCTGCTGCACCACCAGATATCCGGCGTTCTCACCCGATTGATCCCGGCGGGCCGAAATTGTCACATGAAAGACAGCTTCCCGATCGTCGGCATGCTCATGATACTGCTGACAGGCGCCAGGTCCCCCGGACACCGGCGGGCAACTGAGGACGCAACGACCATCCCTGGAACGGAGCATCCGGTAACAGTAGGTACCTTCGGCGTGGGGAACGTGCTGGAGGGGACACTCATCCTCGGAATTCTTCCAGATCACACGAAAGTCTTTATCCAGTATAAAGATGGAAATACCCGCCGACCGGTGCAGAAGACCGCAGAGCAAGTCAATGCTCATGGGAAACGCTGCTTGTGACATACGAGGACCGACTGCCATTGTATGTGGATTGTAAAAAGTTTACAACGAATTTTTAATTGAGGGATTGATCGATGGGCCGGACGGTCATCCGTCACACAGGACGGCCAACAGCTGAATCTGCGCGCACTGCCCGAGGAAGATCAGATATCGCTGAAAAAGTAGCCGATCTTAATCCCCAGGGCCGAGGCGATTTTATACAGAGTCGATACGGATGCCGACGTCTTGGCCAGTTCAATCTGGGAGATCAGGCTGACAGACAATCCGGTACGATTCGCCAGCTTCTTCAGCGTCAGGTTTTTCTTTTTACGCAGCGTCCTGATTTTGTTGCCGATCTCCTGGTTCAGCCGTGCTTCAGGGGTGATGATCAATCCGCGTTCTTCGATGGCTTTGCGAATCACAGCGCGAAAATCATCAATGTTGAACGGCTTTTTAATATAGTCGAACACCTGCTGTTTCATGGTGTCGACCGCGGAATCCACCGTGGGATAGCCGGTGTAGATAATGATGCAAATATCTGAGTCAATGGCGCGAATGCGTCGTAACAGTTCTTCGCCGGACATGCCGGGCATCTTCAGGTCGAGAATGATGATCTGGTATGGTTTGTTTTTCAGCTCGTCCAAAACCTGGGTGGGATTGGCGACCGTGGTGACGTCATAGCCGTCTTTGGAGAGAAATTTCTGGAGATACTCACAGACATCCGGGTCATCATCCACAATCAAAATACGCACTTTCTTCAACATAAGACATCCTCGAAAGTTGAATAGCGTTTGCGGGATTAGAATCTTGCAGTATTTTAGTTTCTTTTAAGGTATATGGCAAATACTTTTTTATATATGCTTCAATTTCGTAGTCTAAAACACATAACGGAATCAGGAGTGTTCGGCAATTGAAAGTCATGTCCCGTTCCGCCGGATGGAGGGGGAAGCACAACTCTGTTATGATATGGATCGTGGGTCATAAACCGGAAGGCGCCTGCAATGTTGGATAATCTCAGCATATTCGCAGCCAGCGACATCCACGAGCGACTGGATTATCTCGAGCAGCTGGCGGGAACCATTGAAGCCGCACACTGGGTACTGTTGCTGGGAGACCTGACGCATTTCGGCCATGCCGCCCAAGCCGCCCGAGTGTTGGACGCGTTTAGGCGGATCAATCCGCAAGTTCTCGCCGTGCCGGGAAACGTGGACCATCCGGATGTGCTGGATCTGCTGGTGAGCGAGGGCGTCTCTCTGCACGGGAGCCACCGAGTGCTTGAGGATCATGTGGGCGTCGCCGGTCTGGGAGCGTCGGCGCCCACACCCTTCGGAACCCCAATGGAGATCAGTGAAGAGGAGATCTACCGTCAACTGGGTGCTCCGCTCCGCGCCATCGGCGGGTGTGCGGTCCGGTTGATGATCAGCCACACGCCGCCGAGGGGCACACGCGTCGACCGCGTCCGACTGGGATTTCACGCCGGCAGCCGGTCGGTCCGACGGCTGATCGAGGAGCACAGTCCCGACCTGCTGTTGTGCGGACACATCCACGAAGCTGCCGGCGAAGACACCTTGGGACGCACCCGGGTCCTGAATCCGGGTCCATTCGGACGGGGCGGGTATGTTTGGGTGGAGGTCACCGCGGTCGGCGTAACCGCCGAATGCCGATCCGTTTACGCCCGCTGACAAGGCACAAACCGCCGGTGGCAGGTCGGCCGCGCGGCCGACCTGCGACGATCAGTGAATCAGACCGTGGCCGTTTGCGCGCCGTTCAATGCGCAGCCGGGCGGACGCCGCATGGGCCGGCAGGCCTTCGGCCCGGGCGAGCCCTTCCGCCAGACGCACCAGCGCGGGCAGGCCGTCGGCCCGGACACGCTGCCGCGTGAGTACCCGCAGGAATGTGCCGACCCAGACACCGCCGGTGAAACACGCGGCACCGCTGGTGGGCAGGATGTGATTGGTGCCCGAACCGTAGTCGCCGAAAACTTCTGCTGACAGGGAGCCGATGAACAAACTGCCATAGTTGTTCAACTGGTCAGCCAGTGCTTCCGCTTCGGGTCCGGCAAGTTCCAAATGCTCCGGCGCCAACCGGTCGGCCAACTCCACCGCTTCCGTCCAGTTGGATATCCGCACCAGCAAACCGTTGGACACACTGACCCGTGAGGGCGAGGCGGCCGGCAGCGTCTCGAGCTGGACGACCAGTTCCTGCCGCACGCGTTCCAGCAGGCCTCCATCCGGACTGGCCAGAGCGGGCAGTGCGTCCGGATCATGCTCCGCCTGGGCCAGAAGGTCTGCCGCAAGGAGCACGGGGTCTGCGGTGCGATCGGCCAGGATGAGCAGTTCCGACGGTCCGGCTGGGAATTCAATGCCCACTTGGCCGTAGAGCGCCTGTTTGGCGGCCGTGACGAACCGGTTGCCAGGTCCCACAATCAGATCCACCCGGGGCAGGCCGGCCAGGCCCCAGGCGGCGGCGGCCACACCCTGCACGCCGCCGATGTTGAACACCCGATCGGCGCCGGCGATCGCCGCGGCCGCCAGCGTCACAGGAAGGATGCGCGGACTGAGCACGGCGATCTCCTTCACACCGGCCTCGTGCGCCGGGATCACGCCCATGAGCACGGATGAGGGCAACGGGTATCGCCCCCCCGGCGCATAGCAGGCCACGCGCGCTACGGGCATCACCCGGTGGCCGAGGACCACGCCGTCCAGCTCGAACGAGAGGTCCGTGAACAGCTCCCGCTGGCGGGCGGCCACGATCCGAATCCTTCGGGCAGCGTCTTCAAGCTGGGCGCGGATCTCTCGGTCCAAACCGTCGAGCGCGGCCTGCACCGATTTTCGTGGCACTTCAAAGTCGTCACCGGTGTGACCGTCGAGGCGGCCGGCCCAACGGCGCACCGCATCGTCGCCACCGTTACGGATATCGTCCAGGATCTGCGCCACCTCCGGCGGCGGAACCGGCTGGCGAGGCTGTCGAGCCCATTCCAAAGCTTCTTTCACGTCTACCATTCTCATCATGCGATCACCTCCTGCGTCGCTCAAGTTCGCTCAGTACCTGGTCGAAACCGATGCCAGAGGCAGTCATCTGAACCAGTAAAAAATAGAGGACATCAGCGCATTCCCAAACCAGGTCGTCCATCCGGCCGGTGGCCTCGATCACCTCATCTATCTCTTCACGCAATTTGGCCGCCAGCAGCACCCGATCTCGCAGCAAACGGCAGGTGTAGCTGTCATCGGTTGGGTGTTGGGCACGCTGGCGCAGCACCGCTTCCAGGTCTGCCGGCGTGAACTCCAGCGAACCGAAGCAGCCGGCGGATCCGGTATGGCAGGCCGGCCCCTCTTGTTCCACCGTGAACAGGACGGTGTCCCGATCACAGTCGGGCACCACCCGGACCAGCCGCTGGACGTGGCCGCTAGTTTCACCCTTTGTCCACAACTTTTGGCGACGCCGCGAAAAATACACACCACGACCGATGCGAAAGGCCTCACGCAGGCTTTCCGGCGTCTGCCAGGCGACCATAAGTACCCGGTCGGCGGCGTCCTGGACCACGCACGGCAGACGCCCGCCTTCTTTGTTGAAATCCAGACAGGCTAGAAACGCCTCGGTGGGGTCCAGCCGGCCGGTGTAGAGGGCCATGCCCACCTGGGCGTCGACACCCATCTGATCGAGCGCCGCGACCTCGGCGGCTGCCGTTACGCCGCCGGCGTAGGTGATCGGGCAATTGGCGACCTGGCGCAGCGATTGAATTTCGTCCATGTCGAAGCTGTCCATCCGCCCCTCGTTGTGTATTGCGGTGATCAGGAAGCCGCCACAGAAAGGGGCCAGCCGGCTGAGGCGCGCGGCCGGCGATTCCCCGGCATCCTGGCGCCAGCCGTGGCTCATGACCCGGCCGTGGTCGTGGTCTGCGGCCACGAGGACACGGTCACGCGGCAACTGAGTCAGGAGCGCTTCATCTGCAGCCGTACCCACGATCAGCCGGGCCGCTCCGGCGCGGAGCAACTCGGCGGCGCGCCGCTCGTCCCGGATGCCGCCGCCGACACGGCAGCGGGCGATGCGGCACAACCGCCGAACCAGCGCGTTGTTGTTGCCGCGGCCCAGGGCTGCATCCAGGTCGATCACGGCAATCTCGCCGTACAGGCCGAATTGGCGGGCCAGCTCCTCGACGTCGTCTCGTTCCAACACCTTGTCACGCCCCCCGACGAGCTGGACGGCCCGGCCGCCCATCAAATCGATGCTCGGGATCAGCATGGGCGCACCTCCACACCGCAACGGCTCAGTGCGGCCTTCAATGAACGGACCGTGTACCGGCCGTAATGGAACACCGAAGCGGCCAGAAGCGCGTCCGCGCCGGCGGCCAAGGCATCGACCATGTGTGCGGCGGTGCCCATGCCGCCCGAGGCGATGACGGGCACCCGGCATATGGAGCTGGCCAGCCGGAGCCCCGCCAGGTCATACCCTTCCTGCCGGCCGTCGGCGTTGATGACGGTGAGCAGAATCTCACCGATACCCAATGTCTGACCCCGTCGCAGCCACTCGGACAACTCGAGCCTCGTCACTGACCGGCCGGCATCCACCACCACCCGGTAACCGGTCTCTGTCCGCAGGGCGTCCACGGCCAGAACCACACATTGGCGGCCGAACCGGTCCGCCAATTCGGACAAGAGCTGTGGCCGCCGCACGGCCGCCGTGTTGACCGCCACTTTGTCACAGCCGGAGCGCAGCAGCCGCCAGGCGTCGTCCACGCACCGGATACCCCCGCCGACCGTCAGGGGCACAAACACCGACCGGGCGGTCCGCTCCACCAGGTCCCGTATGGTTTTCCTGCCCTCGATGCCGGCGGTGATGTCGAGGAAAACCAGCTCGTCGGCGCCGTCGGCGTAGTAGCGCCGGGCCAGCTCCACGGGGTCGCCGCCGTCGCGGAGTCCTTGGAACTGGATGCCTTTCACCACCCGGCCGCCCATGACATCCAGACAGGGGATGATCCGTCTCATCACCATGACAACACCTCCTTCAGGAAATCCAATCCCCGCGGTCCGCTTTTTTCCGGGTGAAACTGGCAGCCGGTCACCGCGCCGGATTGTCCGGCGGCCAGAAACTCGACGCCGTAATGCGCCGTGCCCCGCCAGTTCCAGTGCGTGGGACCGGCGGCGGTGGGGACGAAATAGGAGTGCACAAAATAGGCCGCCGGTATTTCTGGTCCGGTTGTCATATGCACAGGGCTCCATCCCATGTGGGGTACCTTCAGACAGTCGGAGTCGAAGGACCGGCACCTCCCCGGCCATACGCCCAGCCCGGTGGTACCGGAGGCCTCGTCGGATGCCTCGAACAGGAGTTGCAGACCCAGACAGATCCCCAGCAACGGGCGGTTGGAACTGACCCAGGTTTGCAAAGCGGCGGCCAGACCGCTCGAGTGCAACGCGGCTGCCGCGGCGCCAAAGTGTCCCACTCCCGGCAGCACCAGCCGGGAACACCGCCGAAGCGCGCCGGGCTGCGACACCCGCCGCGACGGCCGACCCAGCGCAGCCAGTGCATGCTCCAGACTCCGCAAGTTTCCGGCGCCATAGTCCACAATTCCAATCATCGGAGGCCTCCCTTGGTGCTCCGGGCCAAGCCGGCCCAGGGCTGTCGGGCCTCCTCAAGAGCTAGGCCGGTGGCTTTAAAGAGTGCCTCGGCCATGTGGTGGACGTTTTGTCCGCTGACCCGCAGGTGCAGAGTGAAGCGGGCGGTGTGGGCAAACGAGCGGAAGAAATGCAGGATGTTCTCCACCGCCAGACCCCCGACCGCTTCACGCCGGAAGCGCCCGCGAAACCAGAACCCGGGGCGGCCACCGATATCCAAGGCAGCCAGTGCCAAGGCGTCGTCCATGGGCAGCCAGCACTGCCCGAAGCGCCGGCGCCCGACGCGGTCGCCAAACCATGTGTTCAAGGCCTCACCGACGGCCAACGCCGTGTCTTCCACCACGTGGTGGTCATCAGCCGGCACCAGATCGCGAGCGTCCAGCTCGAGGCCCAGTCCGGAGTAGAACGCCAGTTGATCCAGAAAGTGGGAGAACACCGGGATCGGCGTGACGATCCGGCGCACCGACGGATCACCGGCCAGTGATCCGGAGACAGATGTCTCGCGGGTCTGCCGATTGATGGGGATGCGGTCTGGTTTCATGCCAACCTCCAGGCGGCGGGGATAGGTTCCGGACGATGTCGGGCCTGCCATGGGGTGAATGCGGACAGATACGCCGCCGTGTCGTCCGGTCCGGTGACGCTGATCCGGATGAATCCCGACAGGTCGTCGCCCAGCGATCGGACGAGGACCCCCTGCTCGGCTAGAGCGGACGCCGCCGGACCGGCGGCGCCGCCCAAATAGACCAGGCAGAAATGGGTGACTGACGGCCAGACCGGTACGCCCAGCCGCACCAGCTCGTGTTGCAGAGTGGCCCGGGCGGAGGTGGCGGCGGCGAGCCGTTTCCGGAAAGCCGAGTCGCCCGCCAGGAGGGCGGATCCGACCCAGGCAGCCGTGGCGGTCAGGTTGTAGGGCGAGCGGAGGGTATCCAATGACGAGACCACCGCAGAATCGCCGATGACAAAACCGCAGCGCAATCCCGGCAAGCCGCGCGCCTTGCTCAGCGTGCGCAGGATGATCAGGTTGGGGAAGCGCTCGATCCAGGGGATAAAATTCTGGCCGCAGAATTCGGCGTAGGTCTCATCCAGGAGGAGAGGGCGGTCCGGTGCCAGTTGGAGCAATCGGGCCAAGTCGCCGGGTCGGATGGGGCGGGCGGTGGGATTGTTCGGTGACGCCAGCACGACCAGCGCCGCTCCGCCGACCGCTTCAAGAACCGCATCCAGGTTCAGTTCGAAATCGGGAGCGAGCGGCACCGCGGTGACCGCCGCACCGGACAGCCGTGCGTAAAAGGCGTACATGCTGAAGGTGGGGCGCACCGTGACCATCCGGTCGCCCGGGCCGGCAAACGCCCCGATCACCAGCCGGAGACCCTCATCGGCGCCGCAGACCGGCATGATGCCGCCGGCGGGGGCGCCGTAATGAGCAGCGGCCAGCCGCCGCAGTTCGGTGTATTCGGGATAATACGACAGCCGGGACGCCGCCTCGACCAGCAACTTGCGCAACAGGCCGGGCGCGGGTGGGGGTCCTTCGTTGGCGTCGAGGCGGCGGTACCGACCGCGGCCGGTGGGAGCCGTATAGGGAGTGATATCGCGCAAGGCCGGCCGGATTCGGGGGATCACCGGGCCGACCATCACAGCACCACCTTGGAGAAGGGATACTCGAGAATATCGGTGGCTCCGGCTGCTTTCAGCTCCGGCATCAGCCGGACGACCTGATGCTTGGGCACGGCCGCCTTGACGGCAAAGCCGGTCCCGTCAGACAGGCTGGACATGGTGGGCTTGCGCATGCAGGGGAGCACGGCCAGCACCGCGGGTAGACGGTCTCCGGCCACGTTCATTTCCAGCATGACCCGGCTTCGGGCGTCCAGGACGGCCTGTACCAGCATGGCCAGCTCCGCGATGGTTTGCCCCTTGGGGCCGTCCATGGCGGAGGGGTTGGCGATGAGCCGGGTGGATGACCGCAGCAGAGTGGCTACAATGGCCAGACCGTTCTCACGCAGCGTCCGGCCGGAGGCGGTGTTGTCCACGATCAAGTCGGCATCTTCAGGCGGAAAAACCTCGGTGGCTCCAAAGCTGCGGACGAACAGGTAATCGGCATCGCGGCCGTCCAAGTAGCGCCGGGTGATGGTTTCATACTCTGAGGCCACCAGCAGCCGGCGGCGGAAAAAAGCCGGATCGCTGGCCAGCTCCTGCGGCGCCGCGGCCACCAGGCAGACCGGATCGAGCGCGGTGTCCAGCAGTTCACGGATAGCCGCACCCAGCTCCACCACCCAGTCGTAGCCGGCAAAGGCCAGGTCGTGGGAACCGAGTTCCACCATCCGCACGATATTCTGGGGTTTGAGAATCTTTAGCTCAAACCGGTCGTCGGCGCAGACCGGGCGGTAGTTACGACCGTTGCCCTGTACGGCCAGACCGGCATCCCCCAGCAGTTGTTCCACCGCTGCGTACATGTGCCCCTTGGGCAACGCCAGTTGAATTCGGTCATCGTTGATCATGACGGCTCCTTCAAATAAAAAACCCGGGCACAGGAGCCCGGGTGAGGGAAACGTGGGACGATTTGCTGTGTACACCGTCACCCGGGGGGGAAGTGGACGTGGTGATGATGATGGGCATGAAACGGCACGACGAACCGTCCAGGGCCAGATGACAGGCGGCTGGATGCTGATCGCTGAGTGTTAATCGATTCTGCCTTGCTTGGTTTCATGTATTCATCCATAGACGATGCCCGCATGTTTCACACAGAGACACAAAAACCCCCGGCCTTGGCCGGGGGTTGGTGTGATCTGTGCTGTGGAGGTAGGTAGATGGCTAAACAGCGCGCGCACCGGTGCCCGGCCCGAGTATCGGGTGATGGTGGTGATGATGCCGGGAAACCGTTGCGATTACCATTCGTTGACCTCGCGGCACAAGATATACAGGCGGGGGGAGTGTGTCAAGCACAATCTGCGGGATCGGGCGCGGGCGGCGCACGGGGCGGGCCACTGACCGGACCGGAGACGCCTTAACCGCGGCGTGTCATTACAATGATCCGGATCGAATCTGAGAATCGCCGCAAGGCACCACGCATCTCAGAGAGCGCTTTCATGCTTGGTGCGCATACCGATCAGCCGGGAGTGAAAATGGTAACAGGTGATTTGAATTTTAGGAACGGCCTGCAGATTCGCCGATGCGCGCTGGCGATCACACTGGCGCTGACCATGCTCGTCGGTGTTGCCGGACAGGGACGGCCAAGGGGTGAATCACCGGCCGGAACGGCGGACAAGTGGTCGGTGTTCGCCGAAGGCGCGTTTCTACACCAGCTCGGCAGTGAGATCGATTCCGGCGGCTCGTTTAGCACTGGCCGATTGCTATTTGAAGGCGGGTTCACATATGCACCGGATTTCCGACGGAGCGTCTCCATCGCAATCGGTTACGATCGGAACGCCTATGCTTTTGAGGGGCAGTCCGGCACCGCAACGGAGGAACCATGGGGGGCGATCCACACCATCAGTGTCGGGGCCTTCGTCCGCTACGGCATCAGCCGGGAGTGGACGGTCTTCATAATTCCGACACTCCGCACGACGGCCGAGAGCGGCGACGATTTCGGCAACGCAATCACCGGCGGGGGTCTGGCCGGTTTTTCTTATCGCTTCGGTGACCGTCTGACCCTGGGTCCCGGCATCGGCGTCATCACCCAGCTGGAAGACGATCCGAGTGTCTTTCCGGTGCTGTTCGTCAACTGGCGGATCACTGAGAGCTTGAACATGGAGACCGGCGGCGGCCTCGGCGCCACCCGGGGACCCGGCCTGGTCTTGAACTGGGACCCCACGGGCAAATGGCGGGTGTTTGTGGGCGGCCGTTATGAAAAATCAGACTTCAGGCTCCGCGGTGACGGCGTCGAGACGGCCGGGATCGGGAGCAACCGGGAGTTCCCGCTGTACGGCGGGGTCCTCTGGCGGATTCGTCCGGGTCTTCAGGTCAACCTGATCGGGGGCGTTGAACTGGGGGGACAACTCAGCCTTGCGGACTCCGGCGGGAGCACCCGTGAGAAAGGGGACTATCAAAAGACCGGATTCTTCGGTGTCGGTTTCCGTTTCCGGCATTGATTCGGATCCTGGCGTTATTCGGGAATCATCGCGGCGGTGGTCGTGGTGAAGGGTGGCTTGGCGGTCGATGTTGTGGCTTGTCGATGTCAGGGCGATGTGCCTGATTCACTGTGAGGCAGCTCGTATTGTCGGCCCGGCAGCTTGCGCCCAGCCCTCAGCCCGATGAACTCGATTCGAGTTCTTGCGCAACAACCGCAAGAACTTCCGGTAAATCGCGGCGACCCAGACCCACCCGGATGTGTTCACCCGGCCAGTCGAACAGCCGGCCGGAGACGGCCAGCACACCCCTGCGCTGCAGCAGGCGGTCACAGAATTCGTCCATTTCCAGCGGCGGCCGCAGGCGGGGGAACGCCGTGGAGCCGCCGTCCGGCTCCAGCCAGTCCAGCCAGGAAGAATGTCTCCGACAGAACTCCCTGCAGGCTTCGAGATTCACGCTGATGATCCGCCGGTTCGCCGCAGTGATCTCGCTCTTGCGGCGAAGGGCCATGATCGCCAGGATCTCCGCCGGCGCCGCACTGCAGATGGTGGTGTAGTCCTTGAAGGCGGCGCAGCGGTTCAGTAACCGGCGGTCACGGGTGGCCAGCCAGCCGACACGCAGGCCCGGCAAGCCAAACGCTTTGGAGAGTCCGCCCAAGGCAATCACACGCTCGTGGGCGCCGAGCAGGGAATCCGGCCGGCATCCCGGACAATGCTCCAGAAACCGGTACATCTCGTCGGAAAATATATAGATGCCCCGTGCAGCGGTCAGCTCAACCAGGCGGGCGATCAGGTCGGAGGATGGTATGTAACCCGTGGGATTGTGGGGAAAATTGACGATCACCAGTCGGGTTTGAGGCGTCAACGCCGCCACCAGCTCGTCCGGGTCCAAAGTCCAGCGGTTTCCCTCGGTACGGACCTCCCACCGGTCAACAGCACAGCCCAGCATTGCCGGCAGCTCGGCCAGCGATTGATAACACGGGGCCATCACTACCACCCGGTCTCCGGGCTGAAGCAGGACGTGCATCGCGATGAAGATGCCTTCCTCCGGCGCGCAAACCAGGACGTCATCGGAACTCGCGCCCGGGTACAACCGGGCAATCTCAGCGCGAAGGTCGGGGTGGCCGGCTGACTGTGTGTAACCCAGGCGCAGTTGTCGCCACCGCTTCAGGCTGTCCGAATCCGCAAGTGCCAGCAGGTCCTCTAGCGACAGGCTCTCACAGTCTGACGGACTGAGTAAAAAGCGCGCCTCGAACTCGTGAGCGGCGAAAAAGCGCTCCAACTGAAAATCACGGATGTCCATTGCGGCAACCTCATGGGACAAGGGCTGGCCGTCAGCACGGATCCGGGCCGTAACCCGCAGCGGAGGCATTGCCTGAACCAGAACTCCGTGATGATACCTCTGTCGCCGGTTGGACGCAATCCGACGGACGCCCACGCCGCGTTAAGCCAGAATCAGCAGCATCACCGAATGCATCAGAGTTAGTTGAAAGACAAACCGTCGACAGTTGCATTCGGTTGAATCTCATAATCTGGAGGACAACATGAAACCATTCGTCTGCCGTCCCCGTTTCTACGGCGTCGTCCTGATCCTGATGGCGCTCGGCCTGCCTGCCTGGGCCCAGGAGCCGGCCGCGGCCAAGGACGACCCGATGCAAGCCGTGATGGCCGCCTACGCCCGCTACGGCGAGATTGGTAAAGAGCATCGGTTGCTCCAGCAGCGGGCCGGCACATGGGACGTCACCGTTCGAATGTGGGTGGCTCCCGGCTCGCCGGCGGAGGAATCGAAGGGGACCAGTGAATGCAGTCTGATCATGGGGGGGCGCTTTATCCACGAAAAAATTGAGAGCATGGTCATGGGTCAGCCGTTCAGCGGGCTTGGGCTGACCGGTTTCGACAACATCAAGAAGAAGTATGTCGGCATCTGGATTGACAGCTTGAGCACGGGCATCATGACTTCCGAGGGTGTACCGGCCGCGGACGGGAAATCCATCGAGTACGTGGGTGATCTTCCGGACCCGGTTGCCAACAAGTACCGCCAGCAACGGGCGGTCGAATACGAGGACGACGCGGATCACCGCCGGATGGAAGCCTTCGATGTTGGTCCCGATGGCAAGCCGTTCCGGTCGATGGAGATGGTGTATATCCGGCGAAAGTGAGACGCGCTGACGACCATGAGTTGCCCGGGTGGTTTCCGTCGGGCTGGATGCTTCTAATCGCCTCCTACCTGTGGTAGATTGGGGCGCATGAGATCCATCGGCAAATACGAGGTGGTGGGCACGATCGGGGCCGGTGCCATGGGCACGGTCTACAAGGGTTTCGACCGCCGGCTGGCCCGTTTTGTCGCCATCAAGGCGCTCTTTCCCCAGTTTATCGACGACGCGGAAAAGGCGGCCCGTTTTCTGAAGGAAGCCAG